>JAJVIO010000008.1 GCA_022071975.1 Planctomycetota bacterium
CTCGCCGGCCCGTCGCTGGTGGATACCGAGAAATAGGTAGAGGGAAGCAAGGTCGCCATCCTGATCGACGACAGCCTGTCGATGGGGGGCGAATCCCGCGAGTTCCCGATTTTCAACGTGCTGGACGACCGTGAGTCTTCCGACGTCAAGCTGACACGCGACGACCTGGAGCGCTTCGGCATCCGCATCGACAAGCCGCCCGCCCAGGGTTTCGTCACGCTGTCCGACGACGAACTGGCGGTGCGCGGTTTCGTGCGCAAGGTGGTACGCCAGCGCGCCGGCCGCCTGATCGCGCGGCTGAAGGAGATGCACGGCAAGGAGTTCCAGATCCGCGACTGGCAGCAGGCCCGCGCCGACGTCGAACGCCTGTCCGCCGAGGCCGACCTGCTGCAGTCCGCCCTGTCGGGCGAGCTGGCCAAGCCGGAGGGCCAGATCGACGAGGGCGAGAAACGCCGCCTCGAGACAGCGCTGAACGAGAAGCTGGGCGAAATCCAGCGCCGCGAAACCCGCTTCGCCGAGCTGCTGGGCGGCGACCCGAAGGACCCCGCCATCCAGAAGAAACGCGCGCTGGTCGAAAACCTGCTCGAGACCGTGCACGCCGAGGGGCCGCGCCGCTGGGACATCGCATGTGAGCTGGTGACCGAGGGGGCGAAACTCGCGGTGCCGAGCGGTTCGCAGGTGGACCTGATCGAGCTGCTGAAGCAGAAGGCTGTCGAAATCGAGGCCAAGGGCAAGCAGGACGAAGCCGAGAAGCCGCGCCGCATGTCGATGGTGCGCTACTTCGTGTTTTCCACCAAGTTCGGGCGCGACCAGCTGACCGACGAGGCGATCCTGGAGATCGACCCCGCCGAGCTTGATTTCCGCGCGCCGCAGGGCCGCCTCACCGAGCTCGACAAGGCGCTCTCCGAAGTGCGCCGCTACTACACCGATGAAGACGACCTCGCCACCGTGATGGTGCTGACCGACGGGCGCGACACCACGCCCGCCGCGGAGCGCGAGACCGCCGCGCCAAGGCTCAAGCCCGGCATCGAGGTGGTCACCGTCGCGATCGGCAACCCCAAGCCCGTCAAGGTGCTCGAGCTGCTCAGCGTGTCCGCCGACCGTGAAATCCTGAAGGGCGACTTCCTCGACTTCAAGCTCAAGATCCGCGCCGACAAGGCCTACCGCGCCGATCCCGCATCCGGCAAGCCGGGCATCGAGGTGAAGGTCATCCTGTGCGAGGACTCGGTCACCAACCCGGTACCGTACAGCGAGCTCAACGGCCGTCCCGTGCGCGGCGCCGACGGCATGACCATCGAGCTGGGCAGCGAAGAGCTGGCCGAGGTGAAGATCCGCTTCAAGCCGAGCGTGACCGGCAAGCACGTGTACTTCCTGAAGCTGAACGACGACCGCCTGCCTGACGAAGACACCTACCGCAACAACGTGAAGGAGCACTACGTCGAGATCATCGACCGCAAGATCAAGGTGCTCTACCTCGAGCAGCGCTTCCGCTGGGAAGCCCGCGCGCTGAACGAGGCGCTCAAGCGCGACAAGAAGCTGGAGTACCAGGGCTTCTTCTTCGACGCCCAGGACGGCTGGACCCAGCCCACCAGCAACTACGACGAAGAGGTGAAGAAGAACGTCAAGCCGCTCGGCTGGCCCTTCTTCGGCAATGGCAAGGTCGTGCGCGAGAAGGAAGAGTTCTTCAAGCTCAACTACGACGTGATCATCCTGGGCGACATCGACCCCGCCAGCCCGTTCTGGCGCTTCGAGTACTGGGACTGGATCGAGGAGTGGGTCTCGCGCCAGCGCGGCGGACTGATCCTGCTTGCCGGCCAGTCCTACAATCCCAGCGCCTACGCCAACAACGAGAAGGCCCGCGCGCTGTACCCCGTCGAGCTCGACTTCCCCAGCGGCTACGAGTCACAGGTGAATCGCGCCGTGCTGAAGTACTGGCGGCTCACGCCGGCCGGCCGCGCCCACGAGGTGCATCGCCTCAGCAGCAACCAGGACCGCAACGACGAGCTGTGGGGCAAGGTAACCGACGGCAACTACGAACACGGCGAGCTGCACGGCTTGTACTGGTACCAGGTCACCGGCGGCATCAAGCCCGCGCCCGCGGTCGCGCTGTCTCGCGTGGCGCGCGACGGCCCCGTGGCCGGCGACGGCGAGGTGCTGACGGCCGCCATGCCCTACGGCAACGGCATGACCTTCTACTGCGGCAGCGACGACACCCATTACTGGCGCCAGTGGGTGGGGGACTACTACTTTTACCGCTTCTGGCAGAACTCGATCCGCTTCGTGGCCAGCCGGCGCCTGGCCGGCAAGCAGCAGCGCGTGGACGTCTACACCGACAAGACCAAGTACCAGGTCAGTGAGGACGTGAAAATCTACGTCGAGCTGCTGGGCGACATCTACAGTGAGGTGGTACAGAACCAGCTCAAAGAACTGAAAGAGCTGCCGGCCGGCGAGGACGACGCAGAGGTGCGCCGGATTATCGTGGACGTGCAAGCCCGCAGCCAGGGCCGTTTGACGTCGCGCCGCGTCGTGCTGCGCGAAGTGAGCTGGAGCCCCAACCTGTTCGAGGGCGTCGTCGAGGCCAACGAGCCCGGCCAGTTCGACGTGTGGGTGCGCGGCTATGAAGAAAGCCGCAAGACCCCGCACCGCTACACGGTGATCGCGCCGATCGCCGAGCTGCGCAACCTGACGCTCGACATCGACGGCCTGAAAGAGCGGGCAACCAAGCTGCCGCCCGGCCGCGCGCCGCTGGCCTACCAGGACGGCAAGCGCCTTTACCTGATGACCGACGCCGGCGACGCGGCGCTTGAGATCCGCGAACGCGAGAACGAGGTCAAAGGCATCACCACGCTGGTGTGGGACCGCAACGAAGACCGTTTCGGCCTGCGTACCCTGCTGCTGGTGCTGCTGATCCTGCTGCTGGCCGGCGAATGGCTGACCCGCAAGCTGGTGCGCATGGTCTAAACGGCAGGTTGCAGGGGTTAGGTTGTAGGTTGTAGGGATTGCCCTGCACGTCCCCCTACAACCTACAAGCTGAAACCTATAACCTGCAGCTTGTGCCCAAGCCCGTTCCCGCAACCGAGTTCCTGAAAGCGCCCGACAAGCTTGAGAAAGCGCCGGTCTACGCCGTGTTCGGGCCCGAGGAGTACCTGCGCCGCAAGTGCCTGCGGGCGCTGCTCGCCACGCTGCAGACCCGCGGCCTGGAAATCCGCCGTGTGCACGTGGAAGACACCATCGCGAACCTGCTCGATGACCTGCGCTCACCCAGCCTGTTCGGCGGCGACTTCGCGGCCGTGGTGCTGAACCAGCGGGTGGGCCCGCGCCACGAAGTGACCACGCGTTTCAAGGACGAGCTGGCGGCCTACCTGGAAAAACCGGGCAAACGCAACGTGCTGGTGTTCGACGGCGCGACGTTTCAACGCAACCTGACGGTGCCCAAGCGCGTGTGCGAAAACTTCCCCAGCGTGATCTGCGAGGAGCTGAAGCCCTGGGACGCCCGCGGCTGGCACCAGCTGGCGGCGGCCGCCGCCTCCGAGCTGGGCCTGAAGGCCGACGACCGGGCGCTGACGGCGCTGCGTGAGTACACGGGTGGCAGCCTGGCGCGCGCGGAGTCCGAATTGCACAAGCTGGTCCTGCTGAGCGACAACGGGCGCTTGACGGCCGACGACATCGCCCACGCCTGCGGCTACGAGGGCGCGGACATGACTTTCCCGCTGTGTGACGCGATTCTCGCGGGAGACACAAGACAGGCGCTGGCCCATGCCGCTAAAATGGCTGGCAAAGCGGAGACGGGCTCGGTACTCTCTTTGTTCGCGCTCCTGCGGCTGCAAGTGGTGGCCCTGGGGCGCGCCGCACTGGCACTGCGGCAGGGAGGTTCCGCTCCGGACGCGTTGACGGCATCCAGGGCCAGGCTTCGGGACAACCTGAAGTCGGGCTTTCTGGCCACGGCGCGCGGTCTGGACCGGAATTCGATCCAGGACGCGATCAAAATATTGTTGAACGCCGACGAAACCATGAAGTCGTCTTCGCCAGATCCGGCTAATCTGCTGGTGTCCGTGGTGGCAAGGCTTTGCGAAACTTTACACAAACGGGAAACCGAACGTTCCCTTGTTCGTTAGCAACAACCTGAGGCACAACAACAGAGGCTAAGGTGGTCCCCGACTACGACGACGACGATATTGTAGAGGATTACGAAGAAGTATCCTCTGGTTCAGCCCGCAGGGTCAGCTCTGGCCAGGGCGGTCCGGTGAAGCGTCCCAGCTCGGGTGCGCGCCCCTCCACCACGGCCATGCCCGCCCTTCCGCCCGAAGAAACCCAGCAGGATCAAGCGGGCAAGGGCAAGATCAGCCACAAGTCCGCCAAGATGATCTGGATCATCTGCATCGCCATCACGGTGCTGGGACTGGCGGCGGTCATTGCCGACGTCGCATTTGACGCTTTCGGCCGGCGCGCGGGCGGCAACACCACGCCCGTGAATGCCGACAACCCGCGCACGAACCGCACCGGCCTGCCGCCCAAGGACAACAAGAGCCCGCGTGAGCAGGCGGAAGACGACTTCCAGGGCGCCGTCGTCACGATGATGAAGCAGATGGAGAGCTCAAAGGCCTGGGACCTTTACTGGGTCTCCTTCCTTGAGTTTGACTCCGCCTATGACAAGGCCATCGAGATGAAGAAGGCCGGCGCGCCGGGCGAAGAGCTTGATGCCGCGTGGGCGGAAACCATCCGCTGCTGGTACAAGACCCGCTACGCCAGTGAGCTGTTCAAGCACCACTTCGACCGCAACCAGGTCTCGCTGGATTTCTTCCCCATCAACATCCAGGACCGCGCCCAGTACAGCGACCTCTCCACGGAGCAGCTGCAAAGCGCGGACATCCGCGCCTACCAGGCCGCCCACGCGAAGATCGACACCAAGTCGGCCAAGGTCAACAAGTTCCAGACCGACGTGCTGAAGTACGACCTGACGGCATCCAAGGTGTACCAGGACCCGGCCTGGGAAGAGAAGTCCTTCGGCGAGTACAAGAACAAGTGGAAGGCGGCTTCCGTGCCCTCCGGCAAGCAGTTCGACCAGGCCGACCTCGATTTCGTAAACGGCCCGGATTACAAGGAGGGCGAAGAAAAACGCTGGGAGGCCTTCCTGAAAGAGAAAGAAGGCGGTTGATTCCGCGATACACAAACGGCGGGGGGCGCATGCCCCCCGCTTTGCATTTGGATTGCACCCGGGGCGCTGTTCTGTTTGGCTAGTAGGGCTGGGCCTGAGATGAGGGATCAGACATGGGAAAACTGCTGCACGTTGCCGTCTATGTGTTCGCTGTAATCGGCATCCTGATGACCGCCGGTGTGGGCTACGTCTACGTCGCCAACAGCCAGCTGATGGGCGAGTTCTGGTCCGTGAAGGACGACTTCCGTGCCGTGCCCGACGAACGACGCACCGAGGTAGTGGCCGAGTTGCCCGCCCGCATCACCTTCGAGAAGGAAGTCGCCGCTGAGATGGCCGAGCTGCCGGAAGAACGCCGCGCCGAGCTGTATGAGCAGCTGACCAAGAGCCGCGAGCAGGTCTACGCCCAATTCAAGACCCGCATCACCGCAGAGGCCGCCGTGGCCCGCGAGGCCAAGAAAGCCCAGAAAGATGTGAAGCAGGTGGCCGAGGAAATCGAAAAGAAGCTCGGCAAAGTCAACGTCGGCATCGACCTGACCGGCAAGGGCAAGTCCGGCCCGGACAACCTGGCCGACGTCAACAGCGCCAAGGGCGACGTCGCTGACGCGCGCCTGGCCTACGGTGAAGCGCTGGAATCACGCGACGGCGCACGCCGCGTTACCGCGGCCGTGGGTGTGCTGGAAGCGCTGGACAAGCTGGGTGACAAGGTGCAGGCCGCGCGCAGGAAGAGCCTCAGCGCCGACGAGAAGGACCGCCTGTCAGACGTGGTGAAAGACGCCAAGGCCACACTCTACGACGTGAAGCAGACGCCGAAACTTTCAGATGACGCCAAGGCCAAGAAGCTGATGGCCAGCATCCCGCAGAAACTCAACGAGTAACGCCGCAACAGACGTGAAACCGGCGGGCTCAGCCCGCCGGTTCGCACTTCGGCGCGTTCACCGCGCCAGCGCCTCTTCGACGTACGCGCGCGGGATGCCGATCTCGGCGACAGTCACCTGGCCGCAGAAGGTGGGACCGGCCGCCTGGAAAAAGCCCGGCTTGGCGGCTACGAAAGTGACCGTGCTGTCTGCGCGGATGCAGACGCCCAGGATGTCGCCGGTGTCGGCATCGAGGCCGCTGGGGATATCCACCGCCAGCTTCGGCGTGTCGGCATCATTGGCTGCTTCGATCACCGCCCGGAACGGGTCTTCAATCGTGCGCGTCAGGCCGGTGCCGAACAGTGCGTCAATAATCAGCGGCGCCTCAGTGAACACCGGCCATGCCGCTTTCAGTTGCGGGCGCTCTCGCAACTCGTGAATCTCGATGCCCAGGCCCCGCAGCAGCCTCGCATTCAGCTGCACGTCGCCCGGTGCTTTCTCAAGCTCAGCGGGATCGCCCACGTAGTAGGCGCGCACCGCGTGACCCCGGTTGTGCAGGGTGCGCGCGATCGCCAGCCCGTCGCCGCCGTTGTTGCCGGGCCCGCACAGCACCACGACCGGGGTGCCGGCGGTGTGCAGCTTCGCTTTCCAGCGTTCCAGTTCCTCGACGTTGCGGGGGATGTCGTCTTTGCTGCCCGGCTGGCGCAACCGGGCCATGGCGCGCGCGACGCCGTCGATGCGCAGCACACGCTCCGCTTCGTCGGCGCAGGCGCGGGCGGCGTTTTCCATCAGCAGCATGGACGGCATGCCGTATTCGTGGATGGCCCGGCGGTCCAGTTCGCGGACCTGCTCGCGCGTCAATGTCTTCGGGTCTGGCATGCCGCCACGCTAATACCGGCCTGCCGGGCCGACAAGCGACCAACTGGCGCACGCGCCGTGAATGGGTAAAACCGCGCCATGCCCTACGACGTCAAAGTGCGAGTGCGCTACGCCGAGACCGACCAGATGGGCGTGGTCTATCACAGCAACTACCTCGTGTACTTCGAGATCGGCCGCACCGAGATGATGCGCGCGGCCGGCATCAGCTACGCCGAGTTGGAGGCGCGGGGCTATGTGCTGGCGGTGATCGAGTCGTCCATGCGCCACACGGGCAGCGCGAAGTACGACGACGAGCTGACAGTGCGCACCTGGTTGCGCGAGGTGACCAAGACACGACTGCGCTTCGAGTATGCGGTAATGCGCGACGACAAGCCGCTGACCACAGGCCACACGGTGCTGGCGTTCCTGAGCCGCGCCGAAGGCATGCGCCCGGTGCGCGCGCCCGAAGACGCGCACGCAAAGGCAATGCAGGCCTGCGAGCCGTAGAGCAAGGGACTGTCCCAGGTTCGGGGACTGTCCCAGGTTCGGGGACTGTCCCAGGTTCGGGGACTGTCCCCGCAGTTGGGGACTGTCCCCGTCTTCGAGCGTGAACTGGCCTACCGCCGCGGGTGGAACAGCGAATTTCCAATAACCAACTTTCAATTACCAATGACCTCGGAACCGAGCGCAATTGAACATTGGTAATTGGTTATTTGCGGTTTAGCACCGTGCAGGGCTGCTTCCGGCTTCGAACGCTTCTGCCTCTTCGACGACAGGGACAGTCCCCAAAATCGGGGACAGTCCCTGTTCGACCTACTTGCCTATACAGAACCTGGAGAAGATCAGATCCAGCACTTCGCCCGGCGCTTCGCTTAGCAGGGCTTGATCCAGCAGCTTCAGCGCGCGGCGCACGTCTCCGGCTTTCACTTCCGGCGGCGCTGCTTCGTCCCGTTCCAGCAGCTTTAGAGCTTCTCCCGCGCGCACCCGGAGCAGGCTGGTGGCGCCTCCGGATGCAAGCTGATCCAGGCGCTCGATCAGCCGCCCGCGCAAGTCATCCAGCCCGCCGCCGCTGCCGGCGGACACAGCCACGGCCTCCAGCCCCGGGTTCGCGTTACTCGACGGGCCGAGGTCCGCCTTGGTGTGAACCCACAGGGCGCGCGTTCGCACCGAGGCATCGCGGCGTTGCAGCTCGGCGAACTCGTCCGCCAGCTCATGCTGCCCCGGCGCGTCCAGCAGCAGCAGCAGGTCGGCCTGCAGGGCGCGCGCGCGGGCGGTCTCCGCGAATCGGCCGAGGTCGGCATCGCTGCTGCCAACACCGCTCAAGTCCACCAGCAGCGCATGATGCGCACCCAGCGCCAGCTCGGCCTCGACCGGGTCGCGGGTGGTGCCCGCCACCTCGCTGACCAGCGCGCGAGGCCTGCCCAGCAGCGCGTTGAACAGCGTGCTTTTCCCGGCATTGGGCGGGCCGAACAGGGCGATTACCGGGCGGTCGTGGCGCGGCGTCATGGGTTCCGCGCCCAGCAGCTCGCGCAACTCGGCCGTAAACTGCCGCAGGTCGGCCGCCAGCTGATGCTCGAAGGCCTCGGCGTGTTCTTCCTCGCTGAAGTCGAAAGACATCTCGTAGCGCGCGCTTAAGGCGCGCAGGCGCTCGGTCAGTGCGGCCAGCTGCTCGGCCGTGCGCCCGGACAGATCGGCCAGCGCGTTGCGTCGTGCCGCGTCGTCCGTGGCGGTCACAAGCTGCAGCACGGCCTCTGCCCTTGACAGGTCAAGCTTGCCCGCGTCGAGCGCGCGGCGTGTGAACTCGCCCGGTTCGGCGTCGCGGGCGCCCATGTCACGCAGGCGCTGTTCCAGCTGCCGCACGATGGCCGGGTTGCCCGGCACGCGCAGCTCAAGCACGTCGTCGCCGGTCAGGGTGCCCGGCCCGGGCAGCGTCCATGCCGCGGCCGGCACAACGCCCACAGGCAGGGAAAGGCGGCATTCAAGGGACGCGCGCCGCAACTGAGCGCCGCACAGCTCGCGGGCAATATCCGCAACAAGGGGCCCGCTGACGCGCAGCAGCGCCACCGGCGAAGGGTGCGAGGGCGTGGCCAGCGCAAAGATGGTTTCCGGCCTGGGCATGGGTGGCTCCGGCCGCAATGTATCAGGAAGCGCCGTGGTAATCCGGCTTGGTGGCGTCATCCACCTTGGGCTTCAGCTTGGGGTCGGGAATCACGCCTTGCTTGATCAGGCTGTGTTTCACCAGCTTGGACTCGGCAATCGAGTACAGGCTCGAGATGATGAAGTAGAACGAGAAGCCCGAGGCGAAGCCATAGAACATCAGGCCCATCAGCGGGAAGATGAACGCCATGTTCTTCTGCATCGCCGCCTGTTGCGGATCATCTGGCTTGGGCTGCAGCTTGAACTGCAGCACCGACAGCACGATCCACAGGATCGGCAGCAGGTTGATGGTCAGCCAGCCGTTGTGCGCCAGGAAGCTCAGCCAGCCCTCGCCGATGTAAGTCGAGAACGGGATCGTCGCATCCGGCAGGCTGAGGTCATGGATCCACAGGAACTCCGCCTGGCGCAGGAAGAACGCGTTGCCAAACGCGCGGTACAGGCCGATGAAAATCGGCAGCTGGATCAGCATGGGCAGGCAGCCGCCCAGCGGCAGCATGCCGACGTTCTGCTCTTTCATGGCGGCGCGCGTCTCGGTCAGCATCTTGAGCTGCGACTGCTGGTCTTTGCGCCCTTCGTACTTTTCCTTGATCGCATCAAGCTTGGGCTTCACGATCTTCATCTTGGCCGTGTAGGTGGCCATCGACTTCTGGCCGCGGTACGACAGCGGGCTGAGTGCGAAGCGCACGATCAGTGTCAGCAGGATGATGGCGAAGCCCGGGCCCACCAGGCGCGTCAGCAGCCCCAGCAGCCAGATCAGCGGTGCCGCGATCACGTCAAAGAATCCCGACGTGGCGAGCTCATTCCACTGGATCTTGATGTCTTCGTCTGCGGGCGGATTGGCCATCCAGGCGGCTTCCAGCAGCTTCTTCTCGCGCGGGCCGGCGTAGAAGCGCATGTTGATCGAGGCGCTTTCCCTGGCCGGCACGGTCAGCTTCGGCGCGACCAGGGACAGGGCTGAGTGCTGGTCGGTGTTCTTGAGCGGCAGCACCTGCCCGGACCAGCGCTGGTCGCGGTTTTCCGGGTCGGCGGCGATGAAGGCCAGGAAGTACTGGGTGCGGAAGCCGTGCACCACCAGGAAGCGGTCTTCCTGGTCAACGTCATCAAGCTTGCGCGCGTCCACCCATTCGAACGTCTCAAGGCCCTCTTCCGCGAGCTCTTCGTTGATGTCTTTCACTTCGGACGGGATGGAGCGCACCGGCGGCGCGTCCTCAAACTGCACGAAGCGCTTGCTTTCTGTGCTGGCGTAAAGCGCCACGCGGGTGTGCTCGGCGCTGTTGCGCGCGGAGTCGTTGGTCATGCCCACCGGGCCCCACAGGCCCAGGACTTTGTCCACGGCCGTGTCGCCCTGGTTTTCAACCCGCACGCTGATATCCAGGCGATAGCTGCCCGGCAGCAGCGTGATGGTCTTGTAGATCACCGTGCCGTCGGATTCGCTGCCGTTGGACCGAGGCGGGAAACGGAACGTGAGCGAGCTGCCCTTGTCGGGCTTCGGCGCGCTCTCATCCAGTTCCCAGCGCGAGGTGTTGCGCCAAAGGTCGTTCTTGTCCAGCACCAGCGCCAGCGGCGACAGGTCGGGCGCTTCGTCCAGCGGGCGGATCAGCTCGAGCGCCTTCTCAGGCGGGTCTTCCGGGTTGTCCGGCGTATGCAGGTAGACCGGCTTGCCGTCGGCGTCCACGTACACCAGGCGTTGCAGCACCGCCCCGCGCTCCGAGATCTCGGCCGTCAGGTACTCGTTTGCCAGCTTGTGCACGGCCGCTTTGTCGCGGCTGATTGGCTTGAAGCCGCGGGCTTCGTCGGCCGCGGTCGGCTTGGATGTGACCTGGGTGGAGGGGGTGGTGTCGGTGACCTTGGGCGGCTCGGCCGTGTTGGCCGGCGGCTGATTGGACGGCGCTTCGTTGCCGGGCGCGTTGCTGACTGGGGGCGCCTTGGGGGCGGGGAACAGGAAGCGCTGGGCAAGGAAAAAGCCGACCACCAGGACCGCGATCACGGTGATCATCTGGATCATGTCCTTGCGGTTCATCGCCTCTCCAAGCCCGTAAAATCAACCTTCAAAGGGCAACCCGTATAGACCTTGCGGCAAACATCGTCAATGCGGGGAGCATCCCCCGGCGCCGGATTACCGAGACGGACGCGGGGCTGCAGTTCGCCCGGAATCTGGTAATTGGGTATCGGTCGCCGGCTGTTTCACACACATGGAAGACATTGAGCTCGAAATCCCCACCGTGCCGCCGCTGGGCGCGACACTGACCCTGCCGGAGCAGCCCCGCGCGGCCGTACTGCTGGTGCAGGGCAGCGGCGTGCATGACCGCGACGGCAACATGCAGGCGGTCGGCTTCAAGAGCACGCTGTATCGCCGCGTGGCGCGTGAGCTCGCGCGGCGTTTTGCACTCGCCGTGCTGCGCTTTGACAAGCGCGGCAGCGACAAGCCCGCGGGCGCGGCCCACGACTACAGCATTCCCCAGCGCCTTGACGACCTGCGCGCCGCCCTGGGCGTGCTACGCCAGCGCACGGCCGGCCTGCCGCTGTTCCTGGTGGGCCACAGTGAAGGGGCGATGATGGTGGCCAAACTGGCGGAGACTGAGGCCGTGCGCGGCGTGGTCAGTCTGGCAGCGCCGTTTGGCAACGTGTTCGAGCTGCAGCGCGAGCGCGCCCGGCGCCTGGCGCGCGAGGGCAAAGGGGCGCAGCAGGCCCGCGGCGAGCGCGCCCTGGAGTTTTACGATCGGCTGGAGCAGTTCTTTAGGGAGGGCGCCAAGCTGCTGCCCGAGCAGTTCCTGGAGTTCGCCAACGATTACAAGGACGCCGGCTTCCAGGGCTGGGAAAGCTACGAGTGGCTGGCGGGCCACTGGGCTGACGCCCTGCAGGCCGATCCCACGAGGCACGGCACGCCCATGCTGGTGGTGCAGGGCGGCCGTGACGCAAGGTTGTGGCCGGACAACGACCAGCGCTGGGAGAATTGGTGCAGCACACGGGAACTGGCCGAGTACGTGCGCATCGACCACATGGGCCACGACCTCAACGACGCGCGGCAGAAGGCGTTTCGGGTGGATGAGGACGTGCTGAACGTGGTGGGGGAGTGGGTGACTCAGAGGTCAGAGGCTAGAGGCTAGAGGCCAGGGAAGAGGCGCGCTGCAGGCACAAAGGAAGTGCCGGGTTGCCACTACTCTCATCGCCCTTTGCGTAAGGCTACACGTCCTCCCGCAGGCCCGGCTCAACGTCACGCCGGAACTTCAGGAGTCGAGCTCCGTGAATCACGCAGACCACGGTCTGTCGTTCGCGCCCCAGGAAGTAGAGCACCCGGTAGTTGCCATGAATCACCTCGCGTAGCCCCGTCAGGTCGAACTCGGGAACCTGCCTGCCGGATTCAGGAAAACTCTTCGATGCGCCGCAGCTTGTCGTCCAGCCCGCGAATCCAGTTCGCGGCCGCGGACGGGTCATCCGACCGGATGGCGTCGAAAATTGCCTCGATGTTCGCCCGGGCGTGGCGTGTGACTTGAAACTTCATGCCCGCTTGACCTGCTTTGATTCCTCTACGCGGGCGAGCAACTCGTCGCGCAAGTCGTCCCAGCTGCCGGTGCGTCCCGCAGCTATGTCGGTGAGACCTTCACCCGCAGCTTGCAGCAGCTCAAGGGTATGAAGCAGTCGGCGGTACGCGTCCGCGGAAAGCAGCGCAGCGCTTTCCTTGCCATCGCGTTCGATCATCAACACGTCGCCAGAGGCTTCGATGCTGAGGATCAACTCCGCCAGTTCGGACTTTGCGCGGTCGATGGACACGCGTTCTTCCCGGGCTTTGGTCATGCGTCCATTACACCACGATCGAAGCGCTTCTGCGAGTGTGTGACGTCAGAAACGACAGCCCCCGGCAAGCGCCAGGGGCTGCAAGAAAATGCGATACACTCCCGCCTAGTTCGCCACGCGCTGCTTGAACTCGGGGAACAGGTGCAGCAGGTATTCGCTGAGGGTGCTGAAGGTGGGGCCGTAGCCTCCCTTGTAGATGTAGAACTCGAGGTCCGTGGCCGCCTCACCGCCGTCCTGGTAGCGCTTGCTCTTGTCACGCTCGAGCATGCGGTCAAGCACGCGCTGCAGGTCGTCGTCCACGTTCGGGTTGTAGTGGCTGATGGGCGGGATCGGCTTCTTCTGCACGTTCTCGATGCACACCAGTGTGTCGTCGTCGGCGAAGATGTTGCGCCCGGCCAGCAGCTCGTACAGCACCACGCCCAGGCTGAAGATGTCGCTGCGCCCGTCGGTCTGCTCGAAGGCCGCCTGCTCCGGGCTCATGTACTGCACCTTGCCCATCAGCACGTCGCCTTCTTTGTCCTTCATCAGGTTGCGTGCCTTGGCGATGCCGAAGTCGGTGAGCTTCACCACGCCCTCGGTGTCGATCATGATGTTCTTGGGGCTGACGTCGCGGTGCACCACGCCCAGCAGCTCGCCCGCCAGGTTGCGCTTCTTGTGCGCGTACTCGAGGGCGCGGCACACGCGGCTGCAGATGTAGACGCACAGCTCCGTGGGGATGCGCTTCTTGTACTGGTGGTGGCGGTCGATGAACTGCTCGAGGTTCACGCCCTTGATGAACTCCATCGCCATGTAGTACTGGCGGCCGGCCTTGCCAAGCTGGTAGATCTGCACGATGTGCTGGTGGATCAAGTCCGCGACCAGCTTGGCCTCGCCGATGAACATCTCGACGAATTCATCGTTGGTAGAGAAGTCCTCGAGGATGGTCTTGATGGCCATGCGCTTCTCGAAGCCTTCAGCCCCGAGCTGGATGGCTTCATAGACCGCGCCCATGCCGCCTTCCGCGAGTTTCTTCACCAGCTTGAAGGTGTTGGTGTCCTGGATGGTGGACAGCGCCTCGATCTGGCGCTCGGATTTTCTGAAGAGGCCCAACGCCCGCTCCTTTTCGCGCCCCGGGGGCGCTGGTACAGAGGAAACAGCGACAGCTAAAGAACAAGCAATATTGCAGACCAAGCGGTCCACTTCAAGCCCCGCCTGAGCCATGAGCGACGCCGAACAACAACCCCAGCAGGCCGAATTGCAGCGCAGGCGCGCCCAGGTGAAAGGCTTCAAACGCTGGGTGAAGCGGCTGCGCATCGCGCTGGCATTGGTGACCGTGGTGCTGGCCGTCTACATCTTCCTGAGCTACGGCATTTACACCGTGCCCGGCGAGTACCGGGCGACATCCAACAAGATTCAGTCGCCGATCAGCGAGGTGCAGCCCGGCGATACGCTGGTGCTGCTGAACCTCAACCTGTGGCGCGACCCGCGCCTGGGCGACATCGTGATTTACGACCACCCGGACCCCAAGGACGGCGCCCCCAGCCAGCTGATCGGCCGTGTCGCAGGCCTGCCCGGCGAGACGGTGCACGCGCAGTTGCCATCCTTCCGAGTCGGGGATCGGCTGCCTCTGAGTGTCGGCTTTGTCGTGGGGCCGGATGCCGCTTTGAAGGACGGCGACGTGATTCCCGAGGGCAAGTACCTGATCGTCACGGACAACGACGCCATCGCCTACGCCGACAGCCGCGACTTCGGCTACATCGACCGCGCGTCCATGCACAAAAAGGTGATCTTTAATCTGGCCTTCATCCTCGGCCAGCGCCAGCTGAAGCAGCCGGAGAGCCCGGCCCCGGCCGAAGAGTAAGTTACCTGCATCTGTCGCCTCCCGCCTGCCAGGTTCGTTTGCTACCCTTCTGCCTATGCCCTTCACCCAGTACGGATTACGTGAACTGTTCCTGTTCGGCCTGCTGATCCCCGGCGTGCTGTGGGTCGGCGTCTGGGCGCTCGCCTGGTTTGTCCACCCGGCGCTGTGGGCGGTGGGGGTGATCCCGCTGTTCCTGACGGGCTTCAACCTCAACTTCTTCCGCGACCCCGATCGGCCGTTGCCCGGCGACGAGTTTACGGTGGTGAGCCCGGCCGACGGCACGGTGACGGATGTGGGCGAGAAAGAACTGAACGAGTACCTGGAAGGGAAGCACCAGGGCATCGGCATCTTCCTGAGCGTGTTCGACGTGCACGTGAACCGCGCGCCCCTGGACGGCACGCTGGAGTACTCGCGCCACCAGGACGGCGAGTACCTGGACGCGCGCGACCCGGAGTGCAGCACTTTGAACGAAGCCCAGAATCTCGGCTTCAAGAGCAAGTGGGGCCCGCGTTTCTACGTGCGGCAGATCACCGGCCTGATCGCGCGGCGCATCGTGCTGGGGTTGAAGGAAGGCGACGCGGTGAAGCGCGGCGAGCGCTTTGGCATGTTGAAATTCGGCAGCCGCACGGAGCTGTACTTTGACAACGGCTTCGAAGTCGAGTGGAAGGTCAAGGTCGGCGACAAAGTCAAAGGCGGTGGCACGGTAATCGCAACCGTCAAGGTGACCAGCAACTCCCCGAAGAGCCCCGAATCCGAAGAGGCCGTCACGGCCTGAGGAGCCATGGCATGCGCCAGGTGATGGTTGGACTCCTTGCATTGGTTCTGTTACCGGCAGTTGTGGTTTCACAAGACAAGCCTGCGGCGGAGAAGCCGCAACGGCTGGCGATGTTTTTCGAAGAAACCACTCTTTCTGAAGTACTTCATAAACTGAGAACTGAGCTTGGGTACACGGTGTTTCGCAGCCCGCTTGTGGAAGGCGAATTGCTGGTGTCGATTGATTGCATAGCTTCGCCGCAATTGGTCTGCGAACTGTTGTCGGAACAGCTGGAACTTCAGTTCATCCTCCACCACGACCGCAAAATGCTGGAAGTTCGACCACGCGACGAGACATCACTGTTCGCCAAACAGGTGTTGGTCGAACTGCGGCAGCTTGACGCATCCTTGCGCAAAGGTGAGTCAGCATTGGGGGCTTACCGAGGGCCCGAGGGCGAACTGTTAAGCGAAATCAAGGTCAAGACTGGCGAGCTCTTCTGCCAGACCTTGAACTTTGCGGCGGGTATCGACGTTTACGGGCGCGAAGCGCGCCTGGGGGACGTTGAACTGTTGCTGCGTCTGCACAGCGGGGAAGAACGCTGCCTGCATGAATTGGCTCGGTTGCTAGATGGTGCCGTCGGCGGGCAAAGCGAGTGGTTGATACGTCAGGCGGAAGCTTGGAGTAAGTTGAAGAACACGAAGCTGAGTCTTGATGCCGTCGACCAGGATTTCGAGGACGTGCTGGGTGAGATTGCGAAGCAGCTTGGGGTACACACTTACGTTTCACAGGAGGCCAAATCACAAACAGATGACTGGCCCATTGATTTCAGCGTCTCGGACATAGCGGCACTGGACGCGCTCGACATCCTGATGGACTGGTGTGAACTGAAGTTCTGCCTGGTCGAGGACCTGCTTGTCGTGCGAGCTGTTGAAGAGGAGCCATACGATAGCCCCGCAACGGGCTATGCGACTTATGAGTTGGGTGCACTGGTTGCCAGCCGTGCGGCCAAGTCCAAGGAAAAGTCCGATACACTGCACCGTGATGTGCTCAGCGAGATCATTGATGGAATGTCACTCGTGCTGGATCCAGAGACTGGTCGTTCGTCTATCACGCGATTTGGAACGCGCGTTGTCGTGAAGGGTGATGCACGAAGGCAGGAGGCAGTCACAGAGTTTCTGCTGGCATTGGGCTGGAAGGCTGAGTAGGGGTGGTTATGGCGATGCGAAGCCTGGCTGTTTCCGCGCTTGCCGTCCTGCTGCTGGCCGCGTATCAGGCGCCTGCGGGCGCCGAGCCCAAGGTTGAGCGTACGGTTAATTGTGTCTATCCGGCCGCGGTGCTGGGGACGGCGCTCAACGACCTGGCCACCCAGCTTGGCTACGCCTTTGAGCCGGGCGAGTTTGCGGACAGCTACGAACTTGAAGGGCTGGTCTGGGTGCACGCCAAGGGCGTGTCACCCCAGCTGGCCGCGAAGCTGCTTTCGGCCTCGGCTGGCGTGCGCGTGGTGCTGGACGACGCCAACCGCACACTGACAGTCCGCGCGCTGGAGGCCTCCGCCGAGCCGCCGAAGGTGCGTGCATTCAAGGTAGACTCGCTGTGTCGCCTGTATCTCGACTACCAGAAACGCTACGGCTTCCAGGGTGACGCCGGATCGCCCGAACTGTTTGACAATCCAACCGCCACCGAAGAGTTGCGTGACGCGGCGGCGGAGGTTCTGCAGCTCGGCGAGGAAGCGCCCGGCTCGGCCGTGGGCAAGCGTCTCGTTTACACGCGCAGCGCCTCCGATCTTGACCGGCTGGATGAGCTGTTCCGGCTGCTGGAAAGCGGCGGCGAAAGCGCCGCGCTGCGCCAGGACCGCCTCAACCGTGACGCCCTGTCGAAGCTGCGCTCGGAGTTCGGCGGCGAACAGCCCCTGCTCAGCGCTACGCTCTGGCAGCTGTTCAAAGACTGCCCCACGCCGGTCTACCTCGATTACTCGCTGATGCAGGCTGTCGATTTCGAGTACGACAACACGGAAGCGCGCCTGGGCGGCGAGATGAACCATCACGAAGCCTTACTGGCCGTGGCGCGCGAGCAGGGCTTCGAAATCGACAGCCTGAACGGCGCGCTGCGCCTGCACCAGGCGTACTTCTCCAGCTCGGCGAGCTACCGCGTGTTCGACGTCTCCGGCCTGCTGGCTGAGCTCGAGAAGCAGTACGCCGAGTTGAAGACCGACCCCCAGACGCAGGAAGGTTTCCAGGGCGACCTGCGCACGGAAGGTGGTGTGCAGGTGGTGGTGGACGCCCTCTGCATTCAGCTCGACAACGCCGGTTGCGCTTCGCTGGTGCGGGCCTATGGTTCACGGCTGGTGGTTTCCGGCGGGGTGGACGTGATCGACCGCGCGGCCGAAGTGCTTGCTGCCATGGGCTGGCAGGCGGAAGGCGAAAGGAAAGAAAAATGAAGACACTGGCAAGCCTGGCGTTGCTGGCGGCGCTTACGCTGTGCGTGCAGGCCCAGGACAACCCGGCGCCGCAACCGGTTGATCTCGGCGTTTACGGCGGCAGCGGCCATGAAGCGGCCACCAGCCTGGCCGAGGGCCTGGGCGCGCGCCTGATGCTGCACGACATTGAGGCCGACAGCCTGCCGGCCGAGACATGGGCGGTGCGCAAGCAGGCCACGCCGCAGCAAGCGGCTGAGCTGCTGGGCCACGCGCTGGGCTGCCAGGCGCTGCTTGACGCGCGCGGAAAGACGCTGCACCTGTACCCGCCCGGCGCTTCCCTGCGCGGCTCAAAGATCAAGGGTTACGACGTCAGCGTGCTGGCCGGGCGCTTCGTCGAATACGTGAACAAGTACGGCGCCGCACGCGAACCCGTTAAGCCGGGCGAACAGGCCGCCCCCGAACGCACCGCGGCCGGGCACCTGGCCGTGCTGCTTGACGACGTGCTTTACGATCCGCGTGGCGCACAGGCCGATGCCTCGGTGGTGGGGGATCGCCTGCTGTACACAACGGACGACGCCACCCACGCCCGCGTGCGCGAGGCGCTCGATCTGCTGATGGCCGAAAACGGCGGAGAATCCTCCGACCTGAAGGCTGAGCGCGAGGCAGTCGAGAAACTCAAGAACACGAAGTTCAGCGCCGAGCTGACCGGCACACCGGTTTCCAGCATCCTCACCGAAATCTGCTCCACGGCCGGGTTGGGCGTGGTGCTGGGCCCCGACCTGGCCGCTTTCGCCTGCGCCGAACACATCGACTTCAAGCCCCGTGAAGGCACCGCCTGGGAAGCCCTGCACGGCCTGCTGGTGCGCCTGCGCGAGCAGGAGGTAGCGGTGGAGTTCCAGGCCGCGGGTGGGGCACTGGTATTCGAGCTGGAAAATGAACAGCAGGGTCGCGGCTACCGCGTGTACGACATCGCGGAACTGCTGAAGAAGCTGGACGCGTCCTACCAGCGTCAGCGCACCACGCCCGGCAAGGATGAAGGCTTCGACGGCGACTTGCGCGGCGCGGGCGGAAACAAAGTGATCCTGATTTCCCTCGAGCAGCAGCTGGATGCGGCCCACGCCCCCGGCAACTACAGCTGCCTGGCCTACGGCACACGCCTGATCGTGCGCGGCGGCAATGCGGCCGTGAATGCGGCGACGCAGATTTTGAAGGAAATGGGCTGGGAGGAACCGGGTAAGTGATGCCCGACCAGAACGCACCCTCGGAGTCCGGGCGCCAGGCCGAAGTCACGGCCAGCGGGCGCTTGATCCAGCTTGGGTCCGGCGAAGGCGCGCTCGATGGCTCGAACACCACGCGCCGCATGCGGAAGCACCAGCGCATGCGCGGGCTGGCGATGCTTCCCACGGCGCTGACGCTGGGCAACGCGATTTCCGGCATCGCCGCGCTGATCGAGCTGACCAAGGCCTACGCCTACATGGTCGCCGGCGACAGCGAAGGCGTGTTCGTGCGCCTGGGCTACGCCGCGCTGCTGATCGGCGCGGGCATGCTGTGCGACGCTCTTGATGGCAAGGTGGCGCGCATGACCGCCACCACAGGCCGCTTCGGCGCTGAGCTGGACAGCCTGTGCGACGCCGTCACCTTCGGCGTGGTGCCGGCGCTGATGATCCGCGTCGCCGGCGACTTCTTCTTCGCCCACGGCAGCGGCATCGAGTTCGACACCAAGATCCTGTGGGCCGTCAGCGGGCTCTACGCCTGCTGCGCGATCCTGCGGCTGGCGCGCTACAACGTGGAAACGGACGAGGAAGACGACCACACCAGCTTCCGCGGTCTGCCCTCGCCGGCCGCAGCGGCCAGCATCGCCGGCTTCGTGCTGGCGCTGAGCTGGTTGCACCACACGTTTGCGGGCTTCAGCGCGCAGCCCTGGCCCTGGATTCTGCGTTTTGCCTTCCCCGTGGTGTGCCTGTTCATCGGCGTCATGATGGTCACGCGCATCCGCTACGTACACCTGTTCAACCGTCTGGTGACGCGCAAGCAAAGCCTGCGCACCATGGTGGTGTTCCTGGTACTCCTCACCGGCGTGGTGGTTTTCAGCGACTACTGGCGTCTCACGCTTCCCGCGCTGATGCTGGTGTACGTGATATCCGGGCCGGCCTACTTTGCGTACCGCTTCCTGCGCGGGCGCGGGCTGCTGGGGCGGCGCCTCGCCGTGGCAGAGCGCAAGCGCAAGCGCGACGAGCGCGTCGCCAGGCAGAACCAGGTCTGACATGGCCGCACCCATCCTGACTGCTGACCAGGTTGAAGAGGCCGCGCGACTGCTGCGCGAGGGCGGGCTGGTCGCGTTTCCCACCGACACCGTGTACGGCGTGGCAGCCATGGCCGACGCGGGCTTCCACAGCGCGCACCTGCAGGCGTTCAAGGGCGGGCGACCGCAGCCCTTCGCGCTGCACCTTCCCGACGTGGAGTCGGCCGTGCGCACGGCCGAGCCTTTGTTTGAGCTTGAGCGCCACGCGGTGCGGCAACTGGGCCCGCGCGGCGTCACGGTGATCGTTGCACACGGGGCCGGGCACGAAGGCCTGGGCCTGCGCATCGTGCAGCACGACCTGGGATCTCGCTTTCTGACGCTGGCTAAGGCCCCGGTGGTCGCCACCAGCGCTAAC
Source organism: Planctomycetota bacterium (assembly GCA_022071975.1). Classification (GTDB taxonomy): domain Bacteria; phylum Planctomycetota; class UBA8742; order UBA2392; family UBA2392; genus JACKID01. Next base: position 20,487 of record JAJVIO010000008.1, read on the forward strand.
GAGCACGGCCAGCCGCCACTGCGCGACCCGGACAGCATCGCGGCGTTGCCCGGTATCACGGCGGTGCTGAGCGCCGGGGAGTTGCCCGAGCGCCCGGCCTCAAGCGTGGTGCGCATGCTGCGCAGCGGCCTGCAGGTGTTACGCGCGGGCGCCCTGGGGCATGAGGAACTGGCGGCGCTGTTTACCCGCCGCGTAGAGTTCGTGTGCCTGGGCAACCTGAACCGCAGCGCCTTTGCGCGCGGGCTGATCGATGCCATGCAGGCCTTCTACGCCGCCCGGGTTAAAAAATTCATCCCCGCCTGGCGCCCGTCTTCTTCGGGGTTGATCGCAAACCCGCGCGCACAGTCGCCCCGACAGATGCTTGAGGTCGCGGCGCGCTACCAGGTTGACCTTGCCGGCCACGTGCCCACGCGCTTTGAGCCCGGACGGCCGCAGGCTGTGGACGTCGCCGTCGCGATGGGGGAGGACATCGTGGACGCGCTGCCAAGTGCACGGCACTGGACGGTGACTGATCCCATGGGCGGGCCTGAAGACGGTTACCGGGAAATGGCGGCGCAGGTGCGCGCGCACCTGGTTTCGCTGCTGGCGCGCACGGCGCGGGTGGATGCCGCCGATGCCGCATTGGAAGCCGAGTTCGAAAAGCTATTCTCGCCTGCAGAGGGAGAGAGCCGATGAAGATCGCCGTTGCCGCCGACCACGCCGCCGTCGAGATGAAGGAAGAGGTGGTGCGCTTCCTGAAAGAGGCGGGTCACAAAGTGGACGACCTGGGCCCCTTCACCAAGGACCGCGTCGACTACCCGGACTTCGCGGCCCGCGCCTGCGACCTGCTGGTGAAAGACGAAGTGGACCGCGTGGTGCTGATCTGCGGCTCGGGCATCGGCATGGCCATGAGCGCCAACAAGATTCCCGGCTGTCGCGCCGCCGTAGTGCACGACCCCTGGGAAGCCGAGATGTGCCGACGCCACAACAACGCAAACGTCGCCTGTTTCGGCAGCCGCTCCATGGGCATTGAGATGGTCACCGCCAGCCTGAAAGTGTTCCTGGACAGCGGCTTCGACGGCGGGCGCCACACCGGCCGCGTCGCCAAGATGAGCAAGCTGGACGGCAGCGCGACCATCGACCTGCCGGCCGAATAAGGCGCGAACATGGCCGAGCTGGTCTATCGCCACTGGAACGACACGCTGAACGCCGACCAGTGCGTCAGCGTTGACGGCAACGCTCCCGGTCGCCTGCACCTGTCACACTGGCCCGGCAACCGCACGCCGGAGCGCTTCCGCCACGACCTTTCCACCGGCATGGCGCTGAAGCTGGCCGCCGCGCCCGACCGTGCCGAGGTGCTGTCCGGCATCACCACCGTTACGAACACGCACTGGGACACGGACGGCCTGTGCAGCGTGTTCGCCGTGCTTCAGCCTGCGCTGGCGCAGGTCCACGGCCAGACCCTGCTGGCCGCCGCCCTGGCCGGCGATTTCGGCCTGTTCACGACGCCGGAGGGCGTGAAGCTGGACCTGACATTGACCGCGCTGACCCGCCGGCCCGACAGCCCGGTCGCCAGCGAGCGCTTCAGCGACGAGTTGACCCGCCGCCAGGCGCAGTACGACTTCGGCCTTGAGTTGCTGCCTCGCCTGCTGGCCCACCCCGACCTGCACGCGGACTGGTTCGCGCAGGAGTTCTGGACCATCCAGCAGGATCAACGCGCCCTGCGCGAAGGTGATGCCGAAATTGAGCGCTTCGACGCGCTGGATTTTGCCGTGGTCACCAGCGACCGCACGCTGCACGAGACGGCCGTCAACACGGCCACAGCCTGTGACCGGATACTGACAGTCCTGAGCGATGACACCGACCAGTATCGCTATCAGTTACGGTTGACCACGCTGTCGTGGTTCGACCTGGTTTCCGGCCCTCCGCGTTCCCGCCCGGACTGGGGCCCGTTGGTCAAGATGTTGAATGATCAGGCCGCCGAGCAAGGTGGGCGCTGGGTGGGGGACGACCTGGCGGACCCAACTCCGGCTCTGGCGTTCCTGAATGATAAGGAAGAGCTTGCGCCAAACCCCACCCGGCCGGAAGTCGTGAAGCGGCTGATGGCACAGTTCTTTACGCAGGGGCCCTACCTGCCGGCCGGTATCTGAGCCTCAACGTCACCGGTTTGTCTGAAATACAATCGTCGCTTGACCTTGAGGCGGATTCGGGCCATGCTGTGAGTTACCCCCATAGTGGATTCGACTTCGGCAGTTTGTAGGTGTGATTGGCGAGGCCAATCAGCCTTCGCCATTGTTTCGAGGATCTCATGGCAAAGACCGCATGGGGCATTGAGCTCGGTACGTCGAGTGTCAAGGCCGTGAAGCTGAGCGGTGACCGTGGCGGCGTCGCTCTTGAAGACGTTGCCATCATCCCCTTGTCCGACTTCGGCCTTGGCGCCGGCAGCAGCGCGCAGGACGCCACGGCGGGCGCGCTGAACGAGCTGCGCTCAAGCAAGGGCATCAAGAAGGGCGACGAGGTGTTCGTCTCGATCTCGGGCCAGAACACCCTGGGCCGCATCATCAGCCTGCCGCCCGTCGCCAAGGAACGCGTGCGCGAGACAATTGAGAACGAAGCGCGCTCGCAGATTCCAATCAAGCTCGAAGAGGCGGTCTGGGACTTCCAGATCATCGACGAGGAAGACCCCGACGAGCTGCGGGTGAATTTGTACGCCGCCAAGAAGGATGTGGTGGACCAGATCGTCGATACCTGCGACATGGCCGGCCTGCAGATCACCGGCATCCAGGTGGCGCCGCTGGGCATCTACAACTTCATCAAGTACGAGATGGACGACGCCGTCAGTGACGCCTGCGTCGCCATCGACATCGGCGCCGACAATACCGACGTCGTGATCATCGACGGCCAGAAGACCTACGTGCGTGTGGTGCCCGTGGCCGGCAACGACATCACCAAGGCCCTGCGCGCCCGCTTCAAGCTGTCGGCCGACGACGCCGAAAACCTCAAGCGCCGCGCCCACAAGAGCAAAGACGCTGCGGCGGTGTTTGAGGCCATGAAGCCGCCCCTGAAGGACATGGTGGGCGAAATCTACCGCGCCGTGGGCTTCTACAAGTCACAGAACGAAGACGCCAACATCAACCAGCTGGTGATGATGGGCAACGGCAGCAAGCTGCTGAACATCAAGAAGTTCTTCGAGCAGCAACTGCAGTACCAGGTCCACAAGGTGGACACCCCGGTGCGCGTGTCGCTCGCGCGCAGCGTGGACCCCACAGAGGTCCAGAACAACATCCAGAGCCTGACCGTTGCCATCGGCCTCGCGCTGCAGGGCCTGGGACTGGATGAAGTCAACACCATCAACCTGATTCCGCCCAGCTACATCGAATCCCAGGCGCTGGCCAAGATCCGCACGCCCTTCTTTGTCGCGGGCGGCATCGCGGCGGCCGGCGGCATCATCGCGCTGCTGCTCGCGATCCTGTCCACGGGCGGCGTCAGCACGGTGATCGGCGACGCGGAAAGCCTCAAGGCCGCGGCCACGGCCCGCGACCAGGAGGTGCAGAGCAAGCAACCCCCCGAAGAGGACGCGCTCAAGGCGTACTCACTGCGTAACCTCGCCGAGGGTGTTGCGGGTGTCTTCCCGGCCCAGAAGCCCAAGGACGACGAAGAAGAAGGCTCGGGCACCCCGGCCATCGAGCTGACGGTGCGCGCCAACGAGGCGCCGGGCATGCTGACCCGCGCCACCCACGAGGCGCTGGCGGCCTACGCGGCCGGCAATCCGCGCACGCGGGTCTATTACGCCAACTACAAGCCCCAGGCCTTGAGCGGCGGCCTGCTGACCACCACGGCGTCGCTGCTGGAATCGGTGATCGAGCCCAGTTGGGTCGGCGCTGAGGAGAACCAGGGCGGGCATTTCGCGGCCAAGCGCGTGATCACGTTCCGGGTCTGGATCGCCTCGGAGCTGACCTCGTCGATCGGCCAGGACCAGGCCCACGACGCCTTGAAGAAGAAACTGGTGGACGAAGGCCTGCTGACCAACCGCCTGAAAGAGGCTCTGCTGGCAGAGTTCAAGGCCACCGGCCAGCTTGACGGAATCGATGAAAAGGACCTCAAGAAGATTGATTTCTCCAAGAACGTCTCGGTGATCGTCAACCAGATCTCCAACCTCGATTACGGCAGCCAGAAGAGTGAGCTTCGCATCGGCGACCTGATCGGCACCTCCGGTGTGCTGATCCAGAAGGCCGGCCGTACGCCGCGCCCGTCACGCGCCGCCAACGACACGAAGTTCGGCGTCAGCGAGGTGGCCGTCACGTTGACGCTCACGCCGGTGCAGGAGCCGAAGCCCGCCGAAGCGGAAGAGGCAAGCGAATAAACATCACGCGGTCTGAAGACCGGCAGGGTCAATTATGGATAACCTGAAGAAAAACCTTCATTTCGTGGTGTTCGGCGCCGGGGTGCTGCTCGGCATCATCCTGCTGGTCGCCGGCATCATGGTGCGCGGCGGCACCGAGGACAAGCTTGCCGAGGCCCAGACCGGGCTGGCGGGCAAAACCAAGGTTGCCACGCGCGGCACGCTCGAAGAGGCCACCGCGCGCTCGGAACGCTTCGGCAGCTCGCTGCAGGACGCCGAGTCGAAGTTGCGCGGCATCGGCAGCGCCTTTGACGCCGGCTACCTTTCGCACCAGACGGGCGGCGAGTTCTACTCGGCCGAGGCGCGCCCCACGCTGCAGCGCCTGCGCCAGCGCTTCGCCGCGCTGTCCAGGCCCAACCCCATGCCGGCGCTGCTGGAGGGATGGGAAGTGTCGCGTTCAGGCGCAGAGCGCGTGCAGGAACAGGCCTGGGAGCAGCTTGAGCGCGAAATGACCTCGCCCTCGAACGACAAGATCCGCGAGATGCAGATGCGCCTGCGCATCCTCGATGAAGTGGCCACCACCTGCGAGAAGCTGGTCGAGACCGGCATCGGCGACGATTTCGGCTTCAAACTGACGGAAATCCGCTTCGAGGCCTACGGCGTGGCGGCCATCGGGACATACACCAACGAGTCCGACTCGCCCTGGCTGGCAATGCCGTTCAGCCTGAAGTTCGAGTGCTCGCCCTCGTTCGCCGTGGCGCTGGTGGACGAGCTGGTGAACCCGACCAGCCGCACCATGAGCGCGACTGCCGACAAGAACCAGCGCAAGGGCTTCCCCATGCTGCTGGACATGATGCAGACCGAAATGACCGAGCGCCCGCCCGTGGTGCGCTACGATATCAACAACGACGACAAGGGCGCCGTTGCGAACAAGCTGAACGAAAAGGGCGCAGGCATCACGCTGCCGTCCGACCCCAAGAAACTCGACCCCGCGGAGGGTGAGGGCAAGAAGCTGGTTGAGGCCGCGAGCAAAGACCTCAACCAGGACGACCGGCTGGCGTTGCCGGTCCGCGTAGGCCTGAAGATGAGGGCCGCCACGTTCAACAAGAACTGGCGCGCGGTGAAGAAGGAAGAAGAGAACTAGAAATCCGGAGGAGGGATTAGAACCCCGATCTCCCCTTCCCCTAAAAGGGAAAAGGTTTATGGCACAGGCAAAAAGTTCAGGAGCACTGGCGCAGTACGGCCCGGTGGCGGCCCCGTTGGCCGGCGTGGTGTTCGCGATCATTTTCATCGCGGGCGCAGTGGTGACCAGCGGCATCTCGGAGGGCACAGAAAAGCTCTCCGCGACGGTGGCGACGGTCCGCAAGCAGATGGACAACCCCAAGGCCGGGGAGTCGGAATCGGACATCCCGCTGGTGGACAACGTCACGGCCTCGCTGACGCCGGACAAGGGCGACAACTGGACCACGCCCCAGGGCAGCCGCAACCTGCTGGCGTTGCCCATCACCTGGGACGTCCAGATGGAAGACGCTGAGAAGGACGAATTCGCGTATTATGACGAGAATGCGGACGGCTACTGGGATCCGCTGGAGTTCCAGCGCACGCCCTACTTTGGCCGTCCTACAGACGACGGCAAGTTCGAAAACTGGGACCGCGACCCGACCGACGGCCAGATCAGCCGTAAAGAGCACAAAGACCCGCCGCGCAGCAATCGCGAGGCCTTTGACGAGGCTGACACAAATGATGACGGCTTCCTGACCGCCAAGGACGGCGAGATCACGACCGAGGAAGAGTACAACTGGGACCGCCACCCGTTCGACGGCAAGATCGACTTCACCGAGTACGAGAAGCGCTACGATCCAAAGGACGAAGTGGACTTTGGGCCCGTTTCCAACGTGCAGGCACGGCTTGACCCGGCCACCATGGAAATCGTGGTGAGCTGGAGTGACCCGGACCTTGCCACGGCACCTGCCGACCTCGCTTACATGCTGGAGCGTCGTGCGCCGGAAACCGTCGCCAAGCGCATGACGGAATGGCGCAAGAAGGTGCAGGAGTACAACGCCAAGTACCGCGACTGGGAAGCTCGCTTCGAGAAGTGGTGGAACGCAGAGGCGGCCGAAGGCCAGAAGTCCAACAAGCAGCTGTTCCCGCGCCGGCCGGATGCGGAAAAGGAATTCGCCAAGACCGACGCCAAGCCGGTGCAGCCGCCCCAGCCCTCAGAGTGGGAGCCGGTCAACACCACGCCGCTGACGGGCAACGAGTACCGCGACAACTCGTTCGACCTGGACGTCACCTACACCTACGCCGTGAAGATGGCGACCAAGAGCAACCCCAAGCGCGGCCAGCGCGCGGTGCAGGACGAAGCGCTGCCCGACTGGTACATCTACCCGGACCGCGTCGCCACCGAGGGCCACCCGGTCGTGGTGCGTAACCGCGTTGAAATGAAGTGGTCAGGCGCGGCGCCGCCCAACGGCACCATCGCAATGGTCACCTGGCACAAGGTTTCCAGCGGCGACACCCACAGCTGGTACCGCGTGCAGGTCACCGAGATTTTCGGCCCCGACAACGACGTGATCGGCGGCAAGTTCAACATGGCCGCCCTGCGCGATCGCAGCGTCAAGATGTTCGACACCGCCGGCACCGAGGTGAACGCCACGGAAATCCTGCCCGCTGACACGGAAATCGACTTCACCACCGGCTTCAAGTTCGTGACCACCAGCGGCAAGGGCTTCCTGATCAGCTCACGCGAAGTCGGCGATTTCGAGCTGCCCAAGGCCACCCAGCAGGCCGCCACGCCGGACACCCCGGCCGGCTCGGATGACTCCCTTGAAGTACGCTGCCTGGCCGTCAAGAGCGGCGCCAAGGAAGCAACTTTCGAGCTGACCCGCTGGACCAAGGCCGGTGATGACTGGCTGCGGGTGATCTGGACCGGCTCTGCTGCCTCGGGCAAGGAGATCGGCGGCGACGTCCAGCTCGACAAGGCCGGCGCCGGCGTGGTGGTGAAAGACGCCACAGGCAAGACCCTCAGCGCCAGCGACCTCAAGAAGTACAAGGACCACACCGTGGACATGAAGGCCGGAACATTCGACGGCCTGAAAGATCGCACCGTGACGGTGGGGGGCAGCGACTTCGACCTGTTCGGCACCCTGTACCAGTAGCCCGGTAAGCAGCATAAAGACCCGGCCATCACGGCCGGGTCTTTTCGTTTGCCTATGATCACATGGCGGTGGATACTGACATACTGGAAATGCCCCTCGAACATGACGCAAGGGTGACAGCCGAAAGCATCTAGAGCGTTGACACCAACTGCCTTGCGGCTAAATTGAAGACCCCCTCCGATATTTCGTGTGGACCCCTACGCATCTTCCCCGGGATGACCCCGACGGATGAGGAGCGATCAAGCATGAAGTTAGGGATCACGAAGCGGCTTTCGATGGCCGCTGTTGCCGGTTTCACGGGACTGCTTGCCGCCTGCGCGACAAGCCCGGCGCCCGCTGATGATGTGAACGTAACGCCCACGACCGACGACTACGTGTCGCGCTTCGAGGATGACGGCAGCAAGCCCGCCACCCGCGAAGAGCGCCGCGAGAAGGCGATCGAGAGCGACACCGAGGCGTCCGGCCAGCCCAAGGAAGTGGCCAGCCGCGGCGAGCGTGCCGCGCGCGGCGCCATCGAGGGCGTGAACGACAAGGACATCAAGGAGCTGGCGCAGTTCTACGCCAACGAGGCGGCGCGCCTGTACCAGGACAAGCGCTACACCGAGGCCGGCGACTACGCCCGCGACGCGCTGTTGATGGACCCGAACAACGCCGTCGCGCAGCAGATCAAGTCCAACGTCGACCAGGCGCTGGGCGTGGCCCGCAGCCCCAGTGAGAACATGGCCCGCGCCCGCAGCGAAGAAGAATCCGCGCTGCGCGCCGAGGCGGTGTACGAGATCAGCCACGGGCTCGATGTCGCCAGCCGCTACATTTCGCAGGGCCAGTACGCCGAGGCGATCGCCGAGCTCGAGAAGGTGCTCGACACCATCCGCTGGACCGACTACATGATCGAGACCGAAGGTTTCGAGCGCGAAGCCCGGCTGATGATACAGGAGGCCACCAACCTGCGTGAAAAGTCGCGCCTTGACGACTTCGTCAAGATCCGCGAGCAGGAACGCCGCCTGCGCGAGCTCGAGATCCAGCAGGAGCTTGACCGCTACCGCGAAGAGATCCGCAACCTGTACGACCAGGCCAAGGAATACTTCGACCGCCGCGAGTACAAAGACGCCGTGGTGGTGCTGAACAAGATCCTGCGCGAAGACCCGTACAATGAGCAGGTCTCGCGCCTCAAGCAGATCGCCACCAACCTTGACCAGGGCAAGCGCGACCGCGCCGCCTGGGAAGACTTCAACCGCAACTGGCGCGAGTCGATGGAGCTGATCAAGGCCATCACCCCGATGCCGACGGACGACATCAACCTGGCCTCCTACGAGGACTGGATGGCCACCAACGAGCGCGCCCGCGTGCTCGAGGCTTCGCGCCAGACGCCCCTCAGCAAGGAAGACATCGCGGTCCGCAGCGCGCTCGAAAACGTGACGCTGGCGCTGTTCTTCGAGGGCTCGACCCTTGACGAAGTGATCGCCAAGTTCCGCACCGAGGGCAACATCAACATCCTGCGCGCCCGCGCCGTGGACGGCGAAGGCACCACCGTTGACCTGGACATCGGCCGCGTAAAGCTGCGCCAGGCCCTTGACCTGGTGTGCGACCAGTCCGACCTGTCCTGGCGCGTGGAAAACGGCGCGGTGATCATCGACGAAGCCGGCGCCGGCGAAGGCCGCAACGTGGTGCGTCGCGTGTTCAACGTGGCGGACCTGCTGATCAACCTGCGCACGTTCAAGGGTGACGAGCCCCGCCTGTCCGGAGACACCGAGCGTGAGTCGCGCCTGGGCTCCGAAGAGGAAGAAGAAGAAGCCGACCCGCTGGCCATCGACGACCTGCTGGAAGTGATCGAGGAAGCCATCGCCCCCGAAAGCTGGGGCCTCGACGGCCACGGCCTCACCACACGCCAGCAGGACCTGATCGTGTTGAACAGCCCGGACAACATTGACCGCGTTGCCAACCTGCTGGCCGACCTGCGCCGCAGCCAGGGCCTCACGGTGTCGGTGGAAGCCCGCTTCATCACCATCCGCGACGACTTCCTGGAAGACATCGGTCTCGACTTCCGAGGCATCGGCGGCAGCCCGCAGATCCCGGCGCCCGGTATTCCGCCGGTCCCCGCGGCCCTGGACGACATCCAGTTCGGCAACAACAGCAATCCGGCCGGCCCCGGTGGCTCAGGCAATGACGCCGGCTTCTTCTTCCAGGACATGCCGCCTTCGGGCAACGTGCGCATCGACCAGCGCGCGCGTATCGAGAACCTGTTTGACCAGAGCCTTGGCGGCCAGCGCGGCAACCAGGGCGTCACCAACCGTGGCGGCATGACCTTCCAGATGGCCTTCATCGACAACCCGGAAGTGAACGCCATCCTGCGCGCCGTGCGCAAGCGTGAACGCGCCACCATGCTGACCGCGCCGCGCATCACCGTGCACAACACCCAGCGCGCCCACGTCAGCATCCTGAACGAGGTCGCCTACATCCGTGACTTCGACACCAACACCGCGACCGGTGTGGCCGTGGCTGACCCGGTGGTGGACGTGATCCGCGACGGCATCGTGCTGGACGTGCGCCCGACCATCAGCGCCGACCGCCGCTACGTGACGCTGGAGCTGCGCCCGACGCTGGCCACCCTGCTGCGCCCGATCCCCACCTTCACTACCAGCCTCGGCGTGGGTACCCCGGTGGCGATCCAGACCCCGCAGCTCACCCTGCAGCGCATCCGCACCACCATTACCCTGCCGGACGGCGGCAGCTTCGTGATCGGCGGCCTGCGCCACATGAGCGAAACCCAGGTTGACTCAGGCATTCCGATCATCAGCGACCTGCCCCTGATCGGCGCGCTGTTCACCCGCAAGGGCAAGAGCGTGGTCCGCCAGGATATCGTGATCGTGGTCAGCGCCCGCATCATTGACCTCGAAGAGGAAGAGCAGTACCAGTACGGCGCCGGCCCCACCCAGCCGCGCTAAGCATCGCACAAAAATCAAGACCCCCGGCCTCGCCCGGGTTCCCAGCCGGTCGAAAGACCGGCTGGGTGTGTGTCCGGGGGCCTTGATTTAAAGCCCGTCTCCGGGCAAAAATGCACTGAACCCCCGGCGTTACTTATCCGTTTGCCTTTGGTATAGAAGTGCGTCCCGAACGCACCTACACAACTATTTTCCGTCTCCGGGGCTACAACGGAGCAGGTGGACATGCCCAATCAATCAAGGTTCATGACAATGCCCAGAATCCTCGCAGGGCTTGCGGTGGCGCTTGTGCTCAGCCTCGCCGCAGGTGACGTTCACGCGCGCGACATGGTCGAGTACGGCCGCTACCTCGGCGTACGCCTCCAGATGTGGGAGGAATCCTACGAGGTACTGGACAAGATCATCGACAGCGGCAGCGCCGATGAAAAGGCGCGCGCCCGGCGCAACAAGGCCGAGGTAATGAAGGCCGAGGCTGACGCCATCTACAGCGAAGACCAGGACGACAGCGCGCGCACCGCCCGCTACGGCAAGGCGCTGGCTGTGTTCGGCGACCCTGATGACCCGGCCGGCGTGGTGGCCAAGGGCGTGATGCAGCTTGATCTGGCGCTGGCCCTGCGCCGCACGGACCCTGACGCGGCCCGCGGCTACTGCGACGACGCGATCAAGATGCTGAACGACCAGCGCGTCTACCTGGACGAGAAGGTGCGCTTCCAGAACCCGGCGACGTGGGACAAGGTCTACCCTGACTACAGCCGCCTGTATTACCACTTCTGCCGCGGCTACTACGTGAAGGGCATGACCTACGAGTCCGGCTCCGGCGACCGCGAAGCAAACTTCAAGCTGTGCGAGCGCAACATCGGCGAGTTCCTGTTCTCGCTCGATTACCCGACCGAAGAGCAGGTGTTGACGTACCCGCTGCTCGGCGACATCGAGATCGCCCGCGGTCACCCGGAAGCCGCGGTTGCGCAATTCACCGGCTGCGTCAGCTTCCTGAAGGGCGAAGCCGCCACCGATTACCTCGGGCGCCTGGCGCTCGAGCACGGCTACCTGCGCGCAGCTGAGCTGCTCACCACCGAGCTCGACTACGACCCCAAGAACCTCGAGAAGTGCGTTGACCTGTACACGGAGGCCTACACCAAGTACGGCCAGATCCCCGAGCTGAACTTCCAGTTCAAGCGCTTCCAGCTGTACCGCATCAGCGCGCTGATCAAGCTGGGCGACGAGGCCAAGGTGCGCGGCGCCATCGACCAGCTGTTCAAGCTGGCCGCCGACCGTGACGTCACCTTCCGCCGCCAGGCGCTGGTGGTGCTGGCGGACATCGCCACACGCGACAACCTCGACAACGAGCTGCGCTTCAAGTGCGCGGGCATGGTCTACGCCGAGCTGGACACCAACCCGGTGTCGGTGATCCTCAAGAACATCCAGGCCTACCAGTCGCTGATCGTGGCCTGCAAGGATGCGAAGACCTTTGAGACATACGCGCCTGCCTGCTTCACCCGCATCGGCGAAATGTACTCGCGCATGTGGCGCTTCCTTGATGCCGCGCTGGTGTACCGCGAGGCCTGCTACCGCACCCTGTACTTCGCCGAGAAGTTCGGCCCGGACGACACGGTGCCCGATCACATGAAGGACCGCTGCGCGCTGATCAAGGACGGCAAGTCGCTGAACAACTTCCCGGCGGAAATGTCGAACCTGTTCGCGCGCCACGCCGGCTTCCTGGTTCACAAGGACCTGGGCGAGCCGAACAACAAGTTCTTCCAGAAGCTGTCGTCGGATGCCGACCAGTTGAAGGCCGAGCTGGCGGGCAAAGCCGCCAAGATGGAGCTCGCCTACAAGTCAGCCAACGAGCTCTATCGCGACAAGAAGTTCCACCAGGCCGCGGTGCGCATGGTGAGCCTGCCCGCTGAATTCCGCAGCTATCACATTGCCCTGTACATCGGCGCCAAGGCCTACTTCAACGTGTCGGAGGATCCCAACGCCCCGCGTCACAACCGCCGCGGCGAGCAGGACAAAGACAACTACAAGTGGGATATCGAGGACGCCGAGTGGTACGCGGCCCAGCGTGCGCGTCACGCTGCGGATCTCGGTTCGCTGCCCGCGTCGCTGTATGACGGTGTTGAGAAGTCGCACTGGGACGCGATCGTGGAAGGTTCCACAGCTGACCAGCTCGCGAACTGGCACAAGGCGGTCTACTACTACAAGAAGTATTTCCTGTTCGAGGCCAAGAAGGCCTGGGACGAAATCAGCCCCGTGCTGGAGGGCAAGGAAAGGCCGGGCATCGCCGACGCCATCGGCGCCATTGCCGAGGTGCGCAACGCCAAGTGGCTGCGCGACAACCCCAGCGGCAAGGGCGAGCCCGACGCTGACATGAAGCGCATGGGCTTTGCCGCCTATGACCTGGCCTACCTGCTGCGCAACCCGCCCCGCAAGCTGGATGACGCGACCCGCGCCGCGCTGCTGGAAGCCGAGCGCCCGCTGGCGCTGGGCATCCTGGCGCCGTACTGGAAGTGGTTCGGCAGCCACCTGGCGGACAGCCCGAACTACAAGCAGGGTTCGCTGCGGCTGTCCTTCGGCGCGCTCTCCGAGTCGCGTGACGAGGACGCTTGCGAAGAAGTCTACCGCGCCTACATCGAGTCATTCCCCGACGACACCGCCCAGATCAAGTACATGGTCAGCAACCTGTACGCCATCCTGCGCGAGAAGTTGACACCCAAGACCAGCGCCATGGCGCTGGCATCCTCGAAGCTGGTCTCCTACTCGAACCTGCTGAAAAAGAACTCGTTCGAGCGCATCAACGGCGGCGCCAAAGACGCGGACGGCAACCCGCTGCCCGGCTTCGCCGACGACGAAAAGCGCCTCAATGAAGCCAAGGGTCTGCACCAGAAGCGCATGATCCTGGCCGAGCACTTCTGGCAGCGCTGGATGCTCGAGCAATTCCTCGATGCCGAGCGCAACCAGGAGCTGCGCGAGTTCCTGCCCGATCTGAAAGACGCCGTCGAGCAGAAGTGGAAGGCCATGGCCGAAGAGTACCCGCAGCGCTGGGCCAAGGCCGTGCGCGCCGAGTACGACACGCAGATGAAGAAGGACAGCTTCAAGCCGGTGAAGGACGAACTGACCAAGGCCCTGGCCGGCGTAACCGACTACGAGATCGTGGACAAGATCAAGGCCGTGCAGGATGCCGAGGCCGCCAAGCAGGGTGGCGACGGCGCCAAGATTGCGCTGCTGGCCGACCTGCTGGCGTTCATCACGGTCTCAACGGACGCGCTTGCCTATTTCACGGGCACCATCTTCATCTACGACCTGGGCGGCTTCCTCGAGAAGCTGGCGCAGGACGTGGACGAGCGCGCCCGTCCTTCCACCACCCGTATCCTCAAGTATTACGAGGAATACCGCATGCAGCGCGGCCAGGGCGGCATGGACAGCCTGACCGAGAAGGACGTCAAGCTGCTCGGCAAGCAGTACTTCCGCATCCGCGACTGGGCCAACACCGTCAAGTACCTCGGCAACTACGTCGAGCGCTTCGGCGGCGACCGCGCCTGGGGCAAGGAAACCGAGGTGCCCGTCGACCAGCGCAGCAAGCGGATCGGCAAGACCTCAAGCGGCAACGAACTCGAGATCAAGTACATGCTCGGCACCGCCTACCTCGAGCTGTTCAAGGAAGGCAAGGACGTCGAGAACCTGAAGAAATCCGCCCTGCTGATGCGCCGCTGCTGGTGCTTCAACCTGGTGCGCGACGCCAACGAGGTCGGCGGCAAGCAGTACAACTGGGTCAAGAGCACCAACGCCGATGACACCGACCTGCAGAAGGCCATCGAGGACTACTACCTGTACGTCGGCCGCACCATGGCCGAGATCTTCCTGCTGCTGCACGGGCAGAAGGACGTCAAGATCGCCTGGCCGGCCTACGCCGACCAGTACACCAAGTCGCTGGAGCCCAAGAAGGAGGGTGACAAGGTGGTAACCCAGGGCGTGCCGGCCGACGCGGCGGGCTGCCTTTGGCACGCCTCGCAGATTCACCTGCGCATCTGGGCCAGCTTCAAGCTGCTGGGCGCCTACCAGTTCCGCGGCGAGTTCCGTGAGAACCTGGAAAGCTGGCTGAAGCTCAGCGTGCGCTGGCTGCAGACTTACGGCGACAAGGACATGGGCATTGAAGAACTGAAAGGCGCCGGCGTGACGCAGCAGGCCCAGGGCGCCTATGACGTGGCCCTCAGCGAGAGCAGCCTGGAAGCCACCTACCTTCCCGATGAAATGAAGCAGTACCTGGCGCGCCTCAAGGACTACGCCAAGCAGCTCGAGAAGGTGTGCAAGGAAAAGAAGATTGACCTGAAGACCGCCTAGGCGCGGATCACGGAAGGAGATGAACATGCGTAACTTCATCCTGGCTACCACCGCCACCCTGCTGTTCGCGGGCGTGCTTTCCGCGGCCGCGGGCGGCGTGATCCAGACCAAGGACGGCAAGGCCAGCGAAGCCTATGACATCCAGGCCGAGTGTGTTTCCGGCATCATCTGGGACCAGGAGCGCAACCGGCCGGGGAAGACTGTGAAGCTCTGGGAACTGGAAAGCCTGCGCTACAAGGGCCAGGCCATGGACGAGTACAACGGCCTCGCGCGCAAGCTGGCGGGCGGGCTGTCGGCGCGCCTGATCCAGGACGCGCAGTCCACCCTGAAGATGGAGCCGCCGTCCGGCTTCGACAAGGACGCCTGGCGCCGCAACGTGCAGCTTTCGTGCAAGTACTACGCGGCCATGGGCCGCTACCTTCAGGGCGACTGGAGCGGCGCGCAATCCGAACTCGAGGCCTACATCAAGGAGTGCGAGCAGGCCGACAACCTGCAGACCGCCAACGTGGTGCCTCGCGTGAGCTTCAGCTCAAAGGTCTCAGGCAAGCCGGTTGCCAATGCCGGTGGCCTGAACCGCTTCTACCTGGACGCTCTGGAGGCCCTGGGCATTGCGTACCTGAACCAGGGCGATGCCAAAGCCGCCGGGGAAAAGGCCTTCAAGCCCCTGCAGGAACTGACCGAAAATCTGGCATCCAACTCAGGTGACAAAGAGTACTTCGACTGGGGCATTCGCGCCCTGCGTGCCTCGGCCCGTTACGCGGAAGACCAGAAGGACTTCAAGGGGGCCCGCGAAGCCTACGACGAGCTGTCGCGCGTGGCCGTCAAGAAGCAGGGCGGCAAACCCTCCCGCACGTCCTACGAGGCGCAGCTCAAGGGCGGCTTCATGCAGATCCTTGAGGGCGACACCCGCGCTGCCCAGGCTCGCTTCTACGAGGCGGTGAAGAACTGGGAAGACGGCCATAAGACCACCCGCACCCAGCCCCCCCGCAACGACTGGATCAACACCGATGTCGCTTACCTCACGGCCGGCAGCTACGTCGGCATGGGACAGGTGAAGGCGGCCGGCGCCAAGAAGGCGGAAGACTGGTCTGAGGCGCTGCAGAACTTCAGCACTTCGCTGGCGATCTTCAACGCGGACGACGAGATCCGCAGCCTGGCGCTGCTGGGCGCCGCCAACGCCGCGGCCCAGCTGGCGGAGCTGAACAAGACCGCCCAGGTGACGGCCTCGAATTACGCCAAGCTGGCGGACAAGTACCTGTCGGAGCTGACCCAGCTGCTGTCGAAGACCAAGGCCGCGAACGACGAGTCGCTGCCGGCGATCCAGAAGATCATCACCAAGTACAAAGGTGACTGAAAGGTGGCATGAGCAAGTGGCCTGTTTTAAGCATTTTTCTGAACCATTTGCCCAACCCCTCGTTTTGACGTTGTCCAACTAAACCTATCTGGCGGAGGTCCCGAGCGGCGGGGCTTTCCGACCGAATACAGGGCAGGAGAAGAATCACATGAACTTGCAGATTTCGAAAAAGGCAGTTGCCGTGATCTTGATGTTCGCGATCGGTGCGGTCCTCGCGCCGGCGATGTTCGCTCAGGACGAGGCCACCTACTCGCTGGGCGAAAAGATCCTGGGTATTCCGGGTGGCGCACTCGGCATCATCACCCAGCTGGCGATCATCCTGACGTCGGTGTTCATGTTCGGCTGGATCATCGAGTGCTTCGTGAACGTGCGCCGCGACAAGATCGTGCCGCCCGAAGTGATCGGTGCCCTGCAGAACTACATCGACGAGGGCGACCTGGAAGGCGCGCTGCAGTACTGTGAGAGCGCCCCGAACTTCCTGACCCGCACGGTCGGCGCCGCGCTGAACCGCATGCAGTACGGTCCGGACAGCGTCAAGGACGCCGCGATCTCCATGAGCGAAGCCGAGCAGGGCAAGCTCGAGTTCCACATTTCGCCGATCGCGCTGTGCGCCTCAGTAGGCCCCCTGATGGGTCTGTTCGGCACGGTGACAGGCATGGTTATGGCGTTCGGTCAGATCGAGAACGCCCCGGGCGGCCAGGTGAACCCGAAGATGGTGGCCGGCGGTATCGCTCTGGCGCTGCTGTCGACGGTGATCGGCCTGGTCATCGCTATCCCGGGCCTGATCTTCTACTGGTACTTCAAGAACAAGGTGGCGAACATCGGCACCTCGATCAACCTGGTCGCTGACGACATGGTCGAGACGATCTCCGCGTACGCAGGTCAGCAGCAGTAGAACCGGGCGAGGACACGTTCCAGCCCGACGACCCAGAGTAACGGAGAAGGATCCATGGCAAAGAAGCGCAAACCAAAAGAAGAAGCACAGGGCGCTGAAATCGACATGACGCCGATGATCGACGTGACCTTCCAGCTGATCATCTTCTTCATGGTGGTGACGCAGATTACCTCGCAGGAGAACGTGGACCTGCGCCTGCCCGACGCGCTCGCCGCCAACGAAGAAGAAGAAGACGCCAAGAAGCTGTTCACGGTGCACATCGCGCCCGTGAACCAGGGCACGGTGGAAGCCATGCCGGACCAGTTCGGCTGGTTCTGCTACGGTGAGCCGAATCCGAGAAACCTCGATGAGATGCGCAGCATCCTCGAGAAAGAGGCTTCCATGCAGGACCCCACCCGTGACCTGCCGGGTCGCGGCCCGGACGGCATCAGCGAAAACATGGTGCTGGTGCGCTGTGACGCGCGCTGCCCGGCCGGCGAGTTCGGTAAGCTCATTGAGTTGATGGTCCAGGTGCAGATGTACAAGATCAAGATCGCAATCATGAAGGACCAGAAGATCGAGTAGGCTTCGGTCCGGAGAAACCAATGGCACGTTCCAGGAAAAGGCGCAAGAACGATGAAAAGGCCTCGCCGGACCTCACGCCGATGATCGACGTGACGTTCCAGCTGCTGATCTTCTTCATCATCTGCACGCGCTTCAAAGTCGAAGAACGCAACCACCAGGTGCAGCTGCCCAAGGACGAAGGCCTGCAGAGCCAGCCTTCCGTACCCAAAGAGCAGATCAGCATCTACTGCATGTGGGATCCCGCGGCCAAGGCCAACAACTACGTTGTGGCCATTGACGCCCGCGGCCGCAAACCGGTCGAGAACAGCTACGCCACCCTGGAGCAGCTGGTGATCTTCCCCGGTGATTCCAGCGCGCAGATCCGTGAGAAGAAGATCCTGTACGGCCAGATCTTCGAGAACGTGGTGGCTGCGACCGAGGCGTACATCACCAAGAGCGGCGCCAAGATCGAGAAGCTGGAGATCTCGTTCGCGGTAAACGCCATGGAAGGCGCCAGCTCCGGCACCGCGCCCTGGATGTTCGTGTCGCTCGCGATCGACGCATCGGCCCAGATCAACAAGAACCGCGAAGCCAAGGGCCTGGAGCCGCTGACAGTGACCTTCAAGTTCGCGGACGCGCTGGGTGCATTCAAGAAGTAACGCCGCTTGTTCAGTGTGCATCTTCAAGGGGGCTTGCGCTGCAGGCCCCCTTTGCTTTTGCCCGATCCTTCCCGCCGCAGGCTCGTTTAATCGGGATCTCATCCCGGGGCGAATCTTCCAGGAGATTCGCCATGAGAAGCAAACGCCGCAAACGCGTGGCCGACGAGGCCGCGGCAGACCTCACGCCGATGATCGACGTGACGTTCCTGCTGATCATCTTCTTCGTCGTCGTTACCCAGATTGCCTCGCAGGACCACGTGGACCTGCGCCTCCCCGACGCCATCACGGCCTGCGAAAATCCTGACAACGCCGCAAAACTGTTCACGATCCACCTGGCCCCGCTTGACCGGCGGGCCATGCCGGAGCGTTTCGGCTGGTTCTGCTACGGGGACCCCCGGCCCCGCGATAGCGATGAAATGGCGGCCATTCTGCATGCCGAGTCTGCGCTGGTGGACCACAGCCGCGACCTGCCGGGGCGCAACGCGGTCGGAATCAGCGAAAACACCATCCTGCTGCGCTGTGATGCGCGCTGCCCTGCCGGCGAGTTCGGCAAGCTGATCGAACTCATGAGCCAGGCACGGCTCTACAAGGTCAAGATCGCGATCAACAAGGACCAGCAGGCTGACTGAGTCTTACAGGAGATGAACCATGTCGAGGCAGAAAAGAACCCGCAGGAAGGAAGACAAGGCGGCACCCGACCTCACGCCGATGATCGACGTGACGTTCCAGCTGCTGATCTTCTTCATCATCTGCACGCGCTTCAAAGTCGATGAGCGCAACCACCAGGTCGAGCTGCCGAAAGACCAAGGCCCGGGGCCGATCGGCGTTCCCAAGGAGTCGCTTACGATCTATTGCACCTGGGACGAAGCAGCTCAAGCCAACGGTTACGTGGTGGCGCTCGGCGCGCGCGGCCGCAAGCCGGTGGAGGGCAGTTACGCCCGCGTCGATGAGCTGCTGATCTATCCCAGTGACGGCCCCTCTGCCGAACGCGCAAAGAGAGAGCGTTATCGGCAGGTGTTCGAGCGGCTGGTGGACGCCATGCAGAGCTACATCGCGCGCAGCGGTGCAAAGATCGAAAAGGTGGAGATTTCGTTCGCGCACGATGCAACCGTGGGAGCCGCAAGCGGCACGGTGCCCTGGGTGTTCGTGAGCACGGCCATCGACGCCACCACGCGGCTGAACCAGCAGCGTGAAGAGGCCGGCCAACCGGCTCTCGGCATCACGTTCAAATTCGCGGACGCCCTGGGCGCGTACGGAGGGTAGGCCCAACCCCTTGAATAATCGGGCTTTGCGCGCAGCATATTCGTTTAATGCCTGTCAGGTTTGGGCCGGCAACGGAACCACAGGGGTGATGATGAAGCTGCGCACGATGGGGTTGTCCGTGGTTGCTCTGGCGATTGCCGTCGGCTGCTCATACGCGGCCGCGAATTCCTCCGGCAATGAGCCGGCGCCCGTTCAGGCTGACAACACCTCTCAGCCCGCACAACCCGACCAACCCGCGCCTGCCCCCGTCCAGAAAGATGCCGAGTACGTGGCCTTTGAGGGCGGCTTGCGCGCATACCCTGAAAAGCGCGTGGTCGAGATGGACGCCTGGCTGCTTGGCTCACAGACCCGGCCGCTGGAGTACCTGCTGGTATCGCCGGGAGGCAATACTCACGAGAGCCTGTTTGCCACGGCCGCCAGCGGTCTGCACCTCAAGCGCGCGCTGGAAATCATTCTGCTGCATGAGGGCAAGGTAAAGCGCACCGGCCGCGGTTACCTGGACAAGCCGCTGGGCGATCGGGTGAAGCTGAGCGTGCGTTTCACCCACGCCAAAACCGGCGAGCAGACGACCGTGCCCGTCGAGAAGTGGCTGTGGGACCACCAGAATAAGGGCCACCCCAAGGAGGTCGGCTTCGTCTTCACCGGCAGCTTTGAGCAGTACCGGCCGGAGCTGAATCGCTCGTTGTTCGAGGCCGACATGAAGGGCAACCTGATCGGCCTGTGGCGCGATTCGGCTTGCGTGCTCGACAACGACCGCGACGACGGCTATGTGCCGGACATCTACTCGCCTTACCCGGAGGCAGACGGCATCCCGCAGGCCGTGCGCGGCATTTCACCGCCCGTCACCCTGATCTTTGAACCCTGGCCATCCTAGAGGCATGAACGCGATCACCAGCCGAGCGGAACTGGAGACCCAACTGCGCGCCGAAGCCGCGCGGCTGGTCGCCCGTCAAGCCGTGCGCGCGGCGTTCAGCGGCCTGGCCGGCGGCGCCGTGGCGCTTGGTCTGGGCGTGCTGTTTCTTGACGCGCTGCCGCGCATGTTGCTGGCCACGCACGCGGGCTGGCCGTGGCTGCTGCTCACGGCCGTTGCGGGCGCGATTGTCGGCACTGGTTGGGAACTGCGACGCTACCGCGCACCCAGCCTGCAGGATGCGGCACTGGCCCTTGAGGCCCGGCTTGCCCACGACAGCGGCGCGCTGGCCGCGGCGTTGAAGGTGGGGGAGAACAGCGTGTTTTACGCCCCGGTTCTGGCGCGCGCTGCAAACGAGCTGCAGCAGGCCCGGCAGGCCCCGGCACCGTTGCTGATCCCGACGCGCAAGCTGGTGCTGGTGCCCGCGCTGGCCTTGGCGGCCGGCGTGGCGCTGATCGCCGTTGTCAGTATCAAGCCCGCCGACGCACGAGGCTCCAGCGGCGCAGCGCCCGCAGCCAACCAGCAAGGATCGGATTGGCCGGGAGTCGATGTCGGGGGCACGCGCGGCGAAGCGGACCGCGCGGCATACCGCAAAGCACTTGGGATGAAAGAAACAGCTGCGCAACTCAACCGGACCGCCGCCGTGCTGCGCGATGAAAGTGCAGGCCAGTCAGCCCGTGACTCGGCACTGAAGAACGCAAAGCAGGCACTGAGCGACGCACAAGTCAACGAGGCCGGCCTGGCGGCCGAGGACATTCCCACAGCCGCCCCTGTTGACGAGACAGAACGCGCTGCACTGGCGGAACGGCTTGAAGCCGCGGCCGGCAAACTGGGCGCAGCAGCGGCGGAACTTGAGCACGGCGACCGCACTGCAACCGTTGACAGCGGAAAGGCGGGCGAGTTTCAGCCGGGCAAGGCTCGCACCGAGCTGGTGCCCTTCCCGGTGTTGACGCGGATGCCCGCCGCCGCGTCCGAAGCAATTGCCGCCCAGACGCCCGCACGCAGGGACATGGCGGTGCGTGCCGTGGAGGCGTTTGAGAGATTGCAGAATCGGTAGAAGGCAACCATGGAACGAATCGGCGTTTACTTCATCGGGGCGCGCGGCAACGTGGCAACCACGGCGACGGTGGGGGCGACTGCAATCGCGCAAGGGCGCATGCCTGCTACCGGCATGGTCACCGACGGCCCGGAGTTCAAAGGCCTGCCGCTGGTGGGCTTGCAGGACATGGTGTTCGGCGGCGCCGATGTTTCCAGCACGCCGCTGCACGAGAAAGCCAGCGAGCTTGGTGAAGCGCGCATCCTGCCCGAGAAGCTGGCGCACGAGTTGCGAGCCGAGCTGGCGGCGCTGGACAAGCAGATCCACACCGTGAAGGGCTTCGCTTTCGGCGCTGTGCCGGAAGGCGGCTACCTGGCCGAGCTCACGCGCATCGAGGAACGCCTGGCGCGCTTCCGCAGCGACCACAACCTCGCGCGCGTGGTGGTCGTAAACCTGTGCAGCACCGAGCCGCACTTCGCCGAGACCGCTGACTTCGACACGCCGGAAGCCCTGCTGCAGGCGCTGGTCAAGGCCGGCGGCGGATTCTGCACCGGAACGCTGCTGGGGGCACTTGCGGCCCTGCGCCAGGGCTGCGCCTACGTCAACTTCACGCCCAGCCAGGCCAGTGAGTTGCCGGCCTTGCGCAAGATCGCGCGCGAGTCGCGCCTGCCGCACGCAGGCAAAGACGGCAAGACGGGAGAGACGCTGCTGAAGACCGTACTGGGGCCGATGTTCCTGGCCCGCAACCTGAAGGTCATGAGCTGGGTGGGCAACAACTTCCTGGGCAACAATGACGGCGCTGTGCTGGATGCGCCCGCCAGCAAAGACAGCAAGCTGCGCCAGAAAGACGCGGCCCTGCGCGAGATGCTGGGCGGCGCGTTCGTGAAGACGGACATCCAGTACGTGCCCAGCCTCGGCGACTGGAAGACGGCCTGGGACCTGATCCACTTCCAGGGCTTCCTCGGCACGCCGATGACCATGACCTTCACCTGGCAGGGCTGCGATTCCGCACTGGCCGCGCCCCTGGTGCTCGACCTGGTGCGCCTGACGGACCTGGCCTGGAAGCGCGGCGAAAGCGGCCTGCTGGCCCAGCTCGCGCCCTTCTTCAAGAACCCGCTCGATGGCCACACCCACGACTTCCACCAGCAGATGGCCGGCCTGTACGCATGGGTAGACACCGTCCGCGCCGAACAGGCTCGCGAGCGGAAGTAGTGCAAAGCGCGCAGCGTGTGGTACACTTTTCGCGATGACCAACGCCACCAAGCAGATCCTGGAAGCCTTCCAAGCGCTCACAGATGAAGAACGTGAGGAAGTGGTATCTGCGCTCATGCAGCAGTGGTGGGGTGTTAAAACCGACGATGAACTGCTCACGCCCGAGTTGAAAGCGGAACTCGACCGGCGCATTGAGTATCTGGATGCACATCCCGAAGACGGCATTTCGCTGGAAGAAGCGAGCCGCCTCCTCCGCAGTCGATTGCAAGGCCTGCAGGGATGATCTACCCGGTCATCATCACCTCGGCGGCATTTGTTGTCGCTGAGGTGATTATGCTCTGGTACGAAAGGGAGCAGCCGGGACTGGGCGCTCCGTTTGAGCAGACGTTGATTCAAACGCTCCAACCGTTCGCGGAGTTCCCACACGCTGCTCCGGTCTACTACCGGGATGTGCGGAAGGTGATGATCCGCCCCTACCCTGTGTTCGCGTTCTACCGCGTGTTGCCTGACATCGTGCAGGTAGTCGCGGTGGCAGACGCGAGGCGGAACCCCAAGCATCTGCGCACTCTGCTGAAGGGGAGGTGATCCTGGCGACCGTGTCCCGGCAAATGATGAATCTGTGCCGCGTCTCCCGGCATGGCACCTATTGTCAGCGGGCTTGTTGCCTGGGCCTCGGATATCAACAGGGGGGAGCGGAAGAACACCGCGCTGGCAATTCGTTCGGGATGCAACTAACCTTGGGGCCCGAACGAGGGATTTGATGTCCACGGATATCCGAAAGGTCGAAGATTCCGGCTGGCGCAGGCCTCTTGAGGCGCTGATCGCCCAGACCCCTCAGGTGCGCGAGAACTTCGCATCTCACCTGGATTTCACTTTCAGCAGGGCCCTGGTCGGCGACGCCGAGAAACAGGCCGCCGCCATCATCGACGCCGACCGCAAGGGCATGATCGCGCGCCTCAACGGCTGGCGCAGCTTCGTGCCCACCCGCAACGTCACCTGGGCCGAGGTGGTTGACCGCCTCACCAACGCCTTCGGTGTGCCCGCGCAACTAGATAAGTCCATCGAGCAACGCGAACGCCACCTGCAGAAGCTCTTCCACGAGCGCGGATTGCCCAAGGGCTCCGTGCTCTATTCCGTGGCCGACGCCGTCCACGACGGCCAGGTGGTGAAGACCGCCACCCGCCGCTTCCTGTTCGATCCCGTGCGCCTGGTGATGCAGACCCTCAACGGCCTGGCGTCGCTCTACACCACCGACGCCGCGCCGGCCGTGAATTGCGTGTACGCCATCCTTGAAATGCTGCACCCGGCCGAAGTGCAGACGCCCTTCAGCGCGCTGCCCGAGCGTCTGTAACACGGCAAGCTGCACAGGCCGTTCGCACTCACAACGATCTTGGGTTATGATCGTGGTGTAATGGCCGACACCCAGCGCAACCAGTTCAACACGATTCTGAACGCCATCCCCGATGTGATGGTGCTGGTGGATTCTGAGTTGAAGATCATCAGCGTCAACGCGGCGTGGGGCCAATGGGCTAGGCAGAACCAGAGCGCTGAAGAGTTTGTCAAACCCGTCGGTGTCCCGTATCTACATGCTTGCGCGCAGGTTGGTCTTGGCGACGAAAAAACCGGCAATGACCTGGAACCAGGGCTGCGCGAGGTCCTGAACGGTACCCGCGATGCGTTCGAGCTTGAATACCCCTGCCATAAACCCTCCGAGCCTCGTTACTACCTGGTTCGAGTCTCGGCCATTCCCGCCGAGAATGGGCGCGCGGCGCTCTGCACGCACCTGGATGTCACGCGCCGCAAACTGGCGGAAATGGAGTTGCACCGCGAAACTCGCAAGCTGCGTGAGCAGTCATTGACCGACCCTCTGACCGGGCTTCGCAACCGCCGAGCGCTGGAATTGCTGGGGCGGCAGTACTGGGCAAACGCGCAGCGGCGCGGTGGTGTGCTGGCGGTTGTTTACATCGACCTGGATGACTTCAAGCCGATCAACGACAACTTCGGGCACCAGGAGGGCGATCGCGTGCTGACGTACATCGCCGACTATCTCCAGAAGACCTTTCGCGAGTCGGACGTGATCGCGCGTGTCGGTGGAGATGAGTTCGTGGTGCTGGCCTGGATGGCGCAGGCCGAAGACCTGGGGAAGATCCAGGCTCGCCTGGTGAATCGCCACCGGCTGACGACGAACGCGGGCGACGTTTACGAAGTGGGCATGAGCATCGGTTATGCCGTGCACGATCCAAAGCTGGAAGGAGATCTGCTGAACCTGATCCAGCGCGCGGACACGGCCATGTATGAACACAAGAGGTCCAGGGGCAGGAAGAAGTCATGATTCGCCCTCGAGTCGCGCGCTGAGACGACGGAGAACGCGGTTAACCCATGACGCTTAGCGGCTTCAACACCATCCTGCACGCGATACCCGACTCACTGGCCCTGGTGAACGAGGAAGGGCGGATCCTCTCCGTCAACCGCAGCTGGACCCGGTTTGCCCAGAAGAACGGCGCCAATGCGGCGACCGAGAAGGGCGTCGGACTCAACTACCTGACCGTGTGTCGCCATGCGCTGAGCATGGGAGTGCAAGAGGCAGGGCAGCTGATCGAAACTATCCAGGAAGTGTGCGAACAGCAGCGTGAGATGGGCGAAGTGGAGTACCAGTGCGATTCGCCCACTCAACGTCGCTGGTTCATCGCCCGCGTCACGCTTGTTTCGCCTGACCCCGACGCCATCGTGCTGATCTCCCACGTTGACATCACGGCGCGCAAGGAAGCGGAACTGCGCGTCCAGCGCGAGTCCCAGGATCACCTGGCCGCGAGCCTGACGGACCCGTTGACAGGGTTACGCAATCGGCGCGGACTCGAAAATGCCGCTACCGTGATGTGGGAAAGCGCAAAGCGGCAGGGCGACAAACTGGCCGTCATCTACCTCGACCTGAATGACTTCAAGCCGGTGAATGACATCTGGGGACATCAGGAAGGCGACCGCGTATTGAAGTTCGTCGCTGAACATTTACTGGCCACGTTCCGGGCGTCCGACCTGATTGCTCGCGTCGGCGGCGACGAGTTCGTCGTGATGGCCCGCATGGGGAACAACACGGACAAACTCTTCCTCACCCGGCGGCTGCAGCGTGAGTTCGAGTTTCAGGTCGGCGACAAGGGCAAGTACAGCGTCTCGGTAGCGATGGGCGTGGCTGTGCTGGGCGAAGATCAGTTTCAGTCATTGGACGAACTGATCAGCTGCGCTGACCAGCGCATGTTCCAGGATAAGAACGCCGAAAAACCAAAGTAGGGACACGCCGCCGCGTGTCCCTACCTGTGGTTGAAGTTCAGGCCTACATCCCCAGCAACTGCGCGGCCTGCTTGATCGCGCCGGCCACGTGCTCGTTGCTGGTGGCCAGCAGCTTCTTCTCGGCGTCGTTGAGCTTCAGCTCGTAGATCTTTTCGATACCGTTCTTGCCCAGCATGCAGGGCACACCCTGCCAGGTGTCCTTCAGGCCGTACTCGCCCTCCAGCAGCGCGCAGGTGGGCAGGATGCGGCGCTGGTCCTTCACGATGCTCTCGACCATCGCCACCACGCTGCTGCCCGGCGCGTAGTAGGCGCTGCCGGTCTTGAGCAGCGCGACGATCTCCGCGCCGCCCTTGCGAGTGCGGTCGTTGATCGCCTCGATGCGGTCGGCCGGAAGCAGGTCGGTGATGGGGATGCCGCTGACCGTGGTGTAGCGCGGCAGGGGCACCATGGTGTCGCCGTGGCCGCCGAGCACCATGGGGCTGATGTCCTTGACGCTGCAGTTGAGCTCCATGGCGACGAAGCTGGCCATGCGCGCGCTGTCCAGCACGCCGGCCATGCCCATCACGCGGTTCTTGGGGAAACCCAGGCGCTTGTGCGCGACCCAACTCATTACGTCCAAAGGGTTTGTGACCATGATTACGATCGCGTTGGGGGCGTGCTCGCGGATGCTGTCGGCCACGCTTTGGACGATTTTGGCATTCGTCGTGAGCAGGTCGTCGCGGCTCATACCGGGTTTGCGCGCGATACCGGAGGTCACCACCACCACGTCGCTGCCGGCCACGTCAGCGGGCTTGTTGCTGCCGTTGACGCGGGCGTCGAAGCGCTCCACGGGGCTGCTTTCGAACATGTCGAGGCCTTTGCCCTGGGGCATGTCTTCTACGATGTCGATCAGCAGCACATCGCCGAGTTCACGGTCAGCGCAGCGCTGGGCGACGGTTGCG
The DNA here is from genome assembly GCA_022071975.1 of Planctomycetota bacterium. Classification (GTDB taxonomy): domain Bacteria; phylum Planctomycetota; class UBA8742; order UBA2392; family UBA2392; genus JACKID01. The sequence continues at coordinate 47,341 of JAJVIO010000008.1, forward strand.
CCGACGAAGCCGGCGCCGAAAACGGAAATCTTGGGTCGGTGGAAGGCCATTGGATAGTCCTCGAAAGCGAGCATAAAGAGCGGCGGTAGGCTCCGCGCGCGGTGTCAGTGGGTTCTATACTGGCGGCGCGGTGGGGGTCAATGGCGGTGGTTTCTGACACACCGGGGCGCGGAACATAGGTTGAAAGTGCCTAACGTCAAGACCTTTAGGCTTCAAATGGCGTTAATCATCCGTATAATTATGCGTCCGATGCCACTCTGTCGCTTCCGTTTTTCCGGCCAATGACGAAGGGATCCGCGATGCAGCTTCCACCCAGACTTCGACCCACTGACGCAGCCACAATTCTTGAACCGACCACCAAGGCAGCCCAAAAGCGCAAGCGCACCAAGAAGGCCGAACCGCCCAAGAGCGCTGTACGCGCCCTCACCCTGATTGACGTCCGCATGCCCCAGGAACTGGGCAGCGGCACCATCCCCGGCAGTGAGCACATCCCGCTTGACAACATCCTCGACACCGTGCCCAAGTCGATCCCTGACCCGCAGGCGCCCGTCGTAGTGTACTGCAAGAGCGGCATGCGCGGCGGCATGGCGCAGGGCGCCCTTCGCAAGCTCGGCTACACCAACGTTTCAAACATCGTCGGCGGCTTCGACGCATGGCAGAAGGCCGGCCTTCCCGTCACTGTCAGCTAACCGAAACACAAACAAACGGGGACGGCGATGCCGTCCCCGTTTTGCTTTTTTCAAACCGGTCACGCGCCGGCCATCATCAGCTCGAGTTGCGCCTGGTCCGGCCCCACGAATGCGGGCTGCGCCGGTGCGTCCTTCAGGTTGGAAACCAGCGCTTCCAGCATTCGGCCGGACGCCGGCGGCAGGTGGCTGCTCAGCAGGCGTGCGGGTTTCAGGTCTGCAAGCGCGTCCACGGACGCCTGGAATTTGCCCTCGTCGATCACCTGCAGCCAGGGTGCGTCCACGCTTGCCCACAGCCGCATGCCTTCGCGCAACGCGGGCGCGGCGACTTGCTCCGCGTCTTCGGCAGTTTCCTGCAGCAACGCCCCGAAGCTGTCTGAGCTGAACAACGTGCCGCTGCGACGGTCGAGCAGGCCGGTGGTTTCGGGCGCGTCAAAGACCGGCGGCTTCACCGCCAGTAGTTCGCGGTCGCCGACTTGCAGGCTCTGGCCCGGGTTCAGCAGGTGGCAGCGCTCGAGAGGCAAGCCCAGCAGGCCGGCCTTGCCCATGCCCAGGTAAGTGGTGACCAGCCGGGCTTCAGGCGCCGCGTCCAGCACAGCCTGCAGGTTGCCGATGTGGTCGGCGTCCATGTGCGTGACCCAGATCCAGCGCAGATCGGCCGGATCAATCACGCCGCTGAGCGCCTGCATGAAGCTCTCGCGCTGGGCGGCCAGACCGGTGTCGATCAGCACAGGTTCCTTCGCGCGGATCACAAACGCGTTGACGGGCAGCAGTCCGAGCCCCGGCAGGGGCGCGTAGGCGGTCAGGCGGTGGGTGTCTTCGATGATGCGGGCGGCTTCGTAACGTTCGGTCATGAGGGTCTCCCTGTATATTCGGTAAACATCAGTGTTCACTACTGGGCAGAAACATACCCCATGCCGGCGACTTGTCAAAGAATAAATGAACAAGTATGTTCACTAAAATAAAGCCCCGCCGATACAGACAACAGCGCCGCAAGGAAAGCACCGAGGAAACCAGGCGCAGGATCGTGGACGCCACCGTTGAACTGCACGCCACGGTCGGCCCCGCGCGTACCACCATCCAGGCGATTGCGAAACGCGCGGGTGTGCAGCGACTCACCGTCTATCGGCACCTGCCCGATGAAACAGCGTTGTTCAACGCGTGTTCAAGCCGATACCTCGAGCAGAACCCGTTTCCCGATCCGAGCGCCTGGCAGCACCTTGGCGACGCGGGTGATCGCACCCGCACTGCGTTGACGGCGCTGTACGCGTTCTACCGGCGCACCCAGGGTGTCTGGCGCAACTCCTACCGCGATGCTCACGACATCCCGGCGCTGCAGGCCGTGCTGGCCGTCGCGCAGAAGTGGCTGGACGGCCTGCGCGACGACCTGCTGAAGGCCTGGCGCCCGGCACGGTCGGCGCGCGCTGAAACGCAGGCTGTCCTGGGCCACGCGGTGCACTTCAACTGTTGGGACGCCCTGCAGGCAGCCGGCCTCGCCGACGCCGAAATCGCCGGGACCGTTGAGAAGTGGCTGCGCGCACTCTAAACCTCTCTGCATACGGAGAGGTCATGCCAGCACCCATCCTGTATCTGCCCGGCCTGGACGGCGAAGCCCATTGGGTAAACAGCACGCAGCAGCACCTGCCGGGTGTTGAGCTCGTGCCGTTCAGCTACCCCTCCGGCCGCAAGCTGAGGTGGGATGAAGTTGCCGACGTGGTGGTCGCGCGTCTGAAGGCGCTCGGCACGGGGTTGCTGATCGGCGAGTCGTTCGGTGGCGCGGTGGCGCTCAAGACCGCGATCCTGCAACCGACTGAGGTGCGCGGCCTCTGCCTGATTTCAACCTTCAGCCACGAGCCTGAGCCGATTGCTTCCGCCATCGGACGCGGCGCCAGCCGCCTGCTGCCCAAGGCGGTGTTGAACCCGGTGGCGCGCATGCTGGCGAGCTGGAAACTGGCCGGCACACTCAAGGGCGAAGAGCGCGAGAGATTCCTGGATTACTTCGAACAGCTCGACCACGCCGAGCTCGCGCGCCGGCTTGGTCTGCTGGCCGGCTTCGATGTCTCGGACCGGCTGGTGGGCATTCACTGCCCCGTCGATGTCATCTACGGCGGCCGCGACAGCATCTCGGCCGCGCCCGCCCAGCTCCGCATGTGGCAGCGCCTTCCCAATGTGCGGACGCATGAGCTGGAAGGTTTCGGCCACATGATCACCCAGGAAGCGCCGACCGAGGTGGCCGGCCGCATCAAGGGCTGGCTGCAGCGCGTGGAGGACGCCCGTGGCGCGTAAAGGGCCTGATGTGGCCGCCATCGACGTGGGCGGCACCTTTACTGATGCCTGCCTTCTGCGTGACGGCAAGCTCTTGACGTGTAAAGTGCCAAGCACGCCGTCTGACCCCGGGCTGGCAGTGGCCGAGGCGCTTGGACGGCTGGGCTGGGCGGACTTGTTGATTCACGGCACCACCGTCGCCACCAACGCGCTGCTGGAGGGTCGGCTGGGACGCGTGGTATTCGTGACCACCGGGGGCTTTCGCGACGTACTGGCGATCGGGCGCCAGAACCGCGACCCCGCGGACCTGTACTCGCTTGAACCGGCGCAACGCGAAGGGCTGGTCCCTCGCGAGTTGCGTGTGGAATGCCAGGAGCGTCTCGAGCCGGACGGCAGCGTGTCGCGCAGGCTGACACGGAACGAGATCCAGCGTGTCGTGAAGCAAGTGCAGGCGTTGAAGCCCGAGACCATTGCAGTCTGCCTGCTGCACAGCTACGCCAATCAGGCCCATGAGCGGCAGCTTGGACGCGCCCTCGCGAAGCTGGGCGTGCCCGTCACACTTTCCAGCGACCTGGCGCCCGAGTTCCGTGAGTACGAACGCAGCCTGGTGACGGCCGCCAACGCCGGCCTGGTGCCGAAGTTGCGTGACTACATCAGCGGATTGCAGAAGCGCGTGCGACCGACCCGCGTGGTGCTGATGCATTCGGCCGGGGGCTGGCTGCCGGCCCGGATCGCGGCCGACGAGCCAGTGAAACTGGCGCTTTCGGGCCCCGCGGGCGGCATCGCAGGCGTGCGGGAAGCGCTGGACGCAGAAGGTATCTCGACGGGAGTCGCCTTCGATGTCGGAGGCACCAGCACCGATGTCTCGCTGGTGGGGGAGTACGCCGTGCTCAGGTCGGAAACACACATTGCCGGTCTGCCCCTTCGCACGCCCAGTCTCGATATCCACACCATCGGCGCCGGCGGCGGAAGTATCGCCTGGCTGGACGCCGGCAGCGCGCTGCAGGTCGGCCCCCAAAGCGCAGGCGCCGACCCCGGCCCCGCCTGCTACGGGCGCGGCGGCGAGCGCGCCACGCTGTCCGACGCGCTGCTGGTACTGGGGCGCATGCCGCACGACCTGAAGCTGGGCGGCGAACTTCCTCTGCACCCGCAGGCGGCACTGCAGGCCCTCAAGCGCCTGGATCCGGCCGCCCAGGCCCGCAAACTGGCCGATGCGATCCTGCGAGTGGCTTTGGCCGGCATCGAGCGCGCATTGCGCCGCGTAACGGTTGAACGGGGCTACAGCCTGGATGGCATGGCTCTGGTGCCGTTCGGCGGCGCCGGCGGCCTGCTCGCCTGCGACCTGGCTGAGCTGATGGGTCTAGGCCGCGTGCTGGTGCCGCGGGCGCCCGGCCTGCTGTGTGCGCTCGGCATGCTTCACACGCCGGCTTCACGCGATCTTTCTCAGACCGTGCTGCTGGGAGACGGCGTAGACGCCTTCACCCAGGCCCGGCACGCGGCGAAACTTCTGCTCAAGCGCGGAAAGGCAGACCTGCTGGATTGCGGCCTGAAAGGGCCGTTCAGGACCCACTCCAGCGTTGACGTGCGATACCGCGGCCAGAGCTTCGAGTTGAACGTGCCGCTCACACCAGGCTGGAAACGTGAATTCGAACGGGAACACCTGCGCCAGTACCAGTTCAAGCGCCGCGGCGCGCCGGTCGAAATCGTAAACGTGCGGGTGCGAATCGAGGCCCCGGCACACGCGCCCAAGTTGCCGCCGGTTGCGGCCAGGGGCGTGCCGCGCCCTGCAGGCGTTCAGGGCAAGGCGGCCGTGTATGATCGTGATTCCCTGGCCGTCGGCACGGTGCTGATCGGCCCCGCGATTGTCACCGAGTTGAGTTCGTGCCTTTACCTGAAGCAGGGCTGGAAGCTGACGGTCACGGAATCCGGGCAGCTGCTGCTGACACCGGGCAGCAAGCGGAGCACGCGGCGATGAACATCAACACCGCAACCGAAATCGCCGTGCTGCACCACGCGCTGGTGGGCGTCACCGAGGAAATGGGCGAGGTGCTTAAGCGCTCGGCCTACAGCCCGAACATCAAGGAGCGTCGCGACTACTCCTGCGCGCTGTTTGACGCCAAAGGCCGCCTGCTGGCCCAGGCGGCGCACTTGCCGGTGCACCTGGGCTCCATGCCCGCCAGCGTGCATGGTGTGCTGGCGAAGTTGAAGCTGCGGCCTGGCGAGTACGCGCTGGTCAATGATCCGTACAGCGGCGGCACACACCTGCCGGACATCACCATGGTTGCGCCGATCCACGGCAACGGCCGTCTGCTGGGTTACGCCGCCAACCGCGCCCACCACGCCGACATCGGCGGCGCGGCACCCGGCAGCATGTCGCCCCAGACTGATCTGGTCGCGGAGGGGCTGGTGATTCCTCCCAGCCGGCTGGATGAAAGCCTGCTGGAGCTGGTAATGGCCAACACCCGCACGCCCGATGAACGCCGCGGCGACCTCAGTGCACAGCGGGCTGCCTGTGACCGCGGGCGGCAGCGGCTGGCAGAGGTAGTGGCGCGCCAGGGCGCGGCGGCATTCAACCGACTGTGCAGCAGCCTGTTCAGGCACAGCCATGCGATCACGCGCCAGACGCTGAAGGGCTTGAAGCAGGGCGTCTTCAGGTCCGAAGATCTGCTCGATGATGACGGCGCAGGGAACACGGACGTGGCGATTCGCCTGAAGCTTACGGTTACGCGCGACAGGCTGAAGTTCGACTTCAGCGCCAGCGACCCGCAGGTCCGCGGCGGCGTGAATGCCGTGCGCGCCGTGACCGAAAGCGCCGCCTTCTACAGCGTGCTGTGCCTGAGCGACCCGCGCCCGCCGATTAACCAGGGATGCTTCGAGTGCATTGAGGTCATCACGAAGCCGGGCACGGTTGTTGATGCGAAACGTCCCGCGCCCGTGGCCGGCGGCAACGTGGAGACCAGCCAGCGCATCGTGGACGTCTGCCTGGCGGCTCTTGCGCAGGCAGCGCCCGGGCGTGTGCCGGCACAGTCCCAGGGCACCATGAACAACCTGACCATCGGAGGCGCAAGCCCCGACGGCGGCCACTTCAGTTACTACGAGACCATCGCCGGCGGCTGCGGCGCGGGGCCGCGCAAGGCAGGCGCCGACGCGACGCACTCACACATGACCAACACGCTCAACACGCCGGTCGAGGCTCTCGAGCACGCCTACCCCCTGCGCGTGGAAGAGTACGCGTTGCGCGAGCATTCCGGCGGCGATGGCACGCACCGGGGTGGCGACGGTGTGGTGCGCCGTGTGCGCACGCTGGTCGACGCCCAGTTCGGCCTGCTGACTGAACGCCGCGTTCACGCGGCCCGGGGCGCCGGCAGCGGCAAGCCCGGGCGGCAGGGCATCAACCAGCTCGTCAACCTGGATGGCGAGGCCGAGCCGCTGGAGGCCAAGTGCAGTGGAGAGCTGCGCGCGGGTGAAGTCATCGAGATCCGCACCCCGGGCGGAGGTGGCTGGACGCAACCCCGCACTTGACACGTTCTTTACATACAATAGGTAGCATGCCCGTCGGTGCACCATGAATGCAGTCAGTGACAGAAAGCCGGCCGTTGAGCCGGGCGACGCGAACCTCTACATCAACCGCGAGTTTTCGTTGATGGAGTTCAATCGTCGCGTGCTGGCAATGGCAGCCGACGAAAGTGTACCGCTGCTTGAGCGTATGCGCTTCCTGACGATCTCGTGCAGCAACATGGACGAGTTTTTCGAGATCCGTGTCAGCGGGATCAAGCAACAGACCGCGGCCGGTGTCGGCGTGACCGGCCCCGACGAAGTCCGCCCGCAGGACATGCTGGCCCGCATCCACGAAACCACGCGCGGCATCGTGGCGGAGCAGTACCGCGTGTTCAACGACGTGCTGCTGCCCCGCCTGGCGGAAAGCGGCATCCGCATCCTGCGCCGCACAGAATGGAACGAGGCCCAGGCCGCCTGGGCGGCCGACTACTTCCGTCGCGAAGTGCAGCCGCTGTTGACGCCGATCGGGCTGGACCCGGCCCACCCGTTCCCCAACGTGCTGAACAAGATCCTGAACTTCGTCGTGCTGATGGAAGGGCCGGACGCGTTCGCGCGCGCCAGCGGCATCAGCATCGTGCAGGCCCCGCGGCTGCTGCCGCGCGTGATACGCATGCCGCGCGAGGTGTCCGCCGGTCCCTACGATTTCGTGCTGCTCTCGGCCGTGATCCACCACAACATTGGCGAGCTGTTTCCGCGCATGGATGTGAAGGGCGCTTACCAGTTCCGGGTTACCCGTAACAGCGACCTGTTCGTGGACGAGGAAGAAGTCGAAGACCTCGCGGAGGCTCTGCGCTTTGAGCTGCCGAGGCGGCACTTCGGGGCCGCGGTGCGTCTCGAAGTCGCCGAAAACTGCCCGGCGGAAATCGCCAACATGCTTCTCGATCACTTCCAGCTCGGCCCCGATGACCTGTACCAGGTCAACGGACCGGTCAACCTGAACCGCCTGATGAAGCTGCATGAACTGGTGGATCGACCCGACCTGAAGTACCCGCCGTTTTCGCCCGGGGTGCCCAAGGACCTGGCAGCCGGGACGGACCTGTTCGAGGTGCTGCGTTCGCGCGACCTGCTGCTGCACCACCCGTACCAGTCTTTCGGACCGGTGCTGGATTTCATCCGCAAGGCAACCAGCGATCCCAACGTGGTGGCGATCATGGGCACGTTGTACCGCACGGGCGCCGTCTCTGAGGTCACGGAAGCGCTGATCGACGCGGCCCGTGCCGGCAAGGAAGTCACCGCCTGCGTCGAGCTGCGCGCGCGCTTTGACGAAGCCGCGAACATCGACCTGGCGACCCGCCTGCAGAACGCGGGCGCGCAGGTGGTGTACGGCGTGGTCGGCTACAAGACGCACAGCAAGATGATGCTGCTGTTGCGGCGCGAGGAAGGCCGTTTACGCCGCTACGTGCACCTGGGCACGGGCAACTACCACACCGGCACGGCGCGCGGCTATACGGATCTAAGCCTGCTGACGGCCAACGAAGAAATCTGCGCCGACGTGCACAAGCTGTTCCGCGAGCTGACGAGCCCGGGTGAAACCCCGGGCATGAAGCAGATCTATCATTCGCCGTTCACGCTCAATGCGATGATCATCGAGCGCATCAACGAACAGGCCGAGCTGGCCCGGCAGGGCAAGGCCGCGCTGATCCGCGCCAAGATGAATTCGCTGTCCGACCCGGGCGTGATCAAGGCACTTTACCTGGCTTCGATCGCCGGCGTGCCCATCGACCTGGTAGTGCGCGGAGTGTGCTGCCTGCGGCCGGGCATCCCGGGCGTGTCGGAGACGATCCGGGTGCGCTCGATCGTCGGGCGCTTCCTTGAGCACAGCCGCGTGTTCAGCTTCGGCCCCAACGGTGAATACACCTATGCGTCAAGCGCGGACTGGATGCAGCGCAACCTGCACCGGCGCGTTGAGGTCTGCTTCCCGATCCTGGACGCGGCCTTGAAGGCGCGGGTGATTGAAGAGTGCCTTGACATACCGCTCTCCGACAACGTACAGGCGTGGTTGCTGCAGAGCGACGGCACATGGGTGCGCCGCAATCCCGGGGACGAGGGTCGCCGGGCGGCGCAGGAAATCCTGGCCTCCAGGCTCGGCGGTACTGGCGGGACGGCGTGAGGCTTGCGGCAGTCGACATCGGCTCGAACTCGGTGCACCTGATCATCGCCGACACCTTCGGGCCGCATTCCTTCCAGGTCATTGATCGCGAGCGCGAACGCGTGAAGCTCGGCGCTGGCGCGTTCAAGACCGGCCGCCTGATGCCGGGGCCCAGCCAGGCCGCGCTGGAAGCCCTCAAGCGGTGCGCCACCCTGTGCAAGCGTCACAAAGTGAAACGCGTCCTGGCCGTCGCAACCAGCGCCGTCCGCGAAGCCGCAAACGGCCGTGAGTTCCTGCAGTTGGTCAAGCGCCAGACCGGCATCGATGCCCGGCTGATCGACGGCATTGAAGAAGCCCGGCTGATCTATCGCGGCATTCGGCACGCCACGGACCTGGAAGGCCGCAAGGCGCTGATGCTCGATCTGGGCGGCGGCAGCCTCGAGGTTATGTACGGCAACGCGCGCCGGCTGATCGTTTCGAAGAGCCTGCCGCTTGGCGTGCAGCGTCTGCGCGACATGTTCAATCACGAAGACCCGCTCTCACGCCGTTCGCGCACGCGGTTGCTCAAGCTGATCGAGACGACGCTGGGCCCGGTGCTGAAGGACATCCGGCGCCGCGGCATCGACTGCGTGGTGGGCACATCCGGCACGCACATGTCTCTGGGGCTTGCGTGCCTGCGCCTGCGCGGCCGCGACCCCTGGGGCTCGCTGAACGGATACGAGATCCACACTTCGGAGCTGGTTGACCTGGCCGGCGAACTGCTGAGCGTCAACACCGCCGGCCGCACGCGGCTGCCGGCCATCGACGAGCGCCGAGGCGACGTGATTCATTTCGGCGCGGCGGTGCTCACCACGGCGTTGCGGCTGGTGAAGGCAGATACCTTCCAGCTTTGCGGTTCGTCCCTGCGCGAGGGCATGCTGCTGGCCGAGCTGGAGCGAATCCACAAGTACAAGGGCGACCCGCCGAACGTGCGTCTGACCAGCGCGCTTGAACTGATTCGCCACACCGGGGCCGATCCAAAGCGCGCCCTGCACCACGCGGAGCTCGCGCTGGCGATCTACGACGGCACGCGGCGCCTGCACCGGCTGGATCCCCGTTGCCGCGACCTGCTGGAAACCGCAGCGCTGCTGGATGGCATCGGGCGCGGCATGAACTACCTCGACCGCGAGCACATCACTTACCAGCTGATTCGCGGCGGGGGCCTTCGGGGCCTCACGAACAACGAGATGGAAATCGTGGGCCTCACTGCACGCTACAGCCGTCGCGGCTCGCCCAAAGAGCGACATCGCCACTTCTCTGAGCTCGACCCGGACAGCCAGCACGTCGTGCGCATGCTTGCCGGTATGCTGCGGATTGCGCTGGGCCTCGACCGGGGTGGCCGCGGCCTGGTGAAAGGCGTGCGCTGCCGCGTGCAGGACGGCACGCTGCGGATTTACGCCAGTGGATCGGCGGCCACGGAGCTGGAAGTCGCCGCCGCCAACGGCGCTACCAGGTTGTTTGCCCAGGCAATTGACCACGACATTGTAGTCAGCCGCAGCGCGCGCTGATGCAAATGGGAAAAGGGGCCGCCGCTGGCGACCCCCGGCCCCCAATCAAAATCCGTTATGCGCGTTTGCGCCGCAGCGTCAGGCCCGTTGCGAGCACCGCCAGCAGGAGCAGCAGCGGCAGCCAGGTCTCACCGCGCGTGCCGGCCGCGCACCCCTGCGAGTCACCCCAATCTACGGCCTGGCCGGGGTTGACCGGCACGGCGCTGCCACCACCGCCGCCACCGCCGCCGGATCCGCCACCTCCACCGCTGGTGGGGGGCGGGGCTGGCTCGGACGAGCCGTCCACACTGTCGCTATCAGCCAGCGCGCCGAAGGTACCGAAGTTGATATCCGCATTCATGGAGTCGGAGCGGAAGTCCACCTGCATGTTCGCGTAGTTCGCCACCGTCACCTTCGCCCAGCGCGTGCCCGAGAACGCACCCCCGCTGACCTTCAGCACGAACACGCCGTTGTTGACCTGGAACACGTACCCGCCGCCGGTCCCCGTCGTGTAGCTGCCCTGCACGGACTGGGTGTTCCAGTTCGTGAGTTCGACAGTCACGCCGGACAGGCCCTCGCCCGCATCGCACTTGCCGTTGTTGTTGAGGTCGTCGTAGATCACGCCGGTGATCCAGGCCATGTTGGTCTGGTCGCGCATGCCGGTGTGGAACGCCCAGTAGGCGCCACCGGCGTAACTGCTCCAGCCCTTGCCGCTGGCGTAGCCGGCGCCTGCTTCGCGGAACGAGCGGTTGAAGTCGATCGTGCTCTGGCTGCCGCCCCAGGCCAGCAGGTGGTAGCGGTGGCCCGGCGGGTTTACCCCGGTGTCCTGGATCAGCGCCTTGACCGCTGCAACGGGGTCATAGCTGACGCCTGAAGGACCGGCCTGGCCGGCAAGCGATTCCAGGTTGTTGGCGGCATCCGGCAGGAACGCCGCCAGCGGGTATCCGGCATTGCGCACCATCTTGTTGGGCTGGTTGCCCGTCACCGCGCTGGTGTGGGCGAAGTAACCGTATTGCGCCATCTCATCGGTATGGAAGCGTGACGAGGTCACCAGCCGCTTGTTCAGCGCCAGCGGACGTGCCGGCGTAATCCCGTTGCACACGCCGCCGAGTCCTTTCTCGGCGTCGTAGCCCTGCGGGTTGGAACGTGCGCGGTTGACCTCATAGAGGAACAGTTGCTCGTTCGCGGTTGGAGTGGTTTCGGTACTCGACTGAGCCGACAGGCTTGCGGCCATCAGCGCGGCCGCGACACACAGAAGGGTTTTCACAACATCTCCAGGAAAAGAGCGCCCAGCTTTTCTCCCGTGCCTGTCGTAAACGTCGCGACGCCTGTGCGGTTCGGAATGTTGTCGGAATTTTCAAGGCGCGACGATGCCGTGGCAGAACCGTGGCAATGGCGCCGGTTTCTGATGTGCGAACTGGTGAATGCTAGTCGGCTTCGGTGGGAATCTCGGTCATATCCAGGCCGACATCGGTTTCATCGGGCTCCCAGTCGCTGGGCTCGCTGGGTTCGCGGGGCGCGCCGTAGGTGAAGTCGTGGGCGACCTTGCCGTCCATGTTGTGCACGATCAATTGCGACCACGGCAGGTTCTTGGCGATCTCGCGGGCTCGCTCAACGGCTTCATCCTTGGTGTCGCATACCGCGCTGGGACGTTCGCCACCTTCCTTGCGGACGCCCCAGCGGTCGTCGCGGCGCATGGTGACGTGGTAAATCACCTTTTCGCCGGGCAGCGCGGCGCGGTTGGGCACCAGCACCTCGGTCTTGGAAGATTCGGCCGGCTCCTGCTTTACGGTCGGCTTGGGAGGCATCACGCCGAACAACTTGACGAACATTTCCGTGGTGAAGGTAGATGCCATGGTGCTACTCCGAGGCTGCGTCAATCCACACGAATGAGGTGATGCGCGGCTCGCCGCCGGCGCTGCGTCCGGCAACCCGCACGCCCAGCGAGCCCAGAAATGGCGCTATGTCAAATGGCGGCACGTTGCGCGAGCGGCTGCCGTAGCTGCCGATGATCAGCCGTCCGCCCGGCGCCACGAACTCACGCAGCACCCGGCGCAGCGTGGCGCCCAGGAAATAGACCGGCACGCAGTCCCAGGTCATGTAGACGTACTTGTAGCGCCGCGCGGGCACCCAGTCCCACACATTGCCGACGTGAAAGTTCTCAACGTAGCCGGGCAGGCGCTGGCGCGCTTCCTGCACCAGGTGACGGCCGGCATCGAGGCCATGGGGGGTGAGGTGCAGGCCGCGCTCGCGGGCCCATTCCATCAGGCTTTCGAGCAGGCAGCCGTTGGCACAGCCGATGTCCAGCAATGCTCCGTCGGAATCGATCGCATCCAGGATCGGCTCGCGCTCGCGCCTCCAGCGCTCAGGCCCGCCGCCGAAACCGGAACGCATCAGCGGGTCGCCCTTCAGCAGGTACAGCGCCTCGAGCTGGGACAGTCGCTCAAGGAATCGCGCCGGCAGGCGGCGACCTTCATGACTCTGCAGGTTCATGGGTACAGTTTAACCAATCGCATCCTGTTGGCTAACCACCGGCGCGGATCTTCTTCATCTCGTCAATGATGGCGTCGATTTCATCCAACGTGTTGTAGAAGTGGGGGCTGACGCGGATGCCCCCGCCCGGCCGATAGTCGATAATGAAGCCGCGCTCGATCAGCTTGTTCTCGGCCTTGCTGGCGCCCTCGAAGTTGATGCAGACCGTGCCGCCGCGGCGCTCCGGTTCGGTGGGGGAGTTGACCTTGAAGCCGGCCTCCCGCGCTTTCTCGAACAGGTGGGTGGTCATGCGCTTGCTCTTGGCCCGGATGTTCTCGACGCCGACCTGCTTGATGATCTCGTAGCCCGGCCGTGCGCTGTACAGGGCGACCACGGGCGGCGTGCCGGTGGCCGCGCGCCAGGCGCCCTCGTGGGGCTCGAAGTCCATCTCGAAGCGGAACGGCCGCGCGTGGCTGATCCAGCCGGTCAGGGCCGGGTTGTAGTCCTTCATCAGGTCCGGCCGGATGTAGAGGTAGCAGACGTTGGGCCCGCCGCACACCCACTTCACGCTGCCGCCGACGGCGAAGTCCACGTTCAGGTCCTGCACGTCGATGGGCACCGTGCCGATAGACTGGTAGATATCGAGCAGCACCTTTGCGCCGACCTTGTGGGCCTTCTCGATGATCGGCTTCACGTCCTGCAGGTAGGCGCTGCGGAAGTAGACGTGGCTGATGGGCACGATGGCCGTGCGCTCGTCGATGGCGTCCACGATCTTCTGCACGTCAACGCCGATGCCGTCGTCGGACTTCACGATCTCGAGCTGCGCCCCGTAGCGCGTCCAGGCCTGGCACACGTAGTGGGGGCTGGTGAACTGCATGTCGTCGTAGACGATGCGGTTGCGCGGGCCGCTGAAGTCGATGCTGGAGAGCACCTGGGCGGTCAGCGAGGCGACGTTCAGGTGCAGCATCATGGTGCCGGGCCTGGCGTTGATCACGCTGCCGATCAGGTCGGCGGTTTTCTCGCAGTCATCCAGCCAGCCGGAGCCGTCGGGGTAGTGCCAGGCCACGACGCCGTCGTTTTCCCACATGTCGGCGACGGGGTTCAGGCCGGCGCGGGCCGCGCGCGGCATGGCGCCGAGGCTGTTGTTGATCAGGTATGTCTTCTTCGCAAGGATCGGGAACTCCTCGCGCCATTTAAGAAGCGGGTCGTTGCTGGTCACGGCCGGTCTCCTCCTGCGAAGGTTTTAGCCACGGATTCACACGGATAAACACGGAATCTTCGAAGGATTCAGGCCCTCATCGTTGGCAACCGCGACGCCATCCGAAGCCGATTCCGCTCAGATGAGAACCAGGAGGTAGCTACTTCTTCTTCTTGCCTTTGCGACTGAGGCTGTAAGCGCCCCACACGCCCAGCAGCACGCCCACCGCCAGCAGGACGATGCGTTCCGTCGGCCATTCGCTGAGGCTGCCCAGGCTGCCGAAATCCAGATTGATGCCCTGGCTCATGCCGAACAAATCCACCAGCGCGGCAATGATGATCGCCACGCCCATGAGCATCACTATCAGTCCCGTTTTCTTCGGCATGGGAACCTCCTGTAGTTTCAAGATACCTGAAAGAAGTGCGCCACGCCTTCTTGCATCGTCTGCTTGCCGATGCCTCGGCGCACAAGCACGGCCGCGGCGTCGTCGAACAGCTTGCCGTTCGGCAGCCTTCCCAGGTCAATCATCGCGCGAGGATCCATTGCCGCCGCCGCCGCCACCAGCTTGTCCTTCGCGGCGTACTTGTGCAGGCCGTCGGTGCAAACCAGTATGGTGCCTGCGGTCCACACCGACTCGAAGGCGCGGGCCACCGCCTGGCCGCTTCCCAACAGTGGTTGGCGCTGCTGATTGGCCGTAAGGTCCACCATGCGGTCATCAATCAAGAAAGCCTTGGAATCGCCGACACTGGCGCCAGTCACCCGGTCCGGCCCCACATCGACCACAACCAGTGTTGACTCGCCCGATGGCTCCAGAGACAGCGGGACGTCAACTTCGCTCACAATCTTGAGCCACTGCTCGGCCGGCAGCGGGTTTGTTTCCCGCCCCACGAACTTCATGGCATGCTTGATCACGAACTCGGCCGCGAAGCCTGCGTCGGCGCTTTTCCCCGCGCCGTCCGCCACGGCCACTACGATGCGATTTCCCCGCCGCAACCATGCCGCCCGGTCAAGGCACTTGGAGTCGGAGCCGCGAATGTGGCCGTTCAACTCGAACATGGAAGCCTATTGATAAGCCCCGCCTCCCTGTGGACGGTACTTGGCATTATAGCTGTTGGTGGTGCGGTTGATTACCGCCCAAAGGTCCGGGAAGGCGGGCTCGTTGGTGGTCTTGGCCAGCACGGCCGCGGGCACGCCCTTGAGGCTCAGCACGCCGTCGCCGATCACGCGCTTCACCAGCTGGAAGTGGCGGTACTTCCAGTGCATCAGCTCCTGGTCAAAGCGCAGCATGGCGGTGGTCAGCGCGAACAGCTGTTTCAGGCCGTGGGGGTCCTGGTGGATTTCGTCCACGGTCTTGCCGTGGCGGGAAAGTACGGCCTCATAGGCTTTCAGCACGTCCGGCACCACGGCGTGTAACTGCTGGTAAGTGGGGCTCTGCTGGCCGCTGCCCTTGCCGAGCCCCATGCGGATCTTGTGGTAGTCCCAGGGCGCGATGCTTTCGGGGAACTTCAGCCCCTCGGCCAACCACTTCAGGATTTCCGCGCTGCGGTTCAGGTAGCGCGAGGCCTCGTCCAGCTCGTCACCGGCCATCCAGCTGCAGACCTGGTCCATGTGCTGGATCACCACCTTCAGCCAGATCTCCATGGCCTGGTGGACGCTCTGGAACAGCAGCTCTTCCTCGTTGGCCCACTGGTCGGGCGTTTTCTGGAGCTTGTAGATCTCCTGGGTGTGGATGTACTTCTCATAGTCCGTGCTGCCGTCGCCGAAACTGTTCAGTTCTGCCATGGCCCCGTTCTCCTGTACCGCGATGCGCGCCCTTTCGACGCGCATCTAAGCACCTTGGCAGCCTGTCGCCAACGGCTTCCCTTTCCCTGAATCATGGGGCATGATCGACCTCGTTATTGATAGCGGAGATCG
Organism: Planctomycetota bacterium; assembly: GCA_022071975.1. GTDB lineage: Bacteria > Planctomycetota > UBA8742 > UBA2392 > UBA2392 > JACKID01. The sequence goes on from JAJVIO010000008.1 coordinate 63,049, forward strand.
CATGCGCGTCGGCATCGGATATGACATCCATCAACTGGTAGAAGGCCGCGACCTGATCCTCGGCGGCCTGGAAATCCCCTACGACAAGGGGCTCGCCGGCCACTCCGACGCGGACGCGCTGCTGCACGCCATCACCGACGCGCTGCTGGGTGCCGCGGGCCTGGGCGACATCGGCGAGTACTTCCCCGACACCGACCCGAAATGGAAGGGCGCCGACAGCGGCATGATGCTCAAGGAAGCCTTCAAGAACGTGCGGCGTCGCGGCTGGGAGGTCGAAAACATTGACTGCAACATCATCGCCCAGGCGCCGAAGCTGAAGCCCTACAAGAGCCAGATGGAGGCCCGCATCGCCTCACTGCTGGAGATCGAGACGCGCCGCGTGAACGTGAAGGCCCGCACCAATGAGGGGCTCGACGCCGTGGGGCGCGGCGAAGCAATCATCACCCAGGCCGTGGTGCTGCTGAAGCCGGCGCCGTAACCAGAAGCGATCCATGTCCGTCTTGAAGCTTAAAAATACCTACACCAAGGCGCTGGAAGTCTTCCAGCCGCTCGATTCGCAGGGCAGGCGCGTCACCATGTACTCGTGCGGCCCCACGGTCTACAGCTACGCCCACATCGGCAACTTCCGCAGCTTCCTGATGGCCGACATCCTGCGCCGCGTGCTTGAGCGCAACGGCTACGAGGTGAAGCACGTCATGAACATCACCGACGTCGGCCACCTGACGGAAGACGACGTCGCCGACGCCACGGGAGAAGACAAGCTTCAGAAGGCCGCGCGGGAGATGGGCTGGGACCCGTACAAGCTGGCGCGCCATTACGAAAGCGCCTTCGTCGAGGACGCCCGCAGGCTGCGCATGAAGAACTACAGCGGCGGCGAGGCAAGCGCACCCGAGCTGCACCCGCGCGCCGCCAGCCACGTGCCGGAGATGCTGGCGGCGATCCAGAAGCTGCTCGAGAACGAGTTCGCTTACGTCGATGAGCAGGGCCAGGTGTACTACGATATCCAGAAGTTCCCCGAGTACGGGCGGCTCAGCGGTAAGGTGATCGACGAGCTCGAGGCCGGGGCACGCGTGGCCGTGGGGGAAAACAAGCGCGACCCGCGCGACTTTTACCTGTGGAAGGTGGACCCCAAGCACCTGATGCAGTGGGACCCCCACAGCGAAAAGGGCTGGGACCCCGCTGACTATGAGCGCTACCGGCAACTGCTGCCCAAGGGCGTGGATACGCGCATCAAGCCGGGCTTTCCCGGCTGGCACATCGAGTGCTCGGCCATGTCGCGGGCGCACCTGGGCAACCTGATCGACATCCACACCGGCGGTGAGGACAACATCTTCCCGCACCACGAGTGCGAGATCGCCCAGAGCTACGGCGCCTTCCATACCCACGTGCCCGGCCCCCACGGTGCTCCTGACGAAGGCTCGCCGCGCAAGGCTTTCGCGCGCTACTGGGTTCACGCGCGATTCCTGCTGGTGAACAGCAAGAAGATGAGCAAGCGCGACGGCACGTTCTACACGGTGCGCGACCTGCTTGATCCGCGCGCTGCCGAGCGTGAGGAGCTTGCGAATCAGCTGGAGCAGGCGGGTTTCAAGGGCGGTCGTGTGCCGGCCAACGTGATCCGTTTCGCGCTGATCAGCAACCAGTACACGCAGCCGATGAACTTCAGCATCGAAGCGCTGAAGGCAGCCGGCAACGCGCTGGAACGCATGCAGACCCGCTACGACAAGCTGCGCGAGGCGGTCAGCAACGGCACCGACCCGCACCTGGCCGGGGTGGCCTCAGACAAGGTGATGGAGCTGGTCAGCAAGTCTGAAGAGGCCTTCGACGACGCGCTGAACGACAACCTGAACGTTCCGAACGCGCTGGCAGTGGTGTTCAGTGCCATCAACGAACTCAACACCATGGAGCTTGGCCCGGCCGAGGCCGGTGAAGCCCTGCGCCTGATGGAAAGCTTTGACGAAGTGCTGGACGTGCTGGACCGCAGCGCGCGTAGCGGCCTGATCACGCGCGAGCAAGCGGCAAGCTGGCTCGACAGCGAGACGCTTGCAGCCAAGGCCGCGCACCTGAAACACTGGGCCGAGACTCCCGACCGCGAGCAGTTGTGGGAGATGATCGAAGCTGGCCAGTTGCCGATGTATGAGGACCTCGCCCCGATCGAGCAGATGGACGCCGAAACCATCGAGCTGTACGTGGCGATCCGCCAGAACGCCCGCAAGGCCAAGGACTTCACAACGGCCGACGCCATCCGCGACGAGCTAAAGCAGCGCGGCGTGCAGATAGAAGACACACCCCAAGGCTTCCGTTGGGTGCTGGGGTAGGTGATCGAATTCGTTGTAGGGACACGCGGCAGCGTGTCCCTGCTCGGTGGCGGGGTGATCGCGGTTCTCCAGGAGTTTTTCCGCCCGCTGACGTTCAAGACGAGTTCCGAACTTCAGCAGACGCCACGGAGTGGCGCCAGGATTCTGGCCCACGGCGCAGCCGTGGGATAATCTGGCAATTCACATCACTGGTGCGCCCCGTAGGGGCGCAGGGAAGGCGTGCATGGCTCACACGTACACAAAGCTGCTCTCGCACGTCATCTTCAGCACAAAGAACCGCGATAAGCTGATTCCCCCGTACCTCCTGCCTGACCTTCACGCCTACATCGGGGGAGTCGTCAAGAGTGTCGGAGGCACAGCGCTGATCGTGGGTGGTGTTGAAGACCACGTCCACATGCTCGTTTTGCTTCCTCCGCGTATCGCTTTGTCTGACGCCATGCGCGAGGTCAAGGCAGGATCATCCCGCTGGATGAAAGAGAAGCTGAAGACGGGTGGATCGTTTGCCTGGCAAACGGGGTTCACGGCATTCAGTGTCAGTCAGTCGCGTGCTGCCGAAACAATCCAGTACGTCGCCACTCAGGCCGAACATCATCGCAAGAAGACGTTCAAGGATGAGTTGCTGGAGTTTCTTGAAGGGTACGGTGTTGAATACGACGAGAAGTATCTCTGGGATTGAACGCTTCCTGCGCCCCTAGGGGGCGCTGATGATGTTCTGGACGATCCGGGTCCCACGGCTTCGCCGTGGGCCAGATTACTTGGACCACTACGTGGTCCAAACCGCACGGTGAGCGAGTATCCCGGACGGTCGCCCCGGCTGCTATGGCTCCGGATTCAGGCCCAGGTCGCGCACCAGCTCCAGGTCGTCTTCCTTGGTACGGCCGGCGGTGGTCAGGTAGTCGCCCACCATCATGCCGTTGGCGCCGGCCATGAAGATGAACGGCTGCAACTGGCGCAGGTGCTGGATGCGGCCGCCGGCGATGAACAGGTCGGATTTCGGGTTGGTAAGGCGGAACACGGCGATCGCCTTCAGGCAGTCCATGGGGCGCAGGGGCTCAACGTGCTCGAGCGGCGTGCCCTTCACCGGCACCAGGAAGTTGAGCGGGATGTGCTCGGGCTGCAGGCTCGCCACCTGCTGCATCAGCTCGACGCGCTGCTCGATGCTTTCGCCCATGCCCAGGATGCCGCCGCAGCAGGTTTCCAGGCCGACCTCGCGGGCGCGCTGCACGGTCTCGAAGTTCTCGCTCCAGTCGCGGGTGGTGCAGATGTTCGGGTAGTAGCTGCGCGCGCTTTCCAGATTGTGGTGGTAAACCTGCAGGCCGGCATCCTTCAACTTCTCCAGCACGCGCTTGCTGACCACGCCGAGACTGGCGTCCGGCGCGATGCGGCCGGCTTCGCGGATCTTGCGCACGGCCGTGCAGATGGCGTCCAGCATGGGGCCTTCCTGCACGCCCTTGATTGCGGTGACGATGCCGAAGTTGGTGCTGCCGAAGCCGGTGGCCTGGTCGGCGGCGCGCAGGATGGCGTCGGCGTTCATGACCGGGTAGGTCTCGACGCCGGTGGCGTGCTGGTAGCTGGCGCTCTGGCCGCAGAACTTGCAGTCTTCGCCGCAGGCACCGCTCTTGGCGTTCACGATACTGCAGCGGTGCAGCTTGTCGCCCTGGAAGCGGCGCTTGACCAGGTAGGCGGCGTACATCAGGTCATAGACGCGCTCGTCAGGCAGCATCAGCAGGCGCAAGGCGGTGGCGTCGTCGAGCACGCCGCCCTCGATGATGAAGTCGGCGATGTTGATCAGCGGCCCGTCGCCGATGTCCAGTGTGTTCGATGTTGCCGTGCCTGCCATATTCACCTCTCGCAACTGCATGACGCGAAGAACGCGAAGGTCACGAAGAACTACAGGTCAGCCACAAAGCTAAGGAAGTCACGCTGTTTTTATCTGGTGTCTTTGTGTCTTCGTGGCTCAGGTCATTGCCCTTCTTTGCGGCCTTCGCGCTCTTCGCGTCAGCCCTTCAGCCCGCGGAAGCCGATGTCCTTGCGATAGATCATCTTGTCGAAGTGGATTTTGTCCACTGCCGCGTAGGCCTTAGCCCGCGCGTCTTTCAGGTCGCTGCCCAGGGCGCAGACGCTCAGCACGCGGCCGCCGTTGGTGTACCAGTCGCCGTCCACTTTCTTGGTGCCGGCGTGGAAGACCTGCACGTCGGGACCGAAACCAGAATCCAGGCCCTTGATCTTGTAGCCCTTCTCGTAGTCGCGCGGGTAGCCGCCGCTGGCCAGCACCACGGTCACCACGCTGCGCGGGTCCCAGTCTACCTCAACGGTATCCAGCTTGCCGTCGATGGTGGCGTTCAGCACTTCGAACAGGTCGCCCTTCATGCGCATCATGATGCTCTGCGTTTCCGGGTCGCCGAAGCGCACGTTGTACTCGAGTACCTTGGGACCCTGCTTGGTCATCATGCAGCCCACGAACAGGGTGCCCTTGTAGGGCTCGCCTTCGCGGTTCATGGCGTGGATGGTCTGCACCACCACGTCGCGCTCCAGCACGGAATTCTGCGCGTCAGTGATCTGCGGCAGCGGGCTGTAGGTGCCCATGCCGCCGGTGTTCTCGCCGGTGTCGCCGTCGCCCACAGGCTTGTGGTCCTGGGCGAGGCACAGGGGCAGGATGTTGTGCCCGTCGCTGATGGCGTGCACGCTGACTTCTTCACCCTGCAGGAAGTCCTCGATCAGCACCTTGCGCCCGGCATCGCCGAAGCGCTTCTCCACCATGGCCTCGGCGACGGCGGCCTCGGCTTCTTCCTGGGTGCGGCAGATGAAGACGCCCTTGCCCGCGGCCAGACCGTCGGCCTTGATCACCACCGGGTAGTCGCAGTTGGCCAGGTACTCAAGTGCCGGCGCGGCCTTGTCGTACACCTTGTGGCCGCCGGTCTGGATGCCGTGGCGCGACATCACGTCCTTGGCGAACGCTTTGCTGCCCTCAAGGCGCGCGGCCTTGGCGGTGGGGCCGTAGATGCGCAGGTGCTTGCGCTGGAACAGGTCCACGATGCCGGCCACCAGCGGGTCCTCGGGCCCGACCACGGTCAGGTCGATCTTGTTTTCCCGGGCGAAAGCCACAAGTTCGTTGTGGGCATCAACTTTGATGTTCACCGGCTCGGCAATACCCGCCATACCCTGGCTGCCGGGCGCGGCGTAGATTTTTGTGACGTGGGGAGACTGGCTGAGCTTCCAGGCCAGTGCGTGCTCGCGCGCGCCGCTGCCGATGACGAGAACCTTCATGGCTGCTCACTCCCGGTGGGTACCATCGACTTCAGGCTGCCGGTCTTGGACGGGTCCACCGGCAACAGGATCAGGAAGCGCGTGCCCTTGCCTTCTTCCGACTCGAACGTGATCTGCCCGCCGTGCTCCTCGACGATCCGGCGCACCATCGGCAGGCCCATCCCGGTGCCCTTCTTCTTCGTCGTGAAGTAGGGGCGAAACATACGATCATAGTTGGAGGGCGCAATGCCGCAGCCCGTGTCGATCACTTCAATACCCAGCAGGTCGCCCTTGATGCGTGCGCGAACAATCACTTCGCCGCCATCCTTGCCGTCCAGTGCGTCAAAAGCATTGCGCAGCAGGTTCATGATAGCCTGGCGCAGCAGCGTGGCGTCGAGCAGCAGGTTGTCGAGCTTGCCCTCGTAGTCAAAGTGCAGCCTGATCTTGCGGGCCTGGGCGTCGTCAGCCAGGAACTCGAACAGTTCCACGATCATCTCGCGCAGGTTGGTGCGCGTGAGCTTGAGGTCGTGGCCGCGAGCGAAGGTCAGGAATTCCTGCACGATGTCGTCCAGGTGCTGCACCTCGCGCAGCAGTACCTCGATCTTGCGCTTGGCGCGCGTGGCGGTGGGGGAGTCGTCTTTCTGGAAGTCTTCCTCAAGCAGTTGCAGAGTCAGCTTGATGGTGCTGAGCGGGTTCTTGATTTCGTGGGCCAAGCCGCCCGCGAGCTGGCCCAGGAACTCGAGCCGGGAGCTGGTGACGCTCATGGCTGTTCCTTTGCGGGCTCGGCGGCGACGTTGTTTGAATCCTGTGCGGCGGCCGACGCATCCGGGCCGCGCTGCTGTTTCTGCTCCGGGGCGGCGTCCACGCCTAGCGCTTCGGCGATCAGCCGCAGCGAGTCGCTGTTGCCCTGGGCGGCGTGCTGTTTGATGCCCTGGATCTGCGGGTGCAGCAGCTTGTTCAGCAAGCGGGTCGAGAAACCCTTGATCTCCTCCTGCGCTTCCGGCGGCAGGTCGCGCAACTTCGCCATCAGGCGCTCGACTTCGGCCTGGCGCACCTGCTCGGCCTTGTCGCGCAACTCCGTGATCAGGGGCCCGGCGGCGTAGGTCTGGAAGCCCTTGAGGAAGTGGTCGGTTTCGTCGGCGACAATTTCGCGGCAGTGCTCGAGCTCGCGACTGCGCTCCATGGCGTGCTCTGCTACTACCTGCTCGAGGTCGTCCACGTTGTAAAGGAACACGCCTTCCAGTTCACTGACATCCTCGGCGATGTCGCGCGGCACCGCCAGGTCCAGCACGAACACGGAGCTGTAGCCGCGCTTCTTCTGTGAGTCTTTAAAGTGCTTGCGCTCCAGGATGCGGCCTTCCGCCGCGGTCTGCGAAATCACCACGTGCGCGGCCGGCAGGTAGTCCTGCAGCAGGTCGAAGGGCACGGCATCACCCTGGAAGCGCGCGGCGGCTTCCTTGGCGCGCTCCAGGTTGCGCGACACCACGATCACGCGCCCGATGCCGGCCTCGCGCAGGTAGGTCAAGGTCAGCTCACCGACTTCGCCCACGCCGATCAGCAGGGCGGTCTTGTCGCCCAGGTCTTCGAACACGCGCTTTACGAAGCGCACGGCCGTGGCTGAGACGGAGAGCTGCCCTTCTCCGATGCCCGTTTCGGTGTGCAGGCGCTTGGCGGCCTGGAAGGCGCGGTGGAAAAGGCCGTTGAGGGCCTTTCCGGTTGCGTTTTCGGACTGCGCCAGCAGGTAGGCTTTCTTGACCTGGCTCAGGATCTGGGTTTCGCCCAGCACCAGGCTGTCGAGGCCGCCGGCCACACGGATCAGGTGCTCTACGGCGTCGCGCCCGCGGTGGAAGTAGCAGTATTGCTCGAGAAACTCGGGCTTCATGCTGTGATCGGCCGCCAGGCCGCGCAGCAGGCGCTCACGGGCGTCTTCACCTTCGGTGAAGGCGTACACCTCGACGCGGTTGCAGGTGGAGATCAGCACGGCCTCTTCGCAGTCGGCGCGCTCACGGATGGTCTTGAGCGCCGCGGGGATGCGACGGTCCGGGTACGCCAGGCGCTCGCGCACTTCAAGCGGCGCAAACTTGTGGTTGATGCCGAGCACTACAAACCGCTGCATGGCTCGTCCCGTTCCAACTGGCTGCTGTCCGCCGTCTGCTGCCTGTTGCGCGATTCCACGACGCCCAGCCCGATATACGTGGTCAGCACCAGTGCGAAGCCGACCAGCACCATGTAGTAGTGGCGACGGCCGTGCAGCAGGCCCACGCGGCGCCCAACGAATGCGGACAAAAGCACCAGCCAAAGCACCAGGCTGGTGATCACCTTGGGGTTGTGCAGGATGTTGTCCCAGTCCGAGGGACTGAAGGCCAGGAAGCCAAGCGCGAATCCCACCGTTAGCAGCGGCAGCCCGATCACGATGCACGTGTTTACCAGCCGACGCAGCGATTCCAGGGGCGGAAGGCTGCGCATGACGGCGGGGTCCCTGCGCTTCTTCAGCATGCGCTCCTGCAGCAGGAACATCACGGCCGCCACGGTGGCCATGAAGAACACCCCGTAGGCCAGGATGGTCAACACGATGTGCAGCACCAAAAGCGGGCTGCCGAGGGGCTCGCTGCCGCCTGACGTGGCGGTACTCGCGAGCATCAGGTTGACCAGGAAGATGATGGCGATGGCCGGGTAGGCAAACGCGCCGATTGAGGGCAGCTTCCGGACGCGCGTGGCCACGAAGTAGATCAGCGCCAGGAACAGCGCGCTGAGGGTCACCACGTCGAACATGTTCTGAAGCGGCTCGGTGCCCGCGGTGATGAAGCGCGCCACGAAGTACGCCAGCAGCGAGCCGGTACCCAGCGCGCCGGCCCAATCGGCCCAGCGCATGTGTACCTTTGAGGGCTGCAGCAATGCGGCCAATGCCGTCACCGCCGCGACAACGAACGCAGCAATGGAAGCGTGCAGAGCAATGGCCGCGGTGGGCGACATCGCCTGCCTGCTGAAATCATGAAAGGTCTGCAGCAGCATGGTCACATTGGAGAGCGGTCGCGCCGGTCGCGCAAGCAACCGGCAGCGCCGGGGTTACTGGAAAACCTGGAACAGCAGGCTGGCAAAAGTGGTGATCGGCGCCTGTTCGCGGATGTCCTCAAAACCGCTGCGCAGCGTATTGATGGCGTTCAGCGTGTCGTTGAACAGGGTGTCGTCGTTGAACAGCTTGCCCACGGTGCCTTCGCCGGCGTTCACGCGCTCGACGGTGATGCCGATCTCGTCGGTCGCTTTCTTCACGCTGTCCAGCAGCGCGGGGGTTTTGCCCACCGCCGACTTGATGTTTTCTCCAGTCTCCTCGTCATTCAGCAGCACGCCGAAGAAACCCTTGCCGCTGTCCACTTTGTCCACGATCGACTTGATGCTGCGGGTGGCCCCCACGGTGTTGTCGGTGGCGTCCTCCACGTTGCGCACGATGTTCTTGATGCGCATGGCCGTGTCCGCATCCTCCAGCAGCAACGAGGCGGCACCTTCGCCCGCGTTGATCTTCTCGGTGATGTCGCGCACGTTGGTCGTGATGCCCTTCGCGTCCTCACTCATCATGCGCACGTTTTCGACTGTGGCCGCCACGTCGCCCGCAACCTTTTCGTCATAGAGGATGGTGCCCACGGCGCCGCGACCGGCGCGCACGTCCTTCACAACGGCGTTGACGTCCTTGATGGTGTCCACGGCTACATCGATGCCTTCATTGATGCGGCTGATACCGCGGCTGGCGGCCGTGAACAGGTCTTCAACCAGCTCTCCGCGGATTTTTTCCCCTTCGGGCCATGGCTCAGGCGACTGGCCGATGTCGAGCGCAATGGCCTTTCCGCCGAAGGCGCTGCTGGGGATGATTTCGGCGTGGCAGTCACGGTTCAGAGTGATGTCGTCGTCAAGCAGGATGGCGACGTCGACGTTGCCGGTCTTGGCATCAATGTACATGTCCTGCACTTTTCCCTTGGGCACGCCGCTGATCCAGACCGGCGCGTTCTGCTGCAGGCCCGCGACGTTGGGGAACACGATCACGTACTTCACCTGCGCCACGCCGATCTTGATGCCGCCGGTTCCGCCGACATAAACGGCGAAATACAGCGCCACGGCGAACGACGCGAAAATCAGCAGGCCGACGATCAGGTCACGAATCTTCATGCGTCTGTCTCCTCGGGCTCAAGGCTTGGTGTAGCATTCCGCGGCCCGGCTGTGTCCACCGGTCCCTCGGTTTCTTCCTGCGGTTGCAAAGCGGCCGCGGCGGCTTCTTCTTCACTGAGCAGCACGTAGCCCTGTTCGGCGGTGGCGACCGGGGCTTCTGATTCAATGGCTTCGAGACTGCGCTGGCTGAGCATGCCCGGCGCGACGCCGCGTATCACGGCTGTATTGGCGCGGCGGCTGATCGCGCCTTCGCGCCCGCCTGTGATGAAGTGCTGGACTTCCGGGATGGTGCTGGACTGGATTTCTTCGGGCGTTCCGATCTGGATCATGCTGCCCTTGTAGAACATGCCGATGCGGTCGCCGATCTCGAAAGCGCTGTCCATGTCGTGGGTCACCACGATCTGCGTCATGTGGTGCTCGCGCTTCAGGCGGTTGATCAGCTTGTCGATCTCGTTGGCGATCACCGGGTCGAGGCCCGACGTCGGCTCGTCGTACAGTACTATGCCGGGGTCAAGCGCCAGCGCGCGGGCCAGGCCGGCGCGCTTCTTCATGCCGCCCGAGATCTCGGCCGGGTACTTCTCGCGGTCCTGCCAGAGGTTCACGATCTCGAGCTTCTCCTGCACGATCTCGGCGCGCTTTTTGCGGCTCATTTTGGTGTGCTCGAGGAGCGGCAGCTCGACGTTCTCGAACAGCGTCAGCCAGGCGATCAGCGCTCCGGACTGGAACAGCACCCCGAACTTGCGCCGCATGATCTCGAGCTCGCGGCGCGACATGGTGGTGATTTCTTCGTTTTCGACGCGGATCGAGCCCTCGTCGGGGGCCATCAGGCCCACCATGTGGCGCAGGGTGACGGACTTGCCGGTGCCGGAGTAACCGATGATCACGAAGGTCTCGCCTTCGCGCACGTCGAAACTGAGCTTGTCCAGAATCTGCCGCCCGGCCAGCACTTTGCTGACGCCCTCGAACTGTACGGCGAGTTTTGGCGAACCGCTCATAGCACACCGGAAACGAACATCTTCACTATTCTATAGAAGCTGGTGAGCAGGTAGTTGAAAAACACCACCAGCGTCAGCGACAGAACCACGGTGTTGCGGCTTGCGCGGCCTACTCCCACTGCGCCGCCACTGGTCTTCATGCCGATCGCGCATGCCACCGAGCCCGACACGATGCTGAACACGAATGACTTCAGCAGCCCCCAGTAGATGTCCAGGGCCTCAGCGCCATCTTCGGCGAACCGAAGATAGTCGGACCACGTCACGCCGAGCTGCAGGTTCGAGACGATTCCGCCGCCGACGATACCGACCAGTGTGCCGATCACCGTCAGCACCGGGCCCATGATCGACAGGGCCACGATGCGCGGCATCACCACGAAACTGGCCGGGTTGATGCTCATTACCTCGAGCGCGTCGATTTCTTCGGCCACCTGCATGGTGCCGATCTCGGCCGCCATGCTGGAGCCCACCCGCGCGATGAGCACAAAACCCACCATCCACGGCCCCAGTTCACGAACCATCGCCGCCACCAGCACCAGACCCACCAGGTTGGTCTGTCCGAAACGGGCGAACTCAATGCCTACCTGCAGGGCGAACACCATGCCGATCAGCAACATGAAGAAGCTGGCGATCGGGATGGACTGGGTGCCGATCACGTGCATCTGTGTGAAGATCGCGCGGCGCCTGCGCCAGATCTGCGTGCTGTGGCCGATGGCCTCAAGCAGCAGCACAAGCGTGAAGCCCGCGCCTTTCAATGCCCGCGTGATGACGTTGTCCGTCCAGCTCATTTGCGGATCTTCAAGCCCCAGAACAGCCTGGTGTAACGGTCTTCGGGGCCGTGATGATAGCCGAGCAGCCCGTACAGGATGTTGAAGTCTTCGATGTCACCCGGTTGCGGGCCATAGGCGTTCGGCAGGCGGTCGCGCGCCTGCTTGACCACGTGCCAATCGAACAGCGGCGCCAGGCTGAGGTCAACGTGGTAGGGGTCTTCCTCATAGCTGAACATGCGGAACAGGGCCTGCACCTTGGTCTCGTCAGGCCCCGCCTTGACGCTGAAGAACTTGAAGAACGGTCCGTAGGCGTTATCGAACTTCTCGTCGTTGAACGGAAAGATCGACAGCATGTCGAAGCTGACCGTGCCGTCGGTGTCCTTGGCGTACTTCATCAACGGCCAGACCCGCACCAGGTGCTTGGTGCGGATGGTGCCGTCCGGTTCAGGCAGGTAGCGCTTGAAATTCGCGAAAAACAGCGGGAACACCTGGTAGCGCGTTTCCGTGTACTCCGGCAACTGGTCTTCGTAGTACCAGAACAGCGGCCACAAGACGTTGATCGCTGTGCTGGTGCCGGCCGGCGTCTTGCGTTCGGAGTAATCCCACAGCGGCCATACGCGGTACTGCTTGAAGTTGTCGCCCTTGGCATAGCGGAAGATCGGCCAGAACGCGTCGATGATGGTGGTGTCGCTGAGTTCCGCGCGGGTGTAACTGAACATCGGGTAGTTCAGCACGAACAGCATGCTGAAGTTGGTGGTCACCGCGCTGGTCTTGAGCCCGAAGAGCGGATACACCATCAGCGCTTCCCGCGGGTACTTTTTATCCATGGCCTCGCGGTCGTAGCGGAACAGCGGCCACAGCACGGTCCAGCGGTCGGCCACGGGGAGCTTCTTGGTGCCGCCGGTGATTTCGTCCGGCACCTCCTTCCAGACCTCGGTGCGGCTGAACAACGGCATCACGCCGTAGGTGCGGTAGCCGGGACCGTAGCCCCACTTCACGATTGGGAACGGCAGGTAATAGGTGACGCGCCCCTGGCGGCGCAGCTCGACGTACAGCGGGAACATCACGAAGCGGACTTCGTCGTTGCCGAACACGCCCTTCAGGTTGCCGCCAAAGGGTGCCACGGCGAAGTGCGAGCCTTCGATTGTGCTTTCGCCGCCAAACACCAGCGGGAAGAAGAAGTAATCGAGCTCGCGGTGGCCGGGCGCGAAACTTACGTCGTTCCACCACACGAAGGGCAGCGCATGGAAGCGTGTCTCGCGGCGGCCTTCCCAACCCGGCCGTTCGCGTTCGCGGTAGCGGCTGAGGGGGTAGAAGAACAGGTGGTCTTCTTCATAGGCCGAAGGATCGCGGATGTAGCGGTAGAAGGGGCGCACGGTGGCGCTGAAGTAGCCGTCGCGACGCTCTTCCTGCTCTACGAAAGGCCCAAGCGCGCGGGAGGTGGCGTTGCCCTGCGCATCGATGCTCTCGTTGAAGAACGGCCAGGCATACGTGCGTACAGGCGGCTTGTCGCCTCCGACGACGCAGCCGCACAGACCGACTGCAAGCACAAACATGGCCAGACAAACGCGCATTGAGCCTTTGTAAGCGCAGGTAGGGGAAAAGCAAAGGGGTTCAGACCGCCACGGCCGGGCGGCGGCCGATCAGTTCATCTTCCGGCACGCCGACGACGCTTTCGTAGTGGCGCGTGATCTCGTCGAGGATCTCGTGGAACTCCTCTCGGGTCTCCACCCGCGTGATCTGCGCGCGGTACTGGGCGCTGCCGGGGATGTCGCGCACGTACCAGGTCGCGTAGCGGCGCACCACCTGGCAGGCATGGCGCGCGTCAAACCCCTCCAGCAGCAGCTCAAAGTGCTCGCGCAGCACCGCCAGGCGCTCGATCGGGTCCGGCGTCGGCGTCACCACACGGCCGTGAAGCTGCATCTCGTCAATCTCGCGGAAAAGCCAGGGGCGGCCCCACACGCCGCGGCCGAGCATCACGCCGTCGCAGCCGGTCTCGCGCAGGATACGGATCGCGTCCTCGGGCTCCTTGATGTCGCCGCTGGCGATCACGGGGATGCTGAGCGCGGCCTTGAGTTCGCCGGTTCGAGTGTGATCGGCGAAGCCCTTGAAACTCTGGGCGCGGGTGCGCGGGTGGATGGTGATCGCCACCATGCCCGCCTCCTGGGCCATCTTTCCGATCTGCACGAAGTTCAGGCAGTTCTCGTTCACGCCGGCGCGGATCTTGACCGTGACCGGGATCTTCACGGCGTTCACCATGGCCTCGAAGCATTTGGCCGCGCGCTCGGGGTAGGCCATCAGGGCCGAGCCCGCGCCGCATTTGCCGATCTTGGGCACCGGGCAGCCCATGTTCAGGTCCACGGTGTCGTAGCCCTCGGCTTCGGCCATCTTGCAAGCCTCGGCCAGCCATTGCGGGTTGTTGCCTGCGAACTGGATGCCGACGGGACGCTCGTCCTCGCGGTAGTACTTGAGCGTCATCATCTTGCGGTTGTGGTGCAGGAAGCTCTCGACCTTCAGCATCTCCACGTAGGTCAGGCCGGCACCGTAGCGCTTGCACAGCACGCGGTAGGCACGGTTGCTGATGCCGGCCAAGGGGGCCGCCACCAGGTTGTTCTTCAGTTGGAGATCGCCGTATCGCACGCCTAACCACCGCCACACGCAAGGTTTAGCCGGTCAGTATGAAACAGGTGGGGGAGCGGTCAATCGGGCGTGCCTTACATTCTGTAGAATTTCGGAGCTGATTGCTTTTCCATGGCGTAGAATATGGAGTCGCTTGGACGGAAACGGTTACTGGAGACGGATATGGGACGCATCGGGCTGGTGATTGCAGGGACGCTGGGGCTGGCGCTGCCGCTGGGCGCGCAGGGCATCACGGTAAAGAGCAGGGACGGCCACGTAGAAGTGCATGGCGAAGCCGAGAAGGCCGCGCCGGGCGACGCCATCGGCCCGGGCATGGTGAAGGGCGATCCCGAAGCCATGAGCGGCTTCGTGCGCGACGTGCAGAAGCTGCAGCACGGCCTGCTGGCGGATGGCGACCTCACCCAGGAAGAAATCAACACACTGGAAGAAAAGGCCCGCAAGAAGCTCGAGAAAGACATGGCCAAGCTCGGCGAGCGAGAGCGCGAAGCCGCCGCCGAGAGCGACCCGGAAGAAAAGGCCGAGCAGACGCTGGACGTCCGCAAAGACCGCTACCGCGCCAGCCTGCGCGCCCTTGAACGCGACCTGCTGTTCAGCGTGGAAAGCATTCGCGACGCCGGCCGCGGCAAGCTGGAGAGCGAGTTGGACGACCTGTCAGACAAGATCAAGGACACCTTCGCCGACCTGCACGACAAGATCGACGACGGCATGCCGGACAGCTGGCCGGGCACCTTGAACGATGCCCGCAAGTTCCACACCGAGTACAGCACGCAGATCGACAAGTGGGCCGGCAAGATCGGCGTGAACGCCGAAGTGCCCGACGCCCGCGAGCGCGTGGTGGAAATGAAGAAGTCACTGATCGCCCGCGTGAAGCGCCTGCGCAAGATCGGCAGTGACAAGTACCAGGACCAGCTGGATGACGTGGAGGAACGCATCTACGCCAGCTTCGAAGGCCTTGAAGACAAGCTGGAAGACGCCGAACCCGCCGCATGGACCGGTATTCTGAAAGACGCCGACAAGTTCATGCTGAACTACACGGCCGAGCTGGACGGGTGGGCCAAGAAAATCGGCGCCGACGAAGCGCTTCCCAGTCCGCTGGAGCGCCTGGGCGAATTGAACCGCGACCTTGACCAGAAAATTGAAGACCTGCGCCGTATCGGCGGCGAGGAGTACGAAGACGCCATTGATGAAATCGCCGAGCGCGTGGATGAGGTGTTTGCCGAGCTGAAGGACAAGATTCTCGACGGGTCAAAAGAGACCTGGGCCGCCACGCTGGAAACCGCTGCCAAGTACCACAAGCAGTTCAGCGAAGCCATCGAGATGTGGGAACGCAAGATCGTCGGCGCAAACGGCAAGATCGACCGCAAGCTGCCCGAGACTCCGAATCCGGACGTCGGCCCCAGCCCGGAAACGCCCGAAAAGGACGTCGTGCTGGGCAAGGGCGAGCACATGGACATCATCGAGGGCGTGCGCGTTGCGCGCCTGATGCCGCTGCCGCGCAAGCAGCTGGGTCTGGATCACGGCCTGTCGGTCAATGAGATCGTGGACGCAGACAAGGCGCTGGCCCGCGCCAGGCTGGAGGTCTACGACATCATCCTCGAGGTGAATGGCGCGAAGATGGACAGCCGCACGGAACTGCGCGACGCGCTGGCCGGTATCGAGAAGGGCAAGGAATATGAAGTCGTGATCCTGCGCAACGGCGAGAAGAAGACGCTGAAGGCGACCCGTTAGCCCGGCATGGAATAGGCCGAACGCCTGTGTTGTTCAGCCCGCGGCTCACGCCGCGGGCTTTTTTCTGGTATCACAAAGCCCGCAGGGCCCGTAACAAGGGTAGTTGCAGGAGGTTCGCACCATGTCCACGATCCGCAAACTCGAAACGCAGGAGCCCGCGGAGGCCGCCTACTACGAAGGCTACAGCCGCGGCCATCTGGATACCGCAAAGATGCTGGGGCGACGCTCCCTGATGTATCTGGCGATCGGCGCGTTCTTCGGCGGCGTCCTGATGCTGCTGGTGTTCAGCAGCGGCGCGCTCGATCGCCTGGCCGCCGAGCAGGTGGTCGAAGACCCGGCGCTTTCCCAGGAGAAACCCAAGCACTACGTCAACGCTATCAACTGGGCCAAACGCTTCACCGTAGGCATCGTAGCCGAAACGCCGGACCGCATGGTCGCCACCCGCGCGGGCTACGGCCGCATCCCGGGACAGAGCCACGTGGGCAGCGGTATCGTGCTTAACGACCAGGGCTACATCCTGACCAATGCGCACGTGATCCCGACGGACGCCAAGAAGCTGAACGTGGTGCTGGGCGACAACATGTTTGAAGCGCGTTTCATTGGAAAGCGCGACGAATACGACCTGGCGGTGATCAAGATTGTCGCCGAAGAGCTGGTGCCCGCCAGCCTGGGCGACAGTGACAAGGTCGAGCAGGGGGATGTGGTCGTCGCGATCGGCAGTCCATTCGGCCTGTTCCACACCGCCACCGAGGGCATCATCAGCTACGTGGGCCGTCGCAATGACGCTGCCAGTACGCTGGTGCGCAACTACCTGCAGACCTCGGCGGCGATCAACCCGGGAAATTCGGGCGGGCCGCTGATCGACCTGACCGGTCGCGTGATCGGCATCAACACCTGGAAGCTGGCCGAGCAGGGGGAGGGGACGGACAGCATCGGCTTTGCGATCCCCATCAACGTGGCGCGCCGCGTGTTCGACGCGATCATCGCCAGCGACGATCCTGCCCGCGACAGCACTATCAGTTCCGTGCCGCGGTCAATCTCTACCGCTTTCCTGGGGGTGGTGATCGACCCGGGTTTCCGGCCGGAAGCCGAGCAGGGGGCGCTTGTGCGCGAAGTGGTTTACGGCACGGCGGCGGATGAAGCGGGTATCAAGGCGGGCGACCTGATCACGCGGATTGAAGGGACCAACATCGACGGCTTGGACGACCTGCGCAAGGCGCTGATGCAGTTTCAGCCCGGGCAGCGCATCAAGCTGACCTACACGCGCAACAGCGTGGCGCACACGATAGAAGTGACGCTTCGGGACTGATAAGGCGCTGCACTAACCTGTTCATTGGTGAAAAAACTTAGTCAGCTAACTAAGAGTAATCGTCAGCGCGCCCGGTAAGCGGGGCGCGGACGCAACCTCCGCACATTCCTGCAGCGAACCAACTGAAGCCGGAGAGTGCCCATTCTCTTGGTGTCCAATGCCATGCGCGATAAGAGCCGGAGCAGCCGATGTGGGAAGCATGGAACATGGTAGGTGTTGATTCACGACCGCAGGGGCTCAGCGCGGTATTTACTGCGGTCCTTTAGCATTCTTCCAACCGGCCACTCGGGCTCGTGGTAGAAGAAACAGGTCGTGTTGCGCTCTACCACTTTGGGGTACAGCTTCTCGCGCGCGTGATAGCTGCCGCCTGCGTTGATGTCGTATGCGCTGATCCAGGCCGTGGGAACGTGGCTGATGGTCGGTACCAGGTCGCCGAAGAACACGCCGTATTCTCCGTTGCTCTCAAACCAGATTACCGCGTGGTTCTCCGTGTGGCCGTTGGTGAACTCGAAGTACACGCCGGGCACGATTTCGCCGTCGCCTTGAACGGTGCGCAACTTCGACTGCAGGGGCTTCAGTGTCTCGGGCGCGTAGCTGGCCTTGTGCAGGTTCGAAGGATTGATCGCGATTTCCCACTCACCCTTCTGCGCCACGTACACGGCGTTGGGGAAGCTGGGCACGTACTTTCCCTCCACCAGCTTGCACAGGCCGCCGGAGTGGTCCCAATGCAGGTGGGTGCAGGCCACGGTATCCACAGTTGACGGGTCAACACCCTGGGCGGCGACCAGTTGGTCCAGCGTGGGGCCGAGCCGTTCAATACCGTAACGCTCGTGCAGGTCAGGCGGAATTGCCTGCCCGATGCCGCTCTCGACCACCACGGTGTGGGTGGGCGTCTGCACCAGCAGCGGGCGCATGGCCATTTTCACGCGGTTGTTCCCGTCGGCCGGCAGCTGCTTTTCCCACATCACCTTTGGCACGATGCCGTACATTGCGCCGCCATCGAGGCTCAGCCAGCCATCCAGCAGGCTGGTGACGCGGATGTCGCCGATCCGCGTGGTGGGGGTCCCGGTGAAGTAGTCCACGACTCTCATTGGCTGATCCCCTGGAATCGCCCGGACAGGTCGGCCGGCGCGTTCTCCGCCTTGGCGGCCTGGTCGTAGTGCATCGTGCGCTTGATATACGCGTTGTTCAGCTGGCGCCGGCTGATGATGCCAAGAAGCTCCTTTTCGTCGTCATCGCTGACCACCGGGAACTCGTCCAGGTCCGTGTCGGCAAACTTGTTTGCCACCTCAGCCAGGGTTTCTCGCGGGTGCACGGTCACCACGTTGTGGTGGGCGACGTCAGCCGCGACCAGCAGCTGCCACAGCTCGGTTTCGTCCAGCACCGCTCGCAGGTCGTTCAGGCTGAAGATGCCTGCGAAACGCCCGTTGCGGTCCACCACCGGGTAGTAGTGCTGGCGCGTGCTCTTCATGGACAAAATCTGCTGCAGGGATGTGCCTTCTTCGATCGTTTCGTAGTTCGCTAGTTCCGGCAGTACGTCTGCCACGCGGATTTCCTTCAACACGTTGACCGCGAAATCACCAAGGTGGGCGGGACTCTCCTTGCGGTTCGCCACCTGGGTCAGGAACAGCTTGTAGCGCCGTGCCAGGATGAACGTGATTGCGCACGTCCACATGGCCGGCAGCAGCAGGTGGTAACTTCCCGTCAGCTCGCTCACGATGATCACGCTGCTGACCGGCACCTTCGCGACGCCTGTCCAGAAGCCCGCCATGCCGACCAGGGCGAACACGGCCGTGACCGCTACCAGTTCCTGGGGTCCCTGCGGCACGACGCCAGCGGGAAGGATGTCCACGGGAAGCACTTGATAAAAGAGGATGCCGACGCCGGCCCCGACGCAGCCGCCGATCACCATGGAAGGCGCGAAGTAGCCGCCTGCCCCGCCGCTGCCGATCGTCAGGGCCGATGCGATGATCTTGCCGAAGGCGATCAGGAAAAATACCCACCAGACGCCGCCGCCACCCAGCGCGATGTTCAGCGCGGAGTAGCCGTCACCCATCACCGCGAACAAGGCCCGCTGCGGCGTACCGTCGCTCGACCACATGGAGGAGAGGTAATAGAGGCTGATCGCGACCAGGCCTGCCGTCCCAGCACCCAGCATAGGCCGGATGATGCGCGGAATCTTGACCAGCCGCCGCTCAAGCAGGTGCTGGCTCTTTACAAAGATGTAGCCGGAAAGCGCGAGCGCGAATGCCAGCGCCGTCAGCGGCACCAGCTCAAGCGGATTGGTGAACTGGTAGTTGGCGGCCACCTTGCCGAACAACGAACCCCACCCGAAGTTCAGGCAGAAGACGCAATAGCTGATGATGCTCGCAATGGTCGCCGGGATCAGCACATCCGGCTCAAACTCCGCGTCGCTGTACAGCACTTCCGCAGCCATCAGGCCGCCTGCCAGCGGTGCGCGGAACATGCCGCCGATGCCGGCGGCCAGCCCCGCCACCAGCAGGATGCGCCGCTGCCGTTGCGTCAGCTTGAACTTGTCGCCCAGCCAGCTGCCAAGGCTGGAGCCCATCAGGGCGATGGGGCCTTCGCGCCCCGCCGCCCCGCCGCTGCCCAGGGTAATCGTGCTGGCGACAAATTTCTTCCAGACGTTGCCCTTCTGGAAACGGCCGCGTTCATGGTGGAACGAACGAATGGCGACTTCGGTACCGGCCTGGGTCTTGTCCTTCGTGCGCCAGTACCACAGACCCAGCAGCAGGCCGCCCAGCGCGGGCACGACGGCCAGCATCCAGACCTGCGGATTGGAAACGTCCGGCGAAGGCAGCAGGCTGTTTACGCGCTCGTACCAATTGTTGACCTCGAGGGTCTCTTCCGTTTCCTCGGATAGGCCGCCAAGGCTGCCGAACAACAGGTTGCGGACCAGTTCAGAGATGGAAAAGAAGGCAACGCCGACCACGCCCACCAGCGCGCCAAGCAGCGCCGAAAGCAACGGCAGGCGTCCAAGAGACTGGATCCCGTGCGCCGAAACCCAGTCGCCGGCATCAAACTTCCCCTCGCGGCTGCTGCCAGCTTTCGGGGTTGAGGCAGTTGTGCGTCCTTCAGTCATCGGTTGCGCGGTTCCGGCTGTTCAGCCCTTGTATAGCTGTCAGTCGTGTAAACATGAACCCCGTGGAACGACGCAATGAAACAGGGCCCTTTCGTCAGAAAGGGCCCTGCAGTCAGTGGACGTTGCGACTAGCGCTCGTGGTAGACGAACCAGTCCTGCAGCAGGCCGTTCTCGAAGATGAACTCGGCCGTGACGATGGTTTCCTGGCCGTTGAGGTCGCTGAAGGTCATGTAGTACTGGTGGGTTTCAAAGGGGCGGTGGATGATGATGTGATCCGGCTCGCGCCCCTGGAACCAGCTGAACAGCTCGTTGCGGCTGCGCGCATACAGCAGGTTCTCAGCGACCAGATAGTCGCCCGAGCTGACGCGACGCACGCCCTGGTACTCGGAGTCGCCCAGCTTCTCGCGGTGGGCGAGCTCGACGCGGTTCAGGTCGTCGCGGGCGGCATTGGCCTGGCGCTTGATCTCGTTGATACCCATGCCGCGTTCGAGCACGGTGTCGAACTTGTCCATCAGGCGCGATTCGAACTCAAGCAGGTGGCGTTCGCGATCCTGTTGCGCCACGGTGTGGGCGTTCCAGCTGACAAGCTGGTCGGCCCGGAACAGCAGCCAGAAGTTGGTACGACTCTCGGTATTGTAGCGGCTGTAGAACAGCATGGTGCTGTCGCCGCGCTTGGTGACCTCGTCCGGCGCCTCGATGATGCGCCGCTTGGCAGCGTCCACGCTGATGCCGCGTGACAGCTTGCGATGCAGGTCGGCGCGCACGTCGACGCCGTTGCGTCGCAGCCACTGTTCGCGCTCAAAGGAGTCCTCGATGTCCAGGAACTCCGTACGCTCCTTGTCGGTCATCACCTGCAGGTACGGGCTCCAGCGGCTCTTGGTCGGCGTGGACAGGCCGCCTACGGCCTCAGGCCCGCTGCCGCGGACTTCCGGGCCGCTCGAGCAGCCGGCGCCAAGCAGCAGTGCGAAGGCGACAAGGGCTGACAATACGAGGTATCGCATGCGGGTACGTCAGATACGGGTCCGGGGGGTGCTTTGACTATAGCCGGGGGGTGTGTCCGCGCAAGCCTTTCCACGCCACGGCTTTGTCACGGGAGCTGGTTGCGCATGCAGTTCATGGTAGGCTTGGGCTGCCATTGCCGGAGCCAGGCCATGTCTGAAACTCCCCCATATCAGAACGTCGGCAGTCCGTTGATCGAGCAGGATGCCGAGTACCTGGTCGCGCTGCTGAACCGTGAAAAGATTCCGCATCTTCTGGTGCAGGATTTTGACCAGCCGCTCGCCGCAGTGGGGCGCACCTGGTTCGTGCAGGTGCAGGCGAAACACCATTCTTGGGCGGCGCAAATCCGGGCCGACGAGTTTCCGGAACCAGCCGGTGACGTTGAGGCAGCGCCTGACCAGCCCGAGCTGACATCGCGGAAGCGCCCCATTCTGCGTTCGCTGTTTTTTGGTTTCGCCGGCGCGATGGTGGGTTTGCGCGTCGGCGTGAAACTGCGCGGTGGGGGAGTTGGCGCGTTGCTTCTGGGGGGTGTGATGGGCGTGGTCGCGATGCTGGCCAGCTTCCTGTTCGGAGCGCATCAGAAGCCGGTCAGCGAAGACAGCAAAGTCGCCGAAACAGACGCCGAAGAGCCGGAGAAGCGCGGCGAGTAGCCGGTCACGCTCAGGCTTCTTCCCGGGTGTATTCCTTGCCGTCGTAACCCAGCAGAAGTTCTTTACCCTCTTCCAGGGTCGTCAGCCACACCGGGCGGCTCCAGATCTGGTGCACGTTCTTCAGGGTCTCGCGGGCGTAGTTGTCGTCCAGGTCAAAACCGTCATGGCGGTGTACCATCAGCAGCTCGCCGCGGTTGCTGTAGTTTCCGTCCTCAATGTAGATGTAGGGTTCGCCCATGTTGGTCAGGGCGGTCTTCAGCTTGTTCTTGATCTGTTTGAAGCTGCGGCTGCTGATCTCGTACTCCCCGCTGGCCGGGTTGTAGTCGTAGGTGAACAGCTTGGCGCGCTGGCAGAAGTCGGGTGTCAGGAACTCGTCGATGAACGTCAGGTCGTTGTAGATGCGGCGCACCTGGAAGATCTTCTCACGTCCCTTGCCGCGTTCGTTGGTGTCCCAGTTCGCCTTGGCCGCCAGGTCGTCGCAGCGCTCCCACTCCAGGCCGTGCATGCCGTGGTCCCAGCGGTACTCGATGTCGCGGAACAGCTCAAGCCCCAGCTTGTACGGGTTGATCACCCCGGGCTGCATGCCCATGGTCATGCTGTGGTGGTCGGCGAAGTCCACGATCTCGGCCGCGGTGGCGGCTTTCTGGGTCATGATGGTGCTGTGCCAGTAGCTGGCCCAACCCTCGTTCATGATCTTGGTCTGGCGCTGGGGCGCGAAGTAGTAGGCTTCTTCGCGGATGATGCCGATTACGTCGCGCTGCCAGTTGCGCAGGGGCGCGTAGTTCATCAGGAACCACAGCACGTCCTTGACCGGCTCAAGCGGGAACTTGGGCGGCTCCTGCGCCTTTCGCTCCAGCTCGGCGCGCTTCTGGGCCATGATCTCGGGCGGATTGATGTAGCGGTCCATGTAATCCTTGGACTGCAGCTTGGTAACTTCGATCCGCACGGTTTCGTCGTCCAGCGCCACCGACTCCTGACGTGCCAGCGGCTTGGTGAACGGCAGCATCGGGTCGATCAGGTTTTCCAGGCTCAAGCAGGCGTCGATGAAACGCTCCACCCTGTCACGGCCGTAATGATCCATGTAGCGGCGCACGCGGGCGGCGTGGTTGGCCATCTGGTCAACCATCTTGCGGTTGGTCTTGCTGAAGAAGGCGTTGTTCTTGAAGAAGTCGGCATGGCCGTAGACGTGGGCCATTACCAGCTTCTGCGAGACGAAGTCATTGCTGTCCATCAGGTAGGCAATGACGGGGTCGTTGTTGATCACCAGCTCGTAGATCTTGCTGATGCCGTAGGTGTAGCTCTTGATCAGCTCTTCGTAGGACATCCCGAAGCGCCAGTGGGGGTAGCGGGTAGGGAAGCCCCCGTAGGCGGCCACTTCGTTGAGTGCCTCATAGTCCAGCATTTCGAAGTGGACGTCGAAGAAATCGAGACCGAAGTCCTTGGCGTGCTTCAGGATCTCCTGCTGGGTGCTTGCCAGTTCGTTGTTCAGGATCACGCGCAACCTCCAGCCCCGTAACTAAAGTACCGCCAAGGAGTAACTCCGTACAGGTGTTGAAACAAAGGGCGACGGCGGGACAGTCCCAGCCGAACTGTGTCCCCTGTCGCAACAGTCCGGTGTGCGGAAAGTAAGAAAGTAAAATGAACCGGTAAAATGGTCAGTCGTTGGTGTAATCAAGGCGAGATCTGGGCGACTCACCTCTGTTGTTCTTTGACACTTCGGACGATTGAAGGGAGGCACCAATGCGGCCCAAACCCGCATTGGCGTTCCTGGCGCTTTCGATTGCGGCCGTGGGGGCATGGATTTCCCTGCCGGTTGCAGTTCACAGCCAGAACGCCACAGGGGCAGACGCTCGTGGGGACGATGCAGGTCTGACCTCAAGCCTTGAACTGGGAGTCCCGTTTGACAACAACGCCCAGCAGCTATTCGAGAATCAGCTTACCTTCGACGAGCGGGCCAGACTCATCAAACTGAAGCCCAGATTCGCGATCGCAGAACCCGATTGCCCGCTGCCGACGTCCGAGCCAGTACAACCATTCTACGTGAGGTTCCATGAACCTCTCGGGCGCGCGTTCGCAATCCGCCTGTCGGCGGCCGGCGCTTCGTTCGTCGGCTACGCCTACCCTAACACCCACTTCATCCGCGCGAACAGCGCGGAGTCGCTGCTTGCCATCGGCGACCTGCTGCGCGCCGAACCCAACGTGGCCGGCACTCTGCTGCGCCAGCAGATGGACGCCTGCAGCCGCCACACATGGGAACTGATTCACGACGACTCCTGGACCGAAGCCGAGTTTCAACTGATGTTCTGGCGCGACACCGACGGCCGACACCAGGAAGAGGTGCTGCGTGCCGCGGGCGCTGAGATCATCGACGCCGCGCGCGACGAGAACGGTGTAATCGACCCGCGCGTGCCGTTCATCGGCGTGCGGCTTGAACGCAACGCGCTGATGCATCTGGTTTCTCACCCGGACATCGACTGGATTCAGCCCCGCTATGCAAAGGTCATTCACAACACCGCCAGCGCCGCCCTGGTGAACGCCGCGGCCAGCGATGTCGGGCCGGGCACCAGCTACAACCTGGATGGTGGGGGACTGGTGGCTGTGGTATTCGATGGCGGCACGGCGCGCGACACACACGCCGACCTGCAGAGTGCCGCGGCGCCCAACCCCTTCACGCAGTACTTCACCGGCATGGGCAACAAGCGCGTGCTGATTGCGCCGACCATCAGCAGCCAGCAGCCGGGCTGGGGCATCACCGACACATCCAGCGTTCACTATCATGCGCAGCACGTAACCGGCACGGTCTGCGGCGACGGGGCCTCACTTGCATCCGCGCGCGGCTTCGCGCCAGAGGCATACGTGGTCAGCATGGGTTGGGGCAGCATGAATACCGAGCGCCAGATCCTGCGCCACTACTTCCGCCACGTGGCCGACAATCACAGTTACGGCAACAGCGGCGGCGGCACCGGCGGCTACGACAGCTCGGCCCAGGCAAGCGACATCGACATCCGCGACATCCTGCTGAACATGAGCAAATCCGCCGGCAACGACGGATCGGGCAGCAGCACCTGCGGCGACGACACCTGCATGAAGAACGCGCTGGTGATTGCCGCCACCGAAGACAACGGCGCTATCGCCAGCTTCAGCTCGCGCGGGCCTACCGACGACGGTCGCCTGATCCCGCACTTTGCCTGGAACGGCGTGAACCTCACCAGCACCTGGGATAGCAGCGACACGGCCCACAGCGCGATTTCTGGTACCAGCATGAGCGCGCCCAGTGCCACGGGTTCAATCGTACTGCTGTCCGAGTTATGGCAGCGCGAGATGAACAACCGGGAACTGGCCCCTGATGCGCTGCGCGGCCTGCTCGCCGCCACGGCCAGCGACCAGTACAACCAGGGTCCGGATTATCGCTTCGGTTTTGGCATACCCGACATCAAGCGCGCCTGTGACCTGATACTTGCCAACAAGGCCAGCGGCGGCGACCACATCATCCGCGGCAGCATCCGCCAAGGAGATGTGATCGAGTACGACCTGAGCGTCACAAGTTCAGCCACGCCGTTGAAGGTGGTTTGTTCCTGGCTGGATATCTACGCCTCGACAGGCGCCAGCGTCACGCTGGTGAACAACATCGACCTCGAACTGGTGGCGCCTAACGGCACCACCATCCATTACCCCTGGCGCGGCCTGACAGCCACCGGCGTGCAGACCCACCAGTGGACGCGGACCTCGGCCAACAACCGCGACAACATTGAACTCGCGGAAGTGGATGCGCCCACCGTCGGCACCTGGAAGGTGCGCGTCAAGGGCACCTCGATTCCGGCCAATCCACAGAGCGGCGTGCCTAATGACGCCACAGGCTTCGTGCTCGTCAGCGAAAATGCCATGAGCACCGCCCAGCAGGTGTTTGAGGACAGTCTCAACACCGGCAGCCCTGTTGCCATCCCAGACAACAACACCACTGGCATTACCCGCAACTTCAGCGTCACCAACAACAACGCGCTGAAAGGTTTGCGTGTGTACGTGGATGTGCGGCACCCGCGCCGCGGGAACATCCAGATTCTACTGCGTCACCCGGACGGAACCACGGTGACCCTGGAGGGCAACGACACCAGCACACGGCCGGACATCATTGGGGTGTTCCCGGACACGCGGCAGTACGACGACGACGTGGAATCCCTGTTCGCGAAGCCTGCCAACGGGACCTGGAGTGTGATCGTCAAGGACCTGACCGCCAGCAATACAGGCACGCTTGAGTACCTGGCGCTTGAGCTGGATTACGACACGGTCAACCCGCCGCCCAACCAGCCGCCCAACGCCAACGCGGGCACAGACCAGAACGTGAACGAGGGCGTAACTGTCAACCTGAACGGCAGCGGCAGCACAGACCCGGATAGCGATCCGCTGACGTACCAGTGGGTGCGCATCAGTGGGCCGACCATCACAATTGCGAACGCCAATACCGCGACGCCCAGCTTTGTGGCGCCCCAGGTCTCCAGCACGCAGGTGGTGGTGGTGCGCCTCACGGTGGATGACGGAAACGGGCACCAGGACACGGACGACGTCAGCATTACGATCAACGACGTGCCCGCCCCGAACAACCCGCCAAACGCCAACGCGGGCGTGGACTTCTCGGTAACCGAAGGAAACCAGGGAACGCTGAACGGCAGCGGCAGCAGCGACCCGGATGGTGACACACTCAGCTACGCCTGGACCGAGCTCGGCAGCAGCTGGGTGACCATCCAGAACGCCAGCTCCGCGCAGGCGACGTTCACCGCGCCGATGGTGACCACGCCGCTGAACATCACCTTCCAGCTCACTGTCAACGACGGCCGAGGAGGCTCCGATACAGACACCGTGGTAGTGACGGTGCTGGACAGCGCGGTGAACAACCCGCCGACTGCCGACGCGGGTGCGGACGCATACACGGCCTACGCGGCTTCGACGCAGCTCAACGGGAGCGGCAGCAGCGATCCCGAGAACGACACGCTCAGCTTCAGCTGGACGCAGATCGGGGGCGCGAGCACCGTCTCGCTCAACGGCGCAGCCACGGCAACGCCCTCATTCACCGCCCCCGGCGTTGACGACGTGTTGGTGTTCCAGCTCACGGTCAACGACGGCAACGGCAACAGCGACACCGACACCGTCACAATCGTTGTCAATGCAACGGGCACCGCTCCAACCGGCGGCGGCACGGGCTCGGGCGGCGGTGGGGGCGGCGGAGACGGCGGCTGCAGCACTAACCCGGAATCAACATGGTGGCTGGCACTGCTGTTGGTTGCGCTGGGGACGACCGCCGCGGCGCGCCGCAGACGAGCTTGAACAAGCCCTGTCAAGCAGAACCACCGGGGGCGCTTCTGCGCCTCCGGTGTTCGTTTCGGGCAAATTGACCGGTGTTTGTGGTAATCGGTGTAAAATTCGTGACGATATAGGCTTAGGCTTCTGGGAAAGTCGTAGTTAGAATTTCTTCACACCATAATTCTACATGCTCCCTCTGGGCTCCATATCTGTGCAATGAGCGGCCTGTGATCGGCCGCAAACAGGAGAATCGCATGCCGCGCAAGTTCGCGCTGCTATGCTGGGCGCTGCTCGTGGGGATCGGCGCCCTTGCAACTTCCAGTCAGCCGCAGCTGCAGAGCCAGGACACCAAATCGTCCGACGGCGCATCGGCCGGGCTGACCAGCAGTCTCGACCTGGGTCAGCCCTTCGACTTCGCCGCCCAGCAGCAGTTCGAACAACAGTTGAGTGATGCTGACCGCGAACGCCTGATTTACCTGCGTTCGCGCTACGCGCTTGCGGATGCCGCCTGCCCGCTGCCGGTCGCCGAGCCTGCTATGCCATTCTATGTACGCATGCGTGCGGACCTGACACGTGCACTGGCCGATCGGCTCTCCGGTGCCGGAGCGACGTTCATAGGCTACGCCAACCCGCACACCCATATGCTGCGCGCGCGCGACGCGGGATCGCTGGCCGCCATCGGCGACATTCTGCGCTCCGAGCCCACGGTGGCCGGAACGCTGCTGCAGCGCCCGGAAGACAAGCTTTCGCCGGCGCTGGTTGGACGCGCACGGCCGGGCAACCTGGCCGGTGAGTCTCGCGTGCTGTTCTGGCGTGACGTGCCGACGGAAACCGCGGTAACGCTGCTGACCGCGTCTGAGGCAATTGTCTTCGAAGGCGGCGTGAATGGTGCATCTCCGCTGTTGACGGTATTCGTGCCGCATGAGGGCGCGCTGAAGCTGATGGACAGTGCGTGGGTCGAAAACATCAGCCCCAACGGGTTCAAAGTCAGCACCAACCAGACCAGCGCCGCAATGTCCAACGCGACGCAGGCGATCATCGGTGTGAACCCTTACAACCTCGACGGCAACGGCCAGATAGCAGGCGTGTGGGACAATGGCTCCGCCCGTTCTACTCACGAACAATATGGCGGCCTGGCAGGCGTCAGCACGCCCGCGGGTTGGCCGGGCAGCAGCCGCGTGCACAACGTCAACTCGGCAGGGATGGCCGATCACGTCAGCCATGTGACCGGCACAATCGTGGCGGACGGCACGGGCAACGCCGGAGCTCAAGGCTACGCGCCCCGGGCGTTGGCCCTGGTGCATGACTGGAACAACATTGAGTCAGAGCGTCGTCAGGCCGTGCACTCCTGGCACCACGTAGCTGACAACCACAGCTACGCCGACTTCAATGGCGCTGCTGATGACTGGGCCCAATACAACAGCGGCACGCAACTGGTCGATATCACCAACCGCGACCTGTTGATCTGCCAAGTCCAGTCGGCCGGCAACTACGCCACCTACAATCCCGGCGGCACGTACAACAAGCCCTTCGGGAACAGCAACCCGACAGCCTCGGTTCCGACCTACAACGCGCACCGCAACGGCCTGATCATTGCGGCGGCCGAAGACAATGAGGACATCGCCGGCTTCTCAAGCCGCGGGCCGGCTTTGGACGGTCGTCTTGTGCCGCAGTTCACCGCCAACGGAGTGACGCTGTTGAGTACCGGCCGGGCTGCGGACAATGCCTACCTGGGGCCCGCCAGCTGGTCGGGCACCAGCATGTCGGGGCCGAGTGTGTGCGGTTCCGTCGTGTTGCTCAGCCAGCTCTGGCGGCGCGAACACAACGACCAGATGTTCACGCCCGACGTTGCTCGCGCCGTGTTGGCCCAGACCTGCCGCGACAAGTACAACACCGGTCCCGATTACCATTTCGGATTCGGCATCGTTGACTGCAAGGCGGCTGCCGACCTGGTCCTGGCCGACAAGGCGGGCGGCGGGGACCGCATCTTCCGCGGCACCATCCGCAGCGGCGAAGTGAAAGAATACTCGTTCAGTGTCTCGACGTCCGACCCGCTGCACATCGTGCTGTCGTGGCTCGACATCTGGGCCAGCAGCGGCGCGGCGATTACCCTTGTCAACGACCTCGACATCGAACTCCAGGACCCGAGCGGCACTGTCTACTACCCGTACTCGGGCGTCACGGCCGCGGCCTCTGCCTCGCACACCCACACGTTCACCACCGCCGGCCCCAACCGCCGCGACAACATCGAGCTGGTGCACGTGGACAGCCCGGCGGCCGGAACCTGGACTTTACGCGTCAAGGGGAACAGCATTCCGGCAAACCCGCAGACCGGCGTTCCAAACGACGCCACCGGCTTCGTGGTGGCGAGCAGCCACAGCATCAGCCTGCAGAAGCTGCTGGTGCAGGACCCGGTCAACGGCGGCACGCCCGTCAGCATCCCCGACAACAGCGCTTCCGGCATCACCCGCACGCTGGTGGTGAACGATGCCCGCATCGCGCTGGGTGTTCGGCTGCACGCGCGCATCTACCACGAACGCCGTGGCGACCTGGCGGTCACGCTGACCAGCCCCTCCGGAACGGTGATCAACCTGAAGACCACCAACAACGGCATGCTCGACGATCAGGCCGACCTGATCGCCGTTTTCCCTGACACCAAGCAGGATGACGACGACGTCGCGGCCGCTTTGTACGAGTACGTGCAGGGCACCTGGACCGTCAAGATCAGCGACACAGTAGGCAGCAACACCGGCGAGTTGACCTGGCTGGCGCTTGAGTTCGACCTGCGCAGCAACGCCGCGCCCGTGGCCGACGCCGGCAGCAGCTTCGACGTGCGCGAAAACGCCAACGGCCAGCTGGATGCGACCGGCAGCAGCGACAGCGACGGCGACGCGCTAAGCTACGCATGGACGCAGACCGGCGGCGCAATCGCGCTGACGCTATCAAGCACGAGTGTCGCCCAGCCGACGTTCACGGCTCCTTCCGTCAGCCAGGACCAGATCGTGACGTTCCAGGTGACGGTGACGGACCTTTCGGGCTTGAGCTCGAACGACACGGTGCAGGTCACCGTAAAGAACAACCTGCCGCCGACTGCCGATGCAGGCAGCGACTTCGACGTGCGTGAAAACAACAACGGACAGCTCGATGGCAGCGGAACCAGCGACCCCGAGGGCGACCCGATCACCTACGCATGGAGCCAGCTCAGCGGCGCGATCACGCTGAACCTCAGCAACCCGGCCGTCGCGCAGCCCACGTTCACAGCACCCAGCATAACGCAGGATGAAGTGGTGGTGTTCGAAGTGACAGCCACGGACAACCGCGGCGACTTCACGACCGACACGGTGCAGGTCACGGTGCGCAACAATCTCGCGCCGGTAGCCAGCGCCGGCGTCGACTTCGGTATCCTGGGCGGCGTTGCAGGCCAGCTTGATGGTGCGGGATCAACGGACCCGGAATCCGACCCGTTGACCTACGCCTGGGTGCAGCTCAGCGGCGCGATCAGCCTGACATTGAGCAGCGCCGGCGCGGCGCAACCCACTTTCACGACGCCGGTGGTCACGCAGGATGAAGTGCTCACCTTCGAGCTGACGGTCACCGATGACCGCGGCGACTTCAGCGTCGACACCGTTCAGGTGACCATTGAGGTGAACGTCGCGCCGGTTGCCGATGCCGGCGCTAACTTCGCGCTGGTGTGGGGCGCGGCGGGCCAGCTCGACGGCAGCGCCAGCTACGACCCCAACGGGGGCGACACGTTCAGCTTCCAGTGGGTGCAGATTGCCGGCACAAACACGGTGACGCTTTCCAGCAACACCGACCCGCAACCCACATTTACAGCGCCCGGCGTTGACGACGTCCTGCAGTTCGAGCTGACCGTGACCGACGCCAACGGCCTGAGCAGCAGCGACATCGTGATCGTGTGGGTCAACGAAACCGGCGCCGTTCCCATTGTCAGCGGTGGGGGAGGCAAAGATGATGGAGGCGGCTGCAGCACCCAGGACGGCGCAAGCTGGCTGTATGCGTTGGCACTGGCGCTGATGGCGGCCGCATTGGCCCGAAGACGCCGCACGGAATAAACAAGCCCCGGCCGGTTTTGGCCGGGGCTTTTTCTTTCGCTGTCTACAGCACGCCGATGTCGGCCAGCGCCTTGCGCACTACTTCGCGGTTTTTTTCGGCCAACGGAGCCAGCGGCAGCCTGGCGTGCGGTTTGCACAGGCCCAGCAGGTGCGCGCCCCACTTGGCCGGCACCGGGTTGCTTTCGACGAAACAGGCGTCCACCACCGGCGTGTTCCTGTGGTTCTGCGCCGCGGCCTCGGCCATGCGGCTCGCGCGGGCGTGGTCGCTCAGCTCGCGCACCTGCTTCGGGATCACGTTGCCGGCTACGCTCACGATGCCCTTGGCACCGAGGCTGATCATCGGCAGCGTCAGGCCGTCGTCGCCGGACAGGATGGTCATGCTGGTCTTGCGGATCAGCTCCTCGGTCTGCTTCAGGTTGGCCGTGGCGTCCTTGTAGGCCACGAACACCTTGGGGAACTCGCTGCACAGGCGCTCGATGGTCGGCGTCTCCATCAGCACGGCCGTGCGGCCCGGAATGTTGTACAGCATCACCGGCAGCTCGGGCACCGCCTTGGCAACCGCCGCGTAGTGCAGGTACAGGCCCTGCTGCTGTGGTTTGTTGTAGGCGGGGGTGTTGATCAGCGCGCCGTCAGCACCCAGCTTCAGGGCGCGTTTGGTGGCCTCAACCACTTCGGCCGTGGCGCTGCCGCCGGTACCGGCGATCACGGGGATGCGCTTGTTGACGGTCTTGACCGTGCGCTCGATGACCGCGCAGCGCTCGTCGAGCGTCATGGTGATGGCTTCGCCGGTGCTTCCGCAGGGCACGATGCCCTCGATGCCCTGCTGGATCTGCCGCTCGATCAGGCGGTCGAGCGCCTCGAAGTCGATGCTCAGGTCGTCCCTGAACGGCGTAATCAGCGCGGTAATGGCGCCTTCGAACATGGTCAATCCCCTGTGTCCCCAACCGCTCTGACCGTAGCCACCGGCGGGGGTGAAGTCAAACGTAGGGACACGCTGCCGCGTGTCCTCACGCTATTGCCCTCTGGATTGTAAGGACACGCTGCCGCGTGTCCCTACTGTGTCGCGCCGGCGTGTAAACTGGAGTGGGGGAGTTGCATCCAGTGGGGGAGCCGTGAAAGACCCGGTCGAACGCCGCCGCAAAGCGCAGAAAAAGAAGTACCCGAAAAACTGGGCGCGCATCAGCCGCCGCATCCGCTTTGAGCGAGCAAACGGCCGTTGCGAGTGGTGCGCCAAGCCCCATGGCGAATGCGTGCTGGTGGGGCCAACAACTGCTGGGCGGGCCCCGATGGCCAATGGTTCAACCGCCATGGCAAGAAAATCCCGGGGCCGGAGCCCTGGCCGAAAGATGTGTGGTGGAAGCACGTGATCCGAAGCGGCGGCCGACCGCCGGAGATCCGCGAAAGCGTGGTGGTGCTGCAGACCGCGCACCTCGACCACGATCCCACCAACTGCGCCGATGACAACCTCGCCGCCCTGTGCCAGTTCTGCCACGCCGAGTACGATGCGGCCCACCGCATGGAATCCGCGGGCATCTCGTTCGACCTGCGCCGCGGCCAGAAGGTGTTGTGGAAGTAACGGAGCGCGGGCGTCCCGCCCGCACGAGACATCAAGAATGCGCCTGCAACTGGGAACGCTTGCCCGCCTGTACACGCACATTGACCCGGACCCCGAGGTCGTAGGCGGCGCCGTGTCCGGCTGGCGGCACTGGATTAACAAAGAGCTCCCCCACGCCCTCGACTGGAACGAGTCCCCCACGGCGCCCTTCGAAAGTGCGGAAGTGGGGGAGGCGGACTGGGCAGCCCTGTGCGACGGCGCCGGGGACCAACTTACACGGCCGGAGCTCTGGCTGCCCGGAGACCACGACTTCCTGTTCCGCGTGAGCGACCTCGCCGAGCGCGAGATCTGGGTCGGCAGCAGCGCTGAGCTGCAGCGCGAGCTGGAAGCGCGGCCGAGTGGCACACCGGGACGGCAAATCCTGCTAAGGCTGGCCCGCCGCAGCCTCGAGTTCAGCCTGCCGCTGGCCCGGCTGCCCTGAAACCCGCATATTAAGCGGGTCTCAGGCCAAAACGCGCGAGAATGCCCCAGAATCGTTCGGAAGGGCCAGGGTGGACCCAAGGCAGGGTCCGGCATAGAAATGGAGCATCTCCACAGCTGGTCCGCCGGACAGGGGCCCCGCAAGGGGCCCGCTAAGATAGCCGGGCGCGTAAGCTCCCGGATTCGGCCAGCAGCGTTCTTGGGCGCCCGAAGGGCCGCCTTACATGGTCCTTGCACGCTCTAGGCGGCCCTCACGGGCGCGCGGGCATTCGCTTCTAGCTCTCCGGGGGCTCACGCCCCCGGTTACCCTGGCTAGGCCCTTCGGGCCAGTCGACTGCCAATGAACCGTGACAACGCGCCAGCCCAATTCCACGCGGCGAGCCAATGGAACGACCCGGGATCGAGTTCGCATGTCCTGCCGCCTGACAGCTGCCGCCTGCCACCTGGATATCCTACGTCCGATAATCGATGTTATGTCCGGTTGAGCCCGGGGGAGGCCGATTGGCCATAAGCCTCTACAACAAGCCACTTGCGGCCGATTCGCAGGTTGGTCGCCCCAACTTTATCTCTGCGCCACCTGTTACGCCGCCAACTTGTGCCGCTATGATGAGTTCCACCCTGATCGACCCCTGCGAGGATTCCACATGCGGGCAGTCTTTGCCGCGTTTCTTGCGATGCTGGCTCTGCCACTCTCGGCCGCCACTTTGGCCGTGAACCTCTCCGGCACCACCGGCCCCGACTTCGGCAACCAGCTCAATGACACCGACGTTGAGGTCGCCCGCTATGTGCTGCAGCCGACCGGCGGCAACGTTTCGATCGATTCGATCACCATCCACATCAGCAACTTCGCCCTGGCCGACAACGCCTTCTCGCGCCTGCGCCTGTTCTTTGACGCCGATGGCAACGGGACCTTCGACCCGACAGAAGAGCTGGACGAAGCCAGTACCATCGTTCCCAGCGGCGCCACTGACGACGTCACCTTCAACGAGACCTTCGTGGCGCCCAGCGGGCTGATCCGCACATTGCAACTGCGCGTGAACATCGGCGTGGATACGTCCGTGTACGGTGAGGCCTTCAACTTCAGCATCGACCCGCAGGCCGACATCGTGCTGACCAGCGGCGGCGACTCAGTCAGCAGCACCACAGTGGCGACCTCCAACGACATCACCATCCGCCACAGCGAGAATCAGCTTGTGGCCGGCACTGGAAACCCGACCGCGCCGCGCTCGGCAGCCTTGAACACCGGCAACTTCCCGGCCTTGCACTTCATCGTCGCCAGCCTGACGCCAACCGGCCCGGGCCAGTTGCAGGGCATCGACCTGAACTCGATCACCATCTCGGTCACCTGTGCCAACGCCGCGCAGACAGCCACGGTCACGCGCCTGGCCCTGTGGCAGGATGACGGCGACGCGGTGTTTGAGCCCGGCGCCGGCGAGGTGCTGATCCTGCAGCGCGCGCCCGCGGATGCCGGCAAATGGGTGATTGCGGGCAGCGTCATCAGCGTGACTTTCGACGGCACGCCGGTGCAGAACCTGTCTGACATTGCCAGCGGCGGAGCCCGCACCTTCTGGGTCGGTATCGACTTCGGCAGCGGTCCGGACGCCACCTGCGAGGTTTCCGTGACGCGCACCCAGGTGCTGGGTGCCCTGGGCGCTGCGGCGGATTTCTTCGTGACCACGCCCAATTTCATCAGCGGCGACATCATCAACGTAAGCACGCCGCCCGAGCCGCCCAAGCCGGCCGAGCCGGAAGGCGAAGGCGGCTGCAGCAGCAATGGGCGGCCCGGCGGCTTGCTGCTTGTGATTGCACTGGCGCTGGTTGCACTGGCGGCGCGCAATTTGCCGCGTAAGCGCAGCAGCCCGGGAAACACAGAAAAGTAAGGACTCTGGGCGGTCTGGGCCGTATCAGGGTCAGTAACTTGGACAAATGGTTCCCTGCGGGAGAGATCCATGAATCGTGTTGCGTTGTTCGCGCTCACGGCTGTGACGGCGGCAGTGTTAGCCGGCAGCTTGAGCGCCGCCGTGGAGGTCGGCGACGCCGGCCCCAACTTCAAATTCGACAAGAGCTGGAACCTTGAGGCCGGTGTCACTGAGCTCGATCAGCTGCGTGGCAAAGTGGTGATGATTGAGGCCTGGGCAACATGGTGAGGGCCCTGCATGAAGGGGGTTCCCCATCTACAGGAGTTGAACGACAAGTTCCGTGAACGCGGCTTCGAGATCGTGGCCGTCAGCAAGGAAGACGCGAACTTGATCCAGACCAAGCTGATCGACGCCAAGAAGGTCACCTACGGCGTTGTGAAGGCTGACATTGGCAGCATCTACGAAACCCGTGGCATCCCCCACTGCTGGGTGCTCGATGCCGAGGGCAAATGCATTTTCAAGGGTCACCCGAGCAGCGTGACTGCTGAAAGCGTCGAAGAGTGGATCAAGAATCTGGCCCCCACCAAGGTTGACCGCGAAGTTGCCAAGGAAGTGAAGGGCGCGGCTGAGTCCTTCAACAAGGGCGAGTACGGCAAGGCCCAGGTCGAGGCGGCAAAGGTCGGCGCGGAAGCCACCGACGAACTGGTCAAAGCTGACGCCAAGTACGTTGAAGAGCTCGTGCAGAAGCACGTCGACATCTACACCAAGAAGATGGAAGCCGCCCGCACGGCCGGCGACCTGGTGAAGCTCGGCAAGGTAATGGAGGAGGCCGCCGCCAAGTTCAAAGGCAGCGAGCAGGGCGACAAGTGGGCCACCGAGGCCAAGGAACTCACCAAGAGCAAGGAGTACAAGGACACGCTCAAGGCCCAGGAGGACCTCGATGAACTCAAGCCCAAGCTTGAAGACATGAAGGGCTCCAGCGCCAAGAAGGCACTCGAGAAGATCGCCAAGAAGTACCCGGACACCCCGGCCGGCAAAGAAGCGGCCGAGCTGGCCAAGCGCTACGAGTAACTTCGCCTTTCACGGACAGGGACAGGCACCAAGGTGCCTGTCCCTGTTTCATTCGCCCTCGCCATTGTCGCGTCCCCCACTATCATGCGCGCGGAGGATGCCATGCCGACCCTGACCGCAATCGAACGCCGCGTGATCGGCACACTGATCGAGAAGTCGCTGACCACGCCGCAGAACTACCCGCTGAGCCTGAACGCGCTGACCAACGGCTGCAACCAGAAATCCGCGCGCGACCCGGAAACCAGCTACACCGAAAACGAAGTGCTGGAGACCCTGCAGAGCCTCAAGCGCCGCAGCTTCGCCACCGAGTTCTTCGGCGCCGGCAGCCGCGTCAGCAAGTGGGAGGAAGCCTTTGTCGCCAACACCGGCCTCAGCAACGAGCAGGCGGCCGTGATCGCCGAGCTGCTGCTGCGCGGCCCCCAGACCGAGGGCGAGCTGCGCCAGCGCGCGAGCCGTATGGCGCCGATCGCGGACCTGCCGGCGCTGCACAAGGTGCTGGAGGAGCTGGCCGGCCGCGAGGAGCCGTTTGCGAAGCGGATCAGCGACCCCAACCGTGCCCGCGGCGTGATCTGGGCCCACTGCCTGTACCCCGAGGACGAGGCCCCGAGCGCGGAGGAGCCAAGCGCCTCGGCCCGGGTTACGGTGCGCACCGCCAGCCCGGCGCTCGAAGAGCGCATTGCGGCGCTGGAGGCCCGAGTGGCGGCGCTGGAACAGCAGTTGGGCGTCTCCCCCACCGGCGGCTGATTGGGCGCGAATCCGCTTGCGTGGCGCGGGTTGCGGGGTAACTTCGCACTCCCCGACCGTTATTCGTACCAGTACGCGTCCCCAAGGCGCGAGAGGTTAACATGAAGCCACTGGCAAGCCTGGCCCTGTTCGGCGCAGTCGCGCTGAGCGCAATCCTCAACACCGCCTGCAGCGGCGGCAAGGAAATCGAAAAGGTCAGCGAAGAGCAGGTGCTCAAGATCCTGCGCTCCGACAAGTTCGAGGTGCTGGACCCTCAAGCCACAAGCAGCGGCGGCGACATCGCCGTGCTGGCCCAGATGTACGAGGGCCTGGTGCGCGCGCCTGCCACCGACGGCACGCCGGTCAGCGCCCCCAAGTGGGAGCCGAGCCTGGCCACCGAATGGACCGTCGCCGAGAACGCAACGGTCTACACCTTCAAGCTGCGCGAGAACGTGAAGTTCCACGACGGCGCAGAGCTGGACGCTGCCGCCGTCAAGCAGAGCTTCGAGCGCCTGCTGCAGAAAGACCACCCGGCCCAGCCCGTCAAGCGTCCTTATGCTACCGACCTGGCCGACATCGAAAGCATGGAAGTGGTGGATGCCCGCACCATCCGCTTCAAGCTGCGCGACTCCAACCCGCGCTTCCTGGCCAACGTCAGCCTCCACGCCGCCTTTGTGATCAGCCCCAAGGCGATCGCGGAGATGTCCAAGCTCAACGACCCCGCCAAGCGCCAGACCTGGCTGATCGAGAACACCTCGGGCACCGGCCCCTATCGCATCGCCAAGGCCGAGGACTACCGCGGCTCCGAAAGCGTGACCCTGACGGCCTTTGACGGCTACTGGGGCGGCAAGCCGAAGATCCCGCTGCTCAGCTTCACCAGCATGACAGATCACAAGTCGCGCCGCGAGCAGATCATGTCCGGCGCCGCCCAGTTCACCGACACGCTGCTGCCCAGCGACTGGAAAGAGCTTGAGGAAAACAAGGACATCACGCTCTTCACATGGGAAGCGATCAACATCATGTACCTGGCCATGAACTGCGACCCGGCAAGCGACTACCCCACCAAGGACAAGCGCGTGCGGGAAGCGATCGCCATGGCCATCGACCGCGCGCCATTCGTCGAACGCTACTACGGCGCCGCCAAGCCCGCCCACGTTCTGATCCCCTACACCATGCCCTTCGGCCACCCCGCCGGCTACAAGCCCAAGACGGACGCGATACCCCGCGACGAGGCGCTCAAGCAGGCCGCCAAGCTGGTGGAAGAAGCCGGCTACAAGGGCGCGAAGCTGAAGCTGATACTGCCCGACGTGCCGCGCCCCTACCTGCTGTATCCGCGCGAACTTGCAGACCTGGTGCGCCAGCAGCTCGAGCCCATCGGCCTGATCGTCGAGCTGGAGCCTCGCCCCATGAAGGAGATCGGCGACCTGATCCCCAAAGGCGAATACCCGCTGATGCTGCTGGGCTGGATGGGCGACAACGGCGAGCCGGACAATTTCTGGCGTCCGCTGCTCGACGGAGAAAAGGACGAAACCGGTGCCTGGAAACCCAGCGACAACAACCTCGCCCGCTTTTTCAGCATGGACGTACATGAAAAAGTGTACGCCGCCGGACGCGAGCCGGACACCGCCAAGCGCGACACGCTGTACAAGGACCTCGAGAAGTGGGTTCACGACCAGTACCGCCCGATCGTGCCGTTGCTGACGGCTAAAAAGAGCTATGCCTGGACCAGCAAGCTGAAGGGCGTGCGGGTGGATACCGGTGACCAGTTCTACCTCGACAAGGCGTACTACGCAGAGTAGCCGCTGACCGCACGAGCGCTGCAGCGCCCGTGCCATTGGGGTAACCGGCGCATGCTGAGCCACATCCTTCGACGCCTGCTGGCCACAGCCCCGATGCTGATCGGCGTCAGCATTGTCAGCTTCCTGCTGCTGCACGCCCTGCCGGGCGACCCGGCGGCGGTGCTGCTGGGCCAGCGCGCGACCGAAGAGAACAAGCGCGAGTTGCGCGAACGCATGGGCCTCGACCAGCCCCTGCACGTGCAGTACTTCGACTACATCGGCGACATCTCACGAGGCGACTTCGGCGAAAGCCACCGCACCAATCAGCCCGTCGCCACCGAGCTCAAGCAGCGCGTGCCAGCCACCATCGAGCTGGCCGTGGCGGCCATGCTGATTGCCAGCATCGTCGGTGTCTCACTGGGAGTCCTGGCGGCGGTACGTCCGCGTTCGGTTTGGGACTTCGTCTGTCTGTTCACCGCGCTGGTGGGCGTATCGATGCCGGTTTTCTGGCTGGGATTCCTGGCGCAGAAGCTGTTCGCCGGTGAATTGGAGGTGCTGCCGTTCTCCGGCCGGCTGGATTTCGGGTCCTGGCCGACGTTTGTCTCTGACACGGGCTTCTACACACTGGACGCGGCGTTCGTGTACCAGAACCCGGAACTGTTGCTCGACGTGCTGACCCACCTGACGCTGCCTGCGTTTGTGCTGGCGACGGTGCCAGTGGCGCTGATCGCGCGCATCACCCGCGCCACCATGCTCGAAACCCTGAAGCAGGACTTCATTCGCACGGCCAAGGCCAAGGGCGCCAGCCCCAGCGCAGTAGTGATTCGCCACGGGTTGCGAAACGCACTGATCCCGATTCTTACCGCGATCGCCACCCAGTTCGGCTACCTGCTGGGCGGCGCCGTGCTGACCGAGACCATCTTCGCCTGGCAGGGCCTGGGCCGCTACGTGATTGAGGCCATTGACGTGCTGGATGCTCGCCCCCTGCAGGCCAGCGTGCTCATCATCGCCGTCACCTTCATCCTGGTGAACCTGCTGACCGACCTTAGCTACACCCTCATCGACCCGCGGCTGCGGAAGAAGGGGGCGTGATGAAAGATTTCCTGCGCTTCCTGAAGACGCACCGGCCGGCGCAGGGCGGCTTGCTGCTGATTGTGCTGGTGGTGTTCGCGGCCGTGTTCGCCAACCTGCTGGCGCCATTCGGCGCCATGGAGGCCGTGCCCAACCGCTTCTTCGCGCCCCCCGGTGGCGAGCACCTGCTTGGCACTGACAGCCAGGGGCGCGACCTGTTTTCGCGCCTGTTGTTCGGCGCGCGTTACACACTGCTGGTGGCGCTGGCCGCCACCCTGCTGTCACTGGTGGCCGGCAGCATGGTCGGCGCCTTGGCGGGCTACTTCGGTGCGCGCGTGGACATGCTGCTGATGCGCGGCGTGGACTTCATGATGAGCTTTCCCAGCTTCCTGCTGGCCGTGGTGGCGGTGGCGATCCTGGGCAAGTCGCTGGAAAACCTGATCTGGGCCGTGGGCATCGCCGGCGCACCCAGCTTCGCGCGCCAGGTTCGCGCCGAGGTGCTGCGCATCAAGGCGCTGGAGTTCGTCGAGGCCGCCAACGCGCTGGGCTATTCACACCTGCGCGTACTGTGGCGGCACGTGCTGCCGAACTGCCTGACGCCCATCATCGTGCTGGGCACCTTGGGCATGGGCGGCTCGATTCTCAGCGTCGCGGGGCTGGCGTTCCTGGGCCTGGGCGGCGATCCGTTTGTGCCTGAGTGGGGACTGATGCTCAAGCTGGGCTGGGACCAGAGCGCCCAGGGTGCCTCCCAAGTGGGACTCAGCGGCGCCTGCATCCTGGTGACGGTGCTGGGCTTCAACCTGCTGGGCGACGGGCTGCGGGACTGGCTTGACCCGCGCACGCGCATGCGCTAAGCGGCCGGGGGTTCTCCCCGGGGTTTCCACTTGTAGTACGTTTGTCATTTACTGGTACACTTCCTGTAGATACGGGGCATGGAGATACCTAGGCATGGCCAAGCGCGCGCCTGACATCAACTCAATCCTGGATGCGATCGAGGACAGCCCGGAAGTGCGCGAATACCGCGAACTTCAGTGGGAAGGCAGCTTCAACGATTACCTGAAGATGGCCTTCGATGATCCGCGCATCATCCGCAACGCGCACCAGCGCGTGTACGACATGATCCTCAGCCACGGCAGCTCCGAGTTCACCCAGTTCAAGGAGCGCCTGGTCCGATACAAGTTCTTCGGCGACCCGTTCACCGGCGGGCACGAGGCGATCTTCGGCATCGAGAAACAGCTGATGCAGCTGGTCAGCCACTTCAAGAGCGCCGCTTTCCAGTTCGGCACCGAAAAGCGCGTGCTGCTGCTGCACGGCCCCGTGGGCTCGGCCAAGTCCACCATCGCGCGCCTGCTCAAGCGCGGGCTCGAAAGCTACTCGCGTAAGGAAGAAGGCCGGCTCTACACTTTCGGCTGGCGCGTGAAGGACGAAGTGACCGGCGCCGATATCATCTGGTCACCCATGAACGAGGAGCCTCTGAAGCTGGTGCCCAAGGAGGCGCGCCAGAAGCTGATCGACCAGATCAACGAGAAATCCGACCTGCCCTACAAGCTGCGTGTGGAGGGCGAGCTCGACCCGCTGTCGCGCAAGATCATGAACGACCTGCTGGCCAAGTATGAAGGCAACTGGCGCGAAGTGGTCGAGAAGCACGTGGTGGTGAAGCGCCTGCTGATCAGCGAAAAGGACCGCGTCGGCATCGGCACCTTCCAGCCCAAGGACGAGAAGAACCAGGACGCCACGGAGCTCACGGGCGACGTAAACTACCGCAAGATCGCCTTCTACGGCGTCGATTCCGACCCGCGCGCCTTCAACTTCGACGGCGAGTTCAACGTCGCCAACCGCGGCATCGTTGAGTTCATCGAAGTACTGAAGCTGGATGTCGCGTTCCTGTACGACCTGCTGGGCGCGTCCCAGGAGCACAGCATCAAGCCCAAGAAGTTCCCGCAGACCGACATCGACGAGGTGATCCTCGGCCACACCAACGAGCCCGAGTACAAGCGCCTGCAGAGCAACGAGCTGATGGAGGCCTTCCGCGACCGTACAGTGAAGATCGACATCCCGTACAACACCGTGCTCGACAACGAGATCAAGATCTACGAGAAGGACTTCACCAAGGCCCGCGTCAACAAGCACATCGCCCCGCACACCATCGAGATCGCGGCCATGTGGGCGATCCTCACGCGGCTGGAAGATCCCAAGCGCGGCGGGCTGACGCTGCTGCAGAAGCTCAAGCTGTACAACGGCAAGAGCGTGCCTGGCATGACCGAAGACAACATCCGCGAGCTGCGTGCAGAGGCCAAGAATGAGGGCCTGCAGGGCATCAGCCCGCGCTACATCCAGGACAAGATCAGCAACGCGATCGTGAACTACCCGGCCGCGGATACGGTCAACCCGTTCATGCTGATGAACGAGCTGGAGCAGGGCCTGAAACACCACTCGCTGATCACCAGCGAGGACGTGAAGAAGCGCTACCGCGAGCTGCTTGGCGTGGTGCGGCAGGAATACGAAGAGATCGCCAAGAACGAAGTGCAGCGCGCGATCAGCGCTGACGAAGAAGCGATCGCGCGGCTGTGCAGCAACTACATCGACCACGTCAAGGCCTACACCCAGCGCGAGCGCGTACGCAACAAGTACACCGGCGAAATGCAGGAACCCGACGAGCGCTTCATGCGCAGCATTGAGGAAAAGATCGACGTGTCCGAGAGCCGCAAGGACGACTTCCGCCGCGAGATCATGAACTACATCGGCGCCTTGGCGCTGGAAGGCAAGACCTTCGACTACAAGACCAACGAGCGCCTGCACCGCGCCCTTGAGCTGAAGCTGTTCGAGGACCAGAAGGACAGCATCAAGCTGACCAGCCTGGTCAGCAACGTGGTCGACAAGGAAACCCAGGCCAAGATCGACGTGGTCAAGCAGCGCCTGATCGACCGTTATGGCTACAACGACACAAGCGCGACGGACCTGCTGAACTTCGTGGCCAGCATCTTCGCCCGTGGCGACATCAAGGAGTAAGCCTGAAAACAATGACCAATGTCCAATCACCAATGGTCTGTCGTAGGCCCTTCCATTGGTCGTTGGTCATTGGTAATTGGAAATTGTAATTCTGGACCGACGACATGTTTGAAGCAGCCGAGGCCTTTGACGTCCGCTACCTTGAGTACTTCGCCCGCCTGGGGCGTCGCTACGTCATGAGCCTCAAGGACAGCAACCAGAAGCCGGACCCCGAGAAAGTCGAACTCGCCAAGATCAAGGTCGAACAGGCCATGCGCGAGATCGTGGACGGCCAGACCGAGTTCGCGGAAACCTTCATCAACGCGGCCTACAGCGACGAGCCCGGCACCGTGGTCTGGGGCCTGGCCATGACCGTGTGGTCCAGCGCCGGGCCGATGATGGAAGACGAGTTGCGCAAGCGCGGCAAGTCGATCCTCGACGCCGCCGCGAAGAAACGCCCCGCCCACCGGCTGCTGGTCAAGGCACACGCCATCATGTCGAAGGCCGAGCGCAACTACGCCAAGGCCCACCGTTTCTACGATATGATGCTGCGCCTGGACCCGGGCGACGTGGAGGCCGTGGCGGACAAGATCGACCTGTTCATGACGCAGGAAGAGTTCCAGAAAGCGGCGGGCATGCTTGCCAAGGCGATGCAGAAGTGGCCGGGCAATGAGTTGCTGCAGCAGGTGCAGAACACCTTCAAGCGCGACAGCAAGCAGTGCCCGCGCTGTGGTACCTACATGCGTTTTGCCGCGCCGTTCTGTCCGAAGTGCAAACACAGCTTCATGTGACGAATGCCTAAGGTTCCAAGGTTGTCGACGAGGATCGCGCTGGGCTGGGCCCGCCGCCAGGCCCGTCGATTCCCGCCCCAGCCGCTGGAGCCGCTGCCTGCCGACACCACCGCGCGCATCCTGGTGGTCAACACCACCGGCATCGGCGACACCATCTTCTGTACGGCGCCGATTGCCGACCTGCGTGAGAGTTTCCCGAAGGCGCGCATCGACCTGTTTGTGGACCGCCGTCGCGTCGAGCTGGTTGAGAACAACCCCCACCTCAGCGACATCGTGGTCTACCCAGGCAAGTTCAAACGCGTGCGCGCCACCATCCGCGAGCTGCGCGAGAAGAAGTACGACGTCGCGATCATCCAGCACGCCAA
The DNA here is from genome assembly GCA_022071975.1 of Planctomycetota bacterium. Lineage (GTDB taxonomy): Bacteria > Planctomycetota > UBA8742 > UBA2392 > UBA2392 > JACKID01. The sequence goes on from JAJVIO010000008.1 coordinate 107,008, forward strand.
CGACCCCGACGTGGTGCCCATGATAGGCGTAGCGCGCCCGAAGTTCATGGTCGGCTACGAGAGCCACACCTTCAGCGAGCTCTACTCCGTCAAGCTGCCGCCCGCGGACCGCGCCGGCGGCGCCCACACCATCGACGCGCGCCTGGCCCTCTGCCGCGCGGTCGGCGCCGCGGGCACCCACTGGCACACCCAGCTGTTTCCTGACGACGGCGACCGCGCCCAGGCCGCTGAGCTGCTGCATTCCATGAACCTCAAGGCCGGGCAGGCAATCGCCATGAACCTGGGTGGATCGCTGCCAAGTAAACGCTGGCCAATTACCCACTGGGTCGCGCTGGCGCGCGTCCTGTGCGACAGGGGCCACGCCTGTCTGTTCGTCGGCGGCCCCGACGACACGCTGCTGGCCGAGATGGTGCGCGAACACTGCGACCATGAATCTCCCGTGCACTTCGCTGTCGGAAAGCTGCCGTTCATGGGCAGCGCTGCCTTGTTGCAGCTGTGCGCCGCGCACATCACCGGCGATACGGGCCTGATGCAGGCCGGCTTTGCGCTGGATGTGCCGACCGTTGCCCTGTTCGGCCCGGACGACCCAACCTGGACCGGCCCTCACCCGAAGCAACAGAACGCCGTTGTGCTGCAGGGCGACTCCTCCAGGCGCCCGGCCGACTACGACCGCCGCGAAGACAACGAGGGCCTGCTGATGAAGCTGATCAGCGTCGAAGAAGTTGTAACGGCGCTCGACGGCTTGCTGACCGGCAAGTGATGAGCGAGCTGAAGCCTCGAGTCGTGATTGTCGGGAATGCCGAAGTCCGCATTGACCACGGCAGTTTCGTGGACGCCAGTCGCCACGTGATGCGCTTCAACCTGTGCACCAACTACGGCCGTAACACCGGTACCCGCACCACGATCCTCACCTGCATCAATGTCGGCGCCACGGGCCGGGATGCTTACCGCAAGCGCCGGTGGCGCGGATGGCCGCCGGCCGAGCAGGCTGAAGAGATCTGGTTTCGCAGCCCGTGCCAGGGCCTGCTCGAACGGGCGTGGTTGGCGCTGCGCCACCTGCGCAGCCGCAAGCAATACTTCGACTACGGTGGCAAGATCCTGCGCGCGAACGGAATGAGCGACAAGCACACGCGCTACACCACGCGTGCCGAATACGCCGCCCTTGAGCGCAAACTGGCAGCGCTTAAGGATTTCGGAAAGCGCATCATCCTCCCATCAACGGGCATGATCGGCATTGAGCGCGCGCTGGCCGACCCGCGCTTTAAGGGGCTGGAGGTATACCTGCTCGGATTCAACTGGTTCGCGGGCAACGCGCTGCGGCGCTCCCATGACGGCCACCCCTTCGACGAAGAAGAAGTCATCATGCGTGGCTACGCAGAAGCGGGCCGGTTGACCATTCTGCCAGGTTCCGAACCGGCCGGAGAAGTGCGCCCGCAGCATGCAACTGCTACACTGGAGGCGCCATGAAGATGCACAAGATTGAGGGCGATCACGGCCGCTTCCGCGAGATAGTCCGCGGCCGCATCCGCAAAGAACTGCGCCGCTTTCTCTCCAACGGGGAGCTGGTGGGGCGCAAGGGCAAGGATGCCGTGAGCATCCCGCTGCCGCAGATCGACATTCCCCGCTTCAAGTTCGGGCAGAAGCAGACCGGAGGCGTTGGTCAGGGCGACGGCGACGTGGGCGACGCGCTGGGCCAGGACGGCGAGCCGGGCACAGGTGCCGAGGCCGGCGACAAACCCGGCGAACACGTGCTGGAGGTGGACGTAACGCTCCAGGAGCTGGCGGAAATCCTGGGCGAAGAGCTTGAACTGCCGCGCATCGAGCCCAAGGGCAAGCACGTGGTGCAGACCGAGAAGTCGCGCTACGTGGGCATCCGGCGCATCGGTCCGGAATCGCTGCGGCACTTCAAGCGTACCTTCAAGGCCGCGCTGCTGCGCCAGGTAGCCAGCGGCGAATACGATCCCATGAACCCGGTGATCATCCCCGAGCGCGACGACCGACGCTACCGCAGCTGGGAAGTGCGCCCGATACCGGAAAACAGCGCCGTGCTGATCTACATGATGGACGTCAGCGGCAGCATGGGCGAGGAGCAGAAAGAGATCGTGCGCATCGAGACCTTCTGGCTCGATACCTGGCTGCGCAGCCAGTACAAGAACATCCAGAGCGTCTACATCGTGCACGACGCGGAAGCCAAAGAGGTGGACGAGCACACCTTCTTCCACCTGCGTGAGTCGGGCGGCACCAAGATCAGCAGCGCCTACCAGCTTTGCGCCAAGATCATCCGTGAACGCTTCAACCCGCTGGAATGGAACATCTACCCGTTCCATTTCTCGGACGGCGATAACTGGGGCGCCGACGATACCAGCCACTGCTTCAAGCTGCTGGACAGCGAAATCCTGCCCGCCAGCAACGTGTTCTGTTACGGCCAAGTACGCAGCGCATACGGCAGCGGCAAGTTCAAGGAAGACCTGGACCACCGTTACGGCAACAATGAAAAGGTGATCACCAGCGACATCGCCAACGTCGAGGGGATCATGAACTCGATTCGCGAGTTCCTGGGCAAGGGCAAGTAGCAGCAAATCGCACCGGAAAAAACAAACCCGCGGGCCGAAGCCCGCGGGTTTTTCATTCCAGCTTACTCTTCGCCATCACCGCCGGTCAGCACCGGGATCGGACGGTCAACGCCGCTGGTCGCGCGCTTCAGGAACAGCAGCGCGTAGCAGGTGTTGTATATGTCGGACGGGTCAATCTCGTTCTGGATGTCCCACATGCCGTCCATATCGCCGCCCTTGGTCTGCTGCTCCAGCAGCTGCTCGGCGCCCTCGTAGTACCAGTCGTGGCCGCCGATCTCATCGATGCCGCCCAGCATGCCGAGGCGCTCGATGGTGTAGAGGTAGTAGTAGTAGCGGTACATGCCGGCGCGCGGGTTTTCCTTCATGCTCCAGTTCTGGATCATCCAGGCCAGGCCGTCGCCGATCATCTGGTTGCAGTCCTTGTCCAGCTTCTCCCAGGTCTTCTTTTGGGCCGGGTCTTCCACCAGCTCGTCGCGGATCAGGATCAGCGCGTTGACCGCGGCGGCCGTCATGCTGCCGTAGGTGGTCTTGTCCAGGGGCTGGTGGTTGCTTTCACGGCAGTAGCCCCAGCCGCGGGCCTTGAGTTCGGGGGGCGTGCCTTCAGATGACGTGCCGCGACCCTTCTTCTTGTCGTCTTCATCGTCGCCCGCGCTCTTCTTCCACTTGGCCTTCACCACCGGGCCGTCCTTGTCCTGCTGGCCGCGATAGAAGCGGAACACATCAAACAGCAGCTTCTTGTCGTACTTGATGCCCAGGCGGGTAGCAGCCTTCAGGCCCAGGATGGCGTACTGCGTGGCGGACACGTCCACGTTGGGGTCGTTTTCGCCCATGCCGTCCTTGGCGTAGCGCCAGCCGCCGCCGCCGTAGGCCTTGCGGAAGCGGGCTTCCAGCGCCTTCACCGCGATCTCACAGATCTTCTGGTCCTTCTTGTCCAGCTTGAAGTTGCGGTCTTTCTTCTTCTTCTTGGCGCCCTTGTCTTCGGTGCCCCAGCGCTTGATCGGCTTCTTGTTGCCGTCGGCGTCCTTTTCGACGCGGCTCTTGGGGTTCTCCAGCTTGCGGTCTTTGGCTTCCCAGGCGCTGATGTAGTACGCCTCGACGGCGTTGAGCACCGTGGCGTCTTCATAGGTCGAGCTGCCCACAAAACCCTGCATCGACTGGATGGCGCCCTGCTCGGTGTAGTTCTCGCGCAGCCACTTCATGGCCGTGTCGATTTCCTTCTCATCGACGAAGCAGCCGGACTTGCACAGCGCCTGAATCGGGAATGCCGTGCGCGCGATCAGGTAGCGGTGAGGTGTGCCCGCGCCGTAAGTCGGCGGATTCTCGGGGAACTTGCCGAACACCGGCTTGGGGTCGACCGGGTCGATCCCCTGCTGCTTCTTCAGCCAGTCGCAACCCTTGTCCACGGCGTCTTCCACCTTGTCGGCGAACGACTTGCCGAAGATGTCCTCGCGCTTCTTCTCGGCATCGCCGGCGTCTTGCGCGACCGTCGGCCGCGTGAGGCCAAATACGATCAAGGCCGCCACGGCGGTGTAAATCAGCGTTTTCCGCATTACAGCTCCCGGAATTAAGACCTGGCCCAGCACCGCGAACTACTTTACGCCAGTTCCTGAAAGATTTCTTCAAAAAAGGCGTCAGAAGTTAGGTGGACGGGAGACGTAAACCCTTACGCGAAAAGCCCCTTTGTTCGCGCGCACAGAATGACCAATCCATGAAGCAGTCTACCTCAGGCTGGTCATGTGGCGGCCGCCATCCACCTTCATGCACTCGCCGGTGATCCAGCCGGCCTCGTCGCTGGCCAGAAACGCAATCGCCGCTGCCACGTCTTCGGGCACGCCGTGGCGGCCGATCGGGTGCGTCTCTTGGGCGCGCTTCAGGAAGGCGTCGTAGTCGGGCACAGCGTTCGTGACCCGGTGCAACTCACTGCGCACCACCCCCGGCTCAACCGCGTTCACCCGCACGCCCTTGGGCGCCAGTTCAAGGGCCATGGTCTGCGTCATCATGCTGACCGCAGCCTTGGAGGCGCAGTAGGCCAGCAGGTTGCCGTACGGCCGCGTGCCGGTCACGCTGCTGAGGTTCACGATGGCGCCCTTGCGCTTGATCAGCTCCCCCACCGCGGCGTGGGTCAGGTGGTACACGCCGTACACGTTGGGGCCCATCACGCGCTGGAATTCCTCGGGCGTGGTGTCCTGCACGCCGCCGTTGCCTATCACGCCCGCGTTGTTCACCAGCACGTCGATACGGCCGTGACGCGCCAGGGTCTCGGCCACCATGCGGGCGCAGTCTTCAGCGCTGGTCACGTCCCCCACCACGTAGCTGCAGGCGGGTCCGACTTCGGCGCAGGCGGCCTTGAGCTTGTCCTCGCGACGGCCGGTGATGACGACTTTAGCGCCCTCGGAAGCAAAGCGCTTGGCTGCGCCAAGGCCGATGCCGGTGCCGCCGCCGCTGATCAGAACGACCTTGTCAGTGAAGCGCATGATTACCCCTTCGATGGCGTGCGGCGGATCAGGTGATAGCCGAACTCGGACTCAACGATGCGCGCGAAGCCTTCCTTGGTGGATTTCGCGCAGTCGGCAAATGGCTTCACCATGCCGCCGTTGGGGTCGCGCGGGTTCTGCGGGTTGGGGATCGAGTAGGAGTTGTGCGGCTGGCTGTCCTCGTTGTACTTGGCCTGCAGGGCGGTCCAGTTCTCCTTGGTGGGGTCGGTCTTGTAGCGGTTCCACAGCTGCTCAACCAGCTCCCAGGCCTGTTCCTTGGTGCGTTCCGGGTCTTTGGGCGTGACGCGCGGGCTGGCACCCTTCCAGCTGACCAGGATGTGTGTGACCGTCACGTGCGAGACTGGCGCGGCCAGCTTGCCCCACTCGTCGTCGTACTTGTCGGTGAACTTCACGCTGTCAGGCCCGGGCAAAGGCTCGCCGGGATCGTGGAAAATGATCGCGCCGATCACGGATCCCAGGATCGCCGCAAAGATGATCGTGCCAATCAATGTACCGCGTGTGTTGCGCTTCTTTGCCAAGTCAGGCCTCCGTGGTGCTGTCGAAAACCTCGTACATCTCGAGCTGCGGCGGGCCCTGGAACATGCCCGGGTGCCGCTTGCCGTGCCCCTGCCTGAACTGCTCCGAGCGCGTCCAGGCCTCAAAATCTTCCCGCGAGCGCCAGCGCGTCATGCTGATGAACACGCCTTCCTCGCCTGCCGGGCGCAGCATGTCCTGGGCCATGAAGCCGGGCATCTGGTCCACCAGCCGCGCGCGGCCTTTGAAGGCCTCCTCGAAGTCGGCTTCGCGGCCGGGAGTTACCCTGAAACGGTTCATCACCAGGAACATGGCTGCTCCAGTTCAGAAAATGGGCCGGGCGAATCGCAACGGCCGCGCTACATTAGAAGCATGAGCGAGTCTATCCAGATACTGACCCACGAGCGCGAGTGGCGCGAGTTCCCGGACAACCCGGGCGTCAGCTACAAAACGCTGCGTAAGCATGAGCAGGGCGGCCTGACCATCCTGCTGAAGTTCGAGCCCGGTGCGCGCTACCACGGCCACCGGCACCCGGGCGGCGAGGAGTACTTCGTGCTCGAGGGCGAGCTGGACGACCTGGGCAAGGGCTGGCCGGCCGGCAGCTACATCTGGCACCCACCCGGCAGCGCGCACCGGCCCTCAAGCCGCAAGGGCTGCGTGGTGCTGGTGATGCTGCCTCAGGCCGTGGAGTTGCTCACGTGAATGGAGCCAGAAGTGGCTCAGCATCACAGGCTGCTAAGTGCTAGGGGGCTGGTGAATGAAAGAGCTGAAGAAGTCACGCAGGCGCCCCAAGCGAGGGGATACGTTTGTATTCCAAATTGACGATGGCCGAGTCCTTTCAGGCCTGGTTGTTCGGGACGACGTCGAGTACCTGAATACCAGAGTTTTCATGGTCTACGTGTTCAGTGAGATTCTTGAAAGCACAAGCGCATCGGCTGTACAGGTCAACGTCAATCACCTGCTCATGGCGCCCATGCTTGTCCCCATTCAACTTTGGACTCAGGGATTCTTCATGAACGTAGGAAGCATAGAGTTAGGACCTGAGGACGAGATTGCGCAGCACTGTTTTGACAGGGAGGCGGGCAATGACCCGGGGCCTTATTGTGACGAGTATGGTCAGCCCTTGGCGGTTCGCAGCGAACCATGCGGCCCCTATAACTTGGTCATGCCACGAGGTGTGGAGGCGCGAGTGGTAGGTGCTCTCCAGGCTGCCGCAAAATGAGTCGAGTCGTAACGCCGTCCGCGGCTCTGGGTACAAGCCAGCCGAGGTCAAGACGAAGTAGCCTGAGCCTTTGCTGGTTCCTGACCCACCGGCAGCTACATCTGGCACCCACCCGGCAGCGCGCACCGGCCCTCAAGCCGCAAGGGCTGCGTGGTGCTGGTGATGCTGCCTCAGGGCGTGGAGCTTCTGGGATAGGGGACTGTCCCCCGCGCGTGCGCGGAGGGACTGTCCCCGTTGTCGCGGGCCTGTTTGGTTGCTGGAGACGGGGACAGTCCCCAACTGCGGGGACAGTCCCCTACGGGCTGGGCGGCGGGGTTTGACGGCCCTCGTTGGGGCAAGCGCCGCGAATTTCGTCCCAGGTGGCGATGCGCAGCTCGCATTCATCCACGGTGACCACTTCGCTGCTGCCGGCCAGGCGGATGATGCAAGCGCCCTTGGGCTGGCTGACGCCCAGAAGCTGGCCGGCGCGCCCGATGCGCGAGCAATAAACCTGCTGGCCAACCACCAGCCGCGTTTTGGATTTCTGATTCAAGGATAAGGCTCCGACATCCATGGCGGCCCGCCTTGGTGCATAGTCAGACCAACTTGAACCAGAAACGAACCACACCCCCACCAAACTTCCTGTGGTGAAAAAAGTAACCCGAAAATTTTCAGGTGATCCCAGTCACCGCAATTGGGTGGCCACCCAATGCGATCCGATTCAGGAATGCGGCCAGAAGCGTGCAGACCCATCCGGCCTTTCGAGCCAACCGGCCGTAGCTCGACCACTGACGTGCCGCGAAACCCTCAGCTCGATGCACGAAAGGGCCCAATGAGAAGCCCCGCCTGTGGCGCTAGGACAGGAGCTAGGTCAGAAAAGCACCGCTCTTTACTCAACCGATTGCGCGGCAGAAACTGCCTAAGGAACACAGCAGCAGCATCCTATTGTTAACCACTTGGCGCCCAAGATGTATGGAGATCAGCATGGTTGCCGGCGAGAAACGATACAAGGTAATCGCCATGGGACGTGCCGGAGTCACTTACTCCGAAGGCCACAAAAGCGTCTATATCGACGGTGAAATGCTTATGGGCGGGGAACATGACATCCTTTTGCGGTTGAGCGCCGTTAGTGCATGGGATCCCCCGAATGAGGCGGAGTTGATCACCGATGGCCACAAGAAGCTCATAATGGAACGCATTTCTAAACAGCTGGGGCGTATCAATTGGCAGTAGAGGCTTTCGTCCTTCGCCGCAATGTTTGTCATCGGAAACAAAACGATTAATCGCTCGGCGTCAGGTTTGGTTGCTCACTGCTGCCGTCACAACCTCTGACGCCGGTGTGCGGTTGCCGGCTTGGTCGTAGGCTTGCACGTAGTAGCGGTACTCTAGACCGGCTACGGCCGTGGTGTCGTGGTAGGCCGTCACCGGCGCGGGCACGGCGTCTATCCGTTCAAACTCGCCTTGCCCCAGTGCGCGCCAGATGTCGTAGCCGTACACGCCCTCGTTGTCCTCGGCCGCGTTCCAGCGCAGGTCGATGCGGCCTTTGCTGCCGTCGGCCGTGAGATTGGCCGTTTGTTCGGGCCACTGGGGCGCGACCTGGTCGTCACTCTCCGGCGCCTGGATGCTGCCCTTGGGCCACAGGAAGCAGCTCACGGTCTGGAAGCGCTCGTCCTTCGCCTTGCACACGTTGGCGTAACAGCAGCGGATCACCTTGTCGAAGCGCCCGGCGTGCACTTTGCGTGGCCAGTCGGGGTCGCACAAAATCGGGCGTGCCATGCCGATCAGGTCGGCGCTGCCCTCGGCCAGGATGCGCTCGGCCAGCTCCGGCGTGCTGATCTTGCCCGTGGCCACAACGGGAGTAATCACGCCCTGCCCGCGCAGGAAGGCCTTGATGCCGGCCGCGATGTACAGGTTGGCGGCGGGCGGGTAAGTCTTGCCGGGCATGCAGCGCTCGCCGCTGTAGCCGGTGTAGGGGTACAGGGGCTCACCCTCGCGGGGCTGGGCATCCTCGAACTTGCCGCCGGCGCTGACGCTGACGTAATCGACGCCGGCCTGCACCAGGCGCAGGGCGATCAGCCTTGACTCGTCAACGGTGTAGCCGCCCTTGATACATTCCTCGCCGTCGAAGCGCACGCCGACCGGGAACGACTCCCCCACCGCCCTGCGCACGGCCTGCGTCACTTCGACGGGCAGACGCAGGCGGCGGTCGAGGCTGCCGCCGTAGTCGTCGCGGCGCTTGTTCATGCGGCTGAGGAAGCTGCTGAGTGTGTAGGCGTGGGCCATGTGCAGCTCGACGCCGTCGTAGCCGGCATCGGCGCGGCGGACGGCCGCGGCGGCGTAGTTTTCGACGATGGCGCGGATGTCGTCAATACTTAGGTCCTCAACCTTCTGCCGCCAGCCGCTGCGGGAGATCTTGAGGAAGTGAATGATCTGGGGGGCGACGCAACCCGGCCCGGCGTCTTTCATTTTCTTGCGCAGCTCGCGCAAGGCGGGCACGAATTCGTCGTCGCAGATGCGCAGCAGGGGACCCGACTTGCTGCGGTGAACCGCCATGGCTTCAAGCACCACGAGCCCAGCGCCCCCTTTGGCGAAACGCACGTAGCGGTCCGTGATGTCCCGGTTGACGAAGCCGTCCTCCCCAGACAAACGCGTGACCATGGCCGGCACAACGATGCGGTTGGGCAGGGTCATGGAGCGAATGGTTAGAGGACTGAATAAGGTCACGAGCGAAGCCCATGGTTAGGTAACTCAGTAGAACCGCAATGACCAATAACCAATGACCAATGACCAGTTCGAATGCGCGGCCGTTCCATTGGGAATTGGAAACTGGTCATTGGTAATTGCCTTACGCCTACGCGTTCCCGATCGGCTTGAGCTTGCTGGAGTCGCCGGGTAGCTGGGGGTGCTGGCGCAGGCGCTCGACGGGTACGCCGTTCACCAGGTGGCTTTCGACGATCTCGTCCACGTCGGCTACCGTCACTTGCTTGTACCACACGGCCTCGGGGTACACGACCACGCTGACGCCCAGCTCACAGGTGTCGAGGCAGCCGGCCTTCTGCGCCCGGATACGGGGCTTGAGGCCCTTCTGCTGCACCAGCTCCTTGAAGCGCTCCAGCACAGCGGGCGCGCCCTTGGAGGTGCAGTCGCCGCGCGGGTGGCCGGCTTCGCGCTGGTTCAGGCAGATGAACACGTGCCGCTCATAGGGCGGGTATTTGCGTTGGGGTTCACTCATGGGGTCTCCTTCAACATTTCGCCCGCGATTACAAGCTGCTGCACTTCACTGGCGCCCTCGTAGATGCGCAGGGGGCGGATCTCGCGATACAGGCGCTCGAAGATGCTGCCGTGCACAGCGCCCAGGCCGCCCGCGAGCTGCAGGGCCTTGTCGATGATCCACTGGGCGTTTTCCGTGGACTGCCATTTGGCCACGCCCGCCTGCAGGGGAATCCTAGAAGCACCACTGTCATACTCCCAGGCCGCGCGGTAGGTCAGTAACCTTGACGCGTCAAGGCGTGCGCGCATCTCCGCAAGAATGCCTTGCGCCAGGGGCTGCTGCGCCAGGGTCGAGCCGAACATCGCGCGGCCTTTGGCGTGCGCCAGCGCCTCCTCCAGCGCGCGGCGCGCGAAGCCGTTGGCCGCCGCCGCCACCGTGGTGCGCATGCGCCCCAGAGTGCCGAGCGCGATGCCCATGCCGTCGCCCTCGGCGCCGATCAGGGCCGAGGCCGGCAGCTTGACGTTAGTGCACACAATGCGCCCCAACGGGTGGGGCGAGATCGGGCGCTGCTGCTCGAAGCTCAGGCCGGGCAGCGAGGTGTCCAGCAGGAAGGCCGACACGCCGCGCTTGTCATCAGAGGTGCGGGCGAACAGCACGAAGAAATGCGCCACGCCCACGTTGCTGACCAGGTGCTTTTCGCCGTTGAGGACGTATCCATCCCCCACCTTCCGCGCTCGCAGGCTCAGGCGCGAGAGGTCGGAGCCCGCATCGGGCTCCGTGATGGCGAAACCCAGGCAGGCCTCGCCGCTGATGCCCTTGGCCAGCAGTTGCTTCTGTTCAGCGTTGCCCGCGATCAGCAGCGGCACGCCGCCCAGGGCCTGCATGGCCCAGGCCAGGTCCGCGATGCCGGAGTGATAGGCCAGCACCTCCCGCGCCAGCACGTTGGCGCGCATCGACCACGGCTCGCTCAGGGCGTGTTTCAGCACACCCGCCTTGCCCAAGGTGGCCAGCGCGGATTTCAACGCGGCCGCGTCGTCCTGCTCGGGATCGGGCCAGGTGTGCTGGCGCGCGTTGACATCAAGTTCGCGCGCGAAGCTGCGCTGGTCGTCGGTGAAGAACGGGAGTTTGAGCAGGTCTTCCATGGGCTTCCGTAGCATCGGCGCCTCGCCGATGTCGTGCTGATCGGCCTCCGGCCGATGACGGGCCGGAGGCCCGCCGGTACTACATTGGCCAGAGGCCAATGCTACTTGAACTTCGGCTCCCGTTTCTCCGTCCAGGCGTCGTAGCTTTCGCGGAAATCCGGGTGCTGCATGCAGATGGCCTGGGCCTGCGCCTCGGCCTCCAGGGCGGTTTCCAGGTCGAAGCTCAGGGCCTTGTTCAGCAACTCCTTGGTCATCATCAGGCCGAACTGCGGGCCCTTGCAAAGCTGCTGCGCCAGCGCGTTCACGCGCGGCATCAGCTGGTTGCTGTCCACCACTTCGTTGTAGAGGCCGATGCGCGCGCACTCATTGGCGTCGATGAAGTCGCCGAGCATTAACAACTCCGTCGCCTTGGTCAGGCCCACCACGCGCGGCAGCAGGTAGCAGGCGCCCATGTCCGCGCCGCTGAGGCCCACCTTGGTGAACAGGAAGGCGCACTTGGCGTACGGGCTGGCGATGCGGAAGTCGCAGGCTAGCGCGATGGCCGCGCCCGCGCCGCAGGTGGTGCCGTTCAGCGCGCCGATCACGGGCTTGCGGCAGGCGCGGATGGCGCGGATCAGGTCTACGGTCATGCGCGTGAAGTCGAGCAGGCCCTTCATGTCGCGGCTGAACAGCTCGCCGATGATGTCCTCGACGTCGCCGCCGCTGCAGAAGGCCTTGCCCGCGCCGGTGATCACCACCACGCGCACGCTTTCGCGCTCGCTCAAGTGCTTGAAGAACGCGCCCAGCTCGCGGTACACCTCGAACGTCAGGGCGTTGTAGCGCTCCGGCCGGTTCAGCGTGATGGTGCCGACGCCGTCCTGCTCAGCGTACAGGAACGATTTTGGCTGCATGGCCGCCTCCGCTCAGGTTTCCGCGTGCTCGACCTGCTTGCTGAGCATGGTCGAGAGCTGCTCCAGGTCCGCGCGCAGGTTCTGCACCGCGTTGTCGCTCAGGCCGCCGAACAGTTTCGCGATGTCGTGGGTGTGCTGCGGGATGATCTTGTCGCAGTACTCGCGCCCCTTGTCGGTCAGCTTGATAAAGGTCTGGCGCCGGTCGGCCGGGTTGGTTTCGCGGCGCGCCAGGCCCTGCTTCTCGAGGCGGTCCACGATGCCGGTCAGGTTGCCGGCCGTCACCAGCAGCTTTTCGCTGAGCGCGCTGAAGGTCAGGCCTTCGGGCGAACGCTCGAGCTGCGCCAGCACGTCGAACTGCGGCATGGTGCACTCTTCGCGCAGGCCGGCGCGCAGGTCGCGCATCGCGAGGTTGTAGCAGCGGGCGAGGCGCAGCCACAGGCCGACGCGCGCGCGCTCCGATGGGGTCAATGGGTTGTCTGCCATGGTTTGCTCCTGGTTGCTCAGTCCGGCACCACGCCGGTAGCCTCGATTTCAACCTTGGCGCCTTCCTCAAGCAGCGCACTCACCTCGACCAGCGCCATGGCCGGGTAGTGCTCGCCCATCAACTCGCGGTAAAACTTGCCGAGCCGCGGCAGGCTTTCGACGTACTCCTGCTTGCTGGCCACGAAAATGGTCATGCGCCCGATGCAGTCCATGCGGCTGCCGGCCTGCTCGACGCAGCACTTGATGTTCAACAGCGCCTGGCGGAACTGGTCGGCGAAGTCGTCGCTCTGGAAGCGCTCGTTTTCGTCCCAGCCGACCATGCCGGCGATGAACAGCGGCCTGCCCTTAGGCAGCACCACGGCGTTGGAGTAGCCCTTGGGCCGCTTCCAGCCCGGCGGGTTGATGACTTGCGCGCGAGTGCCCATCAGTGCTCGATCTCCCCCCCGTCGATGCTGAGCGCCTGGCCCGTGATGCCGTGCGATTCCTCGGCCAGCAGGAACGCCACCACGTGCGCGACCTCGGCCGGCTCAAACACGCGGTACTGGGGGCTCAGCTTCTTCAGCTTGTCCTCGGCCTGGACTTCATCGAGGCCGGTCTTGTCCACGACGTTCTTGATGGTGGCGTCCCAGATTTCCGTGCGCACGTAGCCCGGGCACACGGCGTTGAACGTGACGCCCTTCTGCGCAAACTCGCGCGCCAGGCTGCGCGTGGCGCCCAGCAGCGCGTGCTTGCTGGCGGCATACGCGCTGACGTACGGGTAGCCGCACAACGCCGCGGTGCTGCAGATGTTCACCACGCGGCCGCCCTTGTTTTCCACCATGCGTGGCAGCACGGCGCGGGTGAGGCGCATGGGGGCGTAGAAATTCAGCTCCATGTGGCGCTGCAGCAGGTCGTCGTCGGTCTTGGCCAGGGGCGCGCTTTCGGCCATGCCGGCGTTGTTGACCAGCCCCCAGGGCGGCCCGAAGGCGTCGAGGCTGGCGTCGCGCAGGGTGGGCGCCGCTTCAGGTTTGGTGACGTCGATGATGCAGGTTGCGGCCTTGGCGCCGATCTTTTCGCACTCCGCGCGCACGGCCATCAGGGGCGCTTCGGTGCGCGCAACCAGCATGAGGTTGAAGCCGCGATGGGCGAGATCCAAGGCGATGACTTTGCCGATTCCGCGCGAAGCGCCGGTGATGATTACCGTAGGTGCCATGTGGATACTTTAGGTTTATATAGTCACTTTACGCAACCTACATAGTTGCGTTATTTATAAAAATTTCGATTGGATAGGGTCTTACAGTTTTACGGCGATCGCTTCAACCAGTTGTGCCGCAAGGGTTTCGTAGGTCTGCACCCCTTCGGTGGCGCTGGCCTGTTGCGGGTAGCCGAAGTAGGCCTGAGGGCCGCCGGCTTCTGCGAAGGTTTTGGCGCCTTTGCTGAAGGCTTCGGTCAGGCTGGCCGGGTTGTCCGCACTGCGTTGTCTTTCGCCTTCGTCCACCAATTCCGGGCGCGAGGCCATGACCAGGCTGGTTTCGAACTGGCCGGCGTGACAGGCGCCGGACTGGAATTCTTCGGTGAGGCACTGGGCCAGTTTGCGGCGGGTGAAGTCGGGGAAGGCGACCGGCAGTTGCAGCTCGGCTTCGATGCGCGCCACCACCTCGCGCAGCATCTTCACGTTGGCCGGGTCGAAGTGGCTGTTGGCGATGGCCAGGCAGGCGAAGCCCTGGGCCTTCAGCGACTTGGCGATGTCGAAGATGACCGCCGCCGCGGCCTGCTCGCTGATGCTGATGGTGCCTGCAAAGGCGGCCGCGTACTCGGCCGGCGCGTAGGCCAGCGAAGGCAGAATGAGGGCGACGATGCCCTTTTCTTCAAGCGCGGGCAGGGCGTAGGCGGCCATGCCTTCGGAGATGATCACGTCGGTGTTGAGGGGCAGGTGCTTGCCATGGGCCTCGGTGGCGCCGCAGGGCAGGATGGCAACGCAACGCGCACCGCTTTTCAACGCGGCTTCAATCTGCGGCCAGGAGTTGTTGCTGAAGGCTGGGTCCAATGCTCACTCACTTCGCAACATGAAACGTGATTGGAACGACGGACTGAATCTTCTTGAAACCCTCATCCAGCGTAAAGACCGACAACTGGTGCTTCACTGCTATCGCGCAGATCAGGATGTCGATCGCGCTGGTGACTATACCGGAACCAAGACACCGGTTCGCGTACTGCGCCGCAAGTTCATGAGTTTCGAAGTCCGCGGGTAGATCATCATAAAAACGCAACCAGGACCTTAACTCCTCGAACTCGACATCAGAGCGAATTCCGGTCAGCAGCTCTTGTCGAATCGCGCCCGTCAGTTGAGCCCGGTCCTCTCGGACGAGTTCCTTCAATTCCTGCACGGCGGCCGCTTGCCTGGTCGAAAGTCGAGCGGATTGCCTTCGACGAAAGAGCAGCGACCAGACCGAAGTATCCACCAGCACGTTCACGCACGTTTCCTCTTGCGTGCCGCCTTGTAGTCGTAACGGGGGTCGTATTCGATCTTCCCCTCGAGCTGGAGAATCCCGAGGCGACCTCTGCGCTTGATGTACTCAAGCAATGCGGCCGTGACGGCCTCTTTCTTCGTTCTGTGTTTGCCGACCTTGACCGCTTCTTCGATCAGCGCGTCATCCAAGTCCAGGTTCGTAGCCATTACACATACCTCCACACATCAGGCTACACATGTTCTGCGGAATGTCTATCCGTCGCTTGCGCTGAAGCTTCGGCGGGCGGGACGCCCGCGTTCCGTCAACTGCTGTACTCCTTGCGCAGGGCCTTGCGGTCGATCTTGTCGCGGTCGTTTCTGGGCAGGGGTTTGTCGCTGAAGGCTACTCCGTGCGGGGCCTTGTAGCGTACCAGCTTCTGTTTGCAGTGGTCGATCAGCGCTTTGGCGAGGGCTTCCCGGTCGCTGGCGCTCCCGGCTCCTGTTTCGTTTTGCGGAACCACTATGGCGAACGGTTTCTCTAGGCCGGCTTCGTCCTTCTTGCCTATCACGCAGCACTCTTTCACGGCCGAGTGCTGCATCAGGCAGTTTTCTACTTCCAGCGGGCTTACGTAGATGCCGCCGCTCTTGATCAGGTCGTCGCCGCGGCCTTCGTAATACCAGTAGCCGTCGTCATCCTGGCGGAACTTGTCGCCGCTTACGATCCAGCCGCCGCGCAGGTGCTCTTTCGATTTGGCGTAGGCGTTGTGGTAGTAGAGGGCCGCGCTGTCGCCGCCGATCCAGAGCGTGCCGACGTCGCCCTGGGCGACCGGCTTGCCTTCGTCGTCAGTCAGCCTGGCGGTGTAGCCCGGCACAAGCTTGCCGAGGCTGCCGGGGCGCACGTCGCCGGGCCGATTTGAAATGTATATGTGAAAGCTCTCGGCGCTGCCGATGCCGTCGATGATCGGCACGCCGTGCATGGCCTCCCAGCGTTCGTGCAGGTCTTTCGGCAGGGCTTCGCCGGCGCTCCACATGAAGCGCAGTGTGCTGAGGTCAGGCCTGGCGCCTTCATGGGCGAGCATCTTGTTGATCAGCGTGGGCACGTTGGTCAGCACCGTGCACTTGTGCTTCTGCACCAGCTCAAAGAGCCGCTCCGGCGTCGGCCTGTCAGGAAACAACACCGTGCTCGCCCCGACAGCCCAAGGGAACATCAGGTTGGTGCCCGTGGCGTAGCCGAAAAACAGCCGCGGGCCGGAAACGGTGATGTCGCTCTCGCGCATGCCGATGAAGCGCTTGGCGTACACCTCGGTGTTGTACGGGAAGTGAAAGTGGAAATGCACCGCGCCCTTGCTGTGGCCCGTGGTGCCGCTGGTGAACAGCCACACACTGGGGTCATCTTTGCTGGTGTCGGCGGGCGTCAGCTTCTGGCTTTGCCCCGCCAGCCAGTCGTCCCAGGCGTGCATGGTGATGCCGCGCGGCAGCGGATGGGAGGCCGCGTCCCCCACCACGACCACGTGTTTCAGGTAGCGGGCCTCGTTCAGCGCGGGGATGAATTTCTCCAGCGCCTCGGCGTCCACGGCCGCGATGGGCGCCTTGGTGTAGTTCAGGTAGTAGGCGAAGTCTTCCGTGGGCAGCAGCGGGTTGATCTGGGTGGCGACGCCGCCGACCTTGATCGCGCCGAACCAGAAGTAGGCGAACTCGGGCCGATCGTGCAGGGCGGTCAGTACGCGCTGTTCCGGCTGCAGGCCCAGGGCAAGCAGTCCGTTGCCCGCGCGGTTCACGTTCTCGAAGGCCTGCTGGAAGGTAATCCGGCGGCCTTCGTAGTGGATCGCCACTTTACCACCGCGCCCGGCCTCAAGATTCGAGTCCACAAAGTAGCTCGCCATGTTGAAGCGCTCAGGGAATTCCGGGATGTCTGCCATGGTTCTCTCGGGGTTCAGGGCAGGTCGATACACCACACCTGGCTCTCTGGATCGATCGGTGACGCCTCGTAGCGAATCGGCAGCTTCTGCTCCTCCGAGAAACCGATGGTGTCACCGTCCGGCAAAGGTTCGCCGCGGCGGATCAGGAAGCTTAGCAGGTCGAGCATCATCTCGATTGCCGCGTTGCCCTGCTCGCGCGGGGTGGTCAACACCAGGTTGGGCAATCCCAGTTGTTCCATGCCCAGGCTCAGCATGCTGAGCCGGCCTGGGCCACCGTCGGCGATGCTGATGCCGTTCCAGAGCATCACCGGCAGCAGGCCTTCGGCGTTCGCCACGTCCAGCACGAATTCCGCCTTGTGGGTCGCACCGGTTGCGCCCCAGTACACGCCAACGGCCGTCGAGCTCTCGACCACAGCGGCGACCACCTTGGTGAACAGCTCCAGTGCCTCGACGGTGATGATGTCGTCGGCGCCCATCAGCGTGACCATGGCGTGGGCCGGGTACTCGGGCAGTTGCCAGCCGCTGCCGAGCGCGGAGATGCTGTAGGGCACGTATTGCTCGGCCTCGCCGTCCGGCACCGGCGCCGGCACAAACGCCACGAATGCCGTCTGGCCGTTCGCCAGCGCTACCGAGAAGATGTCTTCGCCATCCTCGGCCGGCTCGGCTTCCAGCGCCTGGCCCAGCCGCGCGCCGAGCGCCGCCGCGAACGCTTCGGGCTTGGTCGGTTCTGTACGGCCCAGCAGCACGAATGCGAGTTGCGGCATGGCGTCTCCTACTCCGGCTTCACGGCTTTGTAGAGGCCGGTGCGGTGGCTGTCGGGCACCAGCCACTTCTTGAACAGGTCGTGGTACTTCTGGGGCAGCTCGATGCCCGTGAAGCTGTCCATGTCGAGGCAGACTGTCACCAGGCTGGCCTCCACGGCGCGGATCTTCTTGTTCTCGCGCGCGGTGTCGCCGGTGTAGGTCCAGGTGATGCTCTTGGTGCCGATCTTCTGGATGCCGAGGCTGATCTCGACCTGGTCGCCGAAGCGCAGGGGCTTCAGGTAATCCACTTCCATGTGCACGGTGGGAAAGCCGATGCGCTCCACATCGAGCAGGTGGTTGTAGCGGATGCCGATGCCGCGCTCGAAGAAGTCTTCAAAGCAGCAGTGGAAGTAATGCAGGAAGCGCGGGTAGTACAGGATGCCCGCGTGGTCCACGTCGCTGAAGCGGATCGGGTAGGTCGATGAAAACAGTGCCATGGCTGGTCCTTGTCCGTTGCGAGCGTGATCCTAACGCTTTACGCGACATTCCTCTACTTGCCGCCCACCTTTGCCACCCAGGCCGCCAGGTCGGCGCGCTGCTGCTCGCTCAAGCGCGCGGCAAAACTCGGCATCGCCGATCCCGGAACGCCGTTGCTGATCACCGTGTAGATGCTGTCGAGCGGCCTCTCCCCGGCGGGCAAGTAAATGAAGTCGCCTTTCGCCAGTGCCGGCGGTTTGCGCGGCGTGCTGATGAACTTCGCGGCCGGGCCGTCGCCCTTGGCATCGTGGCCGTGGCAACCGGCGCACTCGCGCTGGAACAGTACGCGGCCGCGCCCGGCGTCGCCTGCGGGCGCGACTGCGCGAACTGTGGGCCAGGGCTTGTTGATGTCCGAGCGCGACTTGAGGGTCAGCAGAAACTCAACGACTCTGCGGCCTTGCTCGTTGAGTTTTGTCTGCCCGGGCTCGAACAAGTGGCGCTGGGCGGGCATCTGTGAGCCGGCGTAGACGTCCTCGGGCTTCCAGAAGTGTGCGGTGTGCCAGTCGGCATTGAAGCGAGCACCCACACCCGCAAGGTCGGGCCCCATGGGGCGCACGCCGGCGGCCTGCGCACCGAAGGCTTCGGTCAGCTCGGCCTGTAGGGTGCTGACAGCATGGCACTGCCAGCAGCCGGCCTGTACATAAGCTGCGGCGAGTTCCTTGTCGAAGGCCTGGGGCGGCGCGGGATCGGCCACCGGCTCAGCGGGCGGATTGGCGACAAACCCGATCACCAGGAACAGCACAGCAAGCGCCGGCACACCAATGATGGCAATTTTCTCGCCGTCCATGCCGCGGGTTTAGCGGCTTACGCGCGCAGCGGCAAGTCAACGCAGCTTGTCGTATTCGCGGGCCCGCTTGACCAGCGTGTCGTCGCTGCTTTCCTCGATCACCCGCTTGTAGGCCTTGCGAGCGGCGTCACACTCGCCGATCACGTGGTGGCAGACGCCGATGTTGATCAGCACCTTGAAGTTATCGGGCTCGCGCAGCAGCCAGCGCTGGTACAACTCGAGCGCGCGGCGCGCCGAATGCTCCTGCGTGCACTTGAATTCCGCGCCCACCACCTCCGGGTTCGCGTGGCGCCGCCAGGCGTCAGCCGCGCGGGCCAGCAGTTCCGCGGAGCACGGGTCAAGCTTCAGCGCGTCCTCGATGAGCTTCGCCTGCGTTTCCGGCTGGGTGTCCGGCGTGTTGGCGGCGAGCTCCACATAGGTGGCGATCTTCTTCAGGTCGTCGGCGATGCGTTGCAGCGTCTTCTCGGCCTCGGTTTTCTGCTTTGCATCGGAGTCGCCGAACTTGGCGAGCCACTGCCGTAGCGCAAAGGCGATTTCATCGAGAGTCATGGTGCGTTTGTCCGGCGCGGCGTACTGCGCCAGCGGGCCGTTGAGGCCTTCCTTCGCCTCCACCTTGCGCTGCTTTTCGCGCTGTTCGGCTTCTTTCTTGGGCAGCAGCACTCGCCGCCAGGTCATGAACTCGCCGTCCCAATCCTCCCCCACCGCGAGCTTGTCCTTGAGGGCCCAGCCGTGGTGTTCGCAGACGAACTCAGCGATGTCCTCGCGCAGCGCTTCTTCGCGCTCGTACACCACTGTCAGCACGCGGTTGCCCAGCATCGGGTCCGGCGCGTTCAGGTACAGCCAGCACGCAAAGGCGATTACGTCCGGGTTGTCCTGGTTGCTGCGCACGGGGTAGGTCACGGCCATGTATTGCGGCAGCCACTGCTCCCACTTGAACTGGACGCGCTCACCGGCCGGCGTGCGCGTGACGTTGCCTTTGCCGTCCGTCGTCTCCACAAGCTCCGCCGCGACCAGCAAGTCGTTCTTCACATCCAGGATGCGGTAAGGCCGCGCGCCGCCGGCGCCGTCGGGAAAGTGTGTTTCCGGGCAGCGTCCGGCCGCGCACTCGTCGCTGACCCAGGCCCGGAATTGGGCGTGCCAGTCGTCGGCAATCTTGCGCAGGAAGACTTTTTCAACCAGGCCGCCGGCCGCCAGGGGCGAGGCAATGGCAAGCGCCAGCAGCAACGGGATTGTCTTGAGCATGATCAGTCGCAACAGGGGAGAGAGCGGGGGCGTTGCGTCTGCCTATGAGTAGACCGCGCGGGCACGGGCCTACATGTGTTCTGAAAAAAACCGGGGCCCGGTTTCCCGGGCCCCGGTTTGGATGGCTGCTTGGTTACTTGTCGTCTTTCTTGGCGCGATTCTGGTCGCCCTGGTCCATGTTTCGGATCAGCGCCTTGGCCGTCAGACCGTTGCCCGCGTTGCCGTCGATTTCGATCACCTTCTCGTAGTACGGCCGGGCCTGCTTGCTGTTTTCCAGCGCCTGGTAGCAGCGCCCCAGCGCCATCAGGAAGCCCGTGTTGTTCGGGAAGGCCTGCACGATGATCTCGTAATGCGGAATGGCCTTCTTCATGCCGTCGGCTCGGTCGCAGCTGTTGCCGTGGGGCGCCGGGTTGCCCCAGGTGTACCATGCGTTGGCGACCTGGCTGCGCAGGTTGTAGTCCATGGGGTCGATCAGCAGGATCTGCTCCAGGAACTCGGCCTTTTTCTTCATCTCGTTGGCGTCGCCGTCAGTGGCCATTTTGCGAGACTGGTCAAGGTTGTCCTTGATCAGCGCAAGATCGTCGGTGATCGAGTCCTGGATCTCCTGCAGCTTGTCGGTGTTCTTGGTGTCTTTCAGGAAGTCCGACGAGCCATACTTGATCTTGAACTGCTTGATCTCCCACTCGATCAACACCAGCTGCCGGGTCGGAGGCACACGGCGGGGCGGGCGGCCCTTGTAATCGCCGCGCGCGCGGATCAGTTCCTTGAACTCGTTTGCCGCGTCGGTCTCGCGCTGCTTGAGGCGCTTCTCGTGCTCTTCAGGCGTCACCAGCACGACGCGCTCAAGCTGGTAGTCAATGTCCCAGGCGTTCCAGGCTTTCAGGCCTTCCGAGGGCCGCGTCCACTTTTCCTTGTCGCAGATATACGCCTCGATCAGCGGCGCCAGGTCTTTGTCGCGGCCGTGCACGATGGTCAGGACGCGGTTGGCCAGCTCGTTCTCTTTCTCCGCGTACAGCCAGGCCGCGAAACCTACCAGGTCCGTGTTGTCCTGGTTGCCTTCGACCGGGTAGGTGCCGACGATCGACTTCGCCGGCCAGCCCTTCCATGCAAGCCACCCGAAGTCGTTGGTTTTTTCATAGACCGTGCGTCCGTTGGCATCCACGCCGTTGCGCACCATGTAGTAGGCGCTGAACTGCTTCTTGTTGGCGTCACGGATCTGGAACTTGTTGAGTTCTTTGGATGACTTCAGTTTGCCCTTCTCAATGCCGAAGGGCAGCCAGGTTTCAGGGAACTGGTTTTTGCTGGTGAGCGAAGCCACCCACTCCGGGAGCTTGTCGTACCACTTGGATGCTACGTCCGCCTCTTTCATGCCCTTGTGGGTCTTGGCGAACAGGTCTTCCGATGGGCCGGCAATCAGGCTGCCCGCGAAGCCGACGGCGACCAGCGCCGCCAGCAGAGTTGTCCCGAATCTCGTCATGCCTCTCTCCTCGTGCCCCTGGCACCTCCAAAGGTAACAATCAGGGTGTCTGTGGCAACCAAACGCTACTTGATCAGCTTCAGCTGCCCTTCCGCGAAATCGCGGTTCTTCTGGTCGCTCTCCGACATCTCCTTGATGCCGTCGGTGCGCCGGATCACCTCCTCATGGTGCTCCTTTGCGCGACCCTTATCCCCCGCCGCCAGCCAGTTCAATCCCGCATGGTTGTGATAGCCCAGCGCCTTCGGGAAAATCGCCAGCAGTTGCTCGTACAGAGTCGCCGCGCGCTTGGCGGCGGCCGGGTCTTCGGCCTTGCGCCCGCCGTCTGTGATCTTGGCGGCCTTGCTCCATGCTTCGGCGGCGGCGGCCAGGATGTCCGGGTTCAGCGGGTCGGCGCGCACCAGTGTGTCGTAGGCCTTCCCGGCGCTGGCCCAGTCGCCCTCGATGCCGAAACGGTCGGCCTTGAACTTCTCGGCCTCGACCCAGGCGATGTCGGCTTTTACGGCCTCGAGCATCGCCTCCAGGTCTTCCTTGGCGGCCTTCTTGGCCATGAACGCGGTGCCGGTGTAGCGGCGCTCCCAGCGCTCGATGTACTTTTCGAGAATCACGAGCCGCATGCCTGGTGAAGCTTTGCGCTGGCCGGGCTTGCTCTTCACGTCGCCGCCCTGCAGCTTCTCGAGGTCTTTGAAGGCCTTCTTGGCTTCTTTGTCCAGGTTCTTGAAGTGCTCGGCCGCGAGTTCCTTGGTCAGCAGCAACCAACCGTCTTCATTGTGCTCGAGGTCGTGGGTGGCGATGGTTTCCAGCCCGCCGGGAGCGGACCAACCCAGCTTGGCGCACAGCCATTCGTCGATTTCCTTCTTGAGGGCCTCGCGCTCCTTCTCGCGACCGTCGAGAGGCACCAGCGCCGCCAGCTCAGCATTGGCGAGCATCGGCTTGCCCTTGCCGGCCAGCCAGCACGCCAGGGAGACGATCTGCGCCGGCGTGCGCCCTTTGGGCGAGAGCCAGAAGGCCACGCCCTCCGGCGGCAGCTCGCTTATCTTGAACTTGTAGTCTTTGCCGTAGACGTCATAGGCGTATTCGGCCTTGTCCGCGAACCAACCGGTGGGCACCAGCGTGGTCCAGGTGGTCTGGTCGCCGTCTACGGCCGTGAGCTGCACATAGACCTCGACCTTATTGACCAGGGCGTACATGCGCGGCTTGGCGACTTCGGACAGGCCGGCGGTGAGCAGCTTGGGCAGGCCGGCCTCGAACTCGGCGGCGACGTCGGTTTCGGACTTGCCGGGGAAGTGTGTTTCAACCAGGCCGGCCCATAGGGGCGCGGCGAACAGGGCAAGCAGCAGAGCGGAAAGCTGGATCGAACGCATGGGGGCAACCCTCGTAAACTCGAGTACGGTCGCCACAGGCGACACGGCCGGGAAATGCACAACACTCCCCAACCCATGGCCCCGTACTGTCAGTGGTAGAAATGCCAAAGGCCTTACGGATTGTGCGGAAAAACACCCCGCCAAGCAAACAAAACGCAAGGCCGTGGGGCAGGCTGCCAGCCTGCCGGCAGTTCGTGCTGAGGACTGCCGGGGCCCTGGCCCTCTTTTCAGGCCGCGAAGTTGGGGGGGGCAGACGCCGCCGTGAGCCTGTCGAATGGCCAGCCTGCCCCAGGAAGCAGGTACGCTCTGGTGCAACCGTCCAGGAACGTCACTTTCATTTGCTGGTGAAGCTGGCGTCCGAATCGCCGTAGCCCGTGGTGCCTGACAGCTCGTCGTAGCTGGGCTCGGCCGTCCAGGAGCCCTCCGTGTAATCGGGGTCAGCCTCGGCCGCGGGCAGGTCGAGGACCTGGAAGCCCTGGGTGGCGCCGTTCAGCGCGCCGTAGATGCTGTCGCTGCCGTCGTCCTGGACCACGATGGTGCTGCTGGTGGTGTCCAGCACCTCGCCGTACAGCACGCGGTTGCTGGCTGCGTTCGGCCGTACAACCCGCAGCTCGAGCCCGTTATAGGCGTCGGCCGTGAGCAGCAGGCCGCTGAGTGTAATGGTGGTCTGGCCGGCCGACGGTGTGTCGTTGGCGACGCCTGAGATGATGCTGTCGGGACAATCCAACAGTGACATGGTCACGCACCTGAGCCCGCATTGCGGGCGAAGGAACTTGTACCTCACAGTGTGCCCGTAATCAGTATAGGTATAGATGTCCGCAATGGCACCATTTTCATCCGTGCAGCCGGAAGTGCTCCCGTGCTGGTTGTGGCGCAGAGCCGTGCAAAGCAGCCTTGGGCGAACAAACAAGACAGCTCCTCGTTACAATTCAGCCCCCAGAGCGGCGCTTAAAGGAGCCTGACCCCGTGACCCCCAGGCATCCACTGGGGGCAGATTGGCCCTTCCGAGGGAGAAGAGTCGTATGGAGGGGTTAGTTCAAAGCAAGAGCCCGATGCTGGATCCGGCATACCAGAAGCGAATCAAACGGGAAATGCGTGGATGAACTTGGCCAAGAAGCCGTTTCAGTTCGATCTGTGGGCAATGTACGAGTCGGAGGGCGGGGGTACTCCATGTTGTCCGCAGTTCTTCTTCCGTTCTGTATACGAATGGAGCTATGATGGAAAAGAAGAGACAAAACGACACGCTGACTATGATGCTAAAGGCAAGAATCCTAAGGGAGGAGATCACCCAATCTGGCAGGAGGGTTGGGGAGATGAATAACCACTCCCGAAGCTCATCGACAGCATGCCGACAGCTTGTGAATGTAGTTATTGTTGTTGCCTTTTCCTGCTTGATGCTCCACATGGTGGGCTGCCGCGCCAGTGAGGGAGCAAACGACGTCCACGCGGTTTCGCCAGAGCTGTCAGGCGCTATGACGGACATCAACCCCCCGGCCCTTCAGCAACCGACTGGCGATGGCCATTCCGCAGATCCGGATTCTGGGTCGGGCCCATTGCATGCCATATGTCAGGATATGGCGTCTGCATTGTCTGAAGGCACCGACATGCCCCGAAAGTACGTTCACGACCAGCCCATTCAACTTATCGACACACTCACAGTCGCTGAACGCGCCGTATTAGTCCAGGGACTACGGGACGAATTGTATCTCACTCAGCCCAACTCAGGGTTTATCGCAGATATCAACGGCGTCGCTCGAACTTGCAATGAGGCCCAAACAACAAACCCAGAAGGCCCCAACTTTTACGCATACTGGTATGTGGATGGTTCAGGCAGCCAGCTCGTGAGGCTGGAAAAGACGGACCGTGGATACTTGGCCCCGACGGAGCCATTTCGATTTGAGCCGAGAGACTAGGAGGAGAAATAGGCGGATGGGCGTAGTGACTCCGTGGCTTGCTTGGACCACGGGGTTTGGAACGTAAGCGTTCGGCCAAGTACACCTTGTCGTAGGTTGAAGTTGTTTCCATGCTCGCCGCCCATTTTTGGAGGCGGACGATGACGAAGCGGGGTGAGCGATCTTCCGAGAAAGAGGCGTTCTGGAAGCTGGCCGTGGACGAGCGGCTGCGGAAGAGGGCGACACTCAACCACCAGACGCTCAGCCTGCAGCGCGGCCAAAGAACAGTCTAATTCCGCTCCGCCTTCCTCGATCACTGACGTTCCAAGATGCGTCGAACATGGAGACCTAAGTCCAAATCGATAACCAACTCAAACGGCCGATTCGTTTCAGCAATTCGATAGTCACCTTGCGCCGACGGCCCTACGTAGAGCACGACCGATCCGCTTGGGGATTCCCAGACATAAGGAGATCCCACCGGTGTCCGGAACTGCGGCGTATCAGCGGCACCTCCATACGCCGGGACGATTCGCGAGTGGCGGACAAATTCGTGTTCCGCCAAGACGCTCAAGACATTTTCCACGTCCACCTGCTCAATAACGGCTATGTCCATACTGGGCGGTCGCTGGTGTTGAACTACGCGCAAGGCAGGTCGACCAAACAATCCATCGATCTCTCCGCGAGATGTGTCGGTCCTGTTGTAGACGGTGCTGCACCCACATGCGAACAACGCAAGCGCCACCAACGCAAAGGACGTGCGTAGCTGCCCAAGAGTAGGGCGTCGCACTGGCGGGCTAGCATAATTCTTAGTCATCGTACTCCTGTTTCTTCTCATAATCCAGGTTGCCTCCTTTGACCCGTAGCTGAGCGCTCTTGCAGTTCCCATCGCACCTTTCGTAGTCAGCTTGATAGAAAGGGATAAAGGGGTCAGGCTCCTTATACTTGCTGTTGTCGAGGCTGGTTGGTAGGCTCCCGTCATGGCTCGACCTCTTCGCACCGCTCGGGGTGGCATCTGTTACCATGTTATCAATCGGGGTAACGGCCGGGCTAACGTATTCCACAAACCCGACGATTTCGCGGCCTTTGAGCGCATCCTTTCCATGGCCTGCGAGCGCTTCAATATGCGCCTGCTGGGCTGGGTTTTGATGACCAACCACTTCCACCTGGTGCTGTGGCCCCGGCGCGACGGCGACCTACAGGCCTTCATGCAGTGGGCCACCACCTGCCACGTGCGGCGCTACCACAGGCACTACAAGGGCTCGGGGCATGTCTGGCAGGGGCGCTACCGCAGCTTCCCCATCGAGCCCGGCGGGCATCTGTTGTCCGTGCTGCGCTACGTCGAGCGCAATCCCGTGCGCGCGGGCATGGTCGCCAAGGTCCAGGACTGGCTGTATTCGAGCGCCAAGGGTCTGGCTCAGTTTCGGCACGAAATTGTGCCTGACCCTTTATCGGAGGACGTGAAGGGGTCAGGCACCGCGGCTGGAGCCGCGGAGCCAGACCCTTTTCCGCTCGCCCACTGGCTGGTGGAGGGGCCGACGCCACGGCCGCAGCCCTGGCTGCGCTTCGTGAACCGTGAGGAAGAGGCCGAGCAACTGGCAAAGCTGCGCGAGTGCGTGAACCGGGGCTCGCCCTTCGGCGACGACGCCTGGCGTAAAAGAGTCGCACGCAAGCTGGGGCTGGAGTCAACGATTCGCCCTCGCGGACGGCCGCGAAAGTAGGGACACGCTGCCGCGTGTCCCTACGTGTTGCCGCCACTGGTCCACATCACGAACTATAGGCAGGCTGGCAGCCTGCCCCACGGTTTGGGACACGCTGCCGCGTGTCCCTACGGAGCAGCCGGGATGTTCGCCCTCTATCCGAAGGTGCGCACCATGCCTTCGAGGTCGTTTTTCCAGTGCGACAGGAACTTGTGGGCCGCGCTGCCCGGAGTGTATTCGGGGAGGATGCTGCTTATGTGCGCCGCGGTGCGGCGCGCGTTGTTGACCTGGTTGGTCTTCCAGATCTGGTAGGCCTGCTCGTCACTGCTTGCGCGCGCGTTTTGATCAACCAGCCCGCCGTAGAAGAAGCCCACGGCGCCGGCCTGCTTGCCCAGGGCGGTGTCCACACGGCGCCAGGCCTGCATGGCCTCGTGCACGCCCAGGATGTCCTTGGCGCGGCGCATGTCGCCCAGTACCAGGCGGCCTTCGTGGCCGCTGACCAGGTTGGACAGGAACTCGTACTGCTCGGCGTCGCGGGGGCTCATGCCCGCCTGCTGGGCCAGGCTGCGCATGGTGTTGCGCAACTCAGCGTACGAGTTTGCTTCCCGGCCGGCCTGCAGCATGGCGGCCTTGGCGGCCTCGCGCGCCTCGTTGCCGAGGTGGGCCATGTAGTCGGTTCCGAGCTGCGCCACGAACTCGGCGGCGGCGCCCGCGGTCTCGGAGCGCGTGGCGGCCTGCACCAGCATGCCGATCACCTTGGGGCCGACCTTCTGGGTCAGCGCGGTGATGTTGGCGACGTCGTTTTCGCCACCCCACTCGCTGATCAACTTGAACACCTCGGGCGCGGAATCGACGATGCCCATGAGCACGCCGGAACGCTTGACGGCCGAGCCGCCCACGCCGCCGTCCAGGTGCTCCAGCAGCTTCCTCATGGAGGGCAGGTTGCGTTCCAGCAGGTGGTTGCGCTGGTCTTCGGGCAGGGCCTGCCAGGCGTTGACTATGAACTCAATGCCGTCCTTGGCGAGCTTGCCGTAGTTGCGGGATTCGCCGTCGGCCAGGGGGCGTGAGACTTCGCGCCCGAAGGCGATCAGGCTTTTCAGCGCGGCCGCGTAATTGGCCGGGTTGCGTCCCAGTTCGCGCTCGATGCGCGCCATGGTCGCCGGCGGGATCGCGCCGAAAGCCGAGGCGTTGGCGCCGGCGAACTCCTCGAGCGCTGCGCCGTACTCGCCCTTGAACAGGTGATCGACTGCCTTGCTGACGGCCAGTGCCGAGGCAATCGCCGAGCCGCCGGACTTCACGGCCTGGGTCCACTTCTGGGCGATGTCGGCGTTGTTCTCGAGCCAGTTGGGCAGGCTGTTGCGGTCCTGTGCCAGCAACTCGGCGATCTTGGCCTTGTCGTTGGCGTCGATGGCGTTCTTGAGGTCTTCCTGGATCTGCTCAAACGGCACGTCCGGCATGCGCAGCGCGAGCTCGAGCGCTTTGGCGGCGATGCCCAGCTCGTCCTTGTTGATTTCGCCTGAGGGTTTGGCGGCGCCGTCCGTGGCGGGCTTGCGCTGCAGGTCGCCGCCGGCTTCGTCCAGCGCCGCGTCGGTATCGGCGCGGGCTTCGTCGCGGCGCTGCATCTCGCCCTCGGAGGCCTGCTTCCGGGCTTCATCCAGCTGGCCGTTTTCCTTCATGCGGTTTTCGAGGTCCGCGTAGCCGGCCTTTTCCTCGGGCGTGAGCTGGTCCCAGTTGCGGCCGCCCTGGACGTCTTCGTACAGGCTCTGGCCTTCTTCGCGTTCGCCCCACTTGTCGTCGCGGCTGATGACGTTGCCGTCCTTGTCGCGCACGACGCGGCTGGTGGTGCCGTCGGGGCGCGTGGTGGTTTCGACCCAGTTGCCGTCTTCATCCTTGTGGCGGCGGGTTTCGGTGCCGTCGGGCTTCTTCACGGTCTCGACGCCGACGGGGGTGCGCTCGGCCTCTTCGATGATGTTGCCCTCGGCGTCGCGCAGGGTGCGGGTTTTGCGGCCGTCGGGGCTGAGCGTGTACTCGGTGGTGGTGCCGTCCGGGTTGGTCTGCTTGCGGACGATGTTGCCGTTTTTGTCGCGGGTGGATTCGCGGACGGTGCCGTCGGGGCGCACTTCGCGGAATTCGCGGCTGCCGTCGGGGTGGGTGGTGATGTCGCGCACGGTGCCGTCGTCGTCTTCCTCGTGCGTGTGGATGGTGCCGTCCTCACCCTTGGTGGTCGTGCCCTTGGTGATCTTGGGGTTGCCGTCGCCGTCGTGGGTGAGAGTGGTGGTTTCGCCGGTGTCGGGGTCAGTATAGGTGATGGAAGGCTTTTGCTTGTCGGGCGGCAGTGTGTGCTTGTGGTCTATGAGGTTGCCGTCCTTGTCGAGCGTGTATGTGTCGCTGGAGCCATCCGGATTGCTGGTGCGGATCACGCGGGTACCGTCTTCCAGCACGGCCTCGGAGACAGCCTTGGATTCGCCGTTGATGTAGTTGTGGATCTCTTTCACGCGCCCTTCGGCGTCGTAGTAGATCCAGGGGCCGACCTTTACGTCGCGAACGTACCTGCCTTCGGACTCTTTGTTTCCGTTGCCGTGGCACCAGACCCACGGCCCATGCTTCAGCGGATGGTTCGGACTGTCCCAGCGCGCCCCGTAACTGAATCCGTGGCCGCTCTGGTTGCCGTTGTCGTGCCAGGCGGTCCAGTTGCCGCGCATCACGCCCTCGATCCATTCCGTCAGCAGCGATTTCCGGCCGTTGCGGTGGTACCAGGAGGCGATGCCATCCAGGTTGCCGTTGACGTAGGTGCCCTCGAACGAGCGCACGCCGTCCTCGAAGTACTCGACCCACAACCCGGTGCGGATCGGGCTGTTGTGGCTGTCCCATTTCTGTCCCATGGCTTCGCCGAGGGCGGCGATCTGGCCGTTCTCGTAGTAAAGCGTCCAGGTGCCGGTCAGGCTGCCGTTGTCGAATTCGCACTCGATGCGTTTGCTGCCGGATGCGTAGTACTCAACCAGGCCACCGTCCCGCACGTTCTTGACGAAGGGCACCTCAAGCTGCTTCTGGCCGGTTTCGAAATTCCAGATCCAGTTTCCTTCGCGGACCGGGGCGTAGAACTGGTTCTGCCAGCTTGAACTGGCCTGGCCCTTGGCGCTCACGTTTCCGTTCAGGTGGTACTCGATCCATTCGCCATTGGCGAAGCCCGCCTGGAAGTCGCACTCGACCTGCTTCTCACCGGAGTTGTAGTAGCGCACCGCGTGGCCGTGCATCTGGTCTTCGACGAATGGGCTTTCGAGGACGAGGACGCCCGTTTCGTTGAACCACTTCCATGGGCCGGTTTTTTTCGCGCCGTACAACTGGTTGTGCCAGCTGCTGTATGCTTCGCCCCGCGCGGCAACCTTTTCGTTGGTGTGGTATTCGATCCACTCGCCTTTCGCGTAACCGTCGGTGAAGTCGCACTCGATTCGCTTGTTGCCGGTGTTGTAGTAGCTGACAGCGTGGCCGGTCAGAATGTCCTGTTGATAGCTTCCCTCAAACGAAAGCACACCGTTTTCGTGGTACCACTTCCATGGCCCGGTTTTCTTCGCGCCGTAGAGTTCGTTGCGCCAGCTGGTGTACGCCTGGCCCCGCGCGGCAACCTGGCCGTCGCTGTGGTATTCGATCCACTCGCCTTTCGCGTAACCGTCGGTGAAGTCGCACTCGATGCGTTTGTTGCCGGTGTTGTAGTAGCTGATCGCGTGGCCGGTGAGGATGTCCTGCTGATAGCTTCCCTCAAACGAAAGCACACCGTTTTCGTGGTACCACTTCCAGGCGCCGGTTTTCTTCGGGCCGTAGAGTTCGTTGTGCCAACTGGTGTAGGCATCGCCTTGGATCGACACCTTGCCGTTCTCGAAGTACTCGGTCCAGGAGCCCTTGGCGTAGCCGTCCGCGAAAGTGCCCTCGATGCGCTTCGCCCCGCTGTTGTAGTACGAGATGGCGACGCCGTGCATCTCGCCCTTGGTGTAGCTGCGCTTGAACGAGACGTTGCCGTTCTCGTGGTAGCTCACCCAATCGCCGGTCTGCAGGCCGTCTTCGTACACGCCTTCCTGGGACTGCTTGCCGTTGTCGTGCCAGCTTTCGTACTTGCCGACGCGCTTGCCATCGACGGTCTTGTAACGCTCCACCAGCACGCCGGCCGTGTTTTTACGCTCGATCAGTTCCACCTTGGGCGGGTCCTGGGCCAGAAGGGGCAGAGCGCAGAAAACAAGGAGCAGGGGAGAGAGCAGTCGGGGCATTGACGTCTCCAGATGATCGGCACGCGAGCAACGACACGGGTTGTTACCCCGTGGTGAGACAACTGTCAAACCAATGCAACAGCGCCCGGACCGAAGCCCGGGCGCTGCTTTGACTTGTACCGTGTAAACGGCCTGTAAATCAGGCATCGGCGGCGGTGAGGCCGATCTTGCGTTCCTTGGGGTCGAGCTTGATGACCTTGACCTTGATGGTTTCGCCGACCTTGACCGACTCTTCGGGCTTGTCTGCGCCCTCGGCCGCGAGCTCGCTGATGTGCAGCAGGCCTTCCAGCTCGTTGTCGAGTTCGACGAACACGCCGAAGTTGGTGATCTTGGTGACCTTGCCGTCCATCTCGGTGCCGACAGCGAAACGCTCCGGGATTTCATCTTCCCAAGGGTCGCTGCGCATCTGTTTCATGCCGAGCGCGATGCGGTGCTTGTCGGTGTCCACCGCCAGCACTACGCACTCGACCTCGTCGCCCTTCTTCACCATCTCGTTGGGGTGGCTGACCTTGCGGGTCCAGCTCATGTCGGAGACGTGCAGCAGGCCGTCGATGCCGGGCTCGATCTCGATGAACGCGCCGTAGGTGGTGAGGTTGCGGACCACGCCCTTGACCTTGGCGCCGGGCTGATAGCGGGCGCTGACGCGATCCCAGGGGTTTTCCTCAAGCTGCTTCATGCCGAGCGAGATTTCCTGCTTCTCTTCGTTCACGCCCAGGATGATGACCTCGGCGTCGTCGCCCAGCTGCACGACTTCGCGCGGGTCGTTGACGCGCTTGGTCCAGCTCATTTCGCTGACGTGGACCAGGCCCTCGATGCCTTCTTCCAGGCGGATGAAAGCGCCGTAGGACATGATGTTGACCACCTTGCCCTTGTGGCGCGAGCCCACGGGGTAACGCTCCGCGATGCCCTTCCAGGGGCTGTCGGCGAGCTGCTTCATGCCCAGCGCGATGCGTTCGCGGTCGCGGTCGACCTTCAGCACCTTCACCTTCACGGTCTCGTTGATCTTCACCACTTCGCTGGGGTGCTGGATGCGGCCCCAGGTCATGTCGGTGATGTGCAGCAGGCCGTCGATGCCGCCCAGGTCAACAAACGCGCCGAAGTCGGCGATGTTCTTGACCACGCCTTCGCGGATCTGGCCTTCCTCGATTTCGGAAAGCAGCGCGTCCTTGAGGCGCTCGCGGTTGCGCTCCTGCAGCTTGCGGGCGCTGACCACGATGTTTTCGCGCGCCTGGTCGATCTTGATGATCTCGCACTCGAGCTCGTCGCCGATGAACTCGTTGATATCGCGGGTACGGCGGATGCTGACCTGGCTGGCGGGCAGGAAGGCCGGCACGCCGATGTCGATCAACAGGCCGCCTTTGATCTTCTTGGCCACCTTGCCGCGCACGGTGTCGCCTTCCTTGTGCTTGGCGACCACGGTTTCCCAGTTGATCTTGCGGTCGGCCTTGCGCTTGGAGAGGCCGATCAGGCCGTCGTCGTTTTCGAGTTCCTCGATCAGGACGGTGATTTCGTCGCCGGCCTTGGGGCGATCTTCTTCGCTGTCGAACTCGCGGGTGTTGATGATGCCGACGGTCTTGGCGCCGAGGTCAACGGTGACCTGGTCCTTGCCGACGCTGATCACGCGGCCTTTGACCAGCGAGTCTTCGCTGAAAGCGCGGGTGCTGGGCGTAAGGTCGTCCAGCGAGGGTTCTTTCCAGATCGTCTCAAGCTCGGCTTCAACGACTTCCGCCTTGGGGCCGTAACGGCGAACCAAGGGGTTGATGGCACGCAATGCTGTCATGTAAGGGATCCTGAATCCCGGCTTCGGGCCGCTGGCAAGCCAGGGCGCGGCCGGGGTCTTGGAGGTTCTTCAAGGCGCCCGGACACACGCCCGGGAACACGCCGCTGAAGGGCCGGGAATTGTAGGAACGGCGGCAATGTATGCAATGGGGAGGACTGGGTTTATGCGGGGCGGCCTCCGGCCAGGGTCAGGCCGAGCCAGGCGAGGAACAGGCCACCGGCTACGCTGGCGCCTATGTTCATCAGGGCCTTGCCGGGGGCCAACTCGAGGGTCTGGTTGGCGAAGGTGCTGAAGGTGGTGAGGCTGCCGCACACGCCCACCAGCAGCAGCAGTTGCAGTTCGCTCCCCCACTTCACCCCGTCACGACCTAAAAAGCCCACGCCCAGGCCGATGGCGAAGCAGCCGATGAAATTGGCGGCCAGGGTGGCCCAGGGGAACGCGAGCGCGAATTTCGGGGCCAGGCGCTCGAGCCCTATGGCGATGCCGTAACGCAAAGACGAGCCTAGGGCGCCGCCCAGGCAGACCAGTGCGAGTTGTTTCACGTTGCCCCCTTTCCGAATCGGCTCAGGACTCTACCTTTTAGACTACGATGATCGACAGCCCGCTCGTTGACTTGCACAGCCACTCCACCCGCTCCGATGGCGCATTTGCGCCCGCCCGCCTGGTGGAAGAGGCCGCGGCCCGCGGCGTTACCACGCTGGCGCTGACCGACCACGACACCACGGCCGGCCTGGACGAGGCCGAAGCCGCGGCGCAGGAGCACGGCCTGGAGTTTGTGCCCGGCGTGGAAATCACCTGCGAGTGCGCGGGCACGGAAGTACACCTGCTGGGCCTGGGCATTGACCGCCTGAATCCGAAACTGCAACGGATCTGCGCCGACGTGCAGGGGCGCCGGCGCGAGCGCTTCTTCGAAATGGTGGCGCGCCTGCGCGCCCACGGCGTGCCGCTCAGCACCGAAGGGGTTGAAGACGGCGTGTCGCTTGCGCGCCCCTACCTGGCGCGGCTGCTGGTTCAGCAGGGCAAAGTCGCCGGCTACCAGGAAGCCTTCGAGCGCTACCTGCGCCGGGGGCGACCCGGTTTCGTGGATCACTCGCGCATCCGTATTGAGGGCGCCATTGAGGCCATTCAGGCCGCGGGCGGCGTGGCGGTGATCGCCCACCCCGGCCTGTACCGCAACGGCGACGAGGTGGTGTTCGAGGCCCGCAAGCTCGGGCTTGACGGCATTGAGTGCCACCACAGCGACCACAACCACGACGTCAGCCAGCACTACGTTTCGCTCGCGCGCAAACTGGAGTTGCTGGTCAGCGGCGGCGCCGACTTCCACGGCCCGGAGCACGCGCGCAGCAAGTTCTTCGGTAAGCGTGGCTGCCCGAACGATGACTTCGAGCGCATGAAAGATGCGCTGGCGGCGCGGGCGTGACGTGGTGCGGGCGCCCCGCCCGCATCGGTTGTGGTGGTTACTTCGCAGCTGACGTTGAGTTATCGCCGCACGGGTAATAGTGTCGCTGTTGTTCACCCGGGCATCCGCCCGGGTGTGCGGGCGGGGCGCCCGCAACACTTCAGAGGATCCCATGCAGGACAGCGCAGACATCGTGGTGGTAGGCGGCGGTTGTATCGGCGTATCGGTGGCGTACCACCTGGCGAAGCGCGGCGCGGGCAAGGTGCTGCTGCTTGAGCGCGACCAGTTCCTGGGCCAGGAGAGTACCGGCAAGTGCGCGGGCGGCATCCGCGCGCAGTTCAGCACCGAGGTCAACACGCGATTGAGCCTGCTCTCGATCAAGGCCTTCGAGAACTGGCAGCAGGAGATCGGCGAGCCGCTGCAGTACTGGCAGTGGGGCTACTGCTTCCTGCTGACCAGCGACGAGCTGGTCGCGAACTTCAAGAAGTCGTTCAAGATGTGGAAGCGCCTGGGCATGGAGCCCGAGTGGTGGTCGCCCGAGGAAGTCGCCAGGCGCCTGCCCTACATCAACATGGAAGGCGTGCAGGGCGCGACATTCCACCAGCGCGACGGCTTCGGCGACCCCAGCGACATCACCCAGGGCTTCGCCAAGGCCGCGCGTCGTCACGGCGCGGTGATCGAGAACAACGTGGAGGTCACGGGCATCAGGCTGGATTCGCTGGGCCGCCAGGTGGTGGGCGTGGAGACGAACCGCGGCGAGGTGCGCTGCGGCAAGCTGGTGCTGTGCACGGGCGCCTGGACCCGCAAGGTAGCGGCCATGGCGGGCATCGACGTGCCGATCGAGCCGATCCGCCGGCAGATCATCGTGACGGACAAGTTCGACAAGATCGCCGACCCGTTCCCCATGACTGTTGACCTGTCAACAACGCTGTACTTCCACCGCGAGTCGGGCGGGGTGCTGATCGGCATGAGCGACCACAGCGAATCGGCCGGCTTCAACGACAGTTTCAACGAGGAGTTCGGCGAGCAGATGCTGATGACCGCCATGGAGCGCGCGCCGGTGCTGGAGAACGCCGTGCCCAAGCACAAGTGGGCCGGCCTGTACGAGGTCACGCCCGACCACCACCCGGTGATCGACAGGCTCGGACACCTCGACGGCGCGTACGTCTGCGCGGGCTTTTCAGGCCACGGGCTGATGCACGCCCCGGCCGCGGGAATAGTGACGGCGGAGCTGATGCTGGAGGGCAAGGCCAGCAGCGTGGACATCACGGCGCTGGAGCTGGAAAGGTTCAGCGATCCCAGCCGCCTGCACGACGAAGCCAACGTGATATGAGCGGGCTGCACGTAACGCTGATCCCCTGTCGTTCCGTGCGCGTCCGCGCAGGCTTGATGACGATATCAGGTGTGTCCAGCCTGATCATGACGGACGGGGCGCTGCCATTCATCGCGCCTCGTGTCGCCGTCTATGTTCGACTGTCCGGCATGCGAGTCAAAGGATTGCTTCGATTCACATTCATCTCACCGAACGGTGTGCAGATCGACGAGCAGTATCAGGAGGTGCCTCCGTTTGACGTCGCCGGTGTAGCTGAGACTTGGTTTGATGCTCGTTGGCTGGAGTTGAAAGTCGCCGGACTGTATAGTCTGAAGCTGGAGTTGGATGGCAAGGTGGTTCAGACTGCGCAAGTGATGGTGACTGAATGAAACGCCCCGAAGGACCAGGTTGGCGCAAGAAGTGGGCTTACCACATCGTGCGCGACGAGAAGGGGCGGGCTGTCACCAAGCGCGTAGTTTCCTGGGAGCGCAGGCCGGAGTGGATCGCCGAAGACGAGGCGAAAACGAAGCGCCGAAGGGCATCCTGAGCGCACAACCAGCACTAACCAATCATCCCCGCCCTTGAGGCGGGGTTTCTTGTGGGCTTCTACCCTATGGACAAGCTCTACACGCCGTTGCTGCTGATCGGCAGCAACCTGTTCATGACCTATGCCTGGTACGGGCACCTCAAGGACCAGAAGACCTCCATGCTCTGGCTGGCCATCCTGATCAGCTGGGGCGTGGCTTTCTTCGAGTACTGCCTGCAGGTGCCGGCCAACCGCATCGGCATGAAGGTCGGTTACAGCCTCGGCCAGCTCAAGGTGATGCAGGAGGTGATCACCATGGCCGTGTTCGCCGCCTTCGCCATTCTTTATATGAAGGTGCCCCTGAAGCTGGATTACCTGTGGGCCGGCCTGTGCCTGGTGGCCGCGGCGTTCTTCATGTTCCGGGGTGGGATAAACCCGGTAAATTCGTGAAAGCAGCGCGCGCGAAGCCATAATAACCGGGCGTCGCTCACAACCTCCTTTCTGGAGGCACACATGAAAGCCGCATACGCCGCGCTGGCGCTGCTGGTGCTGTTCCTTGCCGGATGTGATACCGAGAAGCCCGAGAACGGGCCGGCCTCAGAGGGCGGGCACGCGATCTCCAGCGTCGCGTTCGACGACCTGGAAGACTCCGCCCGCAACCGCGACGTGCCCACCACAGTCTATTACCCCAGCGACGAGCCCGGGCCCTTTCCGGTGGTGGTGCTGTCCCATGGCCTGGGCGGCGACCGCTCGCACTACACGTACCTTGATAAGCACCTGGCCCGCCACGGCTACGTGGTGATCGTGCCCGAGCACGTGGGCAGCAGCTCGCGTCTCGACGCATTCGAGCTGGCAGCAGCCCTGTACAGCGAGGCCGAAGCCCGCGACCGCGCGGCCGACGTCAGCTTTGTGCTGGACATGGCCGAAAGCTGGAACCTGAGCCACCCCGAGCTGACGGGTCGCTTTGACATGACCCGCGTCGGTGTCACCGGCCACAGCTACGGCGGCGCGACCGCCCACTTCATGGGCGGCGCCGAGGTTGACATGGACGACCACCATGAGGACCTGTCCGACCCGCGCGTGAAGGCCGTGGTGCCTATGGCGGCCGGCGACATCGGGCTGGCAAGCCCGTGGTTCGACGACACCAGCTTTGACCTCTATGACACGCCCTGCCTGCAGATCACAGGCACGGAGGACGGCTGGCTGGAAAAGAAGGCCAGCTACGACGACATGCCCGACGGCGACAAGTACTTCGTGGCGTTGCGCAACGTGGAGCACCTCGACTTCACCAACGCCGACAACGACTTGAGCCGCAAGGCCCGAGCCAACCTGCTGATCTGCGCGCTGGCCACCGTGTTCTTCGACAAATACCTGAAGGGCGACGAACACGCCGCCGACAAGTACCTGAACGAGGAGTACATGGACAAGCAGTGCGACTGGCAGGTGCCGGACGTGATCTGGTACGAAAAGTAACGAGGGAATCGGGTGGGGACACGCGGCTGCGTGTCCCTACTTGAGCAGGCCGTACTTCTTGCCCAGCTTCTCGAAGGCTTCGATCACGCGGGCGATGTCGCTTTCCGTGTGGATCGCCATGAAGCTGGCGCGCACGCCGCTCTGGCCCTGCGGCACGCCCGGGGTGATCACCGGATTTGTGTACACGCCCAGTTCAAGCAGGTCTTTCCAGAACTGGAAAGCCTCGATGTCTTCCCCCACCTTCACGTACACGATGGGCGTCGGCTCGTCGTCAACCGGGTAGCCGATGCGCCGGAACTCGCCGCGCACCTGGCTGATCACCTTGCGCAGGTTGTTCAGGTGCTCCGGTTCGCTGCGGATCAGGTCCAGTGCGGTGCTGACGGCCGCCACGCTGCCGGGCGTCATGCTGGCCGCGAAAATCAGTTGGCGGGCGTGGTGCTTGACGTAGCTGATCACGCGCTCTTCGCCTGCGATGAATCCGCCGAGGCCGGCGAACGACTTGCTGAAGGTGCCCATCACCACGTCGACTTCCTTGTCGAGACCGTAGTGCTCCGCGGTGCCGCGACCGGTGGGCCCGACCACGCCAACGCCGTGCGCGTCGTCGATGAAGATGCGCAGGCCGTACTTCTTCTTGAGTTCGACGAACTCGGGCAGGCGGCAGATGGTACCCTTCATGCTGAAGACGCCGTCGGTGACCAGCAGCTTGCCGGCTTCGGGCGGCGAATTCTCCAGCACGCGTGCCAGGTCTTCGACGTCGTCGTGCTTGTACTTCTTGGTCTCCGCGAAGGTGAGCTGCGTGGCATCCATGATGCAGCTGTGGTTCTCACGGTCGCTGTAGATGATGTCGCGGCGCCCGGCCAGCACGCTGATGGCGCCCATGTTGGTGGTGTAGCCCGTGGTGAAGCACAGGGCCTTGGGCTTGTCCATGAAATCCGCGAGCTTCTCTTCCAGCTCGACGTGGATCACATAGGTACCATTGGCGTAGCGGCTGCCGCTGCAGGAGGTGCCGTACTCTTTGGTGGCCTTTACGGCCGCTTCCACCACCTTGGGGTGGCGTGTCAGGCCCAGGTAGTTGTTGGACCCGGCCATCACGACTTCACGCCCGTCGATCACGACGCGGGAGCCGTGGTTACCCTCAATCGTCTTGAAGAAGGGGTAAAGCCCCGCCGCCTGAACTTCAAGGTCGCGCGTGAATTCGAAGCACTTGGCGAAGACGTCCACTGAGTTCTTCCGACCTGTCCGGTGTTAAATGCCCAAAAAACACGGCTACCATGCCCGCGGAGGGCCGGAACAGACTAGTCCGTGCCCGTCATTAGTCAAGTTGACCGGTCTAGCCCCTGGCGGCCGCGACAACTTTCTTTGCGGCGTCCGTCAGGTCCGTGGCCGACTGAATCTTGAGCCCGCTGGCGTCCAGCATCTTGCGGCCCTTCTCCACGTTGGTGCCCTCGAGGCGTACCACCACGGGTAGTTTCAAGCCGACTTCCTTGGCCGCCGCGATCACGCCCTCGGCGATCACGTCGCACTTCATGATGCCGCCGAAAATGTTTACCAGTACCGCCTTCACGTTCTTGTCGCTGAGGATCAGCTTGAAGGCCGCGGTCACGCGCTCGGTGCTGGCGCCGCCGCCCACGTCCAGGAAGTTGGCGGGCTCGCCCCCGTGCAGCTTGATGATGTCCATGGTGGACATCGCGAGGCCCGCTCCGTTCACCATGCAGCCGATGTTGCCCTCGAGCTTGATGTAGCTCAGGTCGTACTTCTTGGCCTCGGTTTCTTCAGCTACTTCCTCTGTGATGTCACGGTAGCTCTCGATGGCCTGGTGGCGGTAAAGCGCGTTGTCGTCGAAGGTCATCTTGGCGTCCAGCGCGAGCACCTGGCCGTCCTTGGTGGTGACCAGCGGGTTGATCTCGACCAGCGTGGCGTCTTCCTCCACGAAGCACTTCGCGACGCCGAGGATCAGCGAGGCGGCCTTGTTCACCAGCTCCTGCGGGATGCCGATCGCCAGCGCGAGGCGCCGCGCCTGGAAGCCGTGCATGCCCTCGGCCGGGTCGAAGAACTCTTTCTTGATCTTGCCCGGGGTCTTGGCGGCGACTTCTTCGATGTCCATGCCGCCTTCGTAGCTGCCCATTACGCAGACAGTGGCAGTTTCGCGGTCAAGGACCGCGGCCAGGTAGTACTCGTGATCGATCAGGCAGCCGGCTTCCACCAGCAGCTGGTTGACTTTTTTCCCTTCGGGGCCGGTCTGGTGCGTCACGAGCTGCATGCCGAGGATCTTTTCGGCATGGCTGCGGACCTCTTCAATGCTCTTGGCCAGCTTGACGCCGCCGCCCTTACCGCGGCCGCCGGCATGAATCTGCGCCTTGACCACCCACACGCTGCCGCCGATGTCGCGCGCGACGTTGACCGCTTCTTCCACACTGTAGGCAACGCGGCCCTTCAACAGCGGCGTGTTGTAGCGGCGAAGCACTTCCTTGGCCTGGTATTCGTGAATCTTCATCTTATGCGTCTCCCCGAATGCGGCGGCATTGTGCGGATGGGTCACCCGGGGCGCAAGGCGCAAACAGAACTGCTTTTTCAGCGGCCCTTGCTGTGCTTCTTCACCGCGCCCTTCAACTCGTGGGCTTTCTTTTGCAGGCGCACGGCCACGCTTTCCGGCACGAATCGCGAGATGTCGCCGTCCAGCGCCGCTGCCTCCCGGATCAGGCGTGAGGATATGAAGCTCTCTTCAAGGCTGGCGCACACGAACACCGTTTCGACCTCAGGCGCAAAGGTGCGGTTGGCGTAGGCCATCTGCACTTCGTTTTCGTAGTCGCTGAAGGTGCGCAGGCCGCGCAGGATGACCTTGCCGCCCAGGCTGCGCACGTAATCAACCACCATGCCGGTGAAGCTTTCGACTTTCACGTTCGGCAGGTCCGCTGTGGTTTCGCGCAGCATCTCCAGGCGTTCGTCCAGGCTGAACAGCGGCTCTTTGGCTATGTTGACGGCGCAGGCCACCACCAGCTGCTCGAACAGCTGGCTGCCGCGCAGGATCACGTCCAGGTGCCCGTTGCTGACCGGGTCAAAGGTGCCGGGGTAGACGGCAAGGCGATGCGGCATGGTTGCCCCCGTGGGTTCGGGGCTTCAAGTTAGCAATCCGGCCGGGCGGGAACAGACCCGCACGGTGTGGCGTTTGACGCATGACCAAATCTAAGCTGGGAACGGGCGGACCGGGCATACGGGAGATGGCATGGGATCACTGTTCGAACTGAGCACAAGAACGCTCGAAGGGGAACCGGCGGACCTCGCCCAGTATCGGGGCAAAGTCTGCCTGGTGGTGAACGTCGCCAGTGCCTGAGGGCTTACGCCCCACTACTCCGGTCTGGAGTCGCTTCACCGTGAGCTTGCGCCGCGCGGGTTCAGCGTGCTGGGGTTTCCCTGCAACCAGTTCGGCGCGCAGGAGCCGGGCACGCCGGCCGAAATCCGAGAATTCTGCACCAGCAGGTTTGGTGTGACCTTCCCGCTGTTCGAGAAGCTGGACGTCAAAGGAAAGAACCAGCACGCCGTCTACCAGTTCCTCACGGCCGAGCACGATGTGCCGGACTGGAACTTCACCAAGTACCTGGTGGGCAAGGACGGGCAGGTGATCAAGCGCTACCCGCCGCCCACCAAGCCCGACGATTTGCAACTGCGCGGCGATATTGAAGAAGCTCTCAAGGCCTGAGCCGCGAGCGCATGCTGACCCACTCGCTGTCCGCGTCTGCAAAGCGCAGGCGCGCGCGCACGTCCTTCGGCCTGGCGTAGTCGATGCCCACGCGCGGGCCCGCCAGCAGGCACCTGGCCGGCTCACCTTCCAGCAGCTCAAGCCCGCCCGGCGCGAACAGCGGGTGGCCGGACCATTCTGTTGACAGGTCAAGGGCTTGCCCCAGCTTGCCCGGGCCCGTCAGCAGCACCGGCCCGGACTTGCCGCCGCGCCGCGCGCGCACCAGCGATTCACCCTCCACCGGCTCCGCGCTGCGGATCAGCACGGCCGTGCCCTCGCCGCGCCCGGTCACGACGTTCAGCATGTTGTGCAGGCCGTAGCACAGGTAGACGTAGCTGTGGCCGCCGTCGCCCCACATCGGCTCGTTGCGGGGTGTGCGGCCCATGCTGGTGTGGGCGGCGCTGTCGCCCGGGCCGCGGTAGGCCTCGACCTCGGTGATGCGCAGCACCACCGGCCCGCGCCGGATGTAACGGCCGACAAGGTCGCGCGCGACCTCGACCACATCGCGAAAGTACCAGTCCTGGGGCAGCAGCCCCGCGGCGAGCTTCATCGTGCCGGTCACGCTTCCTTCACCCCCACCCAGCAGCCGTCGCCGATGCCGACCATTACCGCGTGCACGTTCTTCCGCGCCGCCATGTAGTCGTTGAAGCGCCGCACGGCCGCCACGCCGGATTCGCTGGGGACTTCGTCAAACAGCTGCCCGAAGGCAAATGCGTTGTCGGCCATCACCAGGCCCCCCACCGGCAGGATGCGCAGACACTCGTCCAGATAGCGCGGGTAGTTCTCTTTGTCCGCATCGAGGAAGCAGGCGTCGGCGCTGCCGGTCTTGATGGTTTTCAGCAGGTCGGTGCCCGCGCCGCGCAGCACCTTGACCTTGTCGGCCACGTCGGATTTCGCGATCCACTGTTCGGCGAAGTCGGCGTGTTTCGGGTTCAGCTCGATGGTCCGAACCAGGCCCCCCGGCGGCAGCGCACGCGCCATGCAGATCGCGCTGTAGCCGGCCAGGGTGCCGACCTCAATTACTTGCTTCGCCCGGTGCAGCTTCAGC
Source organism: Planctomycetota bacterium (assembly GCA_022071975.1). Classification (GTDB taxonomy): domain Bacteria; phylum Planctomycetota; class UBA8742; order UBA2392; family UBA2392; genus JACKID01. The sequence continues at coordinate 149,132 of JAJVIO010000008.1, forward strand.
ACCACCTGCATCAGGCTGGCCTGCGCCGGCGAGATCCAGATCTTGGGGATGCCCTCGGCTTCCGCCGCGTGCTTCAGTTCAGTCAGAAACGGGTCGTCTCCGCGGGTATGCTCCGAGATGTAGCGGTAGTGGCGGCGTGTGATGATTGCATCATCGTCGGACATGGGGTTTCCTTGGTCGGTTCTTACGTCAGGATTTGTGCATGACTATACCTGTTCGGCGCGTTTTGAGTGCGACCAGTTTAAGGAGTGCGACCGTGGCGATTACACCAGAACAAGTGACACCGGGCGACGAGTACAAGTTCCTGATAGTGCTGGGTATCCGGGACCTGGACGGTTTTTATGAGGGGCGCGCGAAAAGCGTCGCGCACCACGAAGGGCGCACGTTCCTCGCATTCGAAAACGTGTGCTCGATCCATTACCCGGGCTACGCCAACCGTACGCACAGCCACCCGCAGGGTATGGCGGAAGACCTGATGAACAGCCTGATTGACGCACGTTGCATCAAGGCCATTGCGCGCCATACGCTGGCCGGGTAGCGGCCGTCAGCGGCCCAGAAAGGCAGACCGGGATGTGCCGCAACATACGAACGCTTTACAACTTCGAGCCGCCAGCGACCGAGGAGGAAATCCAGGCCGCGGCCCTGCAGTTCGTGCGCAAGCTGAGCGGCTTCAACAAGCCCAGCCAGGCCAACGCGGCCGCCTTTGAACAGGGCGTGCGGGAAGTCGCGCAGGCCGCCCGCAGGCTGATGGCTTCTCTGACCACCAGTGCCGAACCCCGTAATCGAGAAGTGGAAGCGGCCAAGGCCAAAGAGCGCGGCCGCAAGCGCTTCGGCCGGACGTAAACGAAGCGGTCGCGCGAGCTGAATAGCCCATGCGACCGCCGTTTGACGCTGGTGGACGTGGAGGGACTCGAACCTCGAAACAGTCCAGCGGACTGTTTCGAACGCGAAGTAGTCCGGCCAAAGCCCGCCCACAGGCGGGCGACGCCGGGCGTAAACGAAGCGGTCGCGCGAGCTGAATAGCCCATGCGACCGCCGTTTGACGCTGGTGGACGTGGAGGGACTCGAACCCCCGACCCTCTGCGTGTAAAGCAGATGCTCTAACCAATTGAGCTACACGTCCGTGCCTGCAAGATAGCGGCCGTTGGCCTGCGCACAACGGGCCGGTTTTCGGCAATATCGGGCGCACCGAATCTGTTTGGGTCGTATAACCGTGCAACTCATTCCACGGGGAACAGTTAATGCGCTCGATACTGCGTACCTTTGCCCTGCTGTTGCCGCTGTTACTGGCCGCCTGTGGCGGCGGAGACGACAAATCCGGCCCCCCGCGCTCCAAGGCCTTCCCGGTCGAAGTCGAGACCATTGCCGGCCGTGAGGTTCAGTACGTCGTCAGCGCCGTCGGCTCGATCGAGGCATTTGAAGAAGTGCAGATCACGGCCCGTGTGAGCGGCGTGCTCGAGAAAGTCAACTTCCGGGAAGGCCAGGAAGTCACCCCGGAAACCGTACTGGTTGAGATCGAACCGGCGCGCTTCCAGTACGCCCAGGACGCCGCCCAGGCAGCGCACGACCGCGCGGCGGCAGAACTGAAGGAGGCGCAGGACGGCCTCAAGCGCCGCGAGGACCCCAAGGGTGGCATCTTCTCAAAGGAAGAAGTCGAGGCCTGGCGCACCAAGGTTGCGGTTGCCATGGCCGTGGAACGCCAGCGCGCCGCCGAGCTGTCGCAGGCGAAGCTCGACTTTGCCAATGCCACACCGCGCGCGCCCATGAGCGGCGTGATTCAGTCGAGGCTGGTGCAGACCGGCCAGTGGGTTACTCCGGGCACCGTGATCGCGCGTTTGCTGCGGCGCGATCCCATGCTGCTGCGCTTTGCGGTCACCGAATCACAGGCGACCCAGCTGAAACCCGGCCTTGGGGCGACTTTCAGCGTCTCGGGTGCGAACCAGGAGTATAGGGCTACTTTGTCGCACGTGGCCGCTTCGGCCGATCCCACCACACGCATGGTGCAGGTGGTCGCGGAGATCGCGGCTGAGCACGCCGCACAGCTCACGCCCGGCACCTTCATTCGAGTCACTGTGCCTGTCGGGTCGCGCGACAATGCACCCACCGTGCCGGAAACGGCCGTGCGGCCCAGCGAGCGCGGTTTCCTGGTCTACGTGGTGGAAGGCGGCAAGGCATACCAGCGCGTGATCGAGATCGGCCTGCGCACGCCGGACGGGCGCATCGAGGTGCGCTCGGGGCTGGAGGTCGGGCAGGTGCTGGTGACGCGGGGCGCTGAGGCGCTACGCGAAGGGGCCGAGGTCAAGATTGTCACCGCCGGCGCTGAAGATAAGCCGCAGGGGGCGCAGCCATGAAGCTGACCGAACTCTGCGTGCGCAAGCCGGTGCTGGCCTGGATGATCATGGGCGCCACCATCGTGTTCGGCCTGGTGGCGGCCAGCCGCATCGGCATCAGCCAGTTCCCGGACGTGGACTTCCCCACAGTCTCGGTCAGCGTTGACTGGGAAGGCGCATCACCCGACGCCGTCGAGCAGGACGTGGTCGAGATTCTTGAAGAAGCGCTGGTGCAGGTCGAGGGCGTCAAGTCGATCAGTTCGACCTCGCGCCAGGGGCGGGGCAGCGTGACCGTCGAGTTCGACCTCTCCCGCGACATCGACTCCGCTGTGCAGGACGTGCAGGCCGTCGTCGCCGAGGCCCAGCGCAGCCTGCCCAACGACGTTGAGCCCCCCACCGTGCGCAAGAGCAATCCCGAAGACCGGCCCATCATGTACGTCAGCCTTTCCGGCCCGTATTCGCGGCAGGTGCTGGCCGATGTGGTGCGCTACCGCGTCAAGGAAAAGCTGCAGACTCTGCCGGGCGTTGGTGAAGTCACACTGGGCGGCTACCTCGAGCGCAATGTGCGCATCTGGGTGGACGCCGACAAGCTCGACGCGAAGGGCCTGACGGTCAGCGACCTGATCAGCGCCCTGCGCCGCGAACACGTCGAGCTGCCCGCCGGCCGCATCGAGACCGCCGGGCGTGAGGTGAACGTGCGGGTGCTTGGCGAAGCGCTGCACCTGGATGAGCTGCGCGAGATCGTGGTGCGCGAAGTGGACGGCCGGCCGATCTACCTGCACGAAGTAGCTCTGGTGGAGGACGGCTTTGAAGACGAGCGCCGGCTCAGCCGCGTGAACGGCGTTCCGGCGCAGGGCTTGGGCATCCGCAAGCAGCGTGGCGCCAACGCGGTTGAGGTCGCGCAGTCTGTGCGTGCGGTGCTGGATGAAATCCGCCCGACGCTCGAGACTGACATGGACCTCGGCATCAACTTCGATTCAACGGTGTACATCGAGGAATCGGTCCACGAGATCGAGTTCGAGCTGGTGCTGGCGATCCTGCTGACGGCGTTGGTGTGTTGGATTTTCCTGGGTTCATTGAGCAGCACGATGAACGTGGTGCTGGCGATACCGATGTCGCTGCTGGGCACCATCGCGATCATCTACTTCATGGGCTTCACACTCAACACCTTCACGTTGCTGGCGCTCGCGCTGGCGGTGGGCATCGTGGTCGACGACGCGATCATGATCATGGAGAACATCTACCGCCACTCCGAGGAAGGGGCGGACCGTTTCAAGGCGGCGCTGGGCGGTACCAAGGAGATCATGGGCGCCGCGCTGGCCTCGACCATCGCGATCTGCGCGATCTTCGCGCCCGTGATTTTCATGAGCGGCGTGACCGGCAAATTCTTCTACCAGTTCGGTGTGACGCTGAGCCTCGCCGTGCTGCTGAGCTATGTGGAAGCCATCACCCTGGCCCCCGCGCGCTGCGCCCAGTTGCTGAAGAAGAGCGTGAAGGAAAACCGCAGCGCGCTGGGCCGCGTCGTGGATCGCGGCTTTGACAAGCTGCGCGAAGGCTACAGCCGCGGGCTGACCCCGGTGCTGCGCTTCCCCTACATCGCGCTGTTGGTAGGCGGCGGTGTGTTCGCCGGCGCGCTGTGGCTGATGACCTCGCTGCCCAGCGAGTTTGTGCCCAGCCAGGACCAGAGCCGCCTGATGGTGCGCCTGCAGACAGCGGTGGGCAGCAGCCTTGAAGAGAGCGACGCGCTGTTCAAGCAGGCCGAGGCGCAGGTCAACGCCCGCGACGACGTGAACCGCGTGTTCTGCATTGTCGGCGGTTTCGGCGGCGGTGACGTCAACACCTCGATCATGTTCGTGACACTGGTTCCGCCCAAGGAACGCGACAAGACGCAGAACGAGATCGCCGGCGAGTTGCGCGGCGTGCTCAACAAGACACCGGGCCTGAAGGCCGTCGTGCAGGACCTCAGCCAGCAGGGCTTCAGCGCGCGGCGCGGCTTCCCCGTGGAATTCAGCGTGCGCGGGCCTGATTTCAACAAGCTGGGTGAACTCGCCCAGCAGATGGCCGACGAGATGCGCGACAGCGGCCTGGTGGTTGACGTGGACACTGACTACCAGGTCGGCATGCCGGAGCTTCGCGTCGTGCCGGACCGCGCCCGCGCAGCGGACCTCGGCGTGCCGATGCAGGACGTGGCGGTAACGCTGAACGCGCTGGTGGGCGGCGTGCGCGTCGGCAAATTCAGCGACCAGGGCCGCCGGCTCGATGTGCGCCTGCGCCTGCTGGCCGGCCAGCGCAGCAGCCCCCAGGACCTGGAACGCCTGCGCGTGCGCACCAGCAGCGGAGAACGCATTCCGCTCAGCAACCTGGTCAAGCAGGAGGAGCGCCCGGTGCTGCAGAGCATCATGCGCCAGGACCGCGAGCGCAGCATCACGGTGTTCGCCAACGTCGCCCCGGGCCACACCCAGAACGAAGCGCTCGAGAAAGTCCGCGAGCTGCAGGACAAAATGCCCGAGGGCTACCGCATTGCCATGAGCGGCGCCTCCGTTGAGTACCAGGACTCGTTCAACAGCCTGATCTTCGCGCTGCTGATGGGAGTCCTGGTCGCCTACATGGTGCTGGCCGGACAGTTCAACAGCTTCTTCCACCCCATCACGGTGCTGACCATCGTGCCGCTCTCCATTGCCGGCGCGGCGCTGGCGCTGTTTGCCTTCGGCCAGACGCTCAACATCTTCAGCATGATCGGCCTGCTGCTGTTGCTTGGCATCGCCAAGAAGAACTCGATCATCCTGGTCGATTACGCCAACCAGTTGCGGCTCAAGGGCCTCACCGCGCGCGAAGCCATGGCCAAGGCCGGGCCGATCCGTTTGCGTCCGATCCTGATGACCAGCGCCGCGACCATGATGGCCGCGTTGCCGGCCGCGATGGCGCTGGGCCCGGGTGGTGAAATCCGGCGCCCGATGGCAATCGGCGTGCTGGGCGGCATGGCGGTAGCCACGCTGCTGAGCCTGCTGGTGGTGCCTTCGTTCTACGTGCTGATGGACGATTGGCTGCGCTTCTTCCGCCGCGGCAAGGGAGGCCCGGAAGGAGCCGTCGAGGAAATCCCGGAAGCTGACAGCGAGGTTCAGGACTCGCGTGTGTAGGCCGGCCTACTTGTACAGCTCTTTCAACAGCAGGTCGCCGGCCTTCAGCAGCCGCTGGTCCATGCTGCTGGCCGCAAGCGGCAGCAGGTTGGCGCGGGTTTCCTTGCGGTACTTCTCGATCTCTTCGGTGCTGCGGCCGGAAGTCGGCAGGCAGCGCAGGTTGTGCACGCGGTCGCACATCTTGACGGCCTTGATCCAGCCGGGCGCGCGGCGCAGGCCTTCGTAGTAGCGCTCAAGGCCCAGTTCTTTGGGTGTGCCGTCGCGCTTGTACATCTTGGTCAGCAGCACCACGGCGCCGGAGACGTTGTCGCCAAAGGCCTGCGACAGCTGGGCGGGCGTGGTGTTCATGTCGTCTTCCAGCACGTCGTGCAGCAGGGCGGTGATCACCTCGTCGCGCTCGCGCAACTTCACGTTCTCGACGGCGATCAGCGCGACCTCGAGCGGGTGGGTGGCGTAGGGCAAGCCGCCGTCGCGGGTCTGGCCGGCGTGGGCGCGGTACATCAGCTCAAGCGCGCGCGTCACGTCGCGGTGAAGGCCGGGCTCGAGCTGGTTCAACAGGCGCTTCTCCAGCGGTTCGCACTCGGGCGGGCGGCTGACCTTGAGTTCCGTCTCCGGCGGGGCCGCGGGCTTATCGTCGCCGCGGTGGCGTTTCTCCATGACGCGGCGGATGTCCTCGAAGCTGATGTCCTTCTGCACCATCAGCACCATCAGGTGGAACACCAGGTCGCACATCTCGCCGACCAGCTCGCTGCGCTTTTCTCCCTTGGCGGCGATGATCGTCTCGGTGGCTTCTTCGCCCAGCTTCTTGAGGATCTTGTCGAGCCCCTTGGTGAAGAGGTAGGTGCTGTAGCTGCCCTCGGGCAGCTTGGTCTTGCGCTCCTGCAGCAGCGTGCGCACGTCGTCCATCAGCGCGCCGAAGCGCGCACCCCAGCCAAGCGCGGGCTGTTCCGCCTGCTCGATTTCGCTGAGCACCGCCTTGTTCTTGAACACCGTCTGGAAGAAGCAGTCGCCTTCGCCGGTGTGGCAGGCCGGGCCGTCCGGCAGCACGCGCGCCACCAGCGCGTCACCGTCGCAATCCAGCTTCAGCTCGGCCACGCGCATGGTGTTGCCGCTGGATTCCCCCTTCACCCACAGCTGCTTGCGGCTGCGCGACCAGAAGGTGACCAGTCCGGTCTCGAGCGTCTTGCGGAAGGCCGCCAGGTTCATCCACGCCAGCGTCAGCACCTCGCCCGTGCGCGCGTCCTGCATGATGCAGGGGATCAGGCCGCTGCTGTCGAACTTCAGGCCTTCAACGGGTGCTTGTTCAGTGAAGTCGCTCATGATGTGTCAGGGGCCAGGTTACAGGTTTCAGGGGTCAGGGAACTACGCCAGCGCTGTCATCTCGACCGGTCTGATGTTGAAGCTCTGGCTGCGTAAAAACTCCTTCGCTTCCCTGACCGTGTGCTGCCCGAAGTGAAAGATGCCGGCCGCGAGCACCGCCGCCGCGCCTGCTTTCAGCCCTTCGGCCAGATGCTCCAGTCTACCAACCCCGCCGGAAGCTATCACCGGGACGGCAACCAGCGCGGCGGCCTTGCGGGTCAGCTCGAGGTCAAAGCCTTCGCCCGTGCCGTCGCGGTCCATGCTGGTGAGCAAAATCTCGCCGGCGCCCAGCTCGACGCCACTCTTGATCCACTTCAACGCGTCCATGCCCGTGTCTTCACGGCCGCCTTTCACGTAGACGTGATAGCTGCTGTCCGGCTGTTTGCGCGCGTCCACGGCCAGCACCACGGCCTGCTTGCCGAAACGCGCGGCGCAGTCGCGGATCAATTGCGGGTTCTTCACGGCCGCGCTGTTGATGGCGACCTTGTCTGCGCCCGCGCGCAGCAGGCGCTCAAAGTCTTCCACGCTGCGCACGCCGCCGCCGATGGTGAACGGGATGCTGAGTTCGAGGGCGCAACGCCGGGCGAGTTCCACGGTGGTGTCGCGGTTTTCGTGGCTGGCGGTGATGTCCAGGAACACCAGCTCGTCCGCCTGTTCGCGGTCGTAGCGCACGGCGCATTCGACGGGGTCGCCGGCGTCGCGCAGGCCGACGAAATTGACGCCCTTCACGACGCGGCCGTCTTTCACGTCGAGGCACACAATCAGTCGTTTTGCGAGCATCGTTCAGGGTAGAGGTCAGAGTTTAAAGGCCAGAGGTCAGGGAAACTCACGGAGCGCTTAGCGCCGTTTTCTGTCCTCTGGCCTCCAGCCTCTGACCTCTCTTTTCAAGTTTCTGCTCTAGCTGCGAGCCGCGAGGCCGGCCTTGGCGTATTCGAGCGCCTGCTCGTAACTGAACTCGCCCTGCATCAGCGGCTTGCCCACCAGCACGCCGGAGATGCCCTCGGTGGCGGCGGCCGCCTTGATGTGGTCCAGCGTCTGCACGCCGCCGGTGATGATCACGTCGCCGCCGATCTGCGCGGCCTCGGCGACGCTGGGGCCGTTGCCGCGCGCGTCGGCCGAGACGTCCTGGAAGATGAAATGTTTCACGCCCGCCTCGCGCACCTTGGCTGCAACCTGCGCTGGGGTGGCCTTGGAGTCCTTGATCCAGTCCTGCGCGACCATGCGGCCGTTCTTGACGTCGATGAAAATCACCACCGCGTCGGCCGCGTGCTTGACGGCGGCCTGCACGAGCGCCGGGTTCTGCATGGCGGCGCTGCCGATGGCGGCGCGCCTGATGCCGAGCGAGGTGACCATCTGGAAACTCTCCAGGTCGCGCACGCCGCCGCTGACCTGCACGGTGATGTCAAAGGTCTTGGCAAGCTCACCCATCACGGACAGGTTGCGCTCGGCACCGGCCAGCACGCTGCCGGAGTGCTCAGCCTGGCTTACGATGAAAGGGCCGTCCAGGTTGTAGAGGTGGATCATGCCCGCGCCGGCTTCGACAAACTTGCGGACGAAGCCGATGGGCTCAACCCGGTTGGCGCGGGTGCCCATGCCCACGGACTCATAGCGCAGGGCCATGCCGCCGCGCAGCTCGATTGCCGGGATCACCTGGAAGTCGCTCATGTTCGCTGTCCTTTCGCGGCCTGCAGAGCCTGTCTAACCGTAAATCGCCCTTCATACAACGCCTTGCCGATGATCAAGCCGTCAACCCCGCCGCCGATGGTTGCGGCCGCGGTCACATGCGCAAGGCTGCCGACGCCGCCGGAGGCTATCACCGCGGCCCCTTTCTGCGCCAGCTTGCACGCGCCCTGAAGATCAGGCCCGATCAGCATGCCGTCACGGGCGATGTCGGTATAGATGAAACGGGAGACTCCGGCCTCCACCATTCGCTTCGCCAACTCAATGGCTGAGACTTCGCTGGTTTTCACCCAGCCCTCGACGGCCACCATGCCGTCCCGGGCGTCGATGCCTACGGCAATCCGGTCGCCGAACTCGGCGGTCAACTCGCGTACCAACTCAGGTTGGCGCAGGGCCACGGTGCCGAGGATGACGCGTTTTACTCCGCGCTTGAGCGCTTGCTCTACGTCGGCCCGGCTGCGCAGGCCGCCGCCGAACTCGACCGGGATCTCGACTGTGTTACAGATCGCACGCAGCACGGCCAGGTTTTCGCCCGCTTCGCCGAATGCGCCGTCCAGGTTCACCACGTGCAGCCAGCGCGCGCCCTGGGCGGCGAAGTCGCGGGCGACCTCGGTGGCATCTTCGGCGTAGGTGGTTTCGGCGTCGGCGCGGCCCTGCTGCAGGCGCACCACGCGCCCCTGGCGCAGGTCGATGGCGGGATAGATCGTGAAGTCGCTCATAGCTTCAGGAAATTCTCCAGCAGTCTGGCGCCGCAGCGCTGGCTCTTTTCGGGGTGGGCCTGGATGCCGCGCACGTTGCCGCGCCGCACCACGCTGCAGAAGGTCTCGCCGTAATCGGTTTCGCCCAGCACATCCGCGCGCTCGGCCGGCTCGCACACGAAGCTGTGCACGAAGTAGAAGAAGGCTTCTTCCGGCAAGTTTTCCAGCAGCGGGTCGGCCTTTCGCGGCAGAATGCGGTTCCAGCCCATGTGCGGCACCGGGTTGGCGCCCGCCCTGATTTCGCGCACGCGGCCGGGGATCAGCCCCAGGCCGGGGGTCTTCTCGAACTCCTCACCAGTTTCAAACAGCAACTGCATGCCGAGGCAGATGCCCAGCAAGGGCCTGCCGGATCCCGCGAACTCGCGGATTGCGGCCGTGAAGCCGCGCTCGTTCAGGGCCTGCATGCCGGCCGGGAAGCTGCCCACTCCCGGCAGCAGCAGGCGCTCGGCGCTTGTGACGGCCGCCGCTTCCGTGCACGCGAAATGCTGCCCAGGTTGCAGATGCCGGAATCAATGATGGTGACGTTCATGGCAGCTTAGGGGACTGTCCCCGTTTTTGGGGACTCTCCTCGCCCTCGAAACTCGAACTGTTCTCCCAAACGGGGACAGTCCCCAACTGCGGGGACAGTCCCCTACAGCACTCCCTTGGTGCTGGGCACGCCCTTGCGCCGGGCGTCGTAATCGAGCGCAAACCGTAACGCACGCGTGACCGCCTTGAACACGCCCTCAATAATGTGGTGCGTGTCGTCGCCGCGCAGCACGTCGATGTGCAGGTTCATGGGGAAGTGCGTGCTGAAGCTGCGCCAGAAGTGCTCGACCATTTCCGTGGGCAGGCCCCCCACCTCTTCGCGTTTCAGCTGCCCCAGCTCGCACACCAGGAACGGACGGCCACTGAGGTCAAGCGCGCAGCGGATCAACGCCTCATCCATGGGGATCAGGCTGCTGCCGTAGCGGTTGATGCCGGCCTTGTCGCCGGCCGCCTGCTTGAAGGCTTCGCCGATCGCGATGGCAATGTCCTCCACGCTGTGGTGGGCGTCCACGTGCAGGTCGCCGGTGCAGTTGACGGTCAGGTCGAACAGGCCGTGTTTGCTGAACAGTTCCAGCATGTGGTTCAGGAAGCCGATGCCGGTCTGTACGGCATACTTGCCCTCGCCATCGAGGTTGACCTCGACGGCGATCTGCGTCTCGGAAGTCTTGCGGCTGTAGCTGGCTGTTCGCATAGGCCGGTCCAGATCTCGCGGGCGAGGCAAGCCTCGCCCCTACCCCACCACTGTCATCGCATACTCGAGCGCCTTCAGGAAGGCGTCGTTTTCTTCGGGCCGGCCGATACTTACGCGCAGGGCCTTGCCCAGGCGCGGGTAGCCGCTGACGTCACGGATCAGCACGCCGCGGCTGACCATGGCTTTCCAGATGTCGCGCGGCGCGCGCTCGGTTTCGAACAGCAGAAAATTCGCGCGGCTGGGGTACACCTTCACGCCTGTGTACTCGCGCAGCTTGCGGGCCACGCGCTCGCGTTCACGCTTGGTTTCTTCCACGCGGGCCTTCAGCGTCACCGCGTTCTCGATCGCCGTCTCCACGGCCGCCATGGTGAAGATGTTGAGGTTGTAGGGCAGCTTGGCCGCCGCGAAAATCGGCCTCGCTTCCGGGTGGCAGACCATGCAGCCGAAGCGCAGGCCGGCCGTGGCCAGCGCCTTGCTGAAGGTGCGCAGCACCACCAGGTTGCGGCAGTGGCGGGTGAGCTCCAACGCCGTTTCGCCGTGGAACTCGAAGTAGGCTTCGTCCACCACCCACAGGGCGGCGCTGGTGTTGACCAGGTGCTCAAGGTCCGTCGGGTCGATCACACTGCCAGTCGGGTTGTTGGGCGTGGCCAGCACCACCACGGAGGCGTCGGCGGCCGCTTCTTCCAGCGCGGCGGCGTTGTACTGCAGCTCGTCGTTGAGCCCGGCAGTGACCACCTCGGCGCCAAGCAGGTCCGCCAGCAGCTTGTATACCGTAAAGGTGGGCTGCGGGATCACCACTTTGCGCCCGCGCTCGAGGGTGCTGACGAACACGGCGTACAGCAGCTCGTTGGAGCCGTTGCCCGCCAGCACCTGGTTGGCGTCCGCACCGATGTGCGCGGCCACCTTGGCCAGAAACGCGTCGGGCACGAACGGTGGGTAGCGGTTCCAGGGCAGGTCGCGCACGCGCTCGAACACTTCCTGCTTCAGCGCGGCCGGCCAGTCCCAGGCGTTTTCGTTCTGGTTCAGCTTGACCGGGCAGTCCGGCACATCAAGCGTGTAGCCGCCGGCCAGGCCGGGCAGCTGCGTCTTGAAGTACTTGAGCGTGGTGTTGTCCATGAACGCCTAGAGCCGCTTCTCGATGCTGCGGGCGTGGGCCTCCAGCTGCTCGGCCCGCGCCAGCTTGATGGCCGCTTCCTTGTTTGCCGCCAGCAACTCTTTGCTGCCGCGGATGACGCTGACGTGCCGCACGAAGTCGTCCACACCCAAGGCGCTGGCCCAACGCGCGCTGCCGGCCGTGGGCAGCACGTGGTTGGGGCCGGCGTTGTAGTCGCCGAAGGCCTCGGGCGCCCAGGGGCCGATGAAGACGGCGCCGGCGTTGCGGATCTGCTTGGCGTCGTTCTCGGCGTCTTCGGTCAGCACTTCGCAGTGCTCCGGCGCGATCGAATCCGCCAGCCGGATCGCGAAGCCCTTGCTCGGCACGGTGATGATGCCGCCGTAGGAGGCGAACGAGCTCTCGATGATGCTCTTGCGCGGCAGGTCGGCCAGTTGCTTCGCGACCTCCGCCTTCACCTTCTCGGCGGCCTCGCTGCTGTCGGTAATGGCGACCGCCGAGGCGTGCTCGTCGTGCTCGGCCTGGGCCAGCATGTCCGCGGCCACCATGGCCGGGTCGGCCGAGGCGTCGAAGATGATCACGATTTCAGACGGGCCGGCAAAGCTGTCGATGCCCACACGGCCGCTGAGCATCTGCTTGGCGATGGCCACGAAGATGTTGCCGGGGCCGACGATCTTGTCCACCTTGGCGATCTTCTCGGTGCCGATGGCGGCGGCGGCGATGGCCTGGGCGCCGCCCACGCGATAGACCTCGGTAATGCCGAGCTCAGTGATCAGCGCGCAGAGCTCGGGCGATTTCTCCAGCGTCTCCGGCGGCGTGAACACGGCGATTTCCTGCACGCCCGCCACCTGGGCGGGAATCGCGGTCATCATGAGTGTGCTGGGGTAGCTGGCGGTACCGCCCGGGATGTACAGGCCGACGCGCCGCAATGGCTGCACGCGGATGCCGACCGAGCCGCCGTTATCGTCGATCTGCCAGGATGCGGTTTTCTGCTTCTCATGGAACTTGCGCAGGCGCGGGATGATCTGCCCGGTGCACAGCTTGATCAACTCTTCGTTCGCGCCGTCGGCCCCTTTCATCAGGTCGAGCTTGTTGACCTGGATGCGGTTGGTCGGCAGTTCCTGGCCGTCGAACAGCCGCGCGCAGTGGCGCACGCCGTCGTCGCGCAGCTGCTGGACTTTCTCGATCACGCGCTCGACCGTGGCCGAGGCCGTGTGGGGCAGGCCTTCGTAGAAGCTCTCGGCAAAGGCGATGAACTCGCTGTCGCCGCTGTCCTTGGCGCGCTGCAGCAACTCGCCGGGTTTGGTTCCCAGCGAGACGTCGCCGGTTTCCGCCCGCGCGCTCAGCCGCTTCTGCAGGGCGGTGAACTCTTCGGTGCCGATTTCATAGATCTTCAGCGAGTCTGTCATTTTCAGCCCCCTTCGACGGCCTGTTTCAGGTTATCCAGCAGTTCGCGCAACTCGGTCAACCTGGCGTACCACGCCGCGCGGTTCACGGCCAGGCGCGCGCTGCACTCCGCGATTTCCTCGTGAACGACCAGCCCGTTTTCTTTCAGCGTCGTGCCGGTTTCAACGATGTCGACAATGTAGTGTGAAAGCCCCAGCACCGCACCGATTTCCACGCTGCCCGAAAGCTTGAACACCGTGCAGGGCGTGCCCTTCTTCCGGAAGTGGTTCTGCGCCACGCGCGGGAACTTGCTGGCCACGCGCACCGGCGACAGCAGGTTATCCAGACGCCGCTCGATCTCGGGGCGCCCGGCAACCACCATGCGGCAGCGGCTGATGCCGAGGTCCAGGGGCTCAAGCAGGTCGGCCCCCACCTCCATCAGCACGTCCTTGCCGCAGATGCCTACCTCGGCCACGCCCTGCTCAATGTACAGCGGCGCGTCCACCGGTTTCACCAGCAGGTACTCGAGGCGGCCGCACTTGCTGGGCACCAGCAGCTTGCGCGTGTCCGACAGCGACTCGACGGGCGCGTAGCCCGCCCTGTCCAGCAGCGGCGCGGCCTGTTTGAGGGTACGGCCGGTTGGCACTGCCATGCGCAGCATCAGGCGCCCCCTTCCAGCTGCACGGGCTTGCCCGATGCTCGCAGCTCGTGGATGCGCTTCAACGCGGCCGAGCCTTCCTTGTCATTCACCCGCTGCGGAGTTGCCGGCGCGAAGCCGCCCTGTGACGCAGCCTCGGCCAGGCGTGCCAGGTTGAAACCGAAGCCGACGGCCGGCACGTCCATGTTGAAGCGGTCGAACAGGCGGTCGTAACGGCCGCCGCCGCCGAGTTCTTCGCCCACAGACTCGTGGTAAATCTGGAACATGAAGCCGCTGTAGTAATCCGAACGCCGCTCTTCGCCCAGGTCGATCAGCACCCGGTCCGATGCCCCGGCGTCGCGCAGCAGCGCGTACAGGCCTTCCAGCTCGGAGAGCGCGGCGTCCGCCGGCGGCGACAGCTTAAACGCGCGTGCCGCCTGGAACACCTCCGGCCCGCCGGTCAGCAGCGGGAGCGCTTCCAGCAATGCAGCCGTATCGGCATCCAGGCCGACGCGCTGGCAGAGCTGCTGGATGCGGCTCGGGTTCTTGTGGTCAAGCGCCTCATACAGGCGACGCTCACGGCGGCCGGCCTCGCCCAGCACCGCGTGGATGAAGCCGGCGTGGCCGACCACGGTGATCGCATCGCCGGCGCCGGCGGCATCGAGGCTCTCGCGCACCATCATCAGCGCGGCCGCGTCGTACACGGCGCCCTGGGCGTTCAGCCACTCCAGGCCGCGCTGGGTCTGCTCGACGCGGTGGCCGTGGCCGCTGGGGGCGAAGCGGTAGACGCGCCCCTCGTAGCTGGCGCGGATCTGGCGGGGTTCGCGGCGCAGCTCGAGCGCCAGGGCCTTGGCGGCGATCAGCGTGAAGTCGGCGCGCAGGGTCAGGCGGCGGCCTTCGCGGTCCACCAGGTGATAGAGTTCCGTTTCCTCGCCGGCCTCGGCAAAGGTTTCCGCGCTGTCGAACGCGGGCAGGATGATCTCGGTGAAGCCCCAGCCCCGAAACACGGCCGCTATGCGCTCGCTGATGAACTGCCGGCGCGCGGCCTGAGGGCCGAACACGAGTTCGGTCCCGGGCGGGAAAGAAAGCTGCCTGGCATCACCGGGCATGGCGTTTTCCGAAATGCGCTTGGGAAGCGGGTTTAACGCAGGGTCCAGAGAAACTCAACCAGTGCGCGCAAGTCATGGTCCGGAACACGCGGGTTGGGCGGCATATGGGTGCCGCGGTAGGCGTCGTCACCCACGTGGGCGCCAGGGTACTTCGCGGGGTCCTTGATATGCATTACCAGCCAGCGCCGGGCCTTCAGGGGGTCGTTATCCTGGCGCGCCAGCACGCGGTCAGAAATGCCGCCCAGGGGCGGGCCCATCAGGCCGCTGCGGTCGGCGGTGATGGAGTGGCAGCTTTCGCAGCCCAGGCCGCGGAACGCCTTTCGACCGGCCTCGACCAGCTGCATGGCCTCCGTAGAGGAAGGAATGTCCGGAAACGCATTGGCGGCTGACTGTTCGGGGTCGGCGGTTACCCCCGGCACGTTGGTCGAGTCCATGCAGCCCGCGCAGAGCAAGGCGAGTAGAAGTATTGCCGCGCGTGCCATCAGGCCGCTTCCTTTACTTCGATGTTCTCAATCTGGCCGTCGCGGTAGTGCACGATGCGGTCAGCGCGCTCGGCCACGCCGCGCTCGTGGGTTACGACGACCAGCGTCATGCCCAGCTCGCGTCGCAGGCTTTCGAACAGGTCGAGCAGGGCTGCCTCGCTTTCGCTGTCCACGTTGCCCGTGGGCTCGTCCGCCAGCAGAACGCGCGGGCGATTCACGATGGCGCGGGCGATGGCCGCGCGCTGGCGCTCGCCGCCGCTGACCTTGGCCGGCACGTGGTCCAGCCGGTGGCCCAGGCCCACCTGCTCCAGCGCCTTGCGGGCAAGCGCCAGGGCGTCGCGCTTGCCCTGCAGGGGCAGGGCTACGTTATCGAGCAGCGTCAGGTGCGGCAGCAGGTAGTGAAGTTGAAACACGAAGCCGATTTCTTCTCGCCGGAAGCGGGCGAGGTCGCGAATCTTTGAAATGTCCTGGCCATGGATCAGGATGCGACCGGCATCCAGCTTGTCGAGCGTACCGATCAGGCTGAGCAACGTGCTTTTGCCGCTGCCCGATTTGCCCATGATCGCCAGCATTTCGCCATGCCGCACTGTCAGGCTTACGCCCTTCACGGCCTCGATCCCGCCCGGGTAGGTCTTGAAAACGCCCTCGATCTGCAGGGCGGGGGTTGTTGCCGGCTCATTCATGCGGGCGGTATGCAACCACCCGCGGGCGGGTTTGGCAACCTGCGGCCGCCGCCCGGTTGCGCCGGCGCGCGATTCTCTCAGGATATAGGTGAGCTGCGCCCGCGAAGCTAAGATGCGCGTTTAGTTTAAGGGCTTGACACAAGTTGCCGGCCGCCGCGACAATTCGGCACCCCAGCGGATTGCAGCCGTGTAAGACGGGCAACGCCTGAACAGGTGTGAAACGACCTATGGCCACACAACAAGAAGTAGTACTGCGCCCGGGCGACTCCATCTCGGTCCGGCTCGAGGTTCCGGGGCAACCCCTGAGGCTGGACCTGAGCCTGACGCCCGAAGGCATGACGATGTCTCAGCCCATGCCGATGGGCGCGCCCACCATTTTCGGCGGCGTGCGTCCCCCGGCCGTTGAGGAAATGCAGGACGATTCCGAGGCGCTGGACCTCACAGCCGAGTTCGCGGCCGAGGATTCTGAGGTCGAGGATGCGCCGCCCGCGCACAAGATCGAAAGCCTTGCCGCCGTGGAACCGTTTGGCGACGCGCCGCAGGCCGTGGACATACCCTTCGAGGACGTGGCCGACGACACCAGCGGTATGGAATACGGGCAGGCCGCCACCCAGGAAGTCACGGAAAGCGACGACCTGGACCTGGACCTGAACGACCTTGGCGGCGAGGAAGTCGTAACGGTCGGCGTGGACATCCCCGCCGACGAAGAGGCCGTGGACATTCCGGCGGACGACCTGGATCTGCCGGAAGATGCGCTTTCAGTGGACATCCCCGCAGATGATTCCGTGGATGTTCCTGTAGATGACGAGCCTGGTTTCAGCGCGGACGCGATGACCATGTTGCCTCCTACACGCCAATCCCGGCAGGAGGCGATGTCCCTTTCATTGGAAGACGAAGCTCCAGCGATGGAGCTGGACAACCTGTCGCTGGACGGGGAGGAGATGGAATTGGACGCCGACGGAAACCCGAAGAAGAAGTTCAAACCCGGCCCGGAAGACACGCTGCCGGTATGGACCGGCAAGGCCAGCACCTACGTTGACCCGGAGCTGCAGAAGAAGAAGGAAACTTCCAAGCTCAACAAGGCCGGCAAGCCGGCCCCTGCGGCCAAGCCAGCCGCGGCACCCGTGGGCAAGCCGGCACCTGCCGCCAAGGCCATGCCGGCGGCCAAGTCGGTCACCAAGCAGATCAAGAAGCCTGTCACCGGCGGCGTAGGCCCGGCCGCTGCTTCGGGCAAGAAGCCCGCGGCGCCGGCGGCGGCTGCCGGCGGCGGCAACTTCACGGTTTTCCTGTCGCCGCCCAAGGGCGCCGACAAGAAACAGGCCGCCGCTGAGATCATCGCCGAGATCCAGGGCATTGACCTGAACTCAGCGCTGGCACTGGCGGGCAAGATGATTGTGCCGGTGGTGAAGGGCGTGTCAGAGGACGAGGCCGGGGTTATCCGCGACCGTTTCAAGGACGCCGGGCTGTCGTGCCGCATCACCCAGAAGCGCTAATTCATACGGGAACCAGGAACAGCAATGAAGATCATCAAGAATGCTGACGGCTCGGCCACACTGCAGTCTGCCAACGGCAGCTTCACTTTTTCCGAGGACGAGTTCGACGACCTGGTGCACGCGATTCCCATCAGCACCACGCACCTCTACCGCCTGCTGATCGACACACTGATCAACGGGGACGACCGCAAGCAGAAGATGCGCGGCATCATTGAGGCCACGGGCAACGCCGACGCTCAGCTTTCCGCCCTGCAGGACGAAGCACTGAAGCACGTGCCGGGGGATGACGACTAACCCATGTCCGCATCCCTGCGCTGGAACCGGTTGGTGATTGCTGCCGAGAGTGAAGAAGAATTCATCTCGGCAGTGTTCGACTATTTCCCACAGCTGCTCCAGCTGCCCTACGAGCAGGTGGAAATGGACATCACCGGCACGGCCGAGATCTCCGAGGACGCCTTCCGCAGCATCGCACTCAAGCTGATCGGCGGTGAGGCCGCGGAAAAGAAAGTGCTGATCCGCATCCCGCCGTCCGTGGACCGGTACTTCCGCCACGCCAACCTTTACCGCATGGTCGAGGTCGATGTCGTCCACCCGCTGCCCGCCAACGGCAAGGTGGACGCGGCCAAGGTCAAGGCCAACATCCAGGGCGGCAAGTACGCGGCCGCCAAAGCGCCGGCCAAGCCGCCGCGCCCCGACCTGACCGATCAGGCACCCGTCGAGCTCGCGCCCGAGCCCGTTGCGCCTGCGCCGCAGGCCTCCGCCGGCAAGCAGCAGCGCGCTTCACGCCCCGTGGACAAGGCAACAAAGGCCGACGTCGGCTTCCTGGTTGACGTGGAGAGCGGCACCCGCCACGAGATCCGCTCATCGGTCATGATCGGGCGTGAACCGCCTTCCGACCTCGTGTACCAGATCCCGACGATCAGCAAGCGCCATTTCCAGATCCGCAAGGAAGCCGACGCTTTCATGATCGAGGACATGCGTTCCACCAACGGCACGTACCTGAACGGCCTTCCGGTTCATGAACCCGTGCCCCTGCGCGACGGCGACGAAATCGTCGTGGCCATCACGCTCAAGCATCCCAAAGGCGCGCGGATCTTCCAGTTCACAACCAAGCCCGAATAGGCTCCAATAGCTGTTGTTGAACCGGGAACGGAAATTCCCGTTCCTATGGGTAGAGGTGCGGCATTGGCGAAGCTTTCACTCAAACTGGCTGAACCGGGGCGAATGCCCTCCAGTTCGGCAATGTTCGTCAAGCTGATGAGCTTGCTGGTGATGTCGGCCGCGCTGATCGGCGTGATCTACATGCTGCTCAACTACTCGTGGCAGGACCAGCGCCAGAGCTGGGACTGGGAGCCGGAGAAGATCCGCACCAACTTCGACCCTCTGCTCACCACCGAACAGATCCGCGAGCTGTTCGAGAAGAAGCGGCAGGAGTGGTTCACCAAGAATCCCATCAACCAGATACCCGTCGAAACCGGCGAGCAGGAGGATCCGCGCAAGGTGAACCAGCCGGCCGGCAACCGCGTCGCCACGCCCTTCGGCAATGACGACTCGCCCGCACCGCCGCCCCCGGACCCATACTCGCCCGGTTTAGACCAGCGTGAAGAGGTCCGGCGCGACGCCGACCACGAACTGAAACTCGCCGAAAAGCTGACCCTGCCGCCCGTTTTCGAGCTGCTGGATGAAACCCAGAACCTGCTCGACTTCATACCTTTCGAAGACGGCTCGCGCGAAAAGACCATGAACGAGTTCGCGGCCTATCGCGGCCGCCAGGCCCCCACCAATGAGTTGCTGGCGCTGCAGATCCTGCGCAAGCTGCCCGCCCCCGGCGGCTCCGGGCACGCGGAGTACGCGGCCAAGGTTGACGCGCAGGGCTGGTACTTCGGCAAGTCGCAGCAGGCGCTTGAAGTGTATCGCGGCCGTGGCTTTGCGGCCGAGGGCCGCCTGTTCGACCTCTACGAGATCAGGCCGGAGAAGCCGATCGTGCTGCAGGACGGCGCGAAGATCGAGGTCTACTACGAAGGCGTGGTCGCGCTGCTGGGCCCGGGCCTCGGGCGAAACGAACACCAGATCGAACAGCGCACCGTGCTGTTCCAGAGCCTGAGTCTCCCCGAGGCGCTGAAGCCGTTCCTGAACACGGCCGGCGCCGTGTCGCACGACGACAAACTGGTCACCGAGCACGTGATGGTCAAGTTGAGCGGCGCTTTCCTGCGCCGCTGGATCTACAGCCGCGAGGTCAAGCCCTACAGCACAAAGGCCAAGCAGGTGCTGACGCAGGACCACCTCCCCCTGCTGCTGACCGCCGACCTGGCTGTAAGCGAAGTCTCGAAGTACGAGCTGACGGACGAGCTGTTGCAGCAGGTCCGTGACGCCATGCGCGAGGACCCCGTGTTCCTGGAAACCGAGGCCGCTTACTACGCCATGCTGGCGCGCGCCAACGCCCCCGACGACCAGGTCGAGGTGGTGCCCGAGATCGGCTACTTCGACCTCGCGGGCGCCGAGACCGGGCCGCGCTACCGCGGGCAGGGTATTCACGTGGACGGCATGATCGGGGACGACTACGCGCCGGTGATTTTGCCCCCAAACATCAGCGGCCTGCGCCGCGTGTTCCGTGCCCTGGTGCTGCACGACACCGCCAACCTGGAATCACCCAAGCGCTACCTGGTGGACATGATCGAGCCCCCCACGGGGCTGGAGCCGCGCGCGCTGATCGCCATGGACGCGCGCTACTACCGCAACGTGTTTGAAACAACCAGCAGCAGTTCGACGATTCGCCCCCTGCTGATCGTCAAGCGAGTGCGCGGTCTGCGCGATGAAACCGGGGGCAGCGACTGGATTTACGGCCTGCTGGGCATGATCGGCATCCTGGTGCTGATGTCGGTACTGACCTGGTTCATCCTGAGTGAACGTCGCGAGCGCGCGCGATTTGAGGCCAGCACCCTGGAGCTTTCCCGCAACCGCCTCAAGAAGCAGGGCGGCCTGAAACTCAAGCCCCTGCCCGGCGCCAAGGGCGGCGAGCCTGAGACCAAGCCCGAAGCATCCCCCGAGAAGCCTGCTGCGGGCGACACCCCCGCCGATGACAAGCAATAGTCGTTTTCTTTCGGCGTGCTAGTCTCACGACATGGAAGTGACCCGCGTACCGGTAAGCCTGGGTGAGCGCAGCTACGACGTCGTGATCGGCGCGAGGCTGCTCACGGAACTGCGCGCCTTCGCCGAGGCCGCCAGGCCTACTTCGATCTTCCTGGTCACCGACAGCAACGTGGGCCCCCACCACGCCGAAGCCGTGCAGAATGCCGTGGTCGCCAACCACGTGCTAACGGTACCGGCCGGTGAAAACAGCAAGAGTCTCGCACAACTTGAGGCGCTCTATGACCAGGTGTTTGCCACCCGCCAGCTGGATCGCCACTCGCTGATCATCGCCCTTGGCGGCGGTGTGGTCGGTGACCTGGCGGGCTATCTGGCCGCCACGCTGCTGCGCGGTCTGCGCTACGTGCAGGTTCCCACCAGCCTGCTGGCCATGGTGGATTCCAGCGTCGGCGGCAAAACCGCCATCAACCACGCCAGCGGCAAAAATCTGATCGGCGCCTTCCACCAGCCGACAGCCGTGTTCTGCGACCTGCACTTTCTGCAGACCTTGCCGGAGCGCGAGTACGTCAGCGCCCTGGCCGAAGTGGTCAAAACAGCGGCGATCAGCGGCCGGGACCTGCTTTCCATGCTGGAGCACGGCGCGGCGGGCTTGCTCGCCCGTGAACCGGAAACAGTTCAACGCGTGGTGGCGGCATGCATCCGCTTCAAGGCAGACGTCGTGATGGACGACGAGCGCGAGACCAGCGGCCGTCGCGCCACGCTCAACTTGGGCCACACTCTCGCGCATGTGCTGGAGACCTTGTTTCCCCAGCGCTACCTGCACGGCGAGGCCGTAGCCATCGGCTTGCATGCGGCGCTGCGCCTGTCGGTTGAGCGCGCCAAGCTGAAACCGGCTTTGGCTGAACGTGTCGCCGCGCTGCTGAAAGCACTCGGCCTGCCCGCCGAGCCGCCGGCTGACCTATCGCCAGAGGCGATGCTGCAGGTGATGCAGGGCGACAAGAAGCGCGAGGGCCATGCCGTGCACTTCGTGGTGATCTCGGAAATCGGCGAGGCCGGCACCCTGCCCTGCAGGCTGGATGACGCGCTGGCCGCCACGCTGCTGGGGCGCGGCCATGCATGAGCTTGAGGCGAAGGTCGCGCTGGCGCTGACCCAGAAGTTTACGCCGCTCGGCATGACCAACCTGTTGAAACGTTTCGGCAGCGCGAGCGCCGTGGTGTCGGCACCCAAGGCCGAGATCAGCAAAGTGCCCAAGGCCAACAAGCAGGGTGCAGACGCGCTTGCCGAAGTGATCCGCAAAGGCGAGCACCTGCGCGAACTTGAGGAATGCGAGAAGCACGGAATCCGGCTGCTGCAGCTTGAGGATCCCGGCTATCCGCAGCTTCTGAAACGCATCGACGACCCTCCGCCGCTGCTGTACGTGCGCGGCGAGATCACCGGCGACGACGACCTGTCGCTTGCCATCGTCGGCGGCCGCAGCGCCAGCTATTACGGCACCGCCCAGGCAGCGCGCTTTGCCCGCGATTTCGCCATCCGCCGCGTCACCGTGGTCAGCGGCCTGGCCCGCGGCATCGACACGGCCGCGCACCGAGCCGCCATCGAGGGCGGCGGGCGCACCATCGCCGTGGTGGGCAGCGGGTTGCTGGATGTCTATCCGCCCGAGAACCAGCAGTTCGCGCTGGAGCTGGCCGAACACGGCGCGGTGATCGGCGAGTTTCCGCTGCACACTCCCGGCCGCGCGCGCAACTTCCCGCAGCGCAACCGCATCATTTCGGGGCTCAGCCTGGGCGTGCTGGTGGTTGAGGCTACACGGCGCTCGGGTTCATTGATCACGGCTCGAATGGCCGTTGAGCAAGGGCGCGAGGTGTTCGCCCTGCCCGGCAAGGTGGACAGCGACCTCAGCCAGGGCCCCCACGATTTGATCCGCGAGGGCGCGCACCTGGTGGCTGAGCCCGCCCACGTCTACGAAGGGCTCGAGATGCTCAAGCTGCTTCCTGAGGAGAAAGCGCCCGACAAGCGCGCCGACGCCGCGCCCCAGGGCATGTCCCCCACCGAGTCCGCGCTGTGGAAAGTGCTGCAGCCCAGCGATGGCCTGACGGTGGACGAGTTGATGGGAAAGACCGGCATGGCCGCGGCCCAGGTCACCAGCGGGCTGCTGACCCTCGAGATGAAGCGGCTAGCCAAAGCCCTGCCCGGCAAGCGTTACGTGCGCTTGGAAGCCTGACGCACAGACCTATACTCGCGCCACGCCTGCCGGAGTCCGCATGGAGCCGTTCCTTGAAGCGCTGAAAAAGAAGGTCCTCGTCGGTGACGGGGCCTACGGCACCCTGCTGGCCAGCCGCGGCCTGGTCGCGGGCGGCGGCGTCGGCCCGGTGCTGAACCTGGCCAAGCCGAACTTCGTGCTGGCCGCGCACCAGGAGTACCTCGAAGCCGGCGCCGATGTAATCGAGACCAACACCTTCGGCGCTGACCCCATGGCCCTAGTCTCCGCCGAGGCCAACGTCGGCAGCTATGAAGTCTGCAAGGCCGGAGCGCAACTCGCGCGCCAGGCGGCTGGCGAACGCG
Organism: Planctomycetota bacterium; assembly: GCA_022071975.1. Taxonomy (GTDB): domain Bacteria; phylum Planctomycetota; class UBA8742; order UBA2392; family UBA2392; genus JACKID01. The sequence continues at coordinate 172,166 of JAJVIO010000008.1, forward strand.
CCTACGTGCTGGGCGCCATGGGCCCGCTGTTCCGCACCAGCGCCAAGCTCAGTGACGACGAACGCCGCGCCGCATTCACCGAGCAGGCCCGCGGACTGGTGGATGGCGGCGTGGACGCCCTGCTGCTGGAGACCTTCCCCGACTTGCAGGAGCTGCTGTTTGCGATCGCGGCCGTGCGCAGCGTCGCGCCCAAGACCCCGCTGATCACGCAGATGGCCTTCAGCCTGGCGGGCACCACCACCACCGGCATCTCGCCGGAGCGCATGGTGCGCGAGCTTGAGAAGCAGCCCGTGGACGTGATCGGCGCCAACTGCGGCGGCGGCGAGAGCGCGGCCATTGAAGTCTGCCGCCGGCTGGTCGAGCTGACCGAAAAGCCGATCAGCATCTACCCCAACCGCGGCCTGGCCGACTTCGACGACCACGGCCGACCTATCTACATCGAGAGCAGCGACTACTTCGCCCGCAGCGCGCGGCGCCTGGCCGACCTGGGCGCCAACCTGATCGGCGGTTGCTGCGGCACCACGCCCGAGGACATCCGTAAGCTGAAGGCGCAACTGGTCGCCCGCAAGCCCAGCATGCGGCACCTGCGTGTGCCCGCCGAGCCGGCACCCAAGGCCAAGCCGCGCGAGCCGCTGAAAGTCCAGCCCACTCTGGAAAGCGACCTCGCGGCGCGCCGCGTGGTGGTGGCCGAGGTGGACCCACCCCGAGGCATTGACGCGTCAAGTGAGCTGGACGGCGCGAAGCTGGTGGTGGAAGCCGGCGCCGACGCGCTGACCATCGCCGACAACCCGCTTTCCATCATGCGCATGAGCAACCTGGCCTTTGCCAGCCTGCTGATGCAGCGCATGGACGCGCGCATCGTGCTGCACGTCGCCTGCCGCGACCGCAGCCTGATCGGCACCCAGTCGCACCTGCTGGGCGCCTATGCCATGGGCATCAGCAACATCCTGGCCGTCACCGGCGACCCGGTTGCCACGCAGGCTTACAAGGGCAGCAGCGGCGTGTTCGACATGGCCAGCCACAAGCTGATCGAGATGATTTCGCGCTTCAACCAGGGCGACTTCGCCACCGGCAAAGACGGCGACGCGCGCACGAACTTCTTCGTGGGCGGCGCCTTCAACTGCGCCTCGCGCAAGCTTGAAAACGAGGTCAAGCGCTTCCAGCGCAAGGTGCAGGCGGGTGCACGCTACATCATGACCCAGCCGGTGTTTGACATCGCCAAGGCCCGCGAAGTTACCGCGGCCGTGCGTCCGCTCGGCGTGCCGCTGATCCTCGGCATCATGCCCCTGGTCAGTGAGCGCAATGCCGAGTTCCTGCACCACGAAGTGCCGGGCATCGACGTGCCGGAGAACATCCGCGAACGCATGAAAGGCAAGCGCGGCGAGGCCGGCCGCGCGGAAGGCGTGGCGATCAGCAAGGAGTTGATGGAACAGATCGCGCCCGAGGTGCAGGGCTATTACCTGATCACGCCCATGAGCCGCTACGACATGATCGCCGAGCTGACCCGATTTGCGCGTACTTTGCGGAGTTCGAACGCTGCAGAAAGTCCGAACCGCAATTACCAATAACCAATTACCAATGACCAGTTTCGGGCAAATCAGCATTCCATTGGTAACTGGTAATTGGTTGTTGGTTATTGGCTGTTCCAGTAGCTCATGATCTACGCCTGGATTGTCGGCACGCTGCTTGTCTCCTACCTGGTGGGCGGCATTCCGTTCGGCCTGCTGGCCGGCAAGCTGGTCAAGGGCGTGGACATCCGCCAGCACGGCAGCCGCAACATCGGCGCCACCAACGCGGCCCGGGTGATCGGCTGGAAGTGGTTCCCCGTGGTGTTGCTGCTGGATGCGCTGAAAGGCGCCGGCCCCTGCCTGGCCGGCCTGTGGCTGTCCGAGCGCGCCGGCACGGACCTCGCGTTGTTTGCCGCCATCGGCGCCCTGGCCGGGCACCTGTACTCGGTCTACCTGAAGTTCAAGGGCGGCAAGGGCGTGGCCACCGGCCTGGGCGTGGTGCTGGTGCTGACCGTGGTGCCCGATCTCCACGCGCCGCTGCCTGCATTGTGCGCGCTGGGTGTGTTCGGCCTGGTGCTGCTGGCGACGCGCATGGTCAGCGTTTCCAGCATAGTGGCGGCCTTGAGCATCCCGGCCTTCTACTACGCCTGGCTGGGCGGTACGACCTTCACCGACCCGTACAACAACCGCTTCATCTTTCTGGTGCTGGTCAGCCTGTTTGTGGTGGTCAAACATCGCGCGAATATCCGTAGAATCATGAGCGGCACGGAGCCGCGTATCGGCCGCAAAAAGCCCGAGGTGACGAATGGCTGAAGTACTGATCATCGGCGCCGGCAGCTGGGGCACCGCCTTCGGCATGCTGCTGGCGGGCGCGGGCCACCGCGTCACGCTGTATGAGCGCCTTGCCGAGTATGCGCGCGAAATGGCCGAAACCCGCGTCAACCGCGTGTTCCTGCCGGGCATGAAGTTCCCGGCCGGGCTGGAAGCCAGCAACGATTTCGACGGCCTGGAGCGCTTCGACTGGTGCGTATGCGCCGTGCCCACGCGCTTCATCCGCTCCGAGTTCATGCGTCTGGGCGCGAACTACCCGGCCGAGCTGCCGCTGGTAAGCCTGAGCAAGGGCATCGAGCAGGAGACCATCAAGTTCCCCACCCAGATCCTGGCAGAGACTACGCACGCGAAACACCTGCTGTGCCTGTCGGGCCCCAGCCACGCCGAAGAAGTGGCCCGCGGCCTGCCCACCGTGGTGGTCAGCGCCGGCGATGAAAGCCGCGCCCAGGCATTGGCAGAGCTGGTCAGCACGCCGACTTTCCGCGTCTACTACAGCACCGACCTCAAGGGCGTGGAGCTTTCGGGCGCGGCCAAGAACGTGGTGGCGATCGCGGCCGGCATCCTGGACGGCCTGAAGCTCGGCGACAACGCCAAGGCGGCCCTGCTGGCGCGCGGCCTGGCGGAGATCGCCCGGCTCGGCCACGCGATCGGCGCCGAGGAGCGCACCTTCAGCGGACTGAGCGGAATCGGCGACCTGATCACCACCTGCACCTCGCCCCACGGGCGCAATCTTCGCTTCGGCCGCCGCATCGGCGAAGGCGAAAAGCCCGAGGCGATTCTCGCCTCCATGCAGATGGTGGTGGAGGGTTACAACACGGCCCGAGCCCTGCGCGAGCTCGCCCAGCAGCACGGCGTGGAGATGCCCATCTGCGAGGAAGTCTGCAACGTGATCTACGACAACGCCGACCCCAGAGAGGCCGTCACCCGCCTGATGACTCGCTCGTTGAAGGCTGAGTAGCAATGGCTAATCGTTTTCAAGCCAGTTGTGGGTGTAATGGAACAAGCTGCTGGGGACGACTTTATCGAACGCGTGGTCCTCTACGGTGACACGAAGCAAGCCCCAGTTCCTTGTGTCGATTGGCGTGCGCCAGAATGTAAAGCTATCCGTACGATAGTAGTCGATCGCGTCTGTTCGGGAGATAGATGTCCACGAGCAAAAGCGTGAGTATCCCGCAGGCCAGTTATAGACCGCTGAAGTTCTGGGATACGTCAGCTCCCATCGCGCCGAATCCTTGTAGAGAAAGATGCTGATCTCAGTATCGAAGGGATTGGACACGGACATCGAAACGTGCCACCCCATTTCTTCAACCCTACCCAGTTCGTAGCTCACGCTGCCCCAGAGGTGAACTTGATCCTCTGCCGACGCTCCTGCCGGTCGCGCCGGGCCGGCAGCTTCCACGGGCAACATGTTGCCGTGCTCGGCCGGGTCCGCCCCCAAGCCGTACGGGATGAGGAACCAATGGCGCACGTTCTTGACGTCAACCCGTACCCAGTAGTCCTTGAAGTCAGGAGGCAGCCAATCGAATTCGCCGGACGAGCTTCCCTGCACGGAACCCATGCCACCGACCCACGAGTTGACGATAAGGTTGGCATTCCGAGCATCGCGCACGACCTTGCCGTCGCACACCACGCTCATTTTGATGTCACCCGGCGCCGGGCCGGTCGGAGACTGCATGCGCCCCTCTTCGTCAAACATGTTCGAGAAGAAGCGCAAACTCAACGAGACTCCATCTTCGAGTTGCCAGAGACTGACCCAACTGAATCCCCAGGGCGTGTCGATCGAGCCGTAGTTCACAGAGTCGATCCGGTTGTCAGTTCGCGCGATCTGATCATCGCTGACCCAATCATCCGCACCGAACTGCGTGCTCGGCCACCAGTCGCCCCAGTTCCTGACGGGTACGTCTTTGGTTTCCTCTGGCGCGGCAGTTTGATCGTGTTTTGCTTGATTTACCGCCGCGCAGCTCAAAGTGACGCCGATGGTGACCAGGCAGCCGAAGCACAACATTGGCGAAAAGACTCGGCGCATCATGGGATGCTCCGGGGGTGATTGCGGGACGAAAAGACTAACTCGACGAACCCACCGCAGTCCAATGCAAATCGTCAACTCGATACCCTGGGACATCTGTGTGGAGTGATCACCTTGACCGAGCCAAAGTAAATGAGAGCTCGCCGCGCACGCGCAGTTATCTACATAAGTCAGGCTTCACTTTTCAGCTTTGGCAGTTGATCAAAACCGATGGTTCGTACGCGGAGTTCTGTTCCGGTTGGAGTCTCTTGAGATAGCCGACTACGGGGACAGTCCCCAACTGCGGGGACAGTCCCCGTCCGTTGCGTCCGCAGCTATGACCTGAATCGCTACCTTACTTCGCAGCGATGGCTTGTTTGGCGGCTTCGGCTATGGCCGGGGCGTCCAACTTGTACTTGCGCCATAGGCTGTCGGGGTCGCCTGACTCACTGATGGTATCCTGGGCGCCCGCGAAGCATACCGGCGTTGGGCGGGGACGTGCCAGCGCTTCAGCCACCGCACCGCCTAGGCCGCCGAACACGTTGCTGTCCTCGGCCTTGACAGTCGCGGCGAAGGTGCCGCGACCGCGGACAGGAATGTCCGCGCCACAGAACAGTTTGCCGCTCACCACACCAGCTTGCCGCAGTCCATGACCGTACCCTCAACACAGGTCTTGGCGTAGCGGAAGCCTTGCTCTGAATCGTCTTTCACCTTCGCCACGCAGCCGTTGCAGACCCCGTAGCCGCAGGCCATCACGCTTTCCAGGCTGGCGTAACTGTCGATGCCGGCGGCCAGGCAGATCTGCGCCACGGCCTCCATCATCTTCCAGGGGCCGCAGGTCAGCACCATGGCGGGCTTGCCCTTAAGCGCCTTCAGCTCGGCCTCCAGAAGCACGGTCACGCGGCCCTTTACGCCGGCGGTGCCGTCTTCGGTAGCGAGCAGGATCTGCGCGCCTGACTCTTTGAAGCGCTTCATGAAGCCGAGGTCGCGCTGGCTGCGCCCGCCGGCCAGAAGCACCAGGTCGCGCTTGCCATCGCCGCTGCCCCACTGGCGGGCCGCGTGCAGGAACGGCGCCAGGCCGATGCCGCCTCCCACCATGATCACGCGGGTATCCGGGTTCTCCGGCAGCTCGAAGGCGTGGCCAAGCGGCCCGTTTATGTTCAGGCGCGCGCCTTCGCCCATCTGCGAGAGCATGCGGGTGCCCTGGCCCACCACGTGGCCCAGGATGCTGATTCCGACCGGCCTGCCGCGCGCGTCCTTCAGCAGGTCGAAGCTCGAGAATGGCCGGCGCAACAGCGGGTACAGCTCGTTGCGCACGCGGATGTTCAGGAACTGGCCGGCCGCCATCTCCCGCGCGAGGGCTGGCGCGTCGAGAAACAGCTCGAAGTAGCCATGGCCGTAATCGACGCGGCGGGAGACGGTGACGTCGTGCAGGAGTTGCTTGCGTTCAGCGGTAGCCATACCCGCAATATGCGAGGCGGCACGCTTCCGCGCAATGCGTGGAGAATCAGCCCGGCTCGCCTTCCTTGTCAGGCTCTTCCTTTTGTTCCGGCTTGGGCTTGTATTCGTCCACGATTGGGCCGTAGCGGCGCATCAGGTCTTTGTACACGTCCGTGCGCAGGCCGTGGTTTTTCATCAGCCAGAGGGTGTGGATCAGCTCATCGTTGTCCTGGTCGGCCATCGCAAAGGTCAGACGCGCCATCAGCTTCATCTCGTACAGATTGTCGCCGGGCTTTGCCTCCCGCACCGTTTCGCGCAGCACGCGCTGCTGCACGTTGATCACGTCTTTCACCAGCCGGTCCCACTGCCAGGTGCGGCTGTTGGATTGCAGACCGTTGACCACGGCCTGGCTCAGGAACAGGCGTTCGAGCTCGGATTCGTTGCTGGGCAGCCAGGTGTAGGCGTGGCTGCCGGAGCGCACATAGAACTCGTAGACGTAAGCGAACTCCTGGGGGTCGATGTCCTGGGCCGCCGCCAGCGCGTCCACGGAGATGGCCCAGGCGTCCAGCGCTTCGTCGGTGCGACGCTGCTTGTGAAGGCGCTCGGCCTCGTAGGTGGCGCACAGCCCGAGACTCAGCTGCAGCTCGTGCTCCAGCGGCGCGACCTCGATCCCTTTGCGGTACCACTCGATGCCCTTGGTGTAGTCGCCGCTGCCGTAGTACAGGTTGCCGAGCACCAGCTCGATGCGGCCGTCCTTCACCTTGGGCAGCGCCGTCTCGATCAGCCACTCGGCCTGCTTCATGCGGTCGTCGATGTTCCAGGCCGAGAGCCACCAGCCGAACAGCTCGACGTTGGCGGGCTGCACCTTCATGGCCTGCTTGATTTCGTTCTGCGCGAACTCGAAGCGGTTGAAGTGCGTGGCCGCGTACCAGGCCAGCCGCCCGCGCAGCAGCACGTCGTCAGGGTGGAGCGCAATGGCCTCGCGCCCGAGCTTCAGGGCTTCGTGGCGGTAACGCTCGTTCTCGGCCTCGTCTGTCTGGGTTTCCGCCAGCGCCCGGTAGATCTCCATGCCGAACAGCGCCGCGCGGCCGCAGGCTGGGTCGGCTTTCATCACGTCTTCGTACGAGATCAAGGCCTCGGCCAGGCGCCCGTTGTTGAGCGCGTCGCGCATCTTGACGTAGTCGCGCAGCAGCTTGTCCTGGCACACCAGGCGCGGAACCTGGGCGTGGGGTATCTCAACGGGCTTGCCGTCTTCACCCACGCCAGCGCCGATGCCCGCGCATAACCCTGACACCTTTTCTTCCAGCAGCTTCAAAGTGCTGTCGGGCTCGGGTTTGCCGAGTTTGCCGAATTCCCACTCAAGGGACTGCTCGACGCCCGTTCCGCGGGCGTAACGCACAGCGAGCGCACGCGCAGGCGCGTCGCCCTTGCCCGGCTGATAGTTCAGCGCGAACACGAGGTCGGCGTTGAAGGTGCGGGCCGCAGCCTCCAGGCTGCTCGACTTCTGGCCGGGTTTGACCTCGGCACCGACGCGCGGGGCGTCGCCTTTACGCAACATGGCGGCATAGCGGATGGTGCGCGCCAGGTTTGGCTCACGGTGCAGTTGCGGTCTGTAGTCGATGGCCTGCTCCAGCATCAGCTCAAGGCCGCCGGCGATGGCGCGGCCGCTGCCGGACAGGTCTTCGTTGGGCGTATCGTGGGGGCTGTCGGCGTTGGGTACGTGCAGGATCACAACCTTGAAGTGGCGGGCGGGCACGACACCGGTGAAGGTGGTTTCAGGCAGCGGTGTGAAGAGCTGGTCGGGCCCGCTCGGTTTGAGTTCGTCCTGTTTCGGCGGCAGCTTCGGCGCATCCTGGGCCCGTGCTGCCGACACCAGCAGCGCGCCGGCACCGCCAAGGAACAGCGTGGTGAAGAACAGGTATGCAACCAGGGTGCGCGTGACTCGCCGCATGGGTCGGTATCTCCTCGCCCCTTACAGTATGCAAATACGGTTCCAAAGGCGAGTTCCGGCCGATTAACCGCAATCGGGCGGCCTTTGGAGGGCCGCCCGTCGCGTGTGTTACCTTGCCGCCACTTACACCCGCGCGCGACGCAACCGCACGGCAACGCCCAGCAGCGCCAACAGGCCCAGCAATGCCGGCCAACCGCCGTTGCCGCCCGCCGCGCAACCGCCGCCGCCGCCGTTGTCGCTGCTGCTCGAACTTCCGGTGCTGCCACTGCTGACGGAGATCACGGCCGAGTCCACAATGATGCCGGAGCCTGCCAGGCTGAAGCGCAGGATCACCCCGCCGTTGGAGCCGGAAAGCGCGAGGTCATCGAACACGGCCGCGCCGTAGGTGCTGACGCGGTAGGTGGTGCCCAGCAGCGTGCCGGTGCCTGACAGGATCTGTACCTGGATACCGCCATCGTCGCTAGTGACCAGCGCGTTGCCCGCATCACGCAACTCGATCTCGAAACGGAAGCTGGCGCCGTTGGCCACGGCAATGGGCGCATCCGTGATCGCCAGCGAAGCGACGCTGGCCGGCGCGCCCAGCGCCTGGAACAGGCACAGCGCCGACTGCTGCACGGTGAAGTTGGAGTCAGTTGTGTACATCAGGCTGCACAGCCGGGTGGCGTCGCCGCTGAAAGGCCGGAAGTCGCCGGTCTCGAAGGCCAGCGCCGCGGGACCGTTGTTCAGCCCGGAGCCCGCCGGGGCCGCCTGGGCGAACACGGTGAAAGCCCCGGTGGCGAGATCGGAGCGCAGGATCGAGCCATCGTTGGCGGTGAAGTACAGGATGTCCTTGCCGTTCTCGTGGTGGAACGCAGCGCGCCCGCCGTTGGGGAAGTTGGCCGATCCGTCGATCAGCATCACGCCGTCGGCTACGGTCAACGTGGCGGCGGCGGCGATGGCTGCGTCCAGTTGCGCCTTGGCGAAGCGCACCACGCGCATCGGTGTGCTGCTGCCGAACGTGGGCGGCAGCAGGCAGTACATGTTGCCGCTGCTGTCGAAGGCCACAGGGCCGGAGCTGTTGGCCCCCGCGGGCGTCAGCAGGTCAACCACCTGGGTGACGGCCAGCGTGGCCTGGTCCACCAGCCACACGCCGCAGTTGGTGCCGATGTTCGAGCCGGAAACAAAGAGGCGCGAATACGGGTCGAACTCGAGGTCATAGGGATAGACCCCCAGCGATGAGCCAGCCAGTACGCCGTTGTTGCCGAAGCTGGTGTCGAGTGTGTCCAGCCCCGCGCGCCGCAGCTTGTAGAGCATGGGTGTGCCGCTCTCGATGAAGAACAGGTCGGTCGTCACGTAGGCGTCAAATTCAAGGTCATCCACGTACGGCAGGAAGCCCGGGTTGGGCACCACGTACAGCGGCGTAGCCGGCGTATTGGTGGTCGTGTCGAAGCGGCGGATCGAGGTGCTGCCGAGGTCGTAGTAGTACAGGTCCGTGCCGGCGGGGTCGAAGGCGACGCCGCCCGGCACGCCGAACATCGGCGGGCTGGACGGGGTGATGTCGTGTTCGCTGTGCGCGAATCCGCCGGCCGTGCCGGTGTAGTAGGTTCCCTGCGCGCAAAGCGCGGGCGCGACGGCCAGGGCCGCCAGTAGAAGCAGATACTTCATGGAAAACTCCAACTCGCCCACATGGCGCTGTGGCGCGCATCCGTGGCGGACCCTCGCCGCACCGGACCATGGCCGCCGGGCAAAACAGGCGGTCATGCAGCGTCGCGACAGGTCTTCTGACTCCCAGGCGGTGCACAGGCATTCGGCCTGTGGGTCTCTCTACTCCCGCGCCTTCTCGCCCTTTCGGCAATGGCTGATGCGGTTTCGTTCCTGGTCACAGCGGCGGGGCCGTCCCGGATTCTCACCGGGTTCCCGGGTGAACGTATGGCCGTTCACCCTGTGTCGTGACGGGGGCAGTATGCGAGGGCAATGCAAAATTCAAAATGCAAAATTCAAAATGCTTGAGGCAGCGCCTGGGTCGCCGCATTCCGTGCGGGAATGCAACCGCGAACCACCGCCAAGGGCCGCGAAGATTCAACTCTTTGCGGCTCTCAGCGGTTGGCAGGTAGTTCGAAACCTGTAACTACCGCGATGACGGCGTACTAGCTTACCGCCACTGAGCTGAAGTGCTCGATCAGCAGGTCGCGGGCCTGGTCGATCAGCCAGTTCGGTGTGCTGGCGCCGGCCAGGATGCCGATGCGCTTGGCCTTGCGCAACTGCTCAAAGTTGATGTCCTGGGGCTTCTCAATCAGCTGCGCCTTGGCGCCAAAACTCTCGGCCACAATCGCCAGCTTCTTGGTGTTGCTGCTGGCCTTGCCGCCGATCACGATCACGTGGTCGTTGTGCTTGGCGATGGTCTCGGCGTCTTCCTGGCGCTCGGTGGTCACGTAGCAGATGGTGTTGAACACCCGCACCTCCTGCGCGCGCGCCAGCAGGGCGTTCACGATCTCGTTCACCTTCTTCAGGATCAGCGTGCTCTGCACCACCACGCCCAGGCGCCGCTTGTTCTTGGGAATCTTGTACAGGTCGTCCATCCCCTTGATCACCGTGCCCTCACCCTTGGCGTAAGCCAGAATGCTGATCACTTCCGGGTGCTTGGGGTCGCCGATGATCACCACGTGGTACTTCTGCTTGTGCAGCAGCTGCGCGTAGTTCTGCGTCACGCGGACATACGGGCAGGTCGCATCGATCACTTCCGCGCCCTTGGCCTTGAACTGATCCTGCACCTCGGGCTTCACGCCGTGGGTGCGGATGATCACCGTGCTGCCCTCAATGGCGCGCGGGTCGTCCACGTCTTCGATGTAATCGACGCCGTAGCGCTCCTGCAGCAGGTCGATGGTCTGCGGATTGTGGATCAGTGGCCCGAAGGTGTAGACCGGCCCGGCCTTGGTTTTGGCCGTGGCCACCGTCTGCTCATAGGCTCGATCGACGCCCCAGCAATAGCCGCTGTGCTTGGCGATGTTGATCTCGACGTTGCCCGCTTTGTATTGGGTAACGTCCCGCAGGTCGCCGGTGTATTTGTTGTGACCCATCTCGGTCCTTATGCCTGTCATGCCGGGCTCCGCTGTTGGCGGTCGCCCCCCTTTACCTGAAGAATCGTAACACAACGCATGCGACTGTTGAACTTTCCATTAATAATTTGGACTCGTCCAGTCCAAATTAGCCGTTTCACTTCTTCGCGCGTTACATGGGGTGTGGCGCCGTCATTCGCTATACTGGCGCCGGAGACAAGATGAGACTGGCCGAGCGCCTAAACACCTTCCCTGTGATCGCTGTCGCAGCACTGCTGTTGGCCGGCATCTTTGGGTTCCTGCTCGGCTTCACCACTACCGGCAAGGCCGCGCCGACCGTTGCGCAGGCAGAGCTGGATTCCCGCTCCCCCACCACGGCTCGCAGCGGCGGGCCGCTGGAGGGCCAGCCCGGCGAAACCCGCGAGCGCGACCGCCCCCACACCACGCGCAACGGCGGCTCTGGCAGCGGCTCAAGCACAGACACCAACCGCACCGGCGGCAACCGCAACGGCGGAACGGGCAACGGCACCACCACCCAGCCGATCAAAGTTGGCGGCGGGCCGCGCGTGCTGCCGGAAGGACGCGTTGACGAGCTGGTGACCGCGCCGCAGCCGCAGGCGCCCCAGGGTGCCATCGAGGTAAACGTCTCCGACATCAACAACAACCCTTTGCCGTTTGCGCTGTTGGCCCTGGACGTGAACTCCGGACCGTTGGGCTGGCACCTCGTTCCCAAACAGCCACAAGCCGTGCCCGAGACTCGAGGCCTGTTCCGTTTCAGCCAGCTGTATGCCGGCGAGTACCGGGTGCGCTCCCTGCAGACCAACTACAAGCCCGTTGAGGCCACGGTGATCCTGATTCGCGAGGATGCCACCGAGGCCGTCAACCTGGTGCTCGAGCCGCTGGAGTACGCGCAGGTCGAGTTCTTCCTGCGCTATGAGGACGGGGAGTTCCCGCCCGAGGTGGAGTTGCGCATTGACCGTCCAGGCCAGGACGACACCGCAAGCAGCGGGCGTTTCGGCAAGTACGCCGATACCAGCGCAGGCGGCGTCGGGCGCGGCATGGTGCCACCTACCCGTTATCGCCAGCGCACCGCCGACAGCGGCATGATCAAGCTGACCCTGCCCGTCGGCGCGGAGACGACCATCGATTTCGCGGCGCGCCGTGACGAGGTCGAGTACCAGGCCAAGGTCGCCATCGTGCCCACCGCGGGCGTCAGCCAGAAGGAAGTCACCCTGCTGCCCATCGAGGCCGGGCAGGACGGCACCCTGCCCGAGGGGCCCGCCTCAGCTGGCAAGTTGGCCGTAACCCTTACCGTCGATGGCAAGGTCGCGCAGTTCACGCGTGTGAACCTGTACAAGGACATCAACGGCTTCCAGTTCAGGCCCGCAAGTACGCAGGAAGAAAACAGGTTCGTGTTCCAGAATATCTTTGCCGGCTCGTGGTACCTGGTGGCGGAGTCGGGCGGTTTCCATGCCCCGTTCGTGCAGCAGGTGCAGGTCGGCGCAGACACCGTGGAGACCATCGACATCAAGACCGGCCGCCTGCGCATCAACGCGGCGCGTGAGGCCGGCACGCCGGACCCCGAAAACGGCGAGACGCGCTATCGCGTGCGGCTGCGGCCGATGGGTTCAGGCACGATTGAACGCGCCTACAACGGTAACATGACGGGCAAGCAGACCGACTACATCGACTTCATCGTGCCTGCGGGGCCGTACGACGTGCGGGTCGAGAGCCCAGAGAACTACGTGAAGCTGGCGGTGTCGCCCATCGAGCAGTCGTTCACCATGGCGGCCGGCGGCGAGCATGCCTTGAGCTACACGCTGAGCGCCGGCGCCACGCTGAAGTTCCAGGTGGTGAACAGCAACGGCCAGCCGATCCCCAACGCGGAATACCTGGTGACGTTCCACGCCGCGGGCAGTGTGCCGGTGAGCGAGAAGGCGTCGGTGGAAAAGGCCGGCTACGATGGCCAGTGCGAGAAGGCGATCGCGCCTTCAGGCCCGGTGTACCTGATGATCTGGACCACCAGCACCGACTGGAACAACCCCGACAAGGTGCTGCAACTGGACCTGCCCGCCTACGGCACCAAAGACCTGGGTGCGATAGTCGTGCAGCAGTAAGTGGTTGGGAGGCTGGGTTAGCACGACAGTCTTATCGGGCCTCGATGCGATGCGCTCGTCAGCATCCAAATGAAAACTTTCGCGGTCATCTTGCTTGTTTGTTCGCTGACGTCATGCGTCGCCAAGGAACCGATGAGTTTGAGTTCTGCCGTCGACAACCTCGCGGTCGAGGAGTCCACCGATGCGTACGCGGCGGCATGGGAACGCATCGACGCCGCGCGGTCGCCGACCGAGATGCGTACTTTGATCGATCACCTGCAAGATCAACGGCCGACGGTTCTTCTGGAAGCGCTTGCGACTACGGATGGTAGCCCGGTGAATTACACAGTTGGCGACGCGCTCTTCCGTCACCTGCGCTGCCGTTTTGTGGACTGCACCCAGGGAAGAGCCTCGACCTGGCGGCAGATCGACGCGGCGCCACACCTGCAGACTAAGCAAGCACTGGCTTCCTGGTTCGCACGCCACGAATACGACCTGCAATCCTTGAAAGCTGATCACGAGAAAGTGGCACGCGCTCCCAGCGAATGAGTGGCACGCGCTTCCCGACATCGCTGAAGCTGCGACGGGCTGGCCAGCGCGTGGGCAGTACCACGGGCCTCAAGCCCGTGGCGTGCTCATCCCCGACGCAGGTACAAACCACCCACACGCCGGCCTACCCGACGCAGCCTTGGCAGAGTCGGGAATCGCATGCCAGGTGCCCAGGTTGGGATCAAGGAACAGAGTGCGCCTACTCCTCGTCGAGAAGCTGGATGTCGCGCAGTTCAGCTTCCCCGGCGCGGCGGACTTCGTGGGTTGACACGACTCCGTACCACACCTTGCCGAACAGGTCTGTTTCCTTCTGAACGATCAGCACACCGGTGCCGTCTTTTAGCTTCCCGCGGGCGGGCAGATTCTCCGGGTGACTTGTGCTGCTGCTGGGCAGGGCGAAGATCGCGCGGCCGGCCTCGACATCGGAAGGGGCAGAGGACACAGGGCGAGGAGGCGGCGCGAGAACCCAATCCATCTGCCAGGATTCACCAACTACTTGCCATTCGGCAAGGGTGATCTTTCGCAGCGACCCGCGCCGTTTGTCGAACGCCAGGCGCATGCGACCGATTCGCGAGTCCTGGTCGGACGCCAGGGGATGAGTTTCAGGCAACCCCGCGACCAACTGGTTCAACCGGAATGCCGCCATATCACAGACACGCACCTGAACTCCGTCGGGCGGTATGCGGGATTTGTCCACATACTCGGGCACGCCGGGGGTGTAAACGTCGGTGAACGGCAAGCTCACCCACTGACCGTCGAATCTGCAGCGGACTTCCTTCATGACCCAGGGGTCGTCGAGCAGGACCCGCAGAAAATCGAGGGCGAAAGCCTGCTTGCACCACTTCCCAAACTGGTCTGACTCTCGCCGCAGCAACGTGTTGCGCATGGCGCGGTAGTACGGGCTGGAGCCGTCCAGAAGCGCAAGCCGAAGCTCCCGCGCGGCCGGCAGGTCAACTTCACCCAGCAACGCGAGGAGATTTTTCAGCTCGTTTGCGTACGAGGCTTCGCGCTGATCCCCCGGCTCTTCCAGCTGAATGCCGCCGTCCAGCACGCCCTGCAGGTAGGAATGCATCGCGCTGTCGTCGCCCAGTCGATACATGATGGTGGCGAACAATCGCTTGTACCTGACGTGGGACACCCTCTGGTAACCCTTGAGTTTCTCAACGATTCTCGCGTCACCCAACTCAACCAGGCAGGCAGCATAGGCCTCTTCAACCGCAATGCGCTCCTTGCTGTACGCGACGCGGAATGACTCCACATGCTCCTGCATCGCTCCCAGGATTGCCTCCGCGGCCGTGGGATTTAGGAACTGCTTCACCGCCGGGTTCGGCCCCGTGTGGGCGAGGCTCTGCCACTGCGTGCTCCACACCGTTGTTCCGTACACGCGCCGGCCGCGAAACGCGATGTTGGTGGCCGCTTCGAGCAATTGATTGACGTCCGATTCCGGATTGGTGAGCACGGCCATCATGCGTTCATTGAAGCTGAGGTGGCTCCACTGGGCCCAGAATCCGCGAAGCTTCTCGACGACCGGCTTGATGCCATCGGGCTCGTGCAGGGTGAAGTTGTCGCCTGTAGAGTTGGCCTCGAACACGCGGTACTGAAGGATCGACATCAAGGCAATCAACGCGGCTTCGCGCACCGAAAGCACCCAGCGCCACTGTGAGAAATCGCGCCAGAAGTGCATGCTGCGGGTCAAGCGCTCGTCAAACTCGAGTGTGTCCAGCAGCTTCGGCACAGCCGGATCGCCGATCGCGATCAGCGCTTGGACGCGCCAGTCGCTGGCGAGATCGACTCCACCAGGTTGGCTCCACTGCCGGCGATCCACCTGGTCGAGTGAGTCGATCAGCCACTCGACCTTGCGCTCCGTTTCCCAATCGTCGAAGCCCGACGGGAAGCCGGGCTCCGGATCAGCCACAGGATAGTGTCCTAGCTTGCCTGCCTTTTCCCGCCGTTCCAGGTCTGCGATCAACACGGCGCAGGGCGTTCCGAATTCATCCATGACGTCGGGATAGTAGCGACGAAGCATGAGCGCGTAATCGAGCGCCGAGCGGTCATCACCATGTACAAACGCGTGCACGGCCCCCGCGAAGTAACGCCAGCCCAGGTCGCGGCGCAGGGTGCGTGGCGCGTCGTCGAAGTCGTTGCCGTACCATGCATGCTTGAGCATTCTGGCCGCGAGCTCTTCGTAACCAAGCCGGTAAAGCCAGACCGCGCGCATGAGCGGCGTCGCGCCGCCGGTGGCACCGACTCTTGTCTCGTCCATCATGCAACTGGTGGCGTCGCGCTCTGTTTCGAATCGTTTCAGCTGATCTTCGCAATCCGCCACGAAGTCCATGCACAGCGCCGAGCGATCGGCGGTGTACACCAGGTGTCGGTCGAGATGCCAGCCGATCATGAAGGGAGCCGTCGAATTGGGCTCGGCCCACAGGTCAACATACATGCTGCCGGAACTTGACCATGTGCCGTGTGTCGCCACCGGCTGTCGAATGTACAGCTTGCCTCGCGGATCAACCAGGTCACTCAAGGCCGACTCCAGCCCGGTGCGCTGGACTTCGGTGAGCTCTTCACCCGCGCAGGAAGTCGCAGCGATACACAGAGCCAGCATCAGAAAAGGGAATTGAACCATGATTAAGAATTTACTACGCCTGCCCCATCACTGCGGCCGGAAAATTCTCGCAAACGTACGCCAGTAGCCGGACAGTGAGTTCCAGGCCGATGCCAAGCACCTGATGATCTGGACCACCAGCACAGACTGGAACAACCCCGACAAAGTGCTGCAACTGGACTTCCCCGCCTACGGCACCAAAGACCTGGGCGCAATCGTGGTGCAGCAGTAAGTGGCATTCGTAAGTGGCATTCGTGAGTGGCACGCGCTTCCCGACTTCGCTGAAGCTGCGACGGGCTGGCCAGCGCGTGGGCAGTGCCACGGGCTTCTAGGCCGTGCAGTCTTCATCCCTGCCGCAGGCACAGCCCAACCACGCGCTGGAAGCGTGTGCCACGACTCATGCGCTGGAAGCGCATGCCACCAGCGAGGTCACTAGCCGATCTGGCGCTTGAGGGTTTCGAGCGTGTTCTTGAACAGAATCTGGGTCGTCACGCTGCCTACCCCGCCGGGCACCGGGCTCAGCCAGCCGGCCACTTCGTTTACGCTGTCGAAGTCGCAGTCGCCCTTGTACTTGCCGTCCTCGGTCGCGATGGTTGCCACGTCCACAACCACGGCGCCGGGCTTGATGTACTCGGCGTTAATCATGCCCGGCCTGGCGCCCATGGCCGTCACCAGGATGTCCGCCTCGCGCGCGATCGCCGCCATGTTCGCCGTACGCGAGTGGCACACCGTCACGGTGCAATGCTTGTCCAGCAGCAGCAGCGCGCAGGGCTTGCCCACGATAATGCTGCGCCCCAGCACCACAGCGCGCTTGCCCTTGAAGTCGATGCCGCTCTCGGCCGCGAGCTCAATGGCCGCGCGCGCGGTGCAGGGCAGGTTGCGGTACTGGTTCATGACCAGCAGGCCGAGGTTGTCCGGGTCCACGCCCTCGACGTTCTTCTCGGGCGCGATCACCTTGGCCAGCTCGTTGCCGTCGAGGTGCTTGGGCACGGGCAGCTGCAGGATCATGCCGGTGACGCCCGGATCGGCGCAGATCTGGCGGATCTTGTCGCTGGCCTGCTCGTGTGTGCTTGACGCGTCAATACGCTCGGCGGTGTACTGCACGCCCAGCTTCTCGGCGGCCTTCTTCTGGTTGTTGACGTACCAGTCGGAGGATTCGTCGCTGCCGATGCTCAGGCTGACCAGGTGGGCGGCGTGGCCCCGATCTTTCAGTGCCGCGAACTCCGCGGTCAGTTCTTTCTGGATCCGCTTGGCCAAAGCCTTGCCGTCAAGCACCTGTGCAGCCATGACATGCTCCTGTGATCTGGGGTCGGAATCCTAGCAATTCTCGCCCCGAGGTCGAACCCCATCCCCTGTTCGCTTGCGCTCGCCGTGCAACCTTGGCACGGTGCGCCCATGAAGATGCCGAGCTTCCATGTTGAGCAGGTCATCGCCACTCTGCCCGGCCCCGAGTTGGCCGAGGCCGTGGCGGCCTACTACCAGCGCAACGTCGCGCGCTTCTCGCCGGTGCAGCCCCAGCCCCAGGAGGGCTTTTTCACTGCGCCGTTCTGGGCCGATAGGCTGGCCAAGGCCCAACAGGAGTATGCGACGGGTATGAGCCTGCGGCTGTTCCTGCTGGATGGCCCCGAGGTGGCAGGGCACATCAACTACACCAGCTTCATGCGCGGGCCTTTGCAGCAGTGCTTCCTGGGCTACGGAGTGGATGCGGGCCGCGAGGGCAAAGGCCTGCTGCGCCGCATGCTGGAGCAGACCAACGCCTGGGTGTTTGCGCAGATGGGCATTCACCGCATCAGCGCCAACTACATGCCGAACAACGAGCGCAGCGGCGCGCTGCTGCGCCGGCTGGGCTTCGCGGTGGAAGGCTACGCCCGCGACTACCTGCTGCTCGACGGCCAGTGGCGCGACCACATCCTTACGTCGCTGGTCAATCCCGCCTGGCAGGCGAGATAGCGTGGCACGGGCAAGGGGACTGTCCCCAAACCTGCGCCCGCGGAAGCGGGGAAAGAGCTCGCCCCATCGCTCTAACCGACCAGCTTCTTGAACTTCGGGTCGTCCTTCAGCGCCGTGAAGTCCGGGTCCGCCGGCAAGTCTTTCAGGCTGATTCCCTGCTCCGCTGCGACGGCCAGCGAACCCAGCGCCTGCAGCCGTGAAGACTCCGTGTTCTCGAGCGCATAGGCCCTCGCGTACGCAAGCAGGCCCTGGCCGTAGTCGCGGTCCTGGATCGCCTGCGCGTCTCCGCGGGCTGCTTCGTGAAGGTTCAGTTTCGCGTGGCAGCGCAGCCGCAGGAGGCGCGTCTCGACGTCGTCGGGCGCCAGCTCCAGCGTTCGGTTCAGCGCCACCAATGCGCGTTCCCAGCTTGACTCGGCAACGTGCACGTCTGCCTGCAACCGCCAGTACATCGCGTTTCCGGGCGCAAGGGCACACAGCACCTCGACCGTTGCGCGCGCGTTGGAATAGTTTCCGGCGCTGAAGTAAGCCTGCGCCAGCCCGTGCCGCGCAGCCAGGTTGCCCGGGTCAAGCGTGACGGCAAGGTTGAAGTGCAACACGGCCTTCTCATGGTCGCCGGCAAGCAGCTCAAGCTCGCCGAGGCCGACCTCGCCGGCTGCGGCGTGGCCTTCGATTTTCATGGCCGCCTCGAAATCCTTCTTTGCCAGCTCCGGCCTCTCCCAGCCGATCCAGGCGTAGCCTCGGCCGATCAGCGCCTGGCCGTAGTCCGGCTTCAGGCGCAGGGCCTGGCTGTAGTCGCGCACGGCCTGCTCGAAGTCGCCCATCAGGCGCGCGGCCCAGGCGCGGTTGACGTAGCCGCGGGCGTTCCTGGCATCCAGCTCCAGCGCGCGGTCGAAGTCCTTGAACGCGACGTCGAACAGCTGCTTGTCCACGTAGATCAGCCCGCGGTTCTCGTAAAATGCGGGGTTTGCAGGCTGCAGCGCGATGCACGTGTCAAAGTCCAGCAGCGCGCGGTCGGTGTTGCCGGCGTCCTGCCAGGCCACGCCGCGGTTCTGGTACATCTGCGCGCGCCCGCCGGTGTCCACGCGGCGGTCGTCCGCGGCGTAGGCGATCGCGGCCGTGTAGTCGGCCACCGCGCCCTTGAAGTCACCGCGCAGCCAGCGCAGGTAGCCGCGCGTGTTCCAGGCCAGGCTGAAGACGGATTCCAGCTTGATTGCTTCTTCCGCGTCAGCCAGCGCGTCATCTACTTTGCCGAGCGCCACGTACGCTGCCGCGCGGTATGCCAGCACCTCGTCATTCTTAGGCTGGGCCTTGAGCGCGCGTGTGAAGGCGTCCACGGCCTCCTGCATACGGCCGGCTTCAAAGGCTTCTTCGCCGTCGGCGATGTCGGCCTGCCCGGCCTTGGGCGCGGGTTTTAAGACCGGGTCAGCCTGAAAATACAGAAGGGGTGCGCACAGCAGCGCAATCATGAACAGCATCCGCATGGGAATCCTCCGGCGCGCAGTTTAGCAGCCGCACAGCTGTTCGTCGCGTCGGGTGCTTATCGCTTGGCCGCGATGGCCTCTTTGGCCGCCTCGACAATCGCCGGGGCGTCCATCCTGTACTTGCGCCATAGGCTGTCGGGGTCGCCTGACTCACCGAAGGTGTCCTGGGCGCCCACGAAGCGCACCGGTGTGGGGCGCGTGCGGGCGAGCGCCTCGGCCACCGCGCCGCCGAGGCCGCCGAGCACGTTGTGGTCCTCGGCCGTGACGATCGCGCCGCAGCTTTCCGCCAGCCGCGTCAGCATTGACACGTCAAGGGGCTTGATGGTGTGGAAGTCGGCCACGGCCGCGTGGATGCCCTGCTTGGCCAGCTCGTCGGCGGCCTCCAGCGCGAAGCCCACCTGCGGGCCGCAGGCGATGATGGCGACGTCTTTGCCCTCGCGCAGCAGCTTGGCCTTGCCGATCTCGAACTTCTCACCGTCCTTGTACACGTCGCGCACCTTGGGGCGCCCCAGGCGCAGGTACACCGGCCCTTTGTGCGCGGCCACCAGCTTGGTCAACCCGTAGGCCGAGGCGTAGTCGGCCGCGACGCACACAGTCAGGTTGGGGATCACGCGCATCAGCGCGATGTCTTCCAGCGACTGGTGGCTGGCGCCGTCTTCGCCCACGCCCATGCCGCTGTGGGTGCAGGCGATCTTCACGTTCAGGGCCGGGTAGCCGATGGTGTTACGCACGCTTTCCCAGGCGCGGCCGGTGCCGAAAATGGCGAAGGTAGTGGCGAAGGGGATCTTGCCGGCGGTGCTCATGCCTGCGGCGACATCGACCATGTTCGCCTCGGCCACGCCCATCTGGAAGAAGCGGTCGGGGAACTCCTTGGCGAAAGCGCCGGTCTTGACCGAGCCGCCGAGGTCGGCCGTCAGGGCCACCACGTTGGGGTTTTCACGGCCGAGTTCGAGCAGGGCGTTACCGAAGGCATCACGTGTCGCGCGCATGGCAGTCTCCTGTGAAGCGCGCAGTGTAGGCGCGCAAGCGCCGGCCGCAACCTGTCAGCAAATCGTTGGGAAGTGCGTCAGGCGTGTTTTTTGCGCGAGGTGGACTTCAGCATGCCGGCAAGGGCGCGCAGGGCGTCGTTGATGGCCTCCGCACTGCCGAAGAACTCAACAAGTTCCGGCTCAATGGGCACGTACTGCACCCCTTCGCGGAATCTTTCCGCGTACTTGTTAGGCACGGCTTGCGAGAAGTCGAATTCGAGACGAACGTCGTCACTCGTCCGTTTGGCCGGTTTCCTGGATCGCTTCTTGGTAGGCATTCGCTTCGCGCCTAGTCGCGCGCGGCGGCGTTAGTTGAAGCGTAGAGTGTATGTGCGCGAGAGCAGACCGCCAAGGTTCGTGCTGACGCCAGGAGTTCACACGGGAGAGAAATCACCTCAGCAGCCCGACCAACCGGTTTCGCCCGTAGAGCGTGTTTACCTGTGGATTCTTGGTCATCGTTGTCGCGCTACGTTCGCTGTGCGGGTCTCGGGTGATTGCTTTCTGAGCCTACTCCTGCCTGCCTGATGGATTCGGCTCAGCGCTGCGTGTTGCACTCGTTGGAACCGGCTTCTTCACCAGGGCCAGGAACAGGATGCCGAGCAGCAGCGGGATGGCTTGTGCGCCGATGGCGATGCGCCAGCCGGTCAGCTCGCTGCCTGTCTGGGTGGTGATTACGTCCTTCAGCACGCCCACCACCGCGCTGCCGATCACGCTCAGCTTGGTGGTGATGCCGTACAGGCCGAAGTACTCCCCCACTTTCTCGCGCGGGCTCAGCTCGATCAGCAGTTTACGTCCGGCGGTCCAGATGCCGCTCAGGCCCAGGCCGCCGAAGCCGCAGATGCCAATCAGGTAGCCAAGCACCGTCTGCCCGGCCGCCAGGGCGGCACCCACCAGGCCGATCACGAGGCACGCGGCGCTGAAACGCAGCATGCGCAATGAGCCCAGCTTGTCGGTCAGGAAGCCCAGCGTGATGCCGAAAATCAGTGCCAGGCCGTTGAGCGTCATGCCGGAAATCATCAGCAGCTGCAGGCCGGACTCGATCTGAAAGCCGAAAATCGTGGCCTCGCCGGCCGCGATGGAATCGCGGAAGGTGGTCTCCGTCATGTCGCCGAAAAACAGGATGGCGGTGTTCAGCACGTCCACGCAGAAGAAGTTGCCCAGCAGAAACCACATCACGGCGCGGTTGGCGGGCAGCGACTTCAGGGTCTTCAGCACCGAGCCGAAGCTCTGGCGCACCAGCCCCATGCTGAAGGGCTCGCGCGAGGTCACCCGGCGCTCCTTCACCAGCAGGAAGCTGGGCAGGGCGAACACCAGGAACATCGCGGCCGTGATGTAGAACGTCGCCTGCTCGCCCAGGCTATCGCTGAGCGGCAGCACCACGATCAGCGTCAGCAGCGTACCGATGTAGCCGAGGCCCACGCCCAGGCCGCTGACCAGTCCCTGGTTGCGGTCAGCGGCCACGCTGGGCAGCAGGGCGTTGTAGAACACCAGCGAGGCGTTGTAGGCCAGGTTGGCGATGAAGAACGCCACCATCAGCGGAATCAGCGAACGCGTGGCTCCGAACAGGCCCATCGGCACGATGCAGGCCAGAGTGCCCACGATCAGGTAAGTGCGGCAGCGCCCGGTGCGGTCAGCCGCGGCGGCGAACGCCGGCACCATCAAGCCGGCGCAGATCATCGAGATACTCGAGACAATGCCCACCGTGGCGCGCGTCTCGAACAACCTGCCCAGGTACGGCACGAAGATGAACGTCAGCGTCGCGACATAAACCGTGTTGGCCAGGTCGTACAGCACCCAGGCCGAGGCCGCGCCCGGCAACGTTTTGGGCAGGACGGTGGCCTTGGGTACCAGCGCGGTGTGCTCACCGGCTTCCAGGGGCGGCGGGGCGATTTCGACGGAGTCAGGCATGGGCGCGAAGCATAGCGGGGCAATGCTTCGGGTTAAAAGGAAAAGCCCGCGCTTTGCGCGGGCTTCTGGTTGTTCGGATCAGCTCGTGAAGCTTGGGTTGACGCGGGTGTGCCGGTTGGAATCGCTCTTGACCTTCTCGTTGAACTCGCGCAGTTCGTCCTCGCTGAAGAAGCGGCGTTCGCGCTTGCGGGTCTGGAACCAGGCGCCCTTCACTCCGTGGCTCATGCCCTGCTCAACGTAGTCGAGTTCACGTATGGCGCAGAACTTTACCAGTGCTTCGGCGTTCATGGCGCTCTCCCGGTCGGACCCACTAGGACTACCGCCTCATCTTCATCGAGTCAAAGAAGAATACTGACAGAGTCCTCACAATTCGGCCCTAGTGCCCATGGCCTTGCCACTTCGGGAGTTATCAACGCTTCCCAATTTGTTTCCACAATCAGGTCAGCTCGCGCCCGAAACCGGCGATTCGCTCCACGGCCTTCCGGATTTCGTCATCCGAGGCCGCGTACGAGAAACGCAGGAAGCCGGGTGCGCCGAACTCGCTGCCCGGCACGCCTGCCACCAGGGCGCGGGTCAGCAGGGCTTCGCAGATCACGCTGTCGTCCTTGAGCAGCAGGTCGCGGTGACGCTTGCCGATCCAGCCGCGGAAATCCGGGAACACGTAGAAGGCGCCGCCCGGCTTGGCGCATTTCACGCCGGGCACTTCGTTCAAGCCTTTCACCAGCACATCGCGCCGCGCGATGAACTTCTGGCGCCAGCCGGGAAGCTCAGCCGGGTCCTGCGCCAGCGCCTTCAGCGTCGCAAGCTGCGACAGGGTCGTCGGGTTGCTGGTGCTGTGGCTTTGCAGCGCGCCCATGGCGTCGATCACGTGTTTCGGACCGGCCGCGTAGCCGATGCGCCAGCCGGTCATGGCGTAGGCTTTGGCGACGCCGTTGATGGTGACGGTGCGCTGGTAGGCGTCCTGCGACAGCGCGGCAAAGCTTACGTGTTCGCCATCATAGACCAGCTTTTCGTAAATCTCGTCGGACAGCACGGCCACCTCGGTGCCCTTCAGCACGTCGGCCAGGGCCTGCTGCGCTTCGCGGCTCCAGACCGCGCCGGTCGGGTTGCCCGGCGTGTTCACGATCAGCAGCCGGGTGCGCGGCGTGAGCGCCTTTTTCAGGGCTTCGGCCGTCAGCACGAAGCCGGTGCTTGACGTGTCAACAACGACCGGCTTGCCGCCAAAGAAGTTGACCATCTCCGGATAACTGACCCAGTAGGGCGCCGGGATGATCACCTCGTCGCCTTCATTCACCAGGGCGCCGATCAGGTTGAAGCACGAGTGCTTGGCGCCGCAGTTGGCCATCACCTGTTCGGGCGTGTACTCAAGGCCGTTGTCACGCTTGAACTTGGCGGCGATCGCCTTGCGCAGCGCCGGCAGACCGGAGGCCGGGGTGTAGCGGTCAACGGCGCCCTTGGCGTTAAGAGATTCCACCGCGGATGCGCGGATGGCGGCCGGGGTTTCGAAGTCGGGCTCGCCGGCCGTCAGCGCGATCACGTCTTTGCCCTCGGCCGCGAGGGCCTTGGCCCGCGCCGTAAGCGCCAGTGTGGCGGAGGGCTGGATGCGCCCCACGCGGGTTGCGAGTTTCAGCAGAGTCATTTCTCGTCTCAGGTCGTCTGGATTCTTGGCTCAACGCTGTCGTGGCTTCCGATCAATTGCAGGTATGTCGTGTGCTGGCGCAGCTCGGCCAGCGCGGTGCGGATGTTGTCCTGGTCAAAGCGGCCGGGAAACTCGACGAACACGGTGTAGTCCCACTTGTTGGTACGGTTGGGGCGTGCGAACACCTGTGTCAGGTTGATTTCGTTCTGGCGGAAGGCGGCCAGGGCGCTCATCAGGGCGCCGGGCTGGTGCTTGAGCTCGAACATCGCGCTGGTGCGCACGTCCGCGGCGTCCTCCGGCGGCAGCTGCTTGGCCTTGGTCAAGGCCACGAAGCGCGTCACGCCGGTTACGGAGTTTTCCACGCTGGGCTCAAGCACCTTCAGGCCGAAGATGCTGGCGGCGAAGTCGCCGCACACGGTGGCCTCGTTCTTGTCGCTGCGCTGGACCAGCGCGGCCAGGTTTTCAGCGCCGTCGAAGCGGGCGATCAGCTCGATGTTCTTCTGGCGCGCCAGGAATGTGCTGCACAGGTTCAAGATCGCGGGGTGGGCGTAGATGCGCTTCACACCGCCTTTGCTGGCGTTCTTCTGGCCCGCGAGGTTGTAACGCTCATGGAAGCGGATATCGCGCGAGAAGTAGACGCGGGTGGCCCGCAACAGGTCCAGGATGTTGAAGCTGGTCCCCCACTCCGAATTCTCGACCCGCACCACGCCGTACTGGCACTGCTCGTCGGCCAGTGCGTCGAACACCTGCTGCACCGTGTCGCAGGGAACCGTGGCGATGTCCTGGTCCGCGTACATCCAGGCCGCCGCAGCCTCGGAATAGGAACCGCGCTGCCCATGGAAAGCGATCTTCACGTGGAAACCTCCGCAAGTGCCGGCAATTTAGCAGCCGGGCAGGGGAAGTCAGCCCCCGAAGCGGATTCCGTGCATGCCCAGCCAGGCCAGCGAGTTCAGGATGGTAAACAGGGTCTCGAACGGCTCATCGCGGGGCAGTTTCAGCCACAGCACCTCGGGTTCGGCTTCGCGTTCCGTTACCCAGCGCGCCAGGCTGGACGAGAAGTTCACGCCGCTGGCCTGATGCTCGACCTTGTCCAGCGTAAAGGTTACCCGGTACTTGCCGTCGGCCACGGGGCCGTCGCGTTCAACCAGCACTCCCGCCACGTTTGCCTCGGCCGCGGGCTCGGTCAGCGGCAGCGGCAGGTCCAGCAGGCGCAGGGTGGGCCCTACCACGTCATTGGCCACCACCAGCAGCCGGAAACAGTGGACGGAACGCATCATCTCCAGGATGCCCAGGAAAGATTCCCAGCTCGCGCGCCGGTCCATGCACAGCACCACCTGCAGCTCACTGAGGCCGGTGTCGAAGTCGATCTCGCCCGAATTGCGCTGCATGGCCTCGAGCAATCCCAGGTCGTCCGCGTGCTGCGTCCACTCCGGGGCTTCGCGCGTCCTTGATGCAAAGCCGCCCTCGGCCGTGACCCGCACCGCCAGCAGCGGGGCGTCGGCATCCAGCGTGCCGGGCGCCGGCAGCCCGCGGTTGGCGGCCGTGGCACGCCAGTAATCGGAGAGCGTCGGGACGTTGAGTTCCGCTGCGACTTCCAGGGTATCTTCGAACACCGGCAGCTTCCGGAGTTCTTCAACCGGGCCCTGCTGGTCAGGGCGGTCGAGCGCGGGCCAGAACGGCTCAACGCCGCCGTAGCCCAGCGGCGCGAGCAGGTTGGCCGTCGCGGCGAACTCGCCCAGGGTGGCATCGTCCGGCAGCCGGAACTGCACACGGGTGGCGCGCTTGGCAAAACGCGGCAACTCGGCTGCCAGCTTCGACTGCCAGTCTTCACCGGGCGCGGCGCGGAATCGGTCGCCTTTGCCGTCAAACCAGCCGAACTCGACCCCCTGGGCTCCCCGCATGAAGTGTGCGGTAGGCGCGGCCTCCTCGGGCTCGAGGTTGTACCACTCCTTGAAGACCTGCGCGGTGTCTACCAGCAGCGGCAGCAGCCGCAGGGAGTCGTCGCGCGTGTCGCGGGTGACCAGCCACAGGTTGCGCACCCGCAGGTCCACCAGCTCGCGGCACAGCTGCAGCAAGGGTTTCCAGGGCGCGCCGGCGTCGGCGAAAAGCACCACCGCGGCCGCGCTTGCCTGGGCGTTGTCGTTCCAGTGCTTCTGGGCCAGGCTCTCGAGCGACGAGCCGATCGAGGACAGGGTTGCCGCGTTGAAGCCGTCGCCGGAACGAACCGCGAACTGCCCGCCCTTGTCCAGCCGGACGGCCATCACGACCGCATCATCGATGCTGGTTTTCACGGGGTACACGTTGCCGTTGCGCTGCTCGGCTAAGTTCCAGTAGTCGGTGAAATCCGGCAGCTCGAGGCCCTGGGCCAGGCTGCCTGCATCAAAGGCGACCAGCCGGGACTTGCGGGGCGGTGCTTCGTTAGCAGCCGGCGTGCCGTTGTCGCCGCCGCCACAGGCGGAAAGCAGCAGCACAAGGGCCGCGGTGATGAGGGTGAACTTGCGGGTCACGCGCCTGCGCCCCCGCGCTGGGCCTGCACCCAGATCAGTTTCAGCTCACCGATCAGGCTGTCGAGGGTGTCCTGCTCGTCCTGCTTCAGGTTGCCCTGGGTCTTCTCATTCAGCATCGCCAGCACGTCGATTACGTAACGGGCCTGCTCGAAATCGATGTCGGCATGGCCGGTCAGCGGGTTGGCGATGGCGCCCATGAAGATCATGGCCTGTGTCGCCAGCGATGCGCAGTGCGTAATGAAGTCGGCGGGCGGCAGGCCGCGGGGCTGGCTTTCGCCGACCTTCTCCGCCAGCTGCTCTTTTTCCTTGGCCGCCTGTTCCTTCCAGTCGGAGTCGACAACGATCTTCGGCTTCTCGGGCTTGTCTTCGCTCATCTAGTTCCCGCTTCTCTTCTCGAGCTCTTCACGCTTGCGCGCGATGCCTTTGCTGCTCGGCTCTGTCGAGCCGCCGTGCTTTTCCTCGCCGTAGGCGGCCTCGAATCGGCCCATCAGCGCGGCCACTTCAAAGTTATCCGGCCCTTCGTAGTACCAGTCGGCCTCGAGGGGGCGCTTGATGTCGCTGCGGCGCTCCAGGCGCACGGCGATGCCGATGCGGGTCTGTTCGAGGTCCGCTTTCTTTTTCTGTGTTTCTTCCATTTCTCGCAGCCGCTTGCCGTCTTCATTGGAGAGCGGCTGGTACTCATCGGGCTTGCGCTCGGAATACATCGTGGTGATCTTCACATAGGCCCTGCGCCGGTAGTCGTTGCCGGCGTAAACACTGCCCGTCTGGCGCATGTTCCAGTCGGTTTCCATGTAGATCTCGGGCAAGTCGTTGACGTAGTTTTCTTCCACTTCCGTCACGTCATAGCCTTCGCTGTCCAGGATCGAAAGCATGGCCTGGTAGGCCTGTTCGCGGCTTACGGAGTACTCCTTGTACGTGTACTCTTTGTACTCGGCGCAACCGGCCAGCAGCGCCAGCAGCAGCGCCAGTGCGGGAATCTGAAAACGTTTCACTGCCTGGTCCTCAACGGGGAATTGCGGGGACGCCACACTCTAACCCGCCCACATCCCTTCAACAACCATGCGGGGCCTTTGGATCAGCCTTTTCCACTGCTACACTCCGGCCGGGAGAGCATATGCAGGCCCTGTTTGCCCGCAGCGACATTGCGGACCTGATCAGTAAGGTGGAGGCCGGCGAGCGCCTGTCCGCCGAGGACGGCCTGCGGCTGTTCCGCACCCCGGACATCGCGGCCCTGGGCTACGCGGCCAACCTTGTGCGTGAGCGGCTGCACGGCGACACCACCACGTACATTGTCAACCGCTACCTGCACTACAGCAACGTGTGCTGGGACACCTGCAAGTTCTGCAGCTTCTACCGCAAACCCGGAGAGCCCGGCAGCTTCACCAAGCCCGTTGAGCAGATCGTCGAGTGGGCCAGGCAGTTCGAGGGCCAGGGGATTCAGGAACTGCACATCGTGGGCGGCTTGCACCCTTCCCTCAAGTACGACTATTACCTGCAACTGCTGCGCGGCCTGAAGGGCGTGCTGCCCGACACCTCGCTGAAGGGCTTCACCAGCGTTGAAATCGACTGGTTCAGCCGCATCGGCCGTAAAGACGCGCGCATGGTGATGCGTGAAATGCATGAGGCCGGGCTGGATTCGCTGACGGGCGGCGGCGCGGAAATCTTCGCCGAGCACGTGCGCAAACAGATCTGCCCCAACAAGATCGGCGCGGAACGCTATTTCGAAATCCACGGCATCGCCCACGAGATGGGGCTGAAGACCCAGGTCACCATGCTGTACGGCCACGTCGAATCCGACGCGGACCGCATCGACCATCTGCTGCGCATCCGCGACTTCCAGGACCGCACGGGCGGCTTCCAGGTGTTCATCCCGTTGGCTTACCACGCCGAGAACAACGCGCTGAAGGCCCGGCGCGCCAGCGGCATGACCGACTTGAAGGTGTACGCCGTGTCGCGCCTGATGCTGGACAACGTGCCGCACCTGAAGTGCTACTGGATCAGCGCCGGTTTGAAACTCAGCCAGGTGGCGCTGGGCTACGGCGTCGATGACCTGGACGGCATCGTGTACGAGCACGAGCGTATCTTCCATGACGCCGGCTCAGGCACGCCGCAGAAGCTGGGTGAAGAAGACGTGCGCAAACTGATTCGCGACGCCGGCCGTGTGCCCTGCCGGCGCGACTCTCGTTACAAACTGCTGGAAGAAGTTACCGCCTGACACCTGACCAAGCCGTATTGAGAATCGGGCCCGGGGAAAACCATGAATCGACTGTTTGTTTTGCCGGTGTTGTTTCTGCTGTTGCTTGCCTGCGCAATTCCTGTCCGCGCCCAGGAAGCGAAGCCGGAGCCCGCACCGGCGGCCGATGAAGAAGATCCCGGCATCCCGGCCGACTTCAACGAGTACCTGAAGAAAACCTACCCCGGCCTGGACCCGACCGGCGCCCACGACCTGTTCAGCCTGAAAGATCCCAAGAACAAGGAAGAGCGTCACACGTACACCGCGTTCATGGCGCAGCTGCTGCTCGAGTACATGGGCACGCTGGACATGGGCTCGACGATCTCCAAGCTGTTTGACCAGTACTCGCGCGGCAAAGAAGGCAACACCGTCACCTTCAAGGTGCTGTACGCCGTGGTGCTGATGTACTACCCCCCCGGCCGCCCCAACACCACTGAAGCCGAAAAGCTGCTGCGAGAGGCCGCCGAGAAAGCGCCGGATTACGCCTACCCCTGGTTCCTGCTGGCGAATTTCGAATACGCGCGCTTCATGCAGATTGAAAACTCAAGCCCGCGCCCCGTGCTGCAGGCCCTGGACAAGGCCCTTGAGATCAAGCCGGATTTCCTGCGCGCCGTCCTTCTGAAAGGCCAGCTTTACATGCAGGCCCAGCCGCCGCGCGCGCAGGAAGTGCGGGAAATGATCGCCCCCTTCGTGAAAGACAAACTGACGTCGTCACCCGACGACTTCGAGGATGTGCTGCGCCTCTACGCCGCTTCCCACGGCGCTGACGAGCTGCACACCCTGGTGAAGGGCCTGCTGGAAGGCGGCAAGCTCAGCAACGCGCAGAAAGTTCGCGCCCTGCAGGTGCAGATCGTCGCGCGCATGCAGGCCGGGCAGATCGACGAGTCGATTGAGCTGGTGAAGACCCAGCTCACGCTGGTGACGCCCGAAACAGACCCCGCTTCCAGCGTGCTGGCCCACAAGCGCCTCGCCATGTGCTGGGGCACCAAGGCGATGGACATCCGCAAGGCCGACCGCGATCTCAAGCAGCCGGGCAACAAGGAGAAGTTCGACGAGCTGATCGACGCCGCCACCAAAGAGCACGAGACCTGCGCCGAGATCGAGCGCCTGCACCTGCCGCTGGCCCTGCGCGGCAGTGAGGCCCGCCAGTACGTGGACTTCCTGACCAAGGGCGTCGGCGACCTCGAGCGCGCCCGCAACTGGCTCAAGAACTACCTCGAGGTCACCGACCTTACCAAGGCTCAGCGCACTATCCTGGACAACCAGTACCGCCTGATCCTGGTGCGCCTCAACCCCACCGAGGACGGCCTGATCGACTACTACGAAAGCCGCGTGGCGGCCGACGAAATGGACGAACTGGCGGTGTCGCTGGCACTGGCCAAGGAGAGCGTGCGCGTCGAGGGCAAGCACTTCAAGAACAAGCGTTCACTCGATTTCTTCCTGTCGCAGCTCGACAACCGGCAGCGCCTCACGGCCGCCTATGCCGCCTGGCTGGCGGCCGACACGGCGACGCAGATCGGCGGCGAGGCGATCCAGAAGACGGCTGAGGCCATTACGGCGCGCCTCGAGAAAGAGACCGAGCTGAACTCGGACGCCCAGGCCGACCTGCAGGCCGACCTGGCAGACGCGCTGAAGCTGACCGGCCACCGCGCCTCGCAGGAGCGCGGCGTTCGCCACTGCGCGAAGCTGATTGAAGCCGGCAGATCGAACATCGAGATCCGCTCGCTCATGAAGAAGATCGTGAACGTCTGGACGGACGAGGCATTCCTGAAGGGCTTCAAAGTCCCGCCCGAAGTCCCGGGCAAGACCAAGCTGCTCTCGCCCGACAAGGTCATCACCTGGCTGAACGAGCTGGCGGAAGCCCTGAAAGCCGAAGCCGCCGCGGGCTAGCCGCGCTTGCGCAGGTACGCGTCGGCGGCGCGCAGCACCTCGCGCATCTGCTCAAAGCCGATTTTGCCGAGCGCTTCTTTGATGCTGAACCAGCCGGCTTCGCTGTGCTCGTCGCTGCATGTGACTTCACTGGTGCCGGTGGTGGCCAGCAGGTAGGTCACTTTTTTGTGGTAGCGACCGCGTTTGTCGGTGTTCACCTCGTACTCGATGCTGCGCTCGAAATCCGGCACCACTTGCAGGTCGGTGATGCCCGCTTCCTCGGCCGTTTCGCGCCGCGCGGTTTCTTCGACCGTGTCTGTATCGTTGTCCGCGTGGCCTTTTGGCGGCAGCCAGTCGCCGCTGGTGGCGCCGCGCAGCAGCAGATAAAGCGGCTCGCCGTCAACCATGCGGGCAAGGATGAACCCAGCGGCCGTGCGCGTCTTCATGGGGCCTCGTCGATCTTCCAGTTTTCGCCGGCTTTCAGCACGCGCACGCTGATGGTGCGCTGGTCCGTGTCGCCGGTCCGCTGGAGCTTGAGTTGCACCCGCACCACGGCACGGGCGGGATCATTCTCGTCGATGGTGGAATCCAGCACCAGCCAGGCCATCAGGCGCTCGCGCGTTTTTGCCAATCGCGCTTTCAGCGCCTCGGTATCTGCGCCGGCCACGCGCCGCGTGGTGTGGCAATCCAGCAGCGCGTTCAGGTCGCCCTTCTCGATCGCGGTCCAGGCGGCTTTCACCACCGATTGCGGCGTGGCGTAGGGCGAATCGCCGGCATCTGCTTCCGCCTGTTCGGCCCGCAGTCTTTCGAGTTCACGGGCCAGGGCCTGCGCTTCGGCTTCCAGCTGCGCGCGCTGCTCGGCGATGCGCTTGAGCGCCTGCTCGATGGCGGCGATGCGCTCCGCAATCGTCGGCTCCGGCAGCGCTTCGGCCACCTGCGGGATCGAGTACCAGCGCCAGTGGGTAGCGTCTGCCGCGCGGGTCATCAGCACGCGGAATTTCTCGTCGGCGCCGCCCGCGCCCGTCATGGCGATTACCAGCTCGGCCTTGTCGCCCTGGGGCGCGGGCTCTTCCAGTACACGCACGTTGCGCTTGCGCCATGAGTCGCGGAACTCGCGGCTGTGGAACAGTTCACGCCAGTCTTCCTTCATGGCGGCGCGTTCGGCATCGGTGTAGCTGGCGCCCTCCGAGACTTCGCGGTCCTTCACCCAGGCGTCGAAGTCGAAGTAGCGTTCGAATGCGGCGTCACGCTCGGCCTCCGGCATGTCTTCGCGCAGGATGGCGTCCACGAAAGCCTGGAACGACTGGCGCGGCGTCTCTGCGTCGCCTTCGGCGGTAACGCTGAAGGACAGCAGAGTCAGCAGGGTGATGGCAAGCGCTGTGCGCATGGCAGCCTTTGACCGGGGGTGGCGGGCGTGATAGCTTGAAATCAAGCCTTTTGCAGGTCAAGCCATGTTGATGACGACCACCGACAACCTGGAAGGCCACGTCATCATCCAGTACCTGGGGCTGGTGGCCGGCCAGGCCGCGATCGCGCCCATCGAGTTGCGCGATTTCGCCAATTTCATCAGGCGCGAAGGCGGCGGCCGTCACCCCGAGTTCGAGCAGCTGATCCTGGAGACGCGCCACGCGGCGATCATGAGCCTGGAGGCCCAGGCCAAGGAACTCGGCGCCAACGCCATCATCGGCGTCAGCTTCGACTTCGCCAGCCTCGCCAGCGACGGCCTGGTGCTGATGACAGTGAGCGGCACGGCCGTACAGGCCGAAGACAAGAGAAACCTGTAGGGACACGCTGCTGCGTGTCCCTGTGTTCGATGCGCGCCCCATGGACACGCGGCAGCGTGTCCCTACAAATCGGTGCATGGAACTCGAGCACCTACACGGCTTCAACCCGCACGCGAAGTTCCCCGTGCTGGTGATCCTGGGCCCCACGGCCAGCGGCAAGTCGCGACTGGCCGTGCAGGTGGCTGAGCGCGTGGGCGGCGAGATCCTGAGTGTGGACGCGCTGAAGGTCTATCGCGGCATGGATGTTGGCACCGCCAAGCCCACCGCCGACGAGTTGGCGCGCGTCCCCCACCACGGCATCGACCTGGTCGAGCCCTTTGAGCGCTTCAGCGTCAGCGAGTTCCTGGATTACGCCGAGCCAAAGCTGGCCGAGATCGTGGCGCGCAGGCACGTGCCGGTGCTGGACGCCACCGCCCCCTACTACCTGAAGGCGCTGATTTACGGCCTCGATCGCGGGCCCGAGCCGCGCCCCGGCTACCGTGACGAGATGTACGCCCGGCCCCTGCCCGAGGTTTACGAGCTGCTGAAGCGGCGCGACCCGGCCTCGGCCGCGCGCATCGGCCCCAACGACCGCAAGCGACTGGTGCGCGCGCTGGAGATCATCGAGTTCGGCGAAAAGCTGCCCAGTGAGGTCGAGCAATGGGGTGAGCCGCGGCCGGGGTACCGCTGGATTTTCACGGGCATCCGCTGGCCGCGCGAACTGCTGTATGCCCGGGTACGGCAGCGCGCGCTTCAGATGTTCGAGCAGGGCTGGCTGGATGAAGTGAAGCGCATCCTGAACGGCAAGGGGTTTTCCGAGACCGCGGGCAAAGCCCACGGCTACCGCCGCCTGCAGCAGTTTCTTTCAAACGAACTGACCTACGAGCAGTGCGTGGAGGAAACCGTGCGCGACATCAAGACCTTCGCGCGCAAGAGCATGACCTTCTTCAAGCAGTTCCCCCGCGTGAACTGGCTTGACGTGTCAAGTGAAGAGGAAATCGACCGCGCGGCCCGCTACCTCAGCCACGAAATCAAGGACATGCTCGCCCAGTGCGGCATCCAGCGCCCGGCCGTGGATATGCCCTAGAGCATTTTCATGGTTAGTTTGCAGGCTTCCGCTTGCGGCGAACTTCGCAGCTCTGCGTCGCGCTACCTCGGCGTGGCCTCCAGCCACGCCTGCGTCCGCGCTCCTTGATCTGCTCGCTCG
>JAJVIO010000034.1 GCA_022071975.1 Planctomycetota bacterium
TGACCGTCGTTGTGGGTGAACTGGATGACCGCGGTGTGGGTGCCGGTGGTGGTCGGGTCGAAAGTAATCGAGAAGCTGGTGTTAGCGCCCGGCGCCAGGCTGGTTGCCATGCCCGCCGTCTGGATCTGGAACTCGGTGGCGGACGGGTTGAACGACGGGATGCCCAGCGTGAGAGTCGCGGTGCCGGTGTTCTCGATGTAGATCACCGCCGCTGCGGTCGGGCCGGCGTTCACGTCCTGTGTGCCGAAGTCCAGGATGCCGGTGGCCGGGGCCGGGTTAGCCAGCAGCGCGCCGGTGGAGTCCGTCTCACGCACCTCCATGGCCGGGGCGGTGGTCACACCGTTGCCCCGGAAGTTGACGATGAAGGGGCTGGTGGCTGTGGTGTCGTTGTGGGTGAAGGTGACTTGCGCGAGCTTCACACCCACGGAGGTCGGAGCAAACGAGACTTCGAAGGAAGTGTCCGCACCCGGGTTCAGTGAAGTCTGGAAGCCCGTTGTGTTCAAGGTGAACTCGCCGGGGTTGGTACCTCCCAGCACAGGAATACCAACGGTCATCGCCGCGCCGCCGTTGTTCTGGATGGTGATGGTCGTTGGCGGACTGGTGCTGCCGACCAGCACGTTGCCGAAGTCGCGGGCGCCGGAGGCCGGGTCAGCGTGCGCGATCACCGGCCCGCTAACCGGGCCTTCATGCACAACCAGGACCGGACCAGATGCCGATGTGCCGTTGCCGGTAACCGGAATATAGAACGGGCTTGGCTGCGTGCCGTCTGTATGGGCGACACGAACGATTGCGTCCTTTTGTCCCTGGCTGCTTGGGTCAAAGGCGACCTTGAAGCTGGTGCTCTGGCCGGCCGTCAACTGACTGGCCATGCCGGTGGAGTCGATCACGTACTCGGTCCACCAGGTGCCACCCATGTCCGGGGTGGAGATCGCCAGAGTGCCCGTGCCCGAGTTGGTCACGAAAATCGTGATCTGCGCGGTCGGACCGGCGTTGATGTCCTGGCTGCCGAAATCTCGGACCGTTCCGGCGGGTGACTGGTTGTGGGTAATCTGCGTACCACCGGCCGTGGTCTGGTTCACGCGGATGATAGGCTGTGGCACGATGGCTTCGCCACGTACGTTGATCTCAAAGGGTGATGTCCCCGAGAATGCCGCGTTGTGGAACACGTTAATGGTGGCCGTGCTTACGCCTGCTGACGTTCGATAGAACGTGATGGTGAATGAAGTTGATTGTCCAGGCGGCAGCGGGTTCATCAGCGCGGACGCGTTCAGGTAGAAGTCCGTCGGCTGTGCGCCCGTCTTGCTGATCGCGGGGTTGAAGGTGATGTTGGTCGGACCCAGGTTCGTCATGTAGATGGTCAGCGGAGCCGACTGGGTGTTGACCGCGACCTGGCCGAAATCACGGCCGCTGCCGACGGTCTGGTTGTCGCTGATCTGGACGCCGCCGGCGCCGGTTTCCTGCACCTTAAGGTCAGATGTCGGTTCCTCGATCAGCAGGTCGTCGATGGACCAACCGGTGCTTTGGTCAGCGCCGGTCGGGCCAATGCCGATGCGGATCTGGCACACGCTTTGGTTTGCACATACGGCGCTGATGTCGTAGTAAAATGAAGTCCACGTTGCGGTGGCGTTGCCACCGTACGTGGTGCCGGAAGTCGATGTCCAAACGCTAACCCAAGTGCTTCCGTTGTTGGTGGCTTCAATCTTGGCCGTTGAACCGATCGCCAAACCCAGCCATGCCCAGAAACGCAGGCGCACATAGGATTTGCCTGCTCCGCTGAACGGCGGCGAGACAGCCCAATGGGTGTTGCTGTCGCTGGCGGTGTACTTGTAGGGCGTGCCGATGGTGTCGCCCAGAATCATGTTGTCAGAGGTAGCAGCTGTGTGGTCCGTGCCGGGCTGACTCTGCGGCGGCGTGGCCTGTGAGAATGCTTGTGCCGCGGCACGTTGCCATGGCCCGGAAAGCTGCCAGCCTTTGTCCGTGGAGAAGTCGTCCGACCATGGAAGCGCGGCCGGCTGCGGGAACACCGTGATGGCGAACTGCTTCTCAGAAGTCTTGCCCGCATTGTCCCACACCTCAACGGTAAAAACAGAAGTGCCCGGTGTCGTGGGAGTGCCTGTGATGCGCAACATCGCTGGGGAGCCGGTAGGTGCTGCTGTCAGGCCCGCAGGCAACGAACCAGACTTGATGTAGCCTTGAGCCGAGTACTGCCAAGTGTACGGCGCTGTACCGTTCGTCGCGACGATGTCGACGGGGCCGTACGGAGTCTGGTCAGCACCCGAGGGAAGCGGCGACGTCGTCGAAATGGCGAAACCCATGTTCACCAGGTAGTCCTCGGACTCGCCGTAACTGTAAGAGTTCGTCGGATGGGCCGGAATCTGGCTGTATGCCGCGCGCACTCGCAGACGCAGTACGCCGGATGAGGCAGGCGGCACAAAGTTGATGTTCAGTGTGACGCCGGTTCCCTGAGAAACTGGGCCGGAGGTTCCGATCGCCTCATTGGCATCCAGGAAGTCGCCGTCGTTGCTGTAGTCAATCCACGCCGCCACTCCCATGGTGTAGTTGCCGCCCGCGACCGTAACCTGCAGCTGGTGCTGGGCGGACGGAACCATGTTCGCAGGCGTAACGCCACTGTAGAAGGTGTGACAGGGCGGGCTGCCGCTGTAACCCGGCGTATTGGCCGAAGCGTTGTCCAGCAGTGTGCTGGCACCCTGCACAATCTTAACCCGCGTAATCCAGAAGCCATACGGGCTCGGGTCATAGAGCCACGACGGATTCGTGTAACCGTCGTACGGAGGTGCAGCTGACAAAGACTGCGCTGCCAACGCGAGCACAGCGATTGCAGCGAACCCGGAAATGAATTTCATCGTTTACCCCTCCTCCACTCGCCGTGTAAATACGACAGCCACGACACGCCCTTGCGTTCCTCTTACGCTGAGGCATTCCGTGGTTGAAGATCCGATCCCATTCCGGCAGGTTTCTACGCGAACTTTACTTTAACCACTTGCCGGACTTACTCAAATACTTTTTCGGTGCAAAATGTATGAGTTCGCCAGTTCCATAGGCAATTGACGCAAATGCAACGACCCGCCGTACTTACGGCGGGTCGTTGATCATTCTTGTGCCGCTTGGTACTACACCTGACGGCGGCGGAATCGTACACCAAGCGCCGCCGCAGCCAGCAGCGCCAGGATCGCAGCCGCAAGGCCGCTTCCGGAGCCGCTTTCCACGCTGCAGCCGCCGCCCTTGGCTACACCGCGACCCGTCAGCGAGCCGGCGATTCCGATGTTCAGCAGCTGTTCATCGGTCGCGCCGCTGGCGTCCGTCACGCGCACGGTGATCTTGAACTGACCGCCAAAGCCCTGCGGCGTACCGCTGATCTCACCGGTGCTGGAAAGCGTCAGGCCGGCGGGCAACGTGCCGCTGTACAGCGACCAGGTGTAAGGCGTCGTGCCTTGCACTGCGTTGAGCTGCACCGGGCCGTAGGGCGTGCCGGCGGTGCCGGCCGGCATTGACGTGGTTGTGATGTTCACGCCGCTCGGATCAATCGCCGTGCCCATTACAATCACGATGTACGGGCTGGGCTGGGAGCTGTCGTCCTGGGTGAATTCGACTTGGGCATCCTTGATGCCGCCGAGCGTCGGGTCAAACGTCACGCCGATGACTGCGTTGGCGCCCGGGGCGACCGACGTGACGTAGCTGGAAAGGTCCAGCGCAAACGAGCTGGCGTTGGCACCCGCCAGCGTGGGTGTGCCCAGGATCAGGTTCTGCGTGCCGTTGTTGACCACGAAGATCAAGATCGGGGCGGTGGCGCCCGCCGACACGTCAATGCTGCCACAATCGCGGCCGCCGCCGGCAACCGCCGCATCACCGCTGGCCACATTGACACCGGACGCTGAGCCTTCGCGCACCGCGATCAGCGGCGAGTTCAGGATGCCGTTGCCCGTCACGTTCAGCACATACGGCGTGGCCGTGGTGGGATCGTCGTGGGTGAACTGCACGATGGCGTTCTTGGTGCCAACCGAAGTCGGGTCAAAGGTGATCGAGAACGTCGCGCTGGCGCCGATCGCAAGCGTGCCGGCGAATCCCGTGGTCTGCACCGCAAACTCACCGGGGTTCGCGCCTGCAATCGTCGGCGTACCGACGGTCAGCGGGCCGGTGCCCGTGTTCTCGACGTAGATTACCGCCGCCGCTGTCGGGCCCGAGTTGTAGTCCTGGTCGCCGAAGTTAAGGATGCCGGTAGCCGGCGCCGGGTTCGGCAGCACGGCCCCACCCGCGTTCGTGGCGTGCACCGAGGCGATGCCCGAGGTGTTGGTGCCGTTGCCGGTCACGTTGATAATGAAGGGGCTCGGTGTGTTGGTGTCGTTGTGGGTGAAGCTGACCGTTGCATTCTTCTGGCCGATCGAAGTCGGGTCGAAGGCGATCGTGAACGAGGTGGAGTTGCCCGGCGTGACAGGCGTGGTGATGGTGGTGGTGTTCAGCACGAACTCGCCGGGGTTAGCGCCGCCCAGTACCGGCGTGCCGACCGTGAGGTCGCTGGTGCCGGTGTTGTTGATCACGATGGTCAGCGCAGCGGTCGGGCCGGCGGTCACCAGCTGGTTGCCGAAGTCGCGCCCACCGGAGGCCGCCGCGTTATGCGCCACGGAGGGGCCGCCGGCGCCCTCGGTAACGTTCACAGTCGGGCCCGGCGAAGTGCCGTTGCCCAGCACCGGAACGAAGTAGGGTGAAGGCTGTGTGCCGTCGGTGTGCGAGATTCGCACGTAGGCATCCTTGACGCCGACACTGGTCGGGTCGAACGCCACCGTGAAGGTCGCGCTGCCGCCCGGGGCGATGGAGCTGGGCATCGTGGAGGTCACCACGAACTGGTCCCACCACGTTCCGCCCATGTCCGGAGTGCCAAGGCCCATGGCGCCGGTACCACTGTTTACGATGCAGATAGTGATCGGCGCGGTCGGGCCGGCGCTCACGTCCTGGTTGCCAAAGTCGCGCACGGTTCCCGTTGCCGGGTCCTGGTGGGCGATCGGCGTTCCAGTCGGGTTGTTCAACCGCACTTCCAGCACTGGCAGGGGCTGAATCGCCTCGCCCCGCACGTTGATCTCGAAGGGCGATGTGCCGGAACCGCTGGCATTGTGCTCAAGGTTGATCGTCGCCGTGCTGACGCCTGCCGTGGTGCGATAAAACGTGATCGTGAAGGTGCCGGTCTGACCCACTCCAAGGCTGGACGGGAAGCCGCCCGCGCCAATGAAGAAGTCGGCGGGATTGCTGCCGGTCTTGGTGATGCCGCTCGGGAAGGTGATGGTGTTCGGGCCCATGTTGGAGATCGCGATGGTCAGCGGTGTTGACTGGGTGCTCACAGCCACCTGGCCGAAATCGCGCATGCCGCCGACGGCCTGGTTGTCGGTGATCGGCGTGCCTGACACGCCGCCTTCGCGGACTTCCATGTCCGGGCCCGGCTCTTCAATCACGAAGTCGTCGATGCACCAGCCGGTATGAATAGTGCTGCTGGTGGGGCCGATGCCAAATCGCACCTGTACTGCCCCCTGGTTAGCGGCAACTGCTGAGATGTCGTAGTAAACCGCAGTCCAGGCCGTGTCGCGCAACGTCGAGCCAGTGGTCGGCGCTGTGTAGACGGTAGTCCAAGTCGAGCCGTTGTTCGAAACCTGAACGGTGGCGGTGCTGCCAATCGAACAGCCCAGCCAGCGCCAGAAGCGCACACGGACATTCGTCTTACCAGTGCAGTTCACCATCGGTGAAACCGCATACGTTGCTGCACTCATGCCAGCGGCGTAGTCGCCGCCGATCACGTCACCGAGGATCATATTGTCCGCGGACGGACTGTTATCCGTGCCTGGCTCGCTACGGGTCGGCGTGGTAGTGGGATTCCAGGCCGTCGCCGAACCACGCTGCCAGGTGCTGCCAAGCACCCAGCCGGTAGCGGTCGAGAAGTCATCACTGAAGGGCAATGCCACCGGAGTCGGCACAACAGCCAGGTTGAAGACTTTCTGCGCGTTGCTTGCCGCCGCGTCGGTCGCACTGACAGTGAACTGGTAGTTGTTCACGACCGTGGGTGTGCCGGACAGAATCAAGTCATTGCCGTTCTGCGAAGCGGTAATGCCGCTCGGCAGGCCGGAAATGCTGGTGTTCCATGTGTAGGGCGTTGTCCCATTCGCGGCCACGATCGTGGTGCTGTAGAACTGGTTCACAATCGCAGAGGGCAGCGGGTCATTGGTCGTGATTGCGAAACCCAGGTTCACCAGGTAGTCCTCGGCTTCGCCATAGGAATAGCTCGCAGTCGAGTTATGTGGTCCTGCGGTTGACCAGACGCAGCGAACCCGCATGCGACGAATGCCGCCCACTCCCGTCGGAGGCGTAAAGTTAAGAGTACCCAGCGTTCCAGCCGCAATGGACGTGGTTGTATAGGCCACGGTCTCACCGGAGTCCGCAAAGTCGCCGTCATTGTTGTAGTCAATGAATATGGTGAACTGCTGCGAATACGCGGTTCCAGGACGTACGTCTATCTGGTGCTGCACGCCGGGAATCAGGTTAGCCGGTGTGATCGAGCCGTAAAAAGTGTTGTACGGCGATGCAGAGGCACCAGTGCCGATGTTGCTCAACAGCGTGGTTCCCCCTCGTCGGATGATCACATCGTCAATCTGGTCGCCAAGCCCAGTCCCTGTCGTGTACGCAGCATTCGTATAGCCGCTGTAGGGAGGCTGCGCTTCCAGCCCATTGGCGAACACCACCAATGCGATAGCTACGAGGGCCCCCACGAGCCCTTTACCCAGTGATAAAGACATTCGGATCCTCCGCACCTCGATTGTATTGCTCGCCGGGCATCCCACATGCACGGCTACAGGGACCAGCCCCCAAACCGGTCACCCTGTTACTTCAACGGGCTGCCGCAATGACTCCGGCAGCTCCTCAACACGCCTGGCACGGTGCCACAGCCCCTCGAACAACATCCGCATGTTCTCCGCGAGGCCCTTGTTCGGCACCACCAGCCCCATTGACGTGTTGTCTTCCTCGGCCAACTCAATCATAGCAGTTCGGCCGTCAACCACCATGAAACGCAGCGGAACGCGTTCGACAAAACGCACACGCCCGCCCAGTTCTTCCGCATTTTGAAGCACATCCGGGCCGTGAACCGGGTCTTCCAGCACCGCCAGGTCGATCAGGTAGCGCAGATTCACGCCGCGCTCAATCATGCGCAGGTCGGCCGCTGTGTCCGGCGGGATCATGAGGGGCGCGCGCACGGCGACCACCAGTTCGTTCTCGGCGCTTTCGAACGCGTCGTTCACGACGCTCACCACATGGCTCGAGCGCACCAGGCGAATGCCCAGGCTGCCCGGGTCGTCGCTGGGCGCGTCCGGCGCCTTGACCCCAAGCTCCTTCATGTCGGCCTGGGACTGCGTCAGTGATTCCTCGACGCTGCGGCGGTAGTTTTCGAAGGCCTGCTCCGGCGCGATACCGCGGTACAGCTTGACGTCGCCGAGCACCAGCTCAGCGAAGCCGCGCTCGACCAGGCTGCTCAGCGCGCCATAAACTTTGCTTTGGGGAACGCCCGACTTGCGCACGACGCGCGAAGCCGGCGCGCGGGTTTCACCCAGCAGGGCGAGGTAAACCTGCGCCTCATAGCCACTGAGGCCCATCTTCTTTAACTTCTGAATCCACTCATCGCGGTTCACTCAGATCTCCGACGGAATTGACTCGAAACCCGGAACATGGCTAGTCCCAAGGCGCCCGGTCTTCTCACGTCAAAAATCACTCGTTGAGCGGCGCGCGCGGACCTTCCTGGCGGGCAAAGCACATGCCCGTGTCGCGCGTCTTGGTGGAACGTGGCTGGTTTAGCAATTGGCGCATAACTAATTCGTGCTCTTTAATGCTTCATCCGATGAAGTGCAACCATTTTCGCGTATTTCTGGGCCTTTTGCCAGCATTCTCTTTTCGTGACCACGGGCATTCACCAACCGACTGCATAACTCCATTTTAGTGCAGTACTTGCGCCATGAGGCTGATACCAAAATTCTTCCCACGTACACTCCACAACGCGCACAAATTGCAAGCGCCACGGCCGAAACCGTGGCGCTCCCGCATCGGGTCATGCGGGTGAGGATGCTGTCATGTGCTTGCTAAGCCATGGCGTGGGCGCGTTTGCCGGCGGGCTCCTGCTGGGGCTCGCGGGCAGGGGCTCCCTTCAACTCACGTTGCTGCAGGATCGGCAGAATCAGCAGAGCGCCAGCCCAAACTGTGCACATGATGATGCCAAGCGCGGCATAGAACATGGTTCACCTCTCGTTGGTCGATACCTGAAGGGATAATAGGACCTCAAGCTCCTGTGGTACAGTAGTTTTTCCGAAAAACCCGGCCGCCAAGGGCTTTTCGGACCCGCTAAATCCAACTTGCGCGCGCGAAATCCCGGCGTAACGTCAACCCAAAGGGGCGCGCCTTGTTCTCGCAGACTTCCGAATACGCCAGCCGCACCATGATCGAGATCGCCACCCGCCCGGGCGGCGGGCCGGTCATGTCGGCCGAGCTGGCCGAGTTGCTGGGCATTCCGCCCTCCTACCTGGCCAAGCTGCTGCAGTCGCTGGTGCGCACGCGCCTGCTGACCTCCGTGCGCGGCAAGCAGGGTGGCTTTTCACTGGCGCGATCGGCCGCGAGCATCAAGCTGCGCGACATCATCGCGCCCTTTGAAGACCTGCAGAAATACGAGGAGTGCATCCTGGGCCAACCGGTCTGCAATGAGGCCGGCGCCTGCCCCCTGCATCACTTCTGGTCGGACGTGCGTACCCGGTTCGTGGAAGAACTGAAGACCAAGAGCCTGCAGGACCTGACCGACTTCCAGCTGAGCAAGCTGAACACCATGAACGCCGGCCTGTTCAAGAAGATAGGCCGAGTCCCCGGCAAAAAGTCCCTCAACAAGTAGGGACGCGCCGTGGGGCAGACATCCTGTCTGCCCTGTAGGGACACGCGGCAGTGTGTCCCCCGCCGTGGGGCAGGCTGCCAGCCTGCCTGTAGTTCGTGATGTGGACCATTGGCGGCAACACGTAGGGACACGCGGCAGCGTGTCCCAGGCCGTGGGGCAGGCTGCCAGCCTGCCTGTAGTTCGTGATGTGGACCGGTGGCGGCAACACGTAGGGACACGCTGCCGCGTGTCCCTACTTTCGCGGCCGTCCGCGCGGGCGAAAGGGGTCTGGCTCCGCTTGCGGTGCCTGACCCCTTTCGCCCGGCTCACCCCTCGGCTTTCTTAGTCCGGCCTCGCGGACGAATCGTTGATTCCAGCCCCAGCTTGCGCGCGGCGTTCTTGCGCCAGGGATCGTCACTAAACGGCGAGCCCCGGTTCACGCACTCGCGCAGCTTCGCTAGCTGCTCAGCCTCTTCTTCACGGTTCACAAAACGCAACCAAGGCTGCGGCCGCGGCGTAGGCCCCTCCACCAGCCAGTGGGCGAGCGGAAAAGGGTCAGGCTCCCCGGGGTCTGGCTCCTTTTCCGGCCGGCGCAGTTTGCCGGACGGAAAAGGTGCCTGACCCCCTCCCGAGCCCGAATACAGCCAGTCCTGGGCCTTGGCGACCATGCCCGCGCGCACGGGGTTGCGCTCGACGTAGCGCAGCACTGACAAAAGGTGCCCGCCGGGCTCGATGGGGAAGCTGCGGTAGCGCCCCTGCCAGACATGCACCGAGCCCTTGTAGTGCTTGTGATAGCGCCGCACATGGCAGGTGGCAGCCCACTGCATGAAGGCCTGCAGGTCGCCGTCGCGCCGGGGCCACAGCTCCAAATGGAAGTGGTTGGTCATCAAAACCCAACCCCGCAGGTGGATATCGAACCGCTTGCAGGCCTGCCCTGAGTTTGTCGAAGAGCCAGGGAAAGGATGCGCTCAAAGGCCGCGAAGCCTGCCAGCCGGCCTGTCCACTGAAGCTTTTGCGAAGGTGGAAGCCGAGGCGAAGGCTGGGTCTTCGGGCTTGTGGAATACGTTAGCCCGGCCGTTACCCCGGTTGATAACATGGTAACAGATGCCACCGCGGGCGGAGCGAAGAGGTCGAGCCATGCCAGGAAGCTACAAACCAGCATCAAAAGGAGCAAGAAAAAGGAGCCTGACCCCTTTTAAGTTCTGCCTTTTAAGTTCATGACCCCTTTTAAGTTCAAACTTCCACTCAACGATTTCCACTTCTGGAGGCAGAGACACGTCGTCGCAGGAGGCGACGACTGTTGCCCACAATACGGGAGGAAGGCCTACTTCAACCCTAGGGCAGGCGAGTCCGATGAGACCGGGAATACGCCCTTTGGTGCTGGTTATACCCATCCGATTTGGGAACCTTGGAACCCGATGAGCGAGTAGCGAGGAGAACGCGGCCTTGATAACGAAATGGGTTCAGCGGCAGATTGCTGTGTGCTTGGCGGTAGGCTGTGCGGTGTTTCTTGCCACGTGCACGTCCACCCCCGCGTCATTGAAGGACTCCGACACAATGGCTAGTTCGAATACCCCAGAATCGCCCGATGTAGAGATACCGGCTCCTTCGACCATTCGGGATGCATGTCGCATTCTGTGGCTTGCGCTTGA
Source organism: Planctomycetota bacterium (assembly GCA_022071975.1). Classification (GTDB taxonomy): domain Bacteria; phylum Planctomycetota; class UBA8742; order UBA2392; family UBA2392; genus JACKID01. The sequence goes on from JAJVIO010000034.1 coordinate 10,555, forward strand.
TGAGCACCAGGAGCTACCTGATTTCGTACTTTCATCTGCTAAGGAACACATTGACCGACTGACCGCTTCCGAGGTTAGGTGCCTTGTTGAATGCTTGCAAAGAGAACTATATCTAATTCTTCCTAACGTACGCGGCCGTTCGAAAGTCGAAGGTATAGGGACAGTTCACGTAACTACCTCTCGAAGCACGAGATCGCCAGGTCCCAACTTCATCGCAGCATGGTACACGGATGGATCAGTCGTCAAACTTGTTGAACTTGATATTGAACGAAAGGCATGGCCCGAAGACCTCCCACCGCTTTTGCGATACCATGAGTGACCCTTTATTCGGGAGCTATTGTCAAATGTTGTGTTCTGGGGTGAGTCAGGCGACTGTCTTTACCGAAAATGCCGTCTGGCACACCTTGGAGAAGAACGGCGATCGGGGTCAGGCTGCTTTGTTGAGCCATCCAAAAGCTGAGGGGCGGGGTGTCGAGCCCCGAAATCGGGTTAGCGCGGCCGTAAACGCTAAAGGGGTCAGGCTCCGTTTCTTTCCGCCCTCCTGGCTGGATTGGGGTGGCGGTGCTGGTTTCTTGCTTCTAGATGACAATTAGAAACACGAGCAATACGCAGACGCAGGCTGTGGTTCCTATGCCTGGTAGTAAGAAATAGAATACCCAGTCGTCCCACCAGTGGCCGTGGTGGAAGTGGGCTCCGGCCTTCACTTGCCTCAATAACTTCAGGTGTTCGCCGTGGGCTTTGGCCAGCTCATCGAACTGCTCGCGCTCGACGTGCAGCAGCACTACCTGGGTGGGTTGGGTGCCGGCTTGCAAGTACCTTAGCTCGGGCACCTCGGCGCGCCGCAGCAGCTCCAACTCACGGGTGGTGGGCTTGTGATAGGTGCCCTTCTGCTGGGCGGCCAACGGCGCGGCCGCAAACAGCAGCACGATCAGCAGGATCAGGTTTCGCATGGCAACCTCCGGTTGCGGGCTTGGGGAGCTGCTTTGCTGCTTTTCCCTATGCCCTATGCCCAATGCCCTAAGCCCTGCCCCAGTTTACCCCTTCGGACCGCCCCGCGCGCCTATTCTTTGGGTGTTGCGAGCAGCGTAAAGCGGCCGGTCTGCTTCCAGGAATGCTCGAACTGGCCGGCCGCGCTCACCAGCGCGCCGCGCAGGGGGTCCTGCAGCAGCACCCAGTCGTTCACCGGGTCGTAGCCCGTCACCAGCACGAAGTGGTTGTTTCCCCCACCCAGCCCCAGCGCCACCACCAGCGGTCGGCCGCGATCCAGGTGGTAATACAGGCCGCGGATGGTGTGGGTGAGCGCGCCCTCGAACAGGGCAACCTCGAGGCCTTCGGCTTTCAGGTAACCCTCCAGGTCGGCGCCGGTCAGCCCCTGCTGGCTGTCGGCTTTTTCGCGCAGGGGCGCGGCCTTGGCGGCGTCGGCCGGGTGGCCGTAATAGGCAAGCAGCATGGACAGGGCCGAAACGCCGCAGTCGTAGCGGTCGTTTTGAAGCACGATGGGCACATGCAACACCACGGCCTCGGGCGAGAGTTTGGCTTCGCGCAGGGGCGTGCCGGTCTGGAAGGCCGCACAGCCGGAAAGCAGCAGAAGCAGACAAAGAGCGCGCATGGCCAAATTGGCGCAGGCGCGGGCGGTGGTGTCAATGGCTGGGGTTGATGGGCCACGAAAACACAAAAGGTACTGCCACGAAAAAGGCTTTGCTTCGTGCCGCAGTTGTTTGGTGTTTTTGTGTTTTCGTGGCCCGTTGAAAGGCGGTTTTGTCAGGATTTACAGGATGTTAGTGGACGCGGGTTTCATGTGGCCAGGGCCATCTGGAACCCGTGTCCTCTTGAATCCTGTCCATCCTGACCAAATGCAGTGGGGACACGCGGCAGCGTGTCCCTACACCAATACGGAGATGCGGCTAGGACACGCGGCGGCGTGTCCCTACTGCTTGGCCTGGCGTTGCTTGTCTGTGGTTTCGTAGGCGTCGATGATGCGCTGCACCATGTCGTCGCGCACGATGTCCGCGTTGCCGAGGCGGCAGATGCGCACGCCTTCAACGCCGTCCAGGCGGCCGATCACGTCCACCAGGCCCGATTTCTGGCCCTCGGGCAGGTCGGTCTGGCTGATGTCGCCGGTGACCACCGCTTTGCTGCGGCGGCCCAGGCGCGTCAGGAACATCAGCATCTGCTTGGGCGTGGTGTTCTGCGCTTCGTCGAGCAAGATAAACGCGCGGTCCAGCGTACGGCCGCGCATGTAGGCCAGCGGGGCGACCTCGATGACGTCGCGTTCGATGTAACGCTGGATCTGCTGCATGGGCAGCATAGCGCCGAGCGCGTCGAAAATCGGGCGCAGGTACGGGTTCACCTTGGCCTGGTAGTCGCCGGGCAGGAAGCCGAGCTTTTCGCCGGCCTCAACAGCCGGGCGCACCAGCACCAGCTTGCTGACGTTGCCGTGGATCAGCGCCGCCACGGCCATGCTGGTGGCCAGGAAAGTCTTGCCGGTGCCGGCGGGGCCGACGCCGAATGTTACGTTGCAGGTCTTGATCGCATCGAGGTAAGCGGCCTGGCCGGGCGTCATTGGCTTGGCGCCCTGCAGGCCGAGCGGCTTGATCTCGGCGTCGGAGTCGGCCTCCGGCGCGTCGAGGCGCAGCAGCGCGCTTTCGACGTCGTTGGTGCGCAACTGCCCGTACTTGCGGACCTTTTCGATCAGCGTCAGCAGGGCGACGTAGGCATCGAGCACGCTCTGCTCGTCGCCGGCGATGCGCAGGTTGTTGTCGCGCGCGAAGATTTTGACGTCGAAGTGGCCGCGGATCATCTTGAGGTGACGATCGCGCTCACCGAAGAGAGCGTAAGCCTCTTCTTTATCGCGCAGTCGTATGGACTTTTCCATGAAGCCGTTCGGGGAGTGGTGGTTGGAGCCGCGACGCTCGAGTGTTTTTCCCATGAGCTTTATTCTAGCCCGTGTGGCTGTTTCCGCCACACTACATTTCGCGTGTTAGCGCCCTGTGGAGAAGTTAGGCGGCCCGCGTACGGGACCGCGCTAACTCGGCCACAGGGCCAACACCAGAATCAGCAGCGGGCCGGTCAGCATGAAGTTATCCATGATGTCCATGACCCCGCCAAAAGATGGAACGAGATGGCCGCTGTCTTTGATTCCCGCGGCCCGCTTGAATCCGCTTTCGACCAGGTCGCCCGCCTGGGCCGCAATCCCCACGAACGCCCCGAGGATGCCGCCGTACCACCACTCAACGAACACCCGTTTCAAAGCGCCGCCGGTAACCCAGTCGCCCCAGTAGAACGCGAGCGCGCCGCCCGCCGCGCTGAACAGCAGGCCGAACAGCGCGCCCTCGATGGTCTTGCCCTTGCTGAGGTACGGGATCAGCTTGTGACGGCCGAGCATGCTGCCCATCAGGTAGGCGCCCACGTCGCCGAGGCGGCTGGCGGCGAGCAGGAAGTAGACCAGCCATTCGCCCGTGGTGGGCACCCGGCGGATCCAGAGAATCACGGCAATGGGCAGGATCAGGTACAGGAACAGGCCGAGGTTGTTGTTGATGCGCGGGCTGAGGTTGCTGACGTCGGAGCGCGTGAGGCCGACCAGCGAGTAGATCACGGCCGCGGCCAGCGGCAGCACCAGTGTGAGCTGCCGGAAACTGACCGGCACCCAGAACAGGTGGTTGGGCGCGTCATCGCCCCACAGGGGCGCGAAGGCGCCAATGCGCGGAGGCTCGGCCACCAGCTGCACGTAGCACATCACCACGGCGACAGTGATGTAAAGCAGGCCGGTGTCCAGCGGCAGGCCGCGGGCGCGGAACATGCGGCCCATCTCGTAGACACCGCCCCAGGACATCAGCAGGCAAAGGGCAAAGAAGCCCCAGGTAACGTTTGCGTAGTGGTCCAAGGCCAGCAGACCCACCAGCGCAAAAAACATCGAGAAACCGAACAGGAAACGTTTGCCCATTGAACGCCAAACACTAGCTACCCGTCGCGGCTCGACAAGGTACGACGAGAAAAGTTGCCACCTCGGCGCTCATCGATGATGTTACGCTCTCTCGAGGCAGGTAATCGAATGGTCGAGTTCGACGAACGACAACTGCTGCACGCGCATCTGTTCTTCACTGCATTTGTGCTGGTGGCTACCAGTGTTTGGGTGGTCTCAATCCCCGACGGTGCCGGAAACTTTTATCCGATCCCCACCAGCGAAACAAAAATGTGGTTCGTACGGCGTGCGCTCGAAACGCGTTGGTTTGGGTTGGTCGTCCTGACGGCATTCGTCGCTGCGCTCGTTGGTGCGTTTCGCAAGAGGTATGCACCGATTGTGCTTCACCGGATCTGTTGGATCGCACTGGCAGTCCAATGTGTCTGGTTTGGACTCTGCATGTTCATCCTCTGGGAGCCCATGATGGTTGTGTTTGAGCCGCTTCTAAATCCGAGTAGAACAATTCTGGATTGAATCGCGGAAAGTCACACCGCAAACAGCTGCAATCCCTTCAGGTACTCGCCTTCGGGGTATTGCAAGCCGATGGTGTGGTCGGGCGACTGGCTTAGCTGGCGCAGGATTCTGGCGTCGCGACCGGCGTCGGCGGCCGCGGCGGCCACTACCTGCGTAAACGACTCGCGCGTGACGTGGCCGCTGCACGAGAACGTGAACAGCATGCCGCCCGGGCGCAACAGCTGGAAGCCCAGCAGGTTGACGTCTTTGTACGCGCCAAGGGCCTTGTCCACCGAGGCCGCGCTGGGCGCGAATTTGGGCGGGTCGAGGATCACGCAGTCGAACTGCCGGCCGGCATCGCGCAGCTTGCGCAACTCTTCAAAGGCGTTGCCTTGGATGTACTCGATACCGCTGAGCCCGTTAAGCTCGGCGTTGCGGAGCGCCAGCGCCAGCGCGTCGGCTGACTGGTCGAGCTGGGTGACGCTGCCCGCGCCGGCCCTGGCGGCGTGCAGGCCGAAGCCCCCCGTGTAACAGAAGACGTTCAGCACACTGTCGCCGGGGCGCACGGTTTCGCGCACCAACCGGCGGTTGACGGCCTGGTCGAGGTAGGCGCCGGTCTTGTGGCCGCCGTGCAGGTCCGCCAGCAGGCGCAGGCCGGAATCGTCGAACTCGACCAGCTCGTGCGGCGCTTCGCCGCGCAGTGTGCCGGTGGTGAGCTCGAGGCCTTCCTTGCGGCGCACTTCGACGTCGCTGCGCTCATGGAAGCCCTGGGCGGGTAGCAGTTTCATGGCGGCGTTGACGATGGCCTCTTTCCAGTGTTCGGCGCCGGCGCCCAGGAACTGGCCGACGTGCCAGCCGGCGTAGTGGTCGATCACCAGGCCGGGCAGGCCGTCGTTTTCGGCGTTGCAGAGGCGGAAAGCGGTGTCGGGTTTGAGCAGGCCGAGGCGGCGGCGCAGCTCGAGGGCCGCGTGCAGGCGGCGCTCGAAGAAGGCTTCGTCGATGGCTTCATCGGGGTCGAAAGTCCAGGCGCGCACGCGGATCTGGGAGTGCGGCGACCACGCGCCGCGCGCCAGCCAGTCGCCGCGGAATGAGACCAGTTCCACGGCTTCGCCGGGCGAGGGTTCGCCGGTGACGGCCGCAATGGAGCCGGCAAACACCCATGGGTGGCGCAGCAGTAGTGAGCGTTCCCGCCCGCGTTTGAGCACGACGTCCATTGGGATGGCTTAGCAGGGAAACGGTCGAACGGAAGGCATCGCTCACGCTCGCAGCCGGTGGGAGCTATGATCCGTGCCCGAGGTGGAGTCGATGTCGAGAATTCTGCTGCTGTTCCTGGTCTGCTTGCCTTTGCTGTGCGCCGGCTGCCCAGACGACCGGTCGCGGCCTGCGGACTCGGTGCTGGATGCGGAGATCGACGCCGTGCGAGATGAAGAAATTGAGCGCGGCCGAAAGGCATTGGCACATGTCGTGGATCGAAACAAGGACGATTACTTCGACCCCGAGCAGGCCAAGCGCGAAATGATAGAGCACTGGGAGAACACAGACGTGAAGGCCTGGTCAGAGTTGATTGAGTCAATCCGGCCGCAGCTTCGTGACGCAGCGGCACAGGCCTGGCACCTGGCGGAGTTCGACCGGCGCAAGCACATCAAGAAACGAATCATGCAGGAACCGGGCGGCAACCTGTGGGCCGACAAGCCAACCGAGTGACCAAACGAAAGCGCCACGGCTTAGCCGTGGCGCTACGGGTCGTGGGCTTCACTTGCGTTTGAAGGGCTTTTTCTCGTACTGCTCGCCTCGGGCATCGGCGCGTTCGGCCTTGCGGTCTTCGCGGCGTTCCCACTGGCCCTTGGTCAGCTCTTCCGTCTCTTCATCGCGGCGCGGCGGCGCGGCGTTTTCGTTTACGGGGCCGTTGTTCGGCGTACCGTTGTTGGGGCCGTTGTTGTCGCGGGCATCCGGTGCGGGTCGGGGCGGCTGTTCGGGCTCCGGCTCGACGTTGCGCACGATGTCGCGCACGCGCTGGAAGGTCTGCTGTACTTTCCAGTAGGCGCCGGCCGTGCCTTCCACGCCGGCGTCGCCGACAACTCCCGCCTTGCGGGGTTCGCGGCCGTCAGAGCCGGTGGGCAGGCAGATCAACTGGCCCGCGGCTGTGGTAAGGAAAAGCTGGTCGTCATCGGCGGCAGGCTCCGCCATAAAGCGCATGCCCTTGAAGTTGTAAGCCCAGATCAGCGCGCCGGTCTGCTCCTCAAGGGCGCAGACCAGGCCGTTGCTGCCGGCCAGCAGCACCAGGCCGCGCCACGCTACGGGGCGGGTGAACTCAACGCCGGCATCGGCAAGTTTCAACGACCAACGCGCCTTGCCCAGCAGCGGATCGACGCACGCCACGCAACCGGCGTAGGCAAAGAAGATGTTGGTCTGCGACACACCGGGGCGCAGACCCTGGAAATCCAGCGTGCTGCGCGGGCCGGCCAGCGCGGCGGCTTTACCACTCGGCTTCACGCTGGGCTTCTCGACAAGGGCGATGCGGCGGTCCTTGGCGGCGACCAGGGTGGGCGCGTCGGGCTCGGCATCCGTGACGGTCTCGCGCTCGCTGCGGCGACGCTCTTTCGCGCTGCTTTCCTTGATGCCATCGGCGCCCTTGCCGTCCCAGGTCGTGGCAACCAGCAGGCCCCAGGGCGTGGCCACAGGGGCCGAGACCGCGCCGACGCTGGCGCTCCACTGTTTCTTGCCCTTCTTGCTTTCCAGGCGGGTGAGGTTGCCGTCGGCGCTGGTGATGAACACGTTGTCGTCCATGATCACCGGCGCGGTCAGCACGCCCTGGGCGCCGACGTCGGTGCTCCACTTCGCTGTGCCCTGCTCGGCGTCGTGCAGCGTGACTTCCCAGGTCGATTTACTGCGGTACGAAGTCGCAACCAGCTGGTCCTTCACGTCGGGAGCGCAGTCCACCGTGGACGCCAGCCACTTGCTGTAGGTGTTAGCGCCGTCACTGACCCGCACGCGTTCAAGGGTGCAGCTGTAGGTGGTGTAATAGGCGTGCCCCAGCGAGATCACGATGTTCGAAATGCCGGAGTCCTTGCTGCTGGTCGTCCACTTGCGCTTGCCGGTGGCGACGTCGTAGCCATAGACGCTGGAGGCACGGCCGGAGCCAACCACCACCATGCCGTTGCTGGCGGCGGGTGTGCGCGGGTTGTCCTGGGCGACGCGCGTGACCCAGGCTTCGTCGGTGGTGTGCCCGACCATGAAATGGACGCCGTCGCCGGCCACTGCCCCATCGGCGGCGAGGTTTACGGGGATGGCCAGCGCATTGAGGTCGAGCACGCGGTCAACTTCAGGCGCGGGTTTTTCCGTCTTCGCCTCTGGCGGGTCGTCGGCGTGGATGGCGAGCGTTGAGCGGGCGGCCAGCACGCAAGCAGCGGCGGCCGCCTGGAAGGCCGTGCGATGGAGAACTTTCATGAAAGTGTCCCGGAAGGGGAGGACGGGGTCTACGCAGACTGAACGTACACCGTCGGCCGGAAAACGCCAAACCCGGCGAGCGCGGGGCTTAGCGAATCTTTGCGGAAGTGAACCGGCTTCGCGGATCGGCGAGTGGGCTATTCTTCAGAAAGGTAGAACTTGTTCTGGAACAGCTCACGCATTGCCTTGACCGCGTCGGCGGCATCGGTGCCGTCGGCCTCGACGGTCAGGCGCGTGCCCTTTTCGGCGGCGAGCATGATGACGTCGATGATGCTTTTGGCGTTGCAGCGCTGCTCGCCCTTTACCAGGTAGATTTCCGAGCCGAAGCGAGACGCGGTCTCGATCACCTTCATGGCCGGTCGCTGGTGAAGGCCGTACTTGTTCAGCAGTTCGACTTCCGCGGTAACAGGCATGCGCGCTCCGGGGAACGAGTCTACATAGACCGGCAACGCCAGAGAATCAAGGGCTGTGGAATACCCGCCCACTGGCCGGGGGTTTGATTGCGGCTATTGTTGTTGGTCCGGGCGATTACTGAAGAGATGACGATGACCGTACCTGTTTACCTGGTGGCCGGCTTTCTGGGTTCCGGCAAGACCACGCTGATGAAGCAGCTGCTCGAGCACCTGAACGCCCGCGGCGAAAAGCCGCTGGTTTTGATGAACGAGTTCGGTGAAACCAACATCGACAACGAGCTGCTGGAGGGCAGCAGTGCACAGATGCGCGAGCTGATCGACGGCTGCATCTGCTGCACGTCAAAGACCGAGCTGACCAAGACCCTCTACGACATCGTCACCAACGACCAGCCTTCTTCCATCCTGATGGAAGCCACCGGCCTGGCCGACCCGGTCGAAGTGCTGGACATCTGCACTCTGCCCAACCTGCTGGAGCGCCTGAGCCTGCGCACCATCGTCAGCGTGGTGGACGCCAACCGCTGGGGCAAGGTGCCCCAGGCCGAGGCCCTGATGAAGCGCCAGGCCAAGTACGCCGACATCCTGCTGCTCAACAAGACCGACGTGGTGGACCCGGCTACGGTCGATGAAGTCGAGAAGCACCTGCGCGCACTCAACGAACGCGCGGCCTTGCATCGCACCGTGCGCGCCGCCATCGACCCCGAGCACGTGCTGGGCGCCGAGGGCACCGAAGTCGTCAACGACGGCAAGGACCACAGCCACTGCGACCACGAACACGACCACTGCGAGCACACCCACGATCACCACGTGCACCACAAGCACGATCACGCTCACGACCACTACCTCAGCTTCACCGTGCGGCCGAAGGGCAAGGCCAACAAAGCCAAGTTCAACGACTTCCTGAATGAGGGCGTGCCCGGGCTGCTGCGCCTCAAGGGCTTCCTGCAGGTGGAGGGGGTTGAGCCCCAGGCCATCCTGCAGTGGACGGCCGGCCACTGGGAGTTGATCCCGCGGCCGCAGGTGCTGAAGCCGAAGCCGGACGTGCTTGTGTTTATCGGCGAGAACCTGGACCGCCACGCGCTGATCCACAAGCTGGAAGCCACAGGCCTCGAGTTCGACGCCAGCGAGCACGAAGGCCATCACCACGAGCACGGGCACGCGCACCACCATCACCACTAGGAGCGGCTGATGTTGAAGCTGGTGACGGCCGTGGTTTGCGAATCGGCATCCGAAGCGGCGCCTTACACGTTGATCAGGGTGCGCAAGCGTTGGCGTATGCCTCCGACCGAGATCTGCGTCTACCTGGAGGTGCTGAACGCGACAGGCGAGCCATACGATGTGTCGGCGCAAATCCGCCGCAAGTCCACCGTCGTTGCGGCGTTTGAGACAGAACTCGTGTTGATGTCCAAGCGGGATTTGGACGAAGTCATCCTGACGCTGCCGCTGGAAGGCCTAGAACCAAGGACCTACGGCATCAACTTGTTGCTGAACGGCACAGTGGCGGATACTTTATGGGTGGACTTCGGACATCCGGAGGCTGCGATATGAGCAGACAAGTGCCGGTGAAAAAAGCTTCTGTTCGCTACACCGTCTGGCCTGAGAATGGCCCGCCAAAGTCATTCGGCCCAACTGAGATGCAGTCGACCTATTACCCGCATCCCAAAGAAGACGATCGTGCAGAGGGCAGGAAAAAGCCCGCCTGAGCATGCTGACCCACACGCGGCGGGTTGCCCGCCGCGTTCTTCTTTAACAGGCCTTGGGGGCTATATTCGGCGCCATGAGCATTGAATGGCTGGAAGCGGAATCCGCGATTGACGAACGCGTGGCCCTGCAGGCCCAGCGCGAAAAGCTGGAGGCCGCCTACGACGCGAACCCCGGCGACGCCGAGGCCGCGCTGCGGCTGGTCAACGTGCTGGACCAGCTCGGCGTGCCCGCGCAGGAAATGGCCGCGCGCATCGAGCGCGCCTTTGAGGCCAACCCCAACGACCCGGCGCTGATGGCGTGGCTCGGCCAGCTGGCCTACCGCATGGGCCAGCTCAAGCTCGCCATGCTGACCCTGAAACACGCGATCAGCCTGGACCCCGATGACACCCTGGCCAACTTCACACTCGGCCAGTGCATGCTGTATGCGGGCACGTTCGAGGACGCCCTGCGCTACGCCAAGCGCGCCTGGGATACCGGCCAGGCCGCTTACTACCGCAAGGAAATCAGCCGCCTGTACTGCATCGCGCTGGTGCGCCTGCGCCGCTTCGACGAGGCCTACGAGTTCCAGAAAGAACAGCTGGCTGAACGGCCGGACGACAGCCAGACCGTGATCGACACCGCAGACCTGCTGGGTGAAATGGGCCGCGACGACGAAGCCCGCAAGCTGCTGCTGAATGCGCACAACAAGAAACCGGCCGACACCGACCTGCTGTTCCGCCTGGCGGTCGCGCACTTCGAAAGCAACGACTTCGCCGGCGCGATCGAGTGGGCCGACAAGGTGCTGGCCGCCGACGCCCAGCACCTGGAGGGCTGGAACCTGCGCGCCCAGGCCAAGTTCAAGCTGGGGCTGTTCGAAAGTGCCTTGGCGGACCACGGCATGATCCTGGAGCTCAGCAAGAGCATGCCGCTGGACCGCAGCTTCGTGGCAAGCTGCTACGAGGGCATGGGGCGCAAGGCCGACGCCATCGCCGCGCTGAAACAAGGGCTGATCGAGGCCAAGGACTGGCCCGACCGTAAGCGCGCCTACCAGCAGCATCTGGAACGGCTGCAGATCGTCACGCCCGACCAGCAGAAGAAGAAACACAACCTTGGGCCGAACGACCCCTGCTGGTGCGGCAGCGGCAAGAAGCTGAAGAAGTGCCATGGGTAGCTGTTGGCTGTTGGCTAACAGCTAACGGCTAACAGCCAATAGCTAACGGCCAGCGGCTGATAGCTAACAGCCAACGGCTAACGGCCGATAGCGCCACGCTGCAACCTGCCTCCGTTTCCACTCTGCGACGTTCCCGGGCGGCGTATGCCATGCCGGGGACCGATTGAGCCGTCGGGCCGGCGGCGTGGGCTGCGTGCAGTCACCACGTTCCGTGTACGGGATCTGAACCGGCGGGGAGATTGGTTTCGCACCTGGTTATAGCTCAGAGGTAGAGCACCGGATTTGAGATCCGGCAGTCGCGGGTTCGACTCCCGCTAACTAGCCCAGTGTCCCTGAACAGGACACACCAGCCTTTAACGCTGGCTTTTGGATCGGTCCCAGAAGGCCGAAACTCCTGTGCCGGAAGGGGGTGGTGAAGCGCAAGGCCCGTCCTTGACCCGTCAAGGGCAACACGGGAAGAGACTCTGCAGCACGCAGATCCAGTCCGGGCAGAACCGGGTGAACGCGGCGCGCCAAAGCACAGGAGGAGTGCGGCGGCGCGAAGCCGAAGCCCCCAGTATCCCTCGACTCAAGCAGTGCTCCGTTTCAGACGTGCGGCCGAACGCCAAACCACCCCTGGAAAGCCCCAGCCCCGCCCGGAAGGGCGGGAGATCGACCCACCGGCAATCAGACAATTCTCTGGTCTCCCCCGGCCTGCCGGCCGGGGCTGAAACCGGGCCCCGTTCTCTTGACGCGTCAATATTCGCCCGTTCGAAAGGGGGCAAGCATGTTCATCTTCCGCAAGTTCAAGGTTGCTCCGCATGAGCGCGCTCTCGCATTCCATGAGGGCGAGTTCCGCACGCTGCTGATGCCGGGCAAGTACAAGCTGCTTGACCCGCTGCGCAAGCTGAAGTTCGAGAAGGTCAACCTGCGCGAGGTCTACTTCAAGCACGAGAACCTCGACGTGCTCGCCCGCGAGTTCCTGCTGCGCAAGAACCTCGACGGCGAGGTCAAGGTACTCGAGCTCGCCGACCACGAGCGCGCCTTCGTGTTCGTCGACGGCCGTTTCGACCGCATCCTCAAGCCGGGCCTGCACGTACTGTGGGTCGCCCTGCGCAAGGTGCGCGTCGACGTCGTCGACACGCGCGAGCCGGTCTACGCCTCGGCCGACCTGCCGCGCATCGTGCGCGGCAGCACGCTGGAGAACGAGGCCAACGTGATCGACCTCAAGGACCACGAGCGCGCCCTGCTGTGGGTGGACAACCGCTTCCGCATGGCGCTGCGCCCGGGCCTCTACCTGCTGTGGAAGGGACTGCACGACGTTCGCGTCGAGGTAGTGGACGCCTCGGGCGTGCTGTTCAACCACCGCGAGCAGGCGGCCGTGCTGGGCAACGGCAACACGCAGTACGTGCTGAATCCGTTCACGGTCGAGGCCGGCCAGGTCGGCCTGTGGTTCCTGGACGGCTCGTTCATGGGCCTGCTGAAGCCGGGCACCCACGCGTTCTGGACGGGCGTGGGCAAGCTGAAGCTGCTGCTGGTTGAGCTGCGCGAGCGCACGCTGGACATCTCGGGCCAGGAGATCATGACCAACGACAAGGTCACGCTGCGGCTCAATGCCGTGCTGACCTACCGCGTCACGGACGCGCTCAAGTCGGTCACGGTCACCGAGGACGCGGCGCAGGCCCTGTATCGCGAGTCGCAGCTGGCACTGCGCGCGGTGGTCGGCGCCCGCGAGCTGGACGCCCTGCTGACCGACAAGGACGCCGTGGCCGCCGAGCTTGAGGCCATCGTGAAGGCCAAGGCACCGGAATTCGGCCTCGAGGTGCGTTCGCTCGGCATCCGCGACATCATCCTGCCGGGCGAGATGAAGGAGCTGATGAACAAGGTGACGGAGGCCAAGAAGGCCGCCGAGGCCGCGCTCATCAACCGCCGCGAAGAGACGGCCGCCGCGCGCATGCAGGCCAACACGGCGAAGATCCTCGAGGGCAACCCGGTACTCATGAAGCTGCGTGAGCTGGAGGTGCTTGAGAAGGTGGCCGAGAAGTCGAACCTGACGGTCGTGCTGGGAGACGGCGGCCTGAAGGATCGCGTCACCAAGCTGCTGTAGCACCTTCCGGACGGGATGCCTCGGCATCCCGTCCGCCGCTCCGCTCACGCCCGCCTGTGGGCGGGCTACTCCGCTTTTCGGGCAGCGCACTGCGCTGCCCGAAGGTGGCCGAGAAGTCGAACCTGACGGTCGTGCTGGGAGACGGCGGCCTGAAGGATCGCGTCACCAAGCTGCTGTAACGAACGCCCCCGTGAAAGCGGGGGCGTTTCGTTTGCCCGGACGATCGGCATGGTGGTGCGGACGTGCTGTCATTCACAGTCCTCTCATCGCGGGATACCTATGGGCAGGTCGCAAGGGCTGCCCGCGGGGCACCCGGCGCCACCAACGAGAGGAGACTGGAACATGAGCCAAACCGAGACACTGGACGCCATCGAGACGCTGCGTACCCGCCAGCAGGCCACTTGGGCTTCCGGCGATTACGCCCGTATCGGCGTCACATTGCAGATCGTCGGCGAAACCCTGTGCGAAGCCATGGATCTGCGCGCCGGCAGCCGCGTGCTGGACGTTGCCGGCGGCAACGGCAACGCCACACTGGCCGCGGCGCGCCGCTTTTGCGACGTGGTATCGAGCGACTACGTACCCGCCCTGCTGGCCGGTGGTGAAGCCCGCGCCCGCGCCGAGGGGCAGGATGTCCGCTTCGTGGAAGCCGTCGCCGAGTCGCTGCCGTTCGAGAATGACTCCTTCGACGCCGTGATGTCCACCTTCGGCGTGATGTTCGCGGCCGACCACCAGCGCGCCGCCGCCGAGATGCTGCGCGTCTGCAAGCCGGGCGGCGTGATCGGCATGGCGAACTGGACGCCCGCCGGCTTCATCGGCCAGCTGTTCAAAGTTGTGGGGCGTCACGTGCCGCCCCCGCCGCAGGCCGTGTCTCCCCTGCGCTGGGGCACTGAAGAGGGCCTGCGCGAGTACTTCAAGCCGCAGGACGCGCTGCTGGACGTCACGCCGCGCATTTACACCTTCCGCTACTTGTCGGCGCAGCACTTCATTGACGTGTTCCGCACGTGGTACGGGCCGGTGTTGAAGGCGTTTGCAGCCCTTGGCCCGGACAAGGGGCCGGCGCTTGAAGCCGAGCTGCACGCGCTGCTGACGGAGTGGAACCGCTCCGGCGACGACAGTCTGGTGGTCCCCGCCGAGTACGTGGAAGTGCTGGTCACGAAGGAGTAGCCGCCAGCCACCGACAAATGAACAAGGGAGAGCTCACGGGCTCTCCCTTGGCATTTGACACGAGACGTCACTAGTTGCCGCGCTGCTGCTCGGCTTCACCAACGCGCCTGAGCGCAAGCATCATGGCGGCCGTGCGCTTGCTGCACTTTTCCTGGCGCGCGAGCGTGTGCACGTCCATGAAGGCTTTGCGCATCTTGCGGTCGAGCTCCTGGTTCACGCGGTCCTCGTCCCAGTAGAACTGGGTCAGGTTCTGCGACCACTCGAAATAGCTGACGGTCACGCCGCCGGCGTTCGCGAGAATATCCGGGATCACCGTGATGCCGCGCTCATGCAGCTCTTCGTCGGCCTCGGGCATGGTCGGATGGTTGGCGCCCTCCACGATCAGCGGCGCCTTGATGTGCGTGCAGTTGTCGGGCGTGATCACGTCGCCGATCGCGGCCGGGATCAGGCAGTCCACGGGCAGGGCCAGCAGGTCCTGGTTGTTCATCACCTCAGCGCCGGGGAAGCCGGACACCGTGCGCTTTTCCTTGAACCAGTCGAACAGGGCCGGCACGTCGAGGCCCTTCTCGTTGTAAACGCCGCCCTTCACGTCGGTGATCGCCACGACCTTGCCGCCGCGCTCATGCCAGAAGTGAGCGCAATAGCTGCCCACGTTGCCGAAGCCCTGGATCGCCGCCGTCTTGCCTTCAAGCTTGTCGCCGCGCGACTTGTAGAAAGCATCCGCGACGGTGATCACGCCATAGGCTGTGGCCGTGATGCGGCCCTGGCTGCCGCCCAGCGCGACGGGCTTGCCGGTCACCACGCCCGGACTGTAGCCGCGGCGTGAGCTGTACTCGTCCATCAGCCAGGCCATCACCTGGCCGTCGGTGCCCATGTCGGGGGCGGGGATGTCGCGGTGCGGCCCGAGCACGATGGCGATACGCGCGGTAAACTTGCGCGTCATACGCTCGAGCTCGGTCATGCTCATGTTCATGGGGTCGCAGGCCACGCCGCCCTTGGCGCCCCCGAAGGGTACGTCGATCAGCGCGGTCTTCCAGGTCATCAGGCTGGCCAGCGCGCGTACTTCGTCTTTATCGACCTCGGGGTGGTAGCGGATACCGCCCTTCCAGGGGCCGCGCGCGCCGTTGTGCTGCACGCGGAAGCCGGCGTAAACGTGGATCTTGCCGCTGTCCATGCGGACGGGCACGGCCACTTCGATTTCCCGGAACGGCGTCTTCAGGATCTGCCGCAGCTCATCAGCCATGCTCAGCCGGTCAGCGGCCTTGTCGAACAGCTCGTTAACTGCCTCGTAGGCGTTGTATCGATGCGTGGACGACTTGTAGCGTCCCGTGGTGCGCGTGGTCATGTACACTTCCCGGCGTGCTCGCCCAACCTCTGATGCGTTCGCAACCCGTCAGGTGAAGCCACACCCGAACCGGGATGCCTTCAAGTCGGCGGACTATGCCTTTTCCGGGTGATGCGCGCAAATGGGGGGATGGCGAGACTTCAGTTACGCTTTAGCCGGTGTGCCGGCCGTCTTGTCTTTCAGGCCGAAGTCGGCCAGCGTGTAGCGCTCCAGCACCTTGCCGATCTGGTCTTCTACCTCACCGAACACTTCGCGCATCAGGCAGTCGCCGTAGAGCGTGCAGTCGGATTCCGTGGCGAAGCACTCGAAAACCCGGGTGGGGCCGTCAATCTCGGTCAGGATTTCCTGCAGCGTCACTTCTTCGGGCTCAACGGCCAGCACGAAGCCGCCGCTGGGCCCTTTCAGGCTGCGCACCACGCCCTTGCGGGCAAGCTGCTGCAAAATCTTGGACAGGAACGCCTTGGGGATCATCAGCTTTTCAGCGATTTCGCTTAATGTAACCGGGCCGCGCGCGCGGCGGTCGGCCAGGTACATCAGGGCACGCAGGCCGTAATCACTTTTTCTGCTGAAGATCAATTGCGATCCTTATTGCCCCGAAAACTGGACAAAGCTTGTCCTGTTCAGTACATCCGCCCTCAGGCCGGGTGTCAAGCACGGGCACGCTTTCTGCCGGGGTGTAAACTGCGGCCGGAGACCAACATGAAAACCCACACCGAGTACCTGTACTTTCACACGAAGCACAAGCGCGAATACATCCGCATCACCGACAAGGTCGAGCAGGCGGTGCGCGAATCGGGCGTGCGCGAGGGCATGGCGCTGGTCAGCGCCATGCACATCACCGCGGGAGTCTGGGTGAACGACGCCGAGGATGGGCTGCTGGACGACATCGACCACTGGCTGGAAAGCCTGACGCCCTACGGCGCTTACCCGGAGATCAAGTGGCCCAAGCCGGGCGAAGAAGGCCCCGTGCAGGCCGTGCGCCACGAGTACAAACACCACCGCACCGGCGAGGACAACGGCGACAGCCACCTGAAGAGCATCCTGGTACACCACCAGGTGATGGTGCCCATCACCGACGGCCGCCTCGACTTAGGCACCTGGCAGCAGATCTACTACGCCGAGTTCGACGGCCAGAGGCGCAAACGCGTGATCATCAAGGTGATGGGAGAGTAGCAATGCGCTGGGAAGCGGACTCATTCCTGAAGTGGACCGAGTATCCCTGGTGGCTGCGCTGGCTGATCTGCTTGATCCCCATCGGCATTGCTATCGTGCTGCTCGCCAACGGCCGCTTCATGTACTGGCTTTGGGGTATCGGCGGTGTGCTTTGCCTGATCAACCTGTACCTGACCTGGAATGAGATCCTTGACCGCTTCATGCCCCGCAAAGGACATGACGACGAGCGCTAAGCGAGCAACTTCGGCAACTCGCGGATGTCGTTGATGCGGGCGTTGGCCTCGGCCAGTTCTTCCGTCGGTCCGTAGCCGTAGGTGCAGCCCACAAACCAAAGCCCGCAGGCCATGGCGGCTTCACCGTCGTGGATGCGGTCCCCCACCATCACGCCGGTTTTTGCCCCCACCGTGTCCAGGCCGCGCTGCAGCTCGCCGGCCTTGGTGAACTCGCGGCCACGACCGGCCGCGGCGCGGAAGTGCAGCAGTTCATCCAGCGCGAAGGTTTCGACAACGGCGTCCATGTAGTCCTGGCTGCAGTTGCTGACCAGCAGCAGCTTGTGGCCGCTCGCGCGCAACTCGGCCAGCACCTCGCGCGCGCCCTCGAACAGCCTGCCGCTGCCGTCCTTCAGGAAAGCCTTTTCCACGGCGCTGGCGGCGCGGTGCAGGTCCATGGCCTTGTGCTTGAGCGGTTGCGGCAGCAGCTCGGCATAGAAGATGTAGGGCGGTTTGCCGATCTGGCGGCGGATGGCGGCTTCGTCCGGCGGCGCATCCAGCCCCGGCAGGTCGCCGGCCGCCATCAGTGTTTCGAACGCCAGGTGAATCGCGCGCGCGCCGAAGTCGCCGCTGTTCAACAGCGTGCCGTCCATGTCGAACGCCACGCAGTCCAGGTGTGTGCCGGTCCAGGGATAAGCCATGCCGGGATAGTAGTAGGGGTGGCCCCACGTGGCCACCCGGCTCACTCGGGCCGCCGCACGGGGGGCGGCCCCTAGACCAGCTCGATCAGCGTGATCTCGGGCGGGCAGTTGATGCGCACGGGCATCCACTGGCCTGTGCCGCTGTTGACGTACAGCTTTCGGCCATTGTGCTCATACTCGCCCGCGTGGTACAGCTCGACTGGCAACACGGGCGACAGCTCGTACTGGCCGATGCGCCCCATGCTTACCTGCCCGCCGTGGGTGTGGCCGGAAAGTTGCAGGTCGATCGGACGTTCACGCCCTTCATGGAAGCTGCTGGGGTTATGCGCCAGCACGATGCGCGGCGCGCCGTCGTCGGCGACGTCTTTGAGAGCTTCGTCGAAACTGGCCTTGGGCTGGCGACGGCCGGGGTAATCCACGCCCAGCATCCACAGGTGGTCGCCGCCCACCCGGATCCGTTGGCTGGCGTCACGCAGCATCACGCAACCGGTCTGCTCAATACCCGCGATCAGCTGCTCTAGTTGCGGGCCCGCCGCGTAGTACTCGTGGTTGCCGAGGCACATGAACACGCCGTGGCGGTGCTTGACACCGCGCAACATCATCTGCGCGTCCTCGAGCTGCTCCATGGCGTGGTCGAGCAGGTCGCCGGTGCACACCACGATGTCCGGGTCCTGGGCGTTGACCATCTGCACGATCTCGCGCAAGCGTTCGGTCTTCACGAAGCGGCCGATGTGCACGTCGCTGAACTGGGCGATGCGCAGGCCGTGCAGGTTTGTCAGCTCGCGCGGCACGGGCAGGGTCACGGTGCGTATCACCGGGTCGCGCATGGCGCCGATCGCGCCTATGCCCGAGCCTGCGATAATCGCGGCCGGCGGCACCAGGGCCGCGCGCTTCAGCCATTCACGTCTTGACAGGTCAACGCTCTCGGGGCGCAACCGCGCGCGCAGCTTCAGCGCCGCAAAGGCCGGGAAGCTGAACGCGATCAGCCACGCGCCGTAGCACAGCACCGCGAACTGAATCGCCATGCTAGGCACAGACAGCCACAACGGCGCGTCGGAGCGAAAGACCCGCAGGGCATCCGCCTTGAACGGCATCAGCATGGTGGGCAGCAACGGCAGCCAGAAGAGCACGGCCAGCAGGATGCGCGCGCGCCGCCTGCGGGCGGGGAAGGCCGTGGAAACCCGCACCCACAGCGCCCAGAACACCAGCGCGTTGACAGCAACCATCAGCAGGGCAAGCCGCATGAAGGCAGTATATTCCACGCGGCGCGACCGCGCGGACGGAAACTCGGGAATCCTTACACCAGCTCGATCAGCGTGATCTCGGGTGGGCAGTTGACGCGTACGGGCATCCAGCCGCCGGCGCCCTGGTTCACGTACAGCTGGCGGCCCTGGTACTCATAGTGCCCGTTGTGGTAGAGCTCGAAGGGCAGCACCGGGCTGAAGTTCCAGTCGCCGATGCGCCCCAGCACCAGCTGCCCGCCGTGGGTGTGGCCTGAAAGCATCAGGTCCAGCTGCATCTCGCGCCCCTCGATGAAGCTGCCCGGGTGGTGCGCCAGCACGATGCGCGGCGCGCCGTCGTCGGCCATCTGACCCAGTGTGTACTCGAGGCTCTCGCGCCGCGTGCGTTGCTTCAGCTCTTCCATGAACGGGCCCATGGCGTAGTCGATGCCGCCCAGCCACAGGTGGTCGCCGCCGACCTGCAGTTTGCGGGCCTCGTCGATCAGCAGGCCGGGGCAGGCCTCGCGCAGGCCGTCGATGATCGGCTTGATGTCGCCGTCGCGGGCGGGGATGTACTCGTGGTTGCCCATGCACATGAACACCTCGCGCCTGGGCTTCAGCCCGCGCAGGAAGCGCTGGGCCTCCGGCAACTGGTCGATGTGATTGTCGAGCAGGTCGCCGGTCATCAGGTGATAATCCGCGCCCGTGGCGTTCATGGCATCGCGGATTTCGTCCAGCCGCCCTGCGTCCATGTAGCTGCCGATGTGCACGTCGCTGACCTGGGCGAACGTCAGCCCGTGCAGGCCGGTCATCTCGCGCGGGACGCGCAGTCTCAAGCGAGTAACCACAGGCGCCTGGCGCGCGGCGATGGCGCCCCCCACCGCCGTGGCGACAATTGCCGCCGGCAACGCCAGCCCCGCCTTGGCCAGTGCCTTGCGCCGTTCCTCGTTCACGATCTCGCGCTCGGCGGGCGTGCCGTCGGGCTTGCGGGCCAGGCGGCGCAGGCGCTTGTAGGCATCGATGAAGGCACCCGGCGTGCCCTTGATCAGCAGCACGCCGCCGTAGACCCAGGTGGCGAGCTGGAAGGTCATGGCCGTGATCTGCGCCCACTCGGGCACCTGCTGGCGGAACGACATCATGCCGGAAACGCCGCCGAACAGCATGAACAGGCCGGGGTGCAGCAGGATCAGCATGGCCACGCCGACCACGATGCTCACCAGGTTGCCGCGTTTCGGAAAGGCGTGCAGCAGGCGCCGGCGCAGGGTGATGAACGTGAGCACGTTCAACACCGTGACCAGGAAACCGATCAACATGAACACGTACTGGACCATCGCGCCAGTGTAACCGACCGATAGCGCTCCGTATTCCGGGTATCGGTCCAAGCGGTTTGGCCGAGCGCTGCCTGAAAAAATCTGATTTCATCTGATTGGCCCCGCTCCGTGGCGACGGGTACCTGTATGGAAGAAACGGGAAATCCATCCGCTGACCGGCACGGCGCTCTGCGCTGGTGTGCCCAGCAGTGCACACAGCGGGGCTGGCGCCTCGCCTGCTCGCTGCTGCGCAACAGCGCCGACGCCGAAGACGCCGTGCAGCAGGCTTTCCTGGTTGCGTTGCGCAAGCCGGATGACATCCCGCGAGATGACCCGTGGCCCTGGTTCGCCACGGTCATCGCCCTGGAGGCGCGCAACGTCAGGCGCAGGTACCAGCGTCCGCAGGCGTCCATTGACGCGGGGGAAGAGCCCATGCAGTTGCCCGACCACCGGCACACACCGGCCGAAGACAGCCTGGAAAGCCGCGAACTCGCGCAGCAGCTCGCGGTGGCGCTGGACGAGCTGCCGGGCGACGAGCGCGAAGCCCTGGTGCTGACGGAGCTCGGCGGCATGAGCTATGCCGAATCGGCCAGGGCGCTGGGCGTCCCGCTGAGCACCTTCAACCACCGGGTTTCACGCGGCCTCCAGAAGCTGCGCAAGAAACTCGGCGTGGGCGACGCCGCTGTGCTGGGCTGCCTCCCGTTCCTTCCTGTGAATGAGCCGCCGGCGACTCTCGAGCTGTTTCTTGAGTCGAAACTGGCGGCGGCCAGCGGGTCGGCAGTGCCCGCAACCGTAATCATCGCAGGAATCGCCATGAAGAAGACTGTTCTGCTTGTCAGCATTCTGGTTCTTGTACTGCTGGTGGGCTTCGGAGCCATGGTTGTAGCGCTGGACCCGGATGCCGATCCCTCCTCCGCCGAACGCTCAGCTTCGAAGCCGACGGCGCTGGAGCCAGCGCTCCCAGTCGAAACCGGGCCGCAGGTCGCGCCGTTTCCTGGGACCGAAGCACCAGCCGGAACCACCTCGGGCCCTTCCGCGAACACCGCCGAGGACGCCGCGAAGCCCACGGAGGGCGGTCCCGCGCCGCGGGCCACGGACGAGGCCATCGATGAAGAGGAAGAACTCGAAGACTCCTGGCCGGTCAGCCGTCCCGAACGTGAGCCGACCCTGGAGCTGGCGAAGGCGAAAGTGCGTGACGCGCGCATCATTCACTCGATCGGAGAAAGCGAGCCCTGGACCGTACACGAGGAGCCTCACACGCTGCTGGTTTCGCCCGACGACAGCTTCGTGATCGCGGCCGCCAGGCAGTCCCTGCTTCGTTTTGACGCCCGCAGCGGCGAGACGCTCTGGGCGCTGTCCGTCGAGCCGGATCCGGTGGACGCCGTGACACTGAGCCCCGACGGCGCGCGCCTGGCCGTCGCAACCCAGGAACGCGTTGTCATGCTGGATACGTCAGACGGCCGTCGCATTGAGGGCGAAGACCTGATGTCTCCCGCGGACGCCCTGGCCTGGTCGCCCGACGGCGAGCGCCTGGCGGTTGCACATCGGCGCGGCGTAGAGGTTTTCGAGCTGAAGAGCGCGCGGTCATTGTTCCGATACCGGTTCACGAACACGCCCTGGTTTGTGCGCGGCCCGATCAGGCAGCTGCGATTCAGCGACGACGGCACGCGCCTTTTGTGCGCCCGCATCGACGGGCCTTCCGAAGAAAACGCACTGCAGGTTCTGGATGCGGTAACCGGCGAGCTGCTACGTAATGTCCGGATTGCCGAGTTGGGACTTGCCGCGGCCGGCAACATGGTGCTGGCAAGCGATGGACAGCACGCCGTTCTCGAGGCCATAGACGACGCCGAGTTCGTGATGAGCTTCGATGAGTTTACGGAAATCCACCCCATCAGCGGAAGTGAAGCGGAACTCGACGAAGTCTACCGCAAGCGCCGCAAAGAGTACGCGGAGTACCTGGCGACTAAGGGCCTCACAGAAGAGCCCGTGAACCACCAGGCTGCTCGCTTCGCGGCGGTCATCAACGTCGCGGACGGCAAGCTTGAGAAGCGAGTGGATATGCGGGGCAACCGCGGCCACAGCGTGCGTTTCGCCCTCAGTGGCGACGGAGGCACGCTCGCTGCGTGGAGCGTGGACGTCGCGCGCTTGTATGACTGCGGCGTATGGTTAGAGCGCGCCACGGCCGCCATCTCCACCAGCAGCACGGCTCTGGCGTTCAACAGCCGCGGCGACGTGCTGTTCTGCAGCGACGGCCTGCGGTTACGCCGCATCGGCGTCAACGACGGGCGAGAGATCGAGCCGGAAGCGCACCTGGGTCTGAAGCCCGACGGCAAGTACCTGTGCCTGTCAGCGGACGGCAAGGTCGCCCTGTTCACTGAGGACCAAGGGCTGGTCGCCTTTGACTTTTCATCGCGCCAGGTGCTGTGGCGCAAGAAGGACCTGCAGCCTGCCAGCAGCGCGAACTCGTTCACCAGCGATGGTTCGTGTGTTTTTGCCATGCAGCGCCCCGCGAACCAGCCTGTGCTGCTGGACACCTTCACTGGCGAGGTTACGCGCGAACTGGCCTGGCCGGCAGGAGTAAAGCCCTCTCAGGGCATCGTGGTGTCGGGCGACGGTTCTACGGCGGCAACCGTGTGCGAGCCAACGGACGGAGACTGGTGGACGCACTCGGTGCTATGGCGTCAGTCGCAGGACTATCAACCTGCTGTCTATCAGGTCGATGGCACGACTCGCTTCGGCATGATGGGCCTGCTGGAGCTGAACCACGACGCTACCCGCGGCGCCACCCCGGCCTGGGAAGGCTTCATCGTGTGGGACTTCACGGCGGAGACCTACCGCGTTGTGAAGACCCGGCAGGGTTTCATGAACAACACCACGCTGCGCATGACCCCGGACGGCTCGCAGCTGCTGGCGGTGGCGATGACGCAGAAGCCGCAGTTCTGGCGCATCGACCTGGCCACGGACGCCGTCACCAACGTCAAGATCAACCACGGCAAGGACGGCGAGTACGGCGAGTTCCGCGACTTCCTGCTCGCGCCTGACGGCAAGTCGTTGCTGATGGCCCCGGTCGGGAAGAACCTCTCCATCCTGCGTGTAGAGCTCGAGTCGGGCAAAGTGCTCGACCAGTTCCCCGGCCACCGCGACACCATCGAGCGCCTGGCCCGCAGCGCCGACGGCAGCGTGATGGCCAGCGTCAGCGAAGACGGCGTGCTCTACTTCTGGCGCATGGAGTAAGTTGACCGTTCATCGGCCGGGGTGAAGATGGGCTCATGCGTATCTTCATCTCGGCCGACATGGACGGCATCACCGGCATCACCCACCCGGACCAGATGTTCGAGGGCAGGCCGGGGTACGCCGCCGGCTGCGAGGCCATGACCGCCGACGTGAACGCCGCCATCGAGGGAGCACTACGGGCCGCGCCCGGGGCCGAGTTCGTGGTGGCCGACGGGCACTCCCAGGGGCGCAACCTGCTGATCGAGAAGCTGCATGAAACGGCCGCGCTGGTGTGCGGGCCCATGCACGAAACCTCGCGCCCGCTCAGCCAGGCCCAGGGCATCGAGGGTTGCCAACTCGCCTTTTTTGTCGGCTACCACGCCAAGGCCGGCACCGAGGGCGGCCTGCTGGCCCACACCTGGGCCGGGCCGGTGATCGCCGACGTGCGCCTGAACGGGCTCAGCGTCGGCGAGGTCGGCATCAACGCGGCCGTGGCCGGGCACTGGGACATCCCGCTCGGCATGATCAGCGGCGCCCACGATTTGCGCCCTGAGCTGGACGCGCTGAACTGCGGCACACTGCTGGCCCAGACCAAGCAAAGTTACGGCCGCACAGCCGCCCTGTGCCTGAGCGCAAAGAAGTCACGAGCGGTGATAGCGGAAGCCGCGGAAGCGGCCGTGAGAGCACTGCAGCAGGGCAGGCTGGAGCCATTCAAGCCAGCGCTGCCGGTCACCATGGAGGTGGACACCCACCGCCGCGAGCAAGCTCAGAAGGCCGCCCAGGTGCCAGGCGTGAAGCAGACAGAAGAGCGCACAGTAAGTGTAACGGCCGAATCCACTTTGCAGGCCGCACTCACTATGTGGAAAGCCATGTGCCACGCCCAGGACGAAGCGCCCAACTGGCTGAAGTAGCGGCTACGGCTCGGGGACCAGCTCTACGAGTGTGATCTCGGGCGGGCAGTTCACCCTTACGGGCAGCCAGCCCCCGGCGCCGGCGTTTACGTACAGGCGGCGCGGCCGTGACCAGAGCTGTGTGCTCTCGGCATGTTCGTAGTAGCCGTTGTGGTAGAAATCTATCGGCAGGATCGGCGTCAGCGCCGCGTCGCCGATGCGCCCGAGGTTGATCTGCCCGCCGTGGGTGTGGCCGCTGAGCATCAGGTCCAGCGGCATTTCGCGCCCCTCGTAAAACGTGCGCGGGTGGTGGCTCAGCACGATGCGCGGCGCGCCGTCGTCGGCCATCTGGCCCGTGGTGTGCAGCAGGCTGTCGCGCGTGCTGCGCCCGGAAATCGAGCCGCCGCGCTGCGGGTAGTCGGTCGCCCCGAGCCACAGCATGTCGCCGCCGAACTCCAGCGCGCGGGCCTCGTCCACCAGCATCACGCCGCCCCCCTGCGCGAACTCGTCCAGCATGCGCTTCATGTTGTTCGGCCGCGCGGTGTAGTACTCGTGGTTGCCCATGCACATGTAGATCTCGCCGCGCCTGGGTCTGAGCCGCGACAGGAACCAGCGGGCAAGTTCCACCTGGTCCATGTGGTTGTCGGTGAGGTCGCCTGTTACGACGTGGATGTCGGCGTTTGCGGCGTTCATGGCGTCCACCACACCGTGCACGCGCTCGCGGTCCATGTAACTGCCGATGTGCACGTCGCTGACCTGCGCCAGCGTGACGCCGTGCAGGCCCGTGAATTCGCGCCGCACGGGCAGGCGCAGCCGGGTGATCACGGGCGCACCCATGTAGCTGGCCACACCGGCGCCCGAGAACACCAGCGCCGCGGCCGGCACAGCCAGCGAGGCGCGGGCCAGCAGCCTGCGGCGTTCTTGGTTAACCGGAGCGGGATCCTGCCTGCGCACGCGGCGAACCAGTGCGGCGACCCAGGCTGGCGCGCGCGTGGCGAGCAGCACCACGCCGTAGGTCCAGGCCGCGAACTGGGCGGCCATGCTCAGCACCTGGGCCCATTCGGGCAGGCCGTCGCGCACCGCGCGCAGGCCGGACCAGCCGCCAAGCGCCATGGCCAGCGAGGGGTGCAGCAACACCAGCATCAGCACGCCCGCCAAGATGCCAAGCAGGCGGCCGCGTTTCGGGAAAGCCAGCTTCAACCGGCGGCGCAAAGCCAGCCAGATCAGCAGGTTCAGAAGCGCCGTGATCATTCCGCCGAACTGGAACATGGTATTGCCTATAACGGCCGACGGCCCCGGGCATTCCCGGAATTCGGGCACGACACCAAGGCTACACGTCGGCCTTTCCCGATGTTCTAATGCGGACGAAATCGCGCCGGGCTGGCGTTTGGATTACGGGCAAGGAAAGAGACTGACATGGCCGGCACTGTGATGCCCTCGCCCATCAGGGTCGAGGAAGACGAGGCGGAAAACATCGAGCGCATCCGGCAGATCAAGGCCGAGCGCGGCGATTCATTGATCATCCTGGCCCACCACTACCAGCGCCTGGGCGTGCACGCCTGCGGCGACGTCACCGGCGACTCTTACGCCCTGTGCAAGGCGGCCGCGAATACCGACAAGGCCCGCGACATCGTGTTCTGCGGCGTGCGCTTCATGGTCACCAGCGCCGCGGTGCTGTGCCGCGACGACCAGATTGTCTACCACCCGGATCGCAACGCCGGCTGCCCCATGGCAGACATGGCCAATCTGCCCCAGGTTCTCACCAGCTGGAAGGAACTGGGCGAAGTGGTTGATACCAAGGCCGTGGTGCCGGTCGTGTACATGAACAGCGACCTCGACCTGAAGGCCTTCTGCGGCGAACGCGGGGGGATCGTCTGCACCAGCAGCAACGCGGGCAAGGTGTTCGACTGGTGCTTCGAGCGTGGCGAGAAAATCTTCTTCTTCCCCGACGAGCATCTCGGCCGCAACACCGCCAACAAGTACGGCATCAAGCGCGAGCAGATCGTGCTGTGGGACCCCAAGCTGCCCTTCGGCGGCCTGAGCCACGAGCAGATCCGCAACGCGAAAGTGATCCTGTGGAAGGGCTACTGCCACGTGCACACGCGCTTCAGCGTCGAGATGATCGAGAAAGCGCGCGCGGAGCACGAGGGCATCAAGGTGATCGTGCACCCGGAGTGCACAGAGGAAACCGTGGCGGCCGCGGACTACAGCGGCAGCACGGGCTTCATCCAGGACTACGTCATCAACAGGATGAAGCCGGGCGACAAGGTGGCGATCGGCACGGAAGTGAACATGATCCACCGGCTTGCGGTGCAGCACCCGGACAAGCTGGTCATTCCGCTGGTGCGTAGCCTGTGCCCCAACATGTTCAAGATCAGCACCGGCGACCTGCGCGACTGCCTGGAAAACCTGGACACCTGGGAGCCGGTAAAGGCAGAGCCGAATGAGAAGCGCTTCGCCCGCGTCGCGCTGGACAACATGCTGTCCTGCGCCGGGTAAGTTGAATCTCCGCTTGCCGGGTTTTTCGGCGCGCGGAATAATGCTAGACAGCCGGTTGTTACTCACGCAGATACGCGCAAGGTGCGCAGGACCAACGCCCCACCAGGCGTTTACGGAGATTGAACATGGCAGGACCGAATACAAAGGAAGTCACCGGCGCCAACCTGGAGGACTTCACCAAGGGCGTCTCGATGGTTGACTTCACCGCTACCTGGTGCGGCCCCTGCCAGGTGCTGGGCCCCATCGTGGACAAGCTCGCTACCGAGTTCGCGGGCAAGGTCAGCGTCGGCAAGTGCGACATCGACAAGAACCCTGACGTGGCCGGCGCCTTCGGCATCATGGGCGTGCCCACGCTGGTGTTCTTCAAGGGCGGACAGATGGTAGACCAGCACGTCGGCCTGCTGCCCGAGACCGCCCTGCGCGAAAAACTCAAGAAGCTCGCGGGCTGAATCAAATTGATTCAACCGGACCCGGGCCTCGCGCCCGGGTCTTTGTATTTGCCTGCCCAAGCCTTCTCGCCAATCGACGAACATACCTGCGAAAAAAGCCTTGGCTTCTGTCGTCTGGCGAAGCCGAATACGCTAAGCTGTTCCGCAAACGGCGACGCCGACTAGACTGGTCTCCCTGCACATCGGGCACCTGCGGAGTGTAGGCGCCCGACGGAACAGCCTGCGGCGGCTGTATCGCGTCAGGAGTTGGTCATGACCCGAACCGCAATCGTAGCCGCGTCCTTATTGCTCATTCTCGCCACCATCTCACGGGCCAACGCACAGTCGGACGCCGAAGCCGCAATTGTAAAAGCGGCGCGTCACTACATCGAAACAGGAGACGGAGACGTTCTTCGATTGAAGACACAGTTTCGAAGGCTCCCCGTGGAACTCGCCGAAGACGTGCTGGCCGAGGAACTCAAATCACGCGACGCCGCAGTTCTTGAGAGGGCCCTGCTGCTGGCCTTGTCCAGTGATTGCTCCAGGATCGTAAAACAGTGCGAGAAGCTGACCAAATCAAAGGAGGAAGTGGTCAGTCGCTATGCCGTACTGGTGGTGCTGTCCCGAGGCGATATCAAGCAACGCAAGAAGGCTTTGGCGCAGTTCATGGACGCTCCGAATGCGTCAGGCGACTCCACGACCCTTACAATCATGAACCAATCCGTCTTCAGCGCGAAATTCGCTTCCGAACTGGAAGCTGCGCTGAAGAAATCCAAGTCTCCTGACAGCACCAACGCCAAAGTGGTAGAGCGCTGGCTGGCAGAACTGCTGGGGCGCCCCGACCTTGAGAAGAGCGCTCTTCTGAAGGACTACGACGACCTGCTGAAACAGCAAGAGACGCGAGTCAAACGCACCGAGGAACTGGCTCAAGGCATGGACTACGAACTCGTCGGCTCGCTTTCGAACGACGAGTTCGACAAGGCCACGTTAGCCAGCGCACACCTCACCGCCGATGGGACAAAGTTCCTCGTGATGATAACGCCGGACGAAAATGACGACGCACCAGCTGTCCACTGCTTTGAATTCGGCACCGGTAAACGCGTGTTCACGTCGCCTAGAATTCAGTCGCAGTATCCGCAACTCCTCGGGTTACGTGAATCCGTCAACGAGTTTGTTGTAAAGGCAGGCGCGGAGCTCCAGCGCTACAGCTTGGCCGACGGCACGCTGAAGGCCGCCGTGAGGATGGAAGACACTGGCTCGGTCTGCAGCATTTGCAACGAGGGAAACGAGCTGGCCCTGTCCAGCGAGGACCGGGTATGGGTAGCCGATATCGAAACCGGGAAGACAACTCGCGAACTATTCAAAGGTGCGGGAAAGCCGTTCAACGAATTCTGCGCGACCTCAGAGGATGGGAAGCTGCTCGCCGTTTCGTTTTGGACCGGCAATGGCGACGAGCACGTCACGCGCATTTTTGACGTACCCGTCGGAAAGGAGCTGGCAAAACTGGAGAATGCGGGCCAATGCCTCGGTATTGGTCCAGACAACAAGTTGATTGTCCGTTTGGACCGACCTTTCAAGCATCAACGCATTATGGACTTCAAGACAGGCAAGGTACTCGCATGCATGGAACGCGGCGATACGGACATGCGGGTGCCGAACCACCCTATGCGAAGCTGGTGCCTCGAAACCGAGGATGACGCAGTTTGCCACGTGGTCTCGACGGAGACCGGCCGTATCTGCGCCTCGGTTCGGGTGCCTTGCGATAACCGCGTGCGGCTTGACCCCGTCACCGCGCAGATCAGCACCGACGGCAGCCAGATTGTCGCGATCTCCGGCAGCTACTTCGCATATGGCTCTTTCGGAAATGAGTCAGCCGACAACGATAGACACGCACGCATTTACTTCTGGCGACGCAAGGCCCGCTAATCCGTTTTGTGATTTCGAATCGCCGACTCAGGGCCTTGATCTGGTTTTATTGGGGCAGCCGCCGCTACTCCCAGTTCTCGCGCAGGATGGCGAGCAGGCAGTCGTTCTCGTCCCAGAAGTACCACACGGTGGCCTCTGCGGCTTCACGGCCGGCGCGGGCTTCGTCGCTGCGCTCCATCACGGTGGTGTAGCGCACTTCACCGCGGCCTTTCAGCTCGTCGCTCCAGTTGCGCCAGTCGGGCGTGAAGTCTCCGCCCTGGGCCAGCTTCTCTTCCGCGAACTGGCCGAAGTTGGAGTACTTCACCACATCCCCCGTGCCGAACACCATGGCGCGATCCGCCACGATGTCGGCCGCTTTCACGTCAGTCAGTACATCTTTGCGCGGATCGCCCAGAGAGTACTGGGGCCCGGCCGTGCAGCCAGCCAGCAGCAACGTGAACAGTAAAAGTCTACGCATGGCGCTCCCCTAGAATTCGATGTTGATGCCGAGGTTTACCGCGCCGCCGAAGCGCTGCGGCACGATGCGCGGGTCTTCCGTAGTACCAAACTCCTGCTGTTCAAGACCCAGCTGGCCGGCGAAGTCCAGGTGGAAGAACCACAGCCGCAGCCCGAAGCCGGCCGTCAATGTGAACGCCTGCTCGGCGTCTGCGAGGTTCTTGAACGCGCCCAGCCGGATTCCCAGCCCGAACGGCCCGAACTGCGGCTCAAACGTAAGCGCCGCGCGCACGAATTGGCTGTGATAGCGGGGCAGGATGTCGCTGCTGATGCGATTAAGCTCGCCCTCAGCGGCCAGGGTCAGCGGCAGGCCGGCATCGGCGAACCAGGTGTAGCTGGCTCCCGCCACGAACTGCGGGTCGAAGCGGATCAGTGTGGGCTCGGGGTGTGTAGCGGGCTCCCACCGGAACTCGGGGCCGTTGAGGTTACGGCCGGTAAGGCTGATCGTCAGCGTATCCAGGAACGGGATCTGCGGCGTGAAGGTGACGCCCAGATCGAAACCGACATTGAATCGCGACCGCCCCTTCAGCTTGGCGGCATCCTGGGTCTGGCGTCCCAGATTGGTGAGCATGTCGTTGACGCCGTCCTTGTCCATGTCCTCAATCGGCAGCAGGTGGCTGAAGGTGTAGGCTTGTATGAAGGCGACCGTGCCGCCGATCGACAGCCAGTCGCCGAGCACCGGCAGGGGCAGCGGCATCCCGTAGCTGATGCCGAACTCGTAGAACGCCAGGCCGCGGATCACGAAACCCGAGCCGTTGCCCGCCAACGGGTCCGCACCGCTCTCAAGGCTCTCGCCTGTGCCGTTGCGCGTGTTCACCAGGAAGTCGAACAGGATGCTTGCGCCGACGCCGCCGAAGTTGATGCCCGAGTCCTCGGCCGTCTTGGCCAGAATGTCCGCCTCAGCCGCGGGATAGCCCGCTGCCTGCAGGTCGGCGCTGAATTGCTGGCCGCCGGGCGTGGTGGGCGCTGCGGTGGGAGTGCCGGAAACAGTTGCTGCGGTGACGATGAACGAGTCCCAGGTGGCGCCCGATTCATCCACAAAGCGGAAGTTGCGCAGACTCTCGAGGTCAACGATCGTGGCCGCGCCGGCGATGGCGAATGCGCCCAGAGTGAAAGTCAGGCCGTCGCCACCCATAAGAACGTTTCCGAATCGCATGGCGATGCCCGACGAGGCTGTGCTATAGACACCATCGCCGCTCAGGCTGTCCAGGATGTCAAGCTTGCTGAAAATGCCGAACACGTCCTGGAAGTCGCCCAGGCTTGCGGTGCTTGGCGTATCGAAGGCACCGGCCTGGAACAGGTCAAACACGTCGTTGGCTGCCTGCACCACGTCAAACATCTGTTGAAAATCGTCGCCGTGCACCGAGGCCGCGAAGCTGCTGGGCAGGTGGAACTCCATGGTCAGCAGGTCCGTCTCGCCCCGCTCCCAGGGACGCGAGGCCGCGAATGCCGGGTTGTAGCGAGCAGCACCCGCGCCGCGCGCGGTGATGCCGGCGCTGCCGGCACCGACGGCCGGCGCATGGAAGTCAACCCACTCCTCGGCGCCCAATCCGGTACAGACAACCAGGGCGAGGGTGAACATCAGAAGTCTGGGCATGGTTGCTCCTACAGCTCTTCGCCGTACAGCGGGGCGAGCACGCGCTCGTCGTCCACCAGCAGCGAAACGTTACCCCCCACAAGCAGCGAGATGGCATCTGAGGGCCGTGCGTCCACGCGAACCTCACCGTCGGCGGTCTCGATCACCAGATTTGCGTAGTACGTGTGGTCTTTCAGGTCGGTGATCTCAACGGCCTTGATGGCGCCTCCCATGCCGGCGATCACGTTGTCCAGCAGGTCGTGCGTCAGGGGTCGGGGGTGATAGCGCTTCATGGCGCGGCGGTAGATCGCCACGGCCTCGGGCTCGCCGATTTCGATGGTGAAGTGCCGGTCGCCGCCGACTTCGCGCAGAATCAGCCGCTGCGTGGGATGCGTGTCCGACAGGATGATGCGAGCCAGCGAAAACGGAACCATCGCCATGAAACGCCAACCTCAGGCTGTGAGCAACACCGACAGTGTAACGGTGATCGGGGAGTTCACAACGGACCGGGACTCCGTTCGCTAGGCGTACCGTTCCACTTTGACGCCTGCGATCTGCAGGCGCACTACTTCGCCGCCTTCGCAGGCCAGCTCGTATCCGCCCGACCAGCTCCCCGCGGCCACACGTCGCACAGTGCCGCGGCCTCCACTGATCTCGCCCTCGTACTCAAGGTAGACGCGACGGTGGTCGGCAAGCTGCACGCAGGCGCAGGCCTCCCCCACCGCCAGGGGCCAGCGCGCCAGCTGGAAGGTGCGCAGCAACTCCTGCCCCGCCACCTCCAGCATCAGGTCAAAGTGCACACCGCCATTGACGCTGTGCTCAAGGATCACGAACCTCTGTGCCATGCGCAGGATTGTGCTTGATCTTGAGTACCACGGCAAAGGCTTCGTTGGCTGGCAACGCCAGGGGCCTGATCGCTCTGTGCAGGGAACCGTCGAGGCCGCCGTTGCCGACCTGGTCAGCCACCTGGTCAGCGTGCAGTCTTCCGGCCGCACCGACCGCGGCGTGCACGCGCTGGCGATGCCGGCGCACGTCGACGTGGAAACGCGGCTGGCCGCGCGCGAGATCATGCCCGCGCTGAACCACCGGCTGCCCCATGACGTGGCCGTGCGGCGCGTGCGCGAGGTTGATCCGCGTTTCCACTGCCGTTTCGACGCGATCTCGAAACTTTACCGCTACACCCTGCTGCGCAGCCGCGTGCGCAGCCCCCTGCTGGGCGACCGCGCCCACCAGGTGCCCCGCGCGCTTGACCTGGCGGCGATGCGCGAGGCCGCCGCCATGCTGGTTGGCAGCCACGACTTCGCCAGTTTCCAGACCAATCCGGATGTCGATCGCCCGGACGAAGACGACCTGCCCGAAACCACAGCCGATACCATCGGACCGGCGGCTGTAGCGTCCGGCCACTTCGAGCCGCCCCCCTGGCGTAAACCTCGCCCGAAGGGGACGGTTCGGAACATCTCGCGCGTTGAGTTGATGGAACAGGATGAACTACTGCTGCTTGAGGTTGAGGGCAACGGATTCCTGCGCGGAATGGTTCGCGCGCTGGCCGGCACGCTGGTTGAAGTCGGACTGGGCAAGCAGAAACCGGATTGGGTGCAAGGTTTGATTGATGTCAAAGATCGCCGCGAGGCCGGGGCCAACCTGCCTCCTCACGCTTTGACCCTGGTTCATGTAGACTATCCCACCGAGCCGTTCGAGGGGCGGGACTCAACGGATAGCCTGGCACTGGTCTGAATTCGTTCGCCTTGACACCCCCCCGGGGGCCGGTAGGCTCGCGGGGCTGTAAACGTAAGCATTGACGCATCTTGAGGTTGGGCGTGAAGGCCATCGTCTCCGACATCCATGCCAACGTCGCCGCCTGGGAGGCCGTGAAAAAGGACATCAAGTCCCACAACATCACGGACATCATCAGCCTGGGCGACCTCGTGGGTTACGGCCCGGAGCCTTTGGACATCATCGACCAGGCCATGGAATTCCGCATCAACCTGATGGGCAACCACGACGAGGCCGTGGTGTTTGAGCCCGTGGGCTTCAACTACCGGGCTCTGACGGCCATCCGCTGGACCAAGAAGTCTCTGCAGGGCGGCATCTTCGGCTTCAAGAACAAGAAGCGCATGAGCTTCCTGAAGGGCCTGAAACTGACCCACCGTGAAGACGGCGCACTGCTGGTGCACGGCAGCCCGCGCGAGCCGACCACTGAGTACATTCTGAAGCACGACGCCCAGGGCGCCAGCCAGGGCGTACCCGAAGCCGTGCGCAAGATGAACGACATTTTCAGCCAATTCGAGGGGCTGTGCGTGGTCGGGCACACACACATTCCTTGCGTGATCGACGAGTCCTTCAACTACCACACCGAAAAGTCCCTGGAGTACGAGTTCAAGCCCGAGAAGGGCAAGAAGTATGTGCTCAATGTAGGAAGCGTCGGGCAGCCGCGTGACCGCGACACCCGTGCCTGCTACGTGATCTGGGACGACAAGAAGTTCATCTGGCGACGGGTCGAGTATGATGTCGCCTCGACGGCAAAGAAAATCCGCGCGCTGAAAGAGCTGGATGACTATAACGCCGACCGCCTGGAACAGGGAATGTAGCCGGGACGGGCACTGCCTCCGTTCCGCGAAGTTGCTAGAGTGCCGCCACTTTCAGATCAAGGAGACATACGGTGCGTATCACCATCACCGCCAAGCACGTGCAGGTCACCGACAAGATGAAGGACTACGCGCGCGAGAAGCTTGAGAAACTCGAGCGCTACTTTGACCGCATCGCGAACATCCAGGTCATCCTCGACAAGGACGGCCTCGATAATGTCTGCGAGCTCAACATCTCCACCGACACCCACAACCACCTGACGGCCATGGTGCACAACCAGGAAGACATGCACGCGGCCGTGGACATGTGCGTTGACAAGGCCCTCCGCCAGCTAAAGAAGATCAAAGAGAAGCTGAAGGGCCACAAGGGCAACGACAAGCGCAAGAAGCTGGGCCGCGACGTCAAGCGCCTCACCACCCGCATGCCGCGCGAGACGACTTACGAGGAAGCCAAGAACGAGTAGGCCCTCGGCAGGTGTCGGTTTTCAGGGGCAGGTGTCAGGTTCTGAAGCCGACACACGCGTGCAGCAGAGGCCGGTCGGCGCGGGATGCCCTGTAAACTGAAACCTGTAACCTGTAACCTGAAACCTGTAGTCCAGCATGGCGCTGTTTCCGCGACTCTTCCGGCGTTCGCCCACTGTTGTTGCCATCGGCGGCGGCACCGGGGCCAGCGGCCTGCTGCGCGGGCTCAAGGAACACACCGATAAACTCACGGCTGTGGTCACCGTCGCCGACGACGGCGGCAGCAGCGGCCGTTTCCGCAAGGAGTTCGGCATGCTGCCCCCGGGCGACATCCGCAACTGCCTGGCGGCGCTGTCGGACGCGGGGCCTGTGCTTGAGAAGCTGTTCCAGCACCGTTTTGAAGAAGGCGACCTGAAGGGTCACCCCTTCGGCAACATCTTTCTCGCGGCCATGACCCAGGTAACCGGCGACTTCGAGCAGGCCGTGCGCGAGGCCAACCGCGTGCTGAACGTGCGCGGGCGCGTGCTGCCGGCCACGGCCACCAAGATCAGCCTGATCGCCGAGCACGAGGACGGCAGCAAGACCACCGGCGAGTCCCTGGTGGGCAAGGTGAACAAGCCGGTCAAGCGCCTGAGCATCAAGCCCGAGGACGCGCCGGCCGGCACCGACGTGGTGGACGCCATCATGCAGGCTGACCTGGTGCTGCTGGGCCCGGGCAGCGTTTACACCAGCGTGCTGCCCAACCTGCTGATCCGCGGCATTCAGGAAGCGCTGCTGAAAACACCCGCCGTGGTGGGCTACGTCTGCAACATCATGACCCAGCCCGGCGAAACCCAGGACTTCAAGGCCAGCCGCCACGTGGAGGTGCTGATCGAGCACACCAGCCCGTCGCTGATCGACTTCGTGGTGGTAAACACCGGCAAAATACCGGAGGCGCTGGCGCAGGCCTACGCCGCCGAGCACGCGGTGCCCGTCGCCGCCGACCTGGAGCGCCTGACCACACTGCCCGGCGGTCCGCGCATCATCACGGCCGACCTGGTCAAGGCCGACCACGTAGTGCGCCACAACCCGGCGAAGCTTGCCGAGTTGTGCTTGAGCGTGTATCGCGAAATCAACAAAGAGCGCGCGCGCGCATAGCTAAGGCCTACTGCAGCGCCTTGTACAGCAGCCGCAGCGGATGCACCACCTGCACGCCGTCATTTACCTGCCCTGAGCCTGTCGAAGGGCCATCTTCGCTGGTCTTTACTCCCTGCCGGATCTGCGTCTGGCAGATGCCGCAGCTTGAGGTCACGACGTCCGGCTTCGCCAGGTTGATCTTCGTGAACAGCGGCTGGCCGATCTTGATGCTCATGTCGAAGTTGTCGGTCTTCAAGCCGAAGGTGCCCGACAGGCCGCAACAACCCGCGTTCAAATCCACGGTCGTGCCCTCATCCAGCAGGTCGATCAGCGCCTTGGCCGCGTCGCCGATCTTCAGCACCTTGCTGTGGCACGGCAGGTGCCAGGCCACCCGCTTGCCCAGCGGCTTGAGCTGCTTGCGCATCTCGGGCTGCTTGAACACCTCCAGCAGCATGGCGTGGGCATCCAGGCAGGCATCCGCGACCTCATGGGTGTAGCCGGTGTCGTGGATGCGCGTCCATTCGCGCGCGGCCGCGAGCATGCAGCTCGGCGCGCTGAACACGATTTTCGCGCCGCGCCGCACGGGTTTGAGCAGCTTGTCGACGTTCTCCTGGATGTCGGCCCTGGCGCCGCGGTTGTCGCCCTGGGTGATCTTGCTGATGCCGCAGCAGTTCAGCGCGGGCGTGTGCACCGTGATGCCGAGCGCGGTCAGGATTTCCACCAGCGTGGCCTTCTCGCCGTCGGGGTCGTAGTACTCGGCGTAGCAGCCTGGAAACACCACGACTTCGGTGGGCAGCTTGGCGCGCACCTCGGCCGGCACTTCCAGCGGCTTGAGGCGCTTCACCCCGTGGGGCTTGTGGTACTCGGGCAGCTTGCGGCGCTCATCAAGGCCCGTCACGCTCTGGGCCATGCCGCGCAGGAAGCGGTTGCGCAGGATTGTGTTGGCCATGCCCGCCACCTTCTGGCCGGCCTTGCCCATCTTGTCGGGTTTGCTGAGCAGATCGGCCACCATGCCGCCCTTGCCCTTGCGGTCGATGAACTGCTCGCGGAACACCATGCTGATGCCGGGGATGTCGACCTGGGTGGGGCACTCCACCAGGCACTGCTCGCAGGCGATGCACAGGTCGATGTTGGCCTTGAACTCGGCGTCCAGCAGCAGGTTGACGTCCAGGCGCCCGGCCACCACGCCGCGCAGCAGGTTGGCCTTGGCGCGCGCGCTGTATTTTTCTTCCTTGCCGACGCGCATAAGCGGGCAGTAGTTGCGGCACTTGCCGCAGCCGTGGCACTTCTCGATTTCCTCAAG
Source organism: Planctomycetota bacterium (assembly GCA_022071975.1). GTDB lineage: Bacteria > Planctomycetota > UBA8742 > UBA2392 > UBA2392 > JACKID01. Next base: position 47,381 of record JAJVIO010000034.1, read on the forward strand.
CACCGAGGGCCGGTCCAGCACCGTGCCGGTGGGCTGACGCGCGTAGTCTTCGCCCACACGCAGGAACGATGTGATGCTTCGGAGCGCAGGCGTCCCGCCCCCGGCATGCTCTGGCACCGGCCGGAGGCCCGTGCCAGTAGCAGGCGGGACGCCTGCGCTCCCAACCTTGTTCAGCGGATTCAGCAGGAAGCGCGGATCAAACAGCGCCTTCACCTGCTCGAACAGCGGGTACACCTCGCCGTACATGCGCTTCAGGTACGGCGTGCGCATCAGGCCGTCGCCGTGCTCGCCGCTGATGGTGCCCTTCAGGCCTTTCACCAGCTCGAACACCTCGTCGGCCGCTTTCCGCATGCGTTCGCGGTCGGCGGGGTCTTTGCAGTTGGCGAAAGGGTTGACGTGCAGGTTGCCCTCGCCGCCGTGTCCGAACAGGTGGGCCGTGAAGCCGTTGGCTTCACAAATGCGTTTGAAGCCTTCGATGAACTGCGGCAGCTTCCAGGGCGGCACGGCGCAGTCCTCGATCCAGCGGGTGGGCTTGTGGTCGCCCTTCACGCGGCTCAGGATCGGGCTGGCCACCTTGCGCACCGTCCATGCTTTCTCCAGTTCGGCGGCGTCGTAGGCGGCTTTGCCGTCGAAGGCCGGGCCCTGTTTCACGCACAGATCCAGCGCGGCGTCCACGGATTTCGCCGTGTCGCGCTCGTCGTCGGCCCAGTATTCCACAATCAGCATGGACTGCAGACGCTCTGGAATGCCCTCGGCCAGGCGCGGGTCGCTGCGCGCCGCCACGTCGATGAAGCTGCGGTCCAGCACCTCCAGCTTGGTCGGCCGTGTGTTCAGCAGTTTCACCACGCCCTCGGCCATGGCCTGGTTGCTGTCGAAGTACAGCGTCAGGCCGGCCTGTTTGCGCGGGAGTTTCAGCACGCGCAGCTTTGCTTCAAGCAGGATGCCGAGCGTTCCCTCGCTGCCGCTGAACAGCCGGGGCAGATCGAGAATGCCGCCTTCGGCGTCGAACTCCGTGCGCGGGTAGTAGGCCTGGATGTCGACGCCCGAGTTGTCGGAATGCAGCAGCTCGAACAGGTTGTAGCCGCTGCTGCTGCGGGTGGCTTCCGGCCGTTGCTCTTTCAACAGCTTCGCGTTGTCGCGCGCCAGCTTGAACAGCGCCTCGGCAATCCGCTGTTCCGCGGCTGTGGCGTCGGCGGGAAACTCGACTGCGCCGTTCGCGACCTTCAGCGGCCGTAACTTGGCGCGTTCGCCGTCGGGCAGCAGCACGTCCAGCTCAAGCAGGTAGTCCTTGGCGGTGCCCCAGCGGATCGACTTGGCGCCGCCGCTGTTGTTGCTGACCATGGCGCCGACGGTGCACCAGGGGCTGCTGCTGGGGTCGGGCGGCCAGAACATCCCGAAGCTGCCCAGCTCGGCGTCGAAGTCGTCTTTCACTACGCCCGGCTGCACACGCGCCCAGCCGTGGCTGGGCTGCACTTCGATGATGCGATTCATGTGCACCGAGAAATCCAGGATGATGCCCTGGCCCAGGGATTGGCCCGCAACGCCCGAGCCCGCGCCGCGGCATGTGATCGGCACACCGTGCTCGCGCGCGAACTGCATGGCCTTGGCCACGTCGTCGGCGTCCATGGGCTCGACCACGCAGCTGGGCCACAGTTCAACGATGCTGGCGCTGCTGGCGTACAGGGCGCGGCTGATGTCGTCCCAGCGTACCGCGCCGCGGACGTTGCGGCGCAGGCGCGAGTAATCAACCGGGTACAGCGGCTTTGAATACGCTCGGGCGTCGGCCTGTGCGGTGCTCATGGCACGGCACTCTAGCATGGCGTTATGGGAACGGCAGGCACTCGCAATTCACTTGCCATAGAACTATCTTACGACAACCGAACCAGGAGCCTGCACCATGACGGAAGCCTACCTGCAGCAGAGCCGCGCAGTGGCCCGGCTGATCCTGACCTCGCAGCAGTTGTACAAGGCCGTGACCGCGCTGGTGCGCCGCTTTGACCTTACGGAAAGCCAGTACAACGCCCTGCGTGTGCTGCGCGGCGCGGAGAAACGCGGCGAAGAACTTACCCAGGCCGAGCTGGCGGAAAGGCTGATCGCCAGCCGCGCCAACACCACCTGGATCCTCGACAAGCTGGAGGAACGCAAACTGATCCGTCGCCGAGGCCACGAGGACCGGCGCAAGAACCTGGTCGAGATCACCAGCGCCGGTCAGCGCATGCTGGCGCGCATCGACCCCGAGTTCGAAAGCCTGCTGGGCGGCGTGTTGAAAGACATCAGCCAGGCCGAGCTTGACTCATTGATAGAAATCGTCGCCAAGTTCCGGTTCGATTAGTCCGATACAACGGGACCGACCCCGCGCCGCAAGGCTAGCGCGTACTAACCGCGGATCGCGCAGCGACTGCCTTGGGACTGGACGGGCAGGTGTCGTTGGTATACTCGTTGGCATGGCCAACAGGCCGCTGCGGACGTTCGCATGGCACTGAGCGAGCTGGACGAACAGAAATACGCGCTCATCGAGCAGCGCCTCGGCGAAGCCGAGAGCGCCCGCACCCAGATAGACTGGTCCCTCTGGACACCCCGCGTGATCGGCGCGCTGGTGTTCTCGCTGCTGCTGCTCGGCGTCGTCCTGGCGCCCTACGAAAACCTGGAACCGCAGCGCATCGTTGGGCTTTCCCTGCTGGTGTTCAGCTTCGTCGCGCTTTACGGCGTTTACCTTGCGCGCTTCCGGCCCGAGCTGTTCAAGGAGCGACGCAAACAGATGTTCTTCGGCTCCAGCGTGCTGCTTTCCTGCGCGCTGATGCAGTCCGTCACCCTGGTCGGCGCTGAGCAGGCCCCGGCCGCCCTGCAGTCCGCGCTCAGCCCGGCCGTGATCTTCGGCCTGCTGCTGCTGTGCGGCATCAGCTACGCCGTGGTGTTCGACCAGCGTTTCGCTCTTGACGGGCTGATGCTGGCGGCGCTGTCCATGGGGCTGGTGCTGTTTTCCGCCGACGAGTTCATGCCCGTACGCCTGACCGTGGCTACGGCGGGCGCGCTCACGGCTGTGCTGTTCACGCGCAACCTGCGCTCGCGCTACAAGCTTGCGATGGTGGGTGTGGTGGGCGGCGCTGCCGCGGCCTCGATCATCGTGGCGTTGACGCTGCTGGGCGCGCAAGACGCCTGGCCGGCCAACGAGCTGAATGAGCCGCTGCGCCTGGTGCTGTGGGTCGCAGGCGCGCTGGTGATCGGCGCCGCGGTCGGCGTGTTCAGTACCTTCCTGCTGCCCGTGTTTGAACGCGCCTTCCAGATCACCACCGACCTGCGGCTGATCGAGCTGCTGGAAGGCGAGCACCCGCTGATCACTCTGATGCAGCAGCGCGCCCCCGGCACCTGGCAGCACACCCAGAACGTCGCCAACTTCACCAAGCGCGCCTGCGAGGCCATCGGCGCCAACGCCCTGCTGGGCGAAGTCGGCGTCAAGTTCCATGACCTCGGCAAGATGGTGCGGCCGGAGTTTTTCACCGAAAACGAGCCGGAGAGCAAGCTTCTTCACGACCGGCTGAGCCCGATGATGAGCGCGCTGATCATACTCAGCCACGTAAGCGACGGCGTGCTGATGGCGCGCAAGGCCAAGCTGCCTTCGGTGCTTGAGGACTTCATCACCGGCCACCACGGCACCAGCATCATCAAGTACTTCTATTTCAAGGCCAAGGAACAGGCCAAGGACGGCGAGCGGATTGAGATGGACCAGTTCCGCTACCCGGGGCCGAAGCCCCAGAGCAAGGAATCCGCCATCGCGGCGATCGCCGACCAGGTGGAGGCCACGGCGCGCTCGCGCTTCGCGGGCGGCGTCAGCCACCCGGACGACATCCGCAACATGGTGCACCAGGCGATCATCGACAAGCTGCTGGACGGCCAGTTCGACGAATGCGCGATCACCATCAGCGAGTGGAAGGTGGTGGAAGACAGCCTGGTGAAGAGCCTGGCCAGCATGTACCACCACCGGGTCAAGTACCCCGACGACCCGGACAAGGACAAGCGCAAGGCCGCCATCGAGGCCCGCGAAAAGTACCGCAACGAACTCGCCAAGCGCCGCGAACGCATCCTCACCCAGTAGGGGCGGCCCCGTGTGGCCGCCCGGGTTTCCGCTCTCTGCGCCCTCTGCGCGAGGCTGCAGTTGCCTTTGTGGCTGCGCAGAAGCGCAAGGCTTCTCTTGGCTGCTTGGCGACGTGGGGCAAGGCCGGCTGATATCATGAACGCCTGTCGTCCCCGGGAACGGGGACAGTCCCCTGCGGGGACAGTCCCCATGAGGAACCTGCCATGAAACTTCGCATGCTGTCGGCCGTGATCGCCCTTGGCCTGTTGTCGTTCGTCGCCGTGCTGGCCCAGGATGCGCCCACAGAGCCCGCGCCGGAGCCCGAAAAGAAGGTGGTGCTGGTGGAAAGCGCCGAGAACCTGCTGAGCCAGGAAATCTGGGGCAAGTGGGACACGAACAAGAACTTCACGAAGTTCGTGCAGGACGGCTCGCCCAAGGAGGACTTCGGCAAGGTCGAGTTCACGCGCGACGAGGCCGCCACCACGCGCATGGTGGCTGCATTGGAAAAGCTGGTCACCAAGCTGGCCGAGCGCGGCACGCCCAACGACCTTGAGTTCAAGCGCGGCGTCAAAGCCGTCTACGCAACCGGCAAGATGCACCTCGAGCGCGGCAAGGACAGTTTCGACGCCGATTTTGCACTGATCACCATGTTCGGCGAACAGTTGCTGATCCTGCGCTCAGGCAAGGAAGACAAGCCGAGCTGGGAAACCAACCGGGTCAGCTTCGTGCGCCACGCCGAAGGCGACCACGACCTGCTGTTCATCGGCACGGACACCAAGGAAGGCAAGTTCACCGCATTGAACCGCGACGGCGTAAAGTAGGGCCACGCTGCCGCGTGTCCCTACGGCGGCGTCTCCAGTCGAACGCTGCCGCGTGTCCCCCTGGGTGTTACACGTCGAACGCGGTCGAGTACACCTGGTCGAACACCTGCAGGTAGGCGTCCACGTCCACCTTGGGATCCAAGTAGGCCTGCTGCACCAGCCCCTGCACGATCGCCACCAGGAAGCGCGCCGCGGCCTCGGGCTGAAGTTTGGAGTTCAGCCGCCCGCTGGCCTGGCGCTCGGAGATCAGCTCCGTGAGCTGGTTCACCAGCACCCGGTAGCTCTTGCGCAGGATCTCGCGCACGTCCTTGTTGTGGCGCGACTCCGACATCAGGTCGTAGTCGAGACTGTAGGCCTGCAGGTTCTTGCGCTCGCGCAGCTCTTCAAGAAAGTGCCGCACGATGCTGTGCACCGGGCGGTCCGGGTTCTTCAGCGCCGCCTTGGTGATCTCTTCCGCGTTGCGCTTGCGCGAACGCGTGGCAATCGCGCACACCAGCTCGTCCTTGCTGGGATAATAGCTGTAGCACGCCCCCGCGCTCAGCTCGGCCGCGCCGCAGATGTCGTTCATGCTGGCGCGGCCGTAGCCTTTCTTCAGGAACACTTCGACGGCCGCGTCAACGATCTGCTGACGCCGTTGCTCCTGGTGCTCGGGGCTGACTTTGGGCATGTCCTGCCTCCTGGCGCGCGGCGTTGCCGCGGGCTTCGGGTTTCTGCGTGGCCTCGCCCACCGCGGCGATTACGGCCGTGGCGGCAAATGCCATCACCAGGATGAACGAGGCGACGCGCAACGCGTCTCCCAGCAGGACGCCCCGTATCGCGCCGCGCTTGAATTCGCGGGCGGATACGGGTTTGTCATGTGCCGGCGCCTCGAGGTGCCTGGCGGAATGGTGATATTCAACGAAGTTTAACATGTCTCGGTCTCTCATCCATAAAAAACGAACGCTCACTCGTTTTTATAAACGAACGGTTATTCGTTTTTGTTTCAGGATGCTTCAGACCGGAAAGATTTTTTTTCTGACAGAACGGACGGGAGTGGCATGCGCATCTTGCGCATGGGTAGCGGCGGCCTCTGGCCGCCGATGGCGCGTGCTGGAAGCACGCGGAACTCATTCGCTGGAAGCGAATGCCACTACTCACGGCCTGGAAGGCCGTGCTACGCCGCTTTAATTACCGGGATGCCGGCGGCGTCCTTTACCTCGGCGAGTTTCATCACTTCGGCCAGGTACTCGTCGTGCAGGTAGGTGTGCGTGAGGCGTTTCTTGCCGAACCAGCGCCAGAACGCCAGCTTGCGCAGGCTCTTGCGCGCCACCGCCCCCACGATCAGCCGGAAGCTTTCGAAACGGCCGTAGTCGGCCAGGGGCTTGGCGGTCATGCCCATGCGCTGCAGGCGCAGGTCGGTGGTCTGGATGATCCTGGCCAGGTACTCGGGAATCTGGCGCATCACGGGGTGGTCCTGGTCCACGCGTTTGGCGATCCACTTCTCGAAACGCTTCACCACCCACAGGCTCAGCAGGTGCAGGCCCAGCAGCCGCCTGCGCAGCCTCGGGTTGCGCGCCAGCGCCTTCATGGTCTGCTGCTCGCCGAAATCGACGTGGCTTTCCTCCTGGCGCGCGGCCGCGTCCATGCGCTTGGCCAGCTTCTCGTCGTCGATGCAGTTGATGATGGCGTAGAAGATCATCAGCACGAAACCCTCGCCCTGGGCCATTTCCAGGGCGCAGTGTTCATGCCAGTCGTCGCTTTCGCTGCTGAGGAACTTCACCACCGGGTGGACCTTCACGGGGCGCGCGCCGAGCCACTTGAAGAACTCCATGAACACGTCCACGTGCTGCAACTCCTCGATGCACTGGCGAGCCAGGAACTTGGCGGATTCGACGTCCGGCGCGTGCAGTATCCAGTGGCCGACCTGGATGCCGGTGACCTCGCCATAGAGGAACTGGCTGGCGATCCAGGCCAGCAGGTCGCGGTCCTTGACGCGGTCAAACTTCGCGCCCTTGAAGTCGAAAGCCATTTCTTCACGGCTCAGCAGCATGTGACATCTCCTGCATTCACTGTACCCAGCCTGCCGGAACGCGAAAGCCTATTCCCGGGCCCATGACAGCATCAGCCAGGCGCCGCCGTTGGGGTAGATTTCGAACTCCTTGAAGCCGGAGGGGAACAGCACTGTGTCGCCGGCCTTCAGTCTTGCGGGCTGCAGGTTGTCGCGCTCGCGCCCGGCCAGCTCGCAGGCGCCCTGCAGGCAGGTGAACAGGCTGAAGCCGGGCCAGTCTTTCTCGAGCAGCCGCCCCTTCTTGACGCGTAAAGAGCGCACGCCGAAGGGCCCGTCCGGCTGCAACAGCAGGTCGTCGCCCGCGGTCTCCAGTATCGGCGGCGGCTGCAGGTCAAAGCGCGCGGCCGCAAGCCCCGCCTGCACGTGCTTTTCGCGCGGCTTGTCGCGTGGGAAGTCCCACAGCCGGAACGTTGTCGCGCAGTTCTGCTGCACTTCCAGCAGCGCCAGTCCGCCCCCCACCGCGTGCACCATGCCTGCTTCATTATAGATGTAGTCGCCGGCTTTCACCGGCCGCGCGTTCAGCAGCGCGGGTGGGTCGCCGCCCTGCAGGGCCTGCTGAAACTGCTGCGGCGTGACGCCCGACTTCAGGCCCTGGTAGATCACGGCATCCGGCGCCGCGTCCAGCACGATCCAGCACTCGGACTTGCCGCGCCTCACCAGGCGCTCGTTCTCGCGCTCGTCGCTTGGGTGGTCCTGGATGCTGAGAGGCTGCGCGGTGTCGAGCAGCTTTACGGCCAGGGGGAAATCCGGCAGCTCGTTGCCATCCGCCAGCTCACCCAGAAGCTCGGCGCGGTGGCTGCCCATCACTTCGTGGAGGGTCTTGCCGCGCCACACACCGTTGGCCACCACGCTGCACTGGCCGGGCAGGTCCGCCAGCTCGATCGATTCGCCGGTGCCGGGCGGCAGCTCGTCCGCCAGCTCGGGGTACAGGCGGGCAAGGCGTGTGTCGGCCCAGGGCTTGCGCACGGCGATGCGGTAGAAGCGCAGGGGGTAGCTCATGTCCTCAAGTTAGCGTTCCCCGTATGGCAAGGCAAAGCGCACTCGCTAAGGTGTAGGCGTGACGACGCCCGAACCCAAACCGGTGTCCGAAGTCCCGCTGGTCTCAAGCCAGCCGGCGCCGCGCAGCGGCAACAACCTGCTGCTGCTGTTCATGCTGGGCTGCCTGGTGGCGGTGGCTGGCGGCGCAACCTGGATCTGGCTCGACTCCAACCGGCCCAAGCATGACCCCCACGTCACCCAATGGCCGCGCGAAGGCCACCCCGGCGAGTTCGACTTCGGCGAGGCGCGCGGAGATTACAAGGCCGCGCAGGCCCGCATGCAGAAGCTGGCAGACGCGCTGCTCGCCTACCGTGAGGGTCCCATGGGAGGCGGTGTGCGCTGGCCCTCGAGCTTTGAGGAACTGCAGATGGCGGGTTTAGTGGAGCAGGACTTCGACTTTACAGGCCTGCTTTCCGGCAAGCCGATCGCCTTCCAGCCGGAAATGCCGATCGGCCACGACCCGGAGCGCTGGGTACTGTGCCACGACATCGAGATCGGCTGGCGCCGCCAGCAGGGCACAGGCTACGCCATGAAAGGCCCGCGCGCGGCCGTGGTGATGCTGGCGGACGGCACGGTCAAGCTGCTGGAAGGCGACGAGCTGGAGCTCTATGGCGGGCTGAATCAGCAGGTGGGCGCGGGGCGATAGGCATGAAGATCACCGTGAACGGCACCGAGCGCGAAGTGGCGGAAGGCACCACGATCGCTCAGTTGATCGAGCAGTTGAAGCTGCGCACGGACCGCATCGCCACGGAGCGCAACCTTGATGTGGTGCCCAAGGCCAAGTACGCGGAAACGCGCCTGGCGGATGGGGACAAGCTGGAGATCGTTACCTTTGTAGGCGGCGGATAGGCGGACAACAGCAAATGAACAATAACCAATTACCAATTTTCAATGAGCTGCCCCGGTCGCGGGCGCCAATTGGAAATTGGTTATTGGTTATTGGTAATTCGCTGTTCGAACTGGATTGGAATCGCGAATGACCGTGACGGCATCCGAACTCGATACTCCGCTGATCGTCGGCGACTACACGTTCTCCTCGCGCCTGCTGGTCGGCACCGGCAAGTACGCCTCCTTCCAGCTCATGCGCGACTGCCTGGCCGCCAGCGGCACCGAGTGCGTCACCGTGGCCGTGCGTCGCGTGAAGCTGGACGGCCCCAAAGAAGAGAACCTGCTCAGCTACATCGACGAATCGAAGTACAAAATCCTGCCCAACACGGCCGGCTGCTTCACGGCCGAGGATGCGATCCGCACCGCGCACCTTTCGCGCGAGGCGCTGAACACCCCGCTTGTGAAGCTGGAGGTGCTGGCGGACCCCAAGACCCTGCTGCCCGAGCCGGTCGGCACGCTGGAGGCCTGCGCGCGTCTGGTGAAAGAAGGCTTTACCGTGCTGGTCTACACCAGCGACGACCCGGTGATGGCGCGTAGACTGGCGGACCTGGGCGTGGCCAGCGTGATGCCCGCGGGCTCGCCCATCGGCAGCGGGCAGGGCGTGTTGAACCCGAACAACATCCGCATCATCCTCGAGACCGTGCGCGAGCAGTACAAGCTGCCGATCATCGTGGACGCGGGCGTGGGCACGGCCAGCGACGTCACCATCGCCATGGAACTGGGCGCCGACGGCGTGCTGCTGAACACCGGCATCGCCCATGCGCAGGACCCGCTGCGCATGGCGGTCGCCATGAAAGCCGGCATTGAGGCCGGGCGCCTGGCCTACCTGGCCGGCCGCATCCCGCGCAAGCTGTACGCCAACGCAAGCAGCCCCATGGAAGGCCGCATTGCCAGCGTCAAGGAAGGGATTCCCGGCGAGTAGCGGGTAAGTTACTTCCAGGGGTCATAGGTCCCGAAGTTCCACAGGTGGCCTTCCGGGTCGAGGCAGGAGTAGCCGCGGCCGCCGTAATCTTCGTCCGTCAGCGGGTAGACCACCCGGGCGCCGGCTTTCATGGCCCGGTCGTGGTGGGCGTCGGCGTCTTTCACAATGATGTAGACGCTCTGCGTGCCTACTCCGCCCGCCTTTTCCGGGGTGGACTGCAGCTTGCCGAAGGCGTCGTCGCGAACGGTGCCCAGCATGATCATGGAGTTGCCGAAGCGCAGTTGGGCGTGTGCGATGGTGTCGTCGTCACCGGGCACGACCAGCTGCTTTTCAAATCCAAATGCCCGGCACAGCCACTCGATCGCCTGATTGGCGTCCCTGTAGCGCAGTGTGGGGATAATCACGGCTCCGTTGCTCATGGATTCTCCTCAGGCATTTTGTTTATGGCAGGCCTTTTACACCCCAGACGACAGGAAAGCTCGGGGCTTGCTACAATAGCCGCGGGTGTCTTCTCCGCCCCTACATCAGGAGAGACGGCCATGACTGAGCGTAAACCGTGGGGCATGCCGCAGGAAGACTGGGTGGACAAGCTGATCCGCGATGCCCAGGAACGCGGCGAATTCGACAACCTGCCCAAGGGTAAAGAGATCAAGGGGCTCGACCGCCCCTGGTCCCTCGACGACTGGGCGCGCGAGAAGATCAAGAGCGAAGGCGTCAGCATCCTGCCGCCCGGACTGCAACTACGCCGCGACGTGGAACGCGAGCTGGAAGAGATCATGCAGCTCGCGCTGGAAGAAGGCGTGCGCCGCGCGGTCGCGACGCTGAACGAACACATCCGGGACACCAACCGGCGCATCATGGAAGGACCGCAATCGATGGTGCGGCCCTTGAACGTGGATGAAGTCGTGTGCCGGTGGAAAGCGCGCAAGGCGCAATCAGGCTGACGGCGCGGATGCGCTTCGACGCTGATCACGCACGGCCGCGAGCTCGTGCTTGACCCGGCGCTCCATCAGTTCAAGCACCACGATCACCGCCAGGAAGTTCAGCGCTACATAAGCCGACGCCTGCGCGCTCCAGAGCAATGCGCCTACGGCAGGTATGGCGAAAATGGCCACCGCGCCCATCAGGTTGATAACCAGTTTGAAACCACGCAGGCTTTCCAGCAGCCGCTGCTCCTGTGCGCTCGACTTGGCCTGAACCAGCAGGCGCTGCGCATTTCGGCCGCTTTCAACGTAAGCGATCATTCTCGGCCTCCTTCAGTTGCAACGCCGCCATGGAGCGCTGGTATTCCGCACGGCGGATCAGCCGGCGGCCAGTTTCGCCCAAGCGACGCTGGTTGAGCAGCCAGCCCCAGGCGAAGTTCAGCGCGCCAAGTGCCAGCATGAAGCCCAGCATTGCCCAGTTCCCCAGCGATACACCTTCCGGCCCTGCGCGAAACGCGCCAAGCACAACCCGGCCCAGCGCGGCGGTTCCCAGTACCAGCAGGACAAGCACCCCGGATGCCAGCCACACGCCGCGACGCCCGCGAACGATTACCACCTTACCTTGTTGCTCCAGGGCGTCCGCATCGCGCAGGCTGCTGACCAACGTGGATTGCCTGATGTGCTGACGCTGCTGCAGGGCGGCATGGGCGCCGCTTTCGGTATAAGGATCGCCAGTGCGCTCCTGCGCCATGGGCGTATTGTACGCGGGAAAGAACGCCGAATACCAAGGTTAATCGATGCGGGCGATCAGGCGACCCTGCGCGTCGCGATAGACCGGTTCACCCTTCTCATTCTTCGTCGGGTAAGCCAGCCGCACCGTCGTGCCGTACGTCCAGCGGTTCATGCGTTCGTCGAGGCGTCGCTGCTCGAACTCAAAGTCGTCCGACTCGCTCTCGCCCGCCAGGGCTACGGTTTCGCGCCGGTCCGCGGCCTCGATCACAAGCGTCACGGAATTCACCCAGCGCAGCACCGTGCCTTCCGTGGGCGCCGGCGCCTGCTCGGTGCTGTTCCAGTTGTTGGCGGCCGGCCGTTCGCGCTCGACCTGCGCTGATTCACCGGCGTTGCCCTGCTTCTGCTCGCCTTCGTTGGCACGGGGGTCTTCACCGCGCCTGATGGCCTCAAGCTCGGCGGGCGTGGGTTCATAGCCCAGCACGGCCATACAGCCGGCAGTGGTGAGCATCAGGCACAGGCAGGTCAGCAGTCGCAGCATGACGGAATGGTAGCGGGGCTGCGCCATGCGGCAAGCACAGGAACGCAAAACGGCGCCTGCCGGCGCCGTTCTGGTGAATCGGGTCATGCTAGGCCGCGCGACGACGCAGCACCGCGGGCATCAGCGCTACCAGCGCAAACAGCATCCACCAGGCGCTGCCATGCCCGGCCGAGCAACCGGCGCCACCCCCTGCGCCTGTGCCGCTGCCTGTACCGACCGATCCTCCGCCGCTGCTGGCGTTCTGGCCGATGCCGGTGAGATTGACGCGGAACGGCTCACGCTCGGAGCCGTCGGAATGTGGAATCTCGAGCACCGCGCTGCGCACGCCGTCGGCCAGCGGGCTGAAGCGCACCGTTAAGCTGACCGTGCCGGCCGAGCTGACGGTGGTAGAGAAGCCGGTCAGGTCCAGGCTGAAGTCGGAGTGGCCGACCAGTGAGGGCGTGCCCAGTGCCAGGTCCGCGCCGGGCTGGTATCCGGTCCAAAGAAAGTCGCCCACATCGGCGTTGGCGATAGTGAGTGTGAATGAGGCCGTGTTACCGCCGTCCACGGTGCCGAAGTCACGAGGCCCGGCCGCGGCGGCGTTTTCAGCCAGGTGCGTGCCGATGTACTGCGGAACCATGCCCGTGTTGTCAAACCAAGGGCCTGTGCTGTCGCTGACGCGGATCTGGTCGGACTCAACAATACCCTCGCCTTTGAACTCGATGCGGAAGGGGCTGGCATGGAAACCGTCGTCCTGGGTGAACTCAAGTACCGCGGTGTGAACACCCGCCACGAACGGGTCAAAGCGCACAGTGAACAGCGTTCCGTAAGTCGGTGACAGGGTTCCGGTGAAACCCGTAAGGTCCAGCTCGAACTGGTTGTTGCCACTGATCCAGGCCGGGGTGCCGATGTGCAGGTCGCCGGCGCCGGCAGCACCCGCGTTGAAAATACCGATCGTGATCGAGTCAGTAGCGCCGGCTGACAGCTTGCGCTTGCCGAATTGCCGCCCGCCCACAGCCGGCAGATCATGGTAGACCTTGGTACTGTTCAACGGGAAGTTCTCCAGCACGTTGATAACCGGCACCGGCGAAGCGACGCCCAGACCCGTAAGGTTGATCACGAAGTCCGTGTATACGCCCGGGTTGACATAAGGGTTCTCCTCATAGCTGAAGGTGACTTGGCCAGTCTTCACTCCAGCCGACTGCGGCGAGCAGGAAATCCAGAACTCCGTGCTGGCGCCGACCTGAAGGCTGTTGCTGAAGGCGCCGGTTGCGACGGTGAATTCGCTGCCGCCCGTGGTGACGGTCGGCGTGGTCATGTTCAGCACCGCGCCGCCAAACATGCCATCCTCATTGGTAATGCGGATTTTGACCCACGGCGACAACTGCCCCACCAGCGCGGGCGGGCAGGCGCGACCGAATTCGGCGGCCATGTTGTTCACCACGGTGCAGAGTGCTACGCCGTTGGAGGTCTCCTGAACATGCATGTTCGGAGTTGCTGTTGCCGGAGCCGTAGGTTGCGGATTGGCCGCAAGAACCGGCAGCCAAAGCACGGCCGCCAAAAGTAACGCTGCCCAGTACCTCATGGAATCTCCCCCTTAGTGTGTGCCTGCGCGGTCTCCTCAAACCGCTTGCCAAGGGATATGCAACCCGCGTGCCAGAGCGCGTACACGGCCTTTCCCGGCCGGCCGCTACCGGGCGGGAACTTCAGGCGTTACGGCCGAAACGCTGCAGGTACTCTTCCATCCTGCATTTGCGGCGTGTTGAGGCGCTGGTCATATAGCGCACCTTGCCGAATACCGGGCGCTCGGGCCCCCAGGCGCGGTCAAACAGGCCGAGACACCAGCCGATGCCGCTGTAACTGTTGGGGTCGCGACCATCGAGGGCGTACTTGTTGTTGAGTTGGGTCATGATTGCCAGCGCCTGCCGCGGAGACTCGCTCCAGTGCAGGATCTGCTTCCCCCACAGCATGCGCAGGTAGTTGTGTATGCGGCCTTCGATCAACAGCTGGCGTTGGGCGGCATTCCAGACTTCGTCGTGGGTGTCGGCGTTCTCGAACTGCTCCAGCGTGTAGATGTACGGCCGCTTGTCACTGGCGTGGCGCTTGAGAGTGGTTTGCGCAAACGAGGGCAGACTGTCGAAGCGGTCGTAGTCCTCAGGGTGCTTGTGGCACCACTGGTAACCCAGCTCGCGCCAGGTGACGAACTGGTCCAGGAACGCCTCGGCGTTGTCGCTCATCCCCCACCAGCCGCGGCGGCCGTCGGTTTTTCCGGTCAGTTTTCCGGGTGTCCAGTTCTCGCGCCAGGCCACGTTCTGCAACACCTCCCATGCACTGAGGTGGCCGAAGTGCAGCCAGGGTGAGATGCCGCTGGTGACGTCGTGGTCGGGGTGATTGCGCTCTTCCTCATATACACCGAACTGGCGGTCCACCCAGGCGCCCAGGTGAGTCACGGCCGCGTCCCAGCCGCCCGCGATGTTTGTCGCCGGCACGTCGTGGTCGATCGGCAGCTTCGAGAGTTCAGCAGCGAAACCGGGCGGCCAGCGTTTCAGTACATCTGAAGCTACGCGCACGGGCGGCAGCTTCACGCCCTGCAGCGGGTCTTCCAGCGGTTGCTGTCCCAGGTGCGCCGGAAGTTCCTTCTGCAGATGGCGCCGGAACGAGTGCGCTACCGTGAACTCACGCCCGGCGGCCCGCAGCGGATACAGGCCATTGCTGTCCACCTGCTCGAGCCGCACGTCAAGCTGTCCCGCAGCCGCCTCCACCATGTGGGGCAAGAAGAAACACGGAAACTCGTCGGTCACCACGGCCACCGCGCGCGCGGCCAGGCTCTGCAGCAGGCCCTTGTCCGCGCCATCCGCAAGCTCGACATACGGGAGGTACTCGACGTTGGTCTTGGCAAATGCGCGCGTGTTGGCTGCCATGCCGTCGATGATGAACTTGTGGATCCGCTCGCTGGCCCAGCGGTACCCGCAACGAAGGGGCTCGAACACCAGCAGACCCTTGCCGTGCTCGCGCGCGAGTTCAACTGCCCGCTGCAGGCCGAAGTTGTAGCGCGGTCGGCGGGCGGCAATCATCCAGTACAGCACATAGTCGCGCCCCGGGTGCAGGGGCGCGTCGTTACCGGTTTGGATGCGGAGTGCGGGCACGTTCTGCATGCGGTTCCATTCTCGCGCGACCCTTGTAGCGTATGGCCGCGCTCACTAGCATGACGCGCCCCGAGCGTAGCGCAAACTTCAGACCCGCACAGGAGCAATCCATGCAGCGTCCCCTGCTCGTGATCGACGTCCAACGCGGCAACATCAGCGAATACAATCGCTTCATCCCGAACGGCATTGCCAGCATCATCAAGGCGGAGCTGTTCAACCCCATCATCTTCACGCGCTACATCAACACGCCCGACAGCCCGGCCCGCCTGTTTCTTGAATCTTCCGACATGAGTGACTTCGGCAGCGCCGGCATCGACGCCAAGATCGGTGAGGTCATGGGCGCCAAGGCCCCGGGGTTGGAGACCTACGGCGTAACATCGCTACCTGAAGGCTATGGCGCCACCCGCTACCTGTTGACCAAAAACGTCTACTCAGCCGTAACGCCGGAGTTCGAGGAACTGCTGGGCGAGCTGGACCTGGAAAACACCGGCATGTACATCGTGGGCGCCGACACCGAGTCCTCGGTACTGAAGACGGCACTCGACCTGTTCGAACGCAGCATCGAACCCATTGTGCTGGCCGAGTTCTGCGGCAGCCACCGCGGCCTTGGTAACCACCAGCGAGCACTTGAGCTGCTCAAGGAACTGATCGGTGCCGAGCGGGTGGTGAACGATTACATGCCGCTACGCCAGCGCTGGGAGCGCTCCAAAAACGCGTAAACCGTTATTTCCAAAATACTTGCGTCTATCTCCTGCCATGACAATGTCGTGGTGATGATTCTTCCCGAATTATTGTAGGTTTCCATGCCGTCGCTCCTACACTTATGGCGGTGCAATTCCGCGCACACTTTGTGTGCAGCAGGTTCTTTGGAGGAGGAACGCGGATGAAACGAATGATTCTTAGCGCCGTTGCCTTCGCGGGCGTCTTCGCCCTCGCTGGCATCGCGGCGCAGCCTCTGTCGGCGGGCTGATGAGGTGGAGGAGGCGGAGGCGGTGCCTCTGCAGGTGGCGGCGGCGGCGGTGGCGGCAGCGGTGGCTCGTCTGGCGGCGCCAAGGCAGCACTGAACAAGAACAAGTACAAGAAGAGCGGCTCAAGCTCGGGCAAAGCCTCGGGCGGGACCGCCGGCAAGAAGAAGCACGGCGGCGAGAGCGGCGACGCGATCATCCCGGAAGAAGAACTGATCTCCTGGTATCGCGCGGACACCGAGGTGTTCGAGGCGGCCGCCAAGGACAAGGCCCCGATCGTGCTGTACTTCGTCGAGGAAGACCTCGACCCGATCGACGCCTCGCGTCAGCTGCATGACGCGGACCTGGCAAAGCTTTCGGACGACAACTTCATCTTCGTGATGATCGAGTACAACCCCGATCGCACGCCCTCGTTCGACAACGGTTCGCCGGTTCCGACCAGCAAGCTGCTGAGCCCCAACCCGTCGCGTGACTACAACATCACCAAGTACCCCAGCTACCTGG
This sequence comes from Planctomycetota bacterium, assembly GCA_022071975.1. GTDB lineage: Bacteria > Planctomycetota > UBA8742 > UBA2392 > UBA2392 > JACKID01. The sequence goes on from JAJVIO010000034.1 coordinate 63,956, forward strand.
TGTGCGACTGGTTCGGCAACGAATACACCCGCTACACCAAGACGCCGGGCGCCAAGGACCTCAAGAAGCAGCTTGAGGGCGTAAGCGACGCCGTGGAGAAGGCCAACGCCAAGCTGCAGGGCACCCTGGACGAGGCCAAGAAAGCGCTCGAGGCCAAGGACACCCGCAACTTCATGAAGGCCGCGATCAAGAACTTCAAGACCGGCACGGTGGGCCTTGCCAGCCAGGAAGAGACCATCGCGTTGTACCGCAAGGTGATCGACGAGGCTCGCGAGGAAGTGAACAGTATCCTCGAGAACCGCCCGGAAGACGCCAAGGATCGCCTCAAGCAGATGGCGAAGGACTACGGAGAAACCGAACTCGCCACGGAAATCAAGGACGCCCAGAACATCATCAAGGGCTGATCTTTGCTGGATTTGCGCCATTCCCGGGGACGGCTGAGCCGTCCCCGGCTGTTTAACCCCATGCCAGTATTTTGGCGGCGATGACGCTTGATTCGCGGGATAGACTCTGCCTGTGACGCATGAAACCGCGCACCGCCGCGGAAGGGAGAGGATGAAATGCGCAAACTGAGCCTGGCGATACTGATGGTCGCGCCCCTGCTGGCCCTGACCGCCTGCCACCCGCACCACGACGATTATGACGACGATGATGATGTCGTGGTTACTCCCTACGTGCCTGGTGGCGGCGTGGACTGGGGGCTGTTCAATCACTTCGAGCACGACTTCGCCAGCCGCGACATCTCGGACAGCGTTGACCAGGACGGCTTCGAGTTCGACCTGGCCGAAGACAGCGTGGTGGTCATCACCATCACCGGCTTCGGCGGCTTCGACGGCTACCTCGACCTTTACTACGACGATTTCAACTTCATCACCGGCGACGATGACGGCGGCCCGGGCGGCGACGCCGTTCTGGTCGGGTCGCTCTCCGCGGGCGGCTACTTCGTGGTGGTGGGCGGCTCCGGCGCCAGCACAGGCAGCTACGACATTGACATCAGCGTCGAGCCCATGGGCGGGGCGGACTTCGGCGTGCTTGTGCCCGGCGACAGCTTCATCGACAACGGCGGCGTGATGGACGACTCCTTCGATGTGGACAGCTACATCTTCACCGTCGAGAGCAACGTGGTGGCGGACTTCTACATGACAACCACCTCGGGGGCCCTGGACCCCAACTTCGAACTGCTGGATGAGTACGGCACCGTGATCGTGTTTGATGACCCTGCGGGAAACGCCGACCCCTTCCTGATCAACCAGGCGCTGACCCCGGGGACCTACATCGTGCGGATCGGCACAGCCTCGGGCAGCGGCGCATACAGCCTGCAGATCGATATCAACTGATGCGCCTGCACCCGGAAGTAATGCAAAAAATTGGCCCCTCCGGGGCCAATTTTGCGTTTCGCCCGTGGCGGTCGCGGCTAACATCTTGGCCCTCGTTGCAACCGGTGCAAAGACATGGAGCCCAGAGAAGCCTGTGCCAAGGCCTCACAACTGGCGCTTGCAGGAAACCTGCAGGGCGCCATCGACGTACTGGACCCGATTCTCGATGAGTTCCGCGAGTTCGGCCCCGCGTACGCGCTGCATGCCCGCGTGTTCCTGATGGCCGGTGACGCCGCGCAGCCGCTGATCGACCTGGACGCGGCGGAGTGGGCCAACCGCGAGTACGGCACAAACCACGACCTGATCGAAGTAACGGAGCTGCGGGCCATCACCTACGCGATCCGCACCATTTATGGCGGCAAGCAGGAAGCGGCAAAGTGCCGCGAGCAGATCGAGGAACTCATGCGCCAGCGCATTTCGCCGCAGTCGTGGTGGTTCCTGCCCGCGGCCTGCTACGAACTCGGGTACCGCGAGCCTGATGCCGCGGCCTGGGTCGAAAAGCTGTCCAACTTTCCGCCGCTGAAGTCGGCGGCCAGCTTCTTCTTCAAGAAGAGCGGCGGCCTGACGCAGTTGCTGGCGATGCCCAAGAATCCCGAGGAAATGATCCCGGTACACTATGCCCGCCACTATCGGGCGCGGCGTGAGGGCGACCTGAAGGGGGCTGAAAAGTACCGCAAGCGCATGGCGGACCTGATCCAGCCCGGGGACCCCTGGGGCATCGTAGACCTGTATGCCTCGGGCGCTGTGCACGTGGCCGCGGTTTAGCATTCCGCCCCTTGACGGATTGCGGCATAACGCTACTGTTTCGCGCCCCGTCGTGACCTGCGCGCCATGGCCATGGCGACGGCCTGTGACGGGGTGAATGGAGAGAAGTCATGTCCCGAGTCTGTGAGATCTGCAACAAGAGCGTCCGCGCGGGCGGCAGCATCTGCCGTCGCGGCCTGGCCAAGAAGAAGGGCGGCGTGGGCAGCCGCGTGATCGCGCGCAACAAGCGCGTGTTCCGCCCCAACCTCAAAAAAGTGCGCGCCTGGGTGAACGGCGGCGTGCAGCGCATGACCGTGTGCACCAGCTGCCTGCAGGCAGGCAAGGTCACCAAGCCGGTCGCGCGCGAGTACAGCAAGGCTGAATAGCTGACAGCAACAAACACACGGCCCGCCGCATAGACGGCGGGCTTTTGTGTTTCCGGGTTGCTGACGGCTCAACTCGCGGAATAGCGCCGCTCGTCGATTACCTCGCGCGGATTGCTGCGCAGGTCAAGCTCATGCAGCACCTCGTCACGCAGCTCCTTTGAAGTCTTGTCCACCCATTCATTCCCGACCTTCTTGCGCACGGGCAGTCGCAGCACGAAGTCGCCCCTGATGCGGTTGTAGCGGCGCCGAATCTCCTGCAGGAAGTGCAGCTTCTCGGTGCTCTGGGGCGCGTCGCCGTCGGCGAACATGTACTTCTGGCCCTCCTGTTTCACCCAGCGCTGCCCCATGCCCAGGCTGCGCTTGCGGGTACGCGCCAGGCCGAAACGCGGCGCGATGTCCAGGATCACCAGCAGGTCGGGCTTGGGGTGCCAGCCCTCATGGCGCTTCAGGATCTCGGTCTCCGGCACGCCCATGGCGCCCTGGTACACCAGGGTGCTGTACATGCTGCGATCCTGGATCACGTCTTTGCCCTGCTTCAGCGCGGGCTTCACGATCGTGTCGATGTTCATGCGCCGGTCGGTCACGAACATGCCCAGCCACTCATGCGGCGTCGCCTTGAAACCGCGTGTTGACAGGCGCTCGAGGATCAGCTTGCCGCTGGGCAGGTCCGTGGGCTCGTGGGTCAACAGCACGTCTCGGCCGCGCGCGACCAGCGCATCCGCCACCAGTTTCACCAGCGTGGATTTCCCGGTGCCGTCAATGCCTTCAATGATGATGAAACGACCGCTCATGAGAGGTCAGAGGTTAGAGGCCGGAAGTCAGGGACGCCATAGCCGAAAGCACCCTGACCTCTGATCCCTGATAGCTGACCTCTGAATCACCAGCTTCCGCCGAAGCGCTTCTTGCGCTTGCGCGGCAGGCGCGATGGACCGCCGGGCTGCGCGCCCGGCTGTGCTCCGGGCTGCGGGGGAGGTCCTGCGGGCGCCGGCGGCTGCGTGCCGGGCATGCCGTAACCCTTGAGGCGCGGGGCGCGCTTCTGGTTCACCAGCACCTGGCTGTCGCGCTTGACCTTCAACCCGCCGGCCGGCGCCGGCCCGTCGAAGAAACCGGGCAGCTTGCCCGTCCGCATCAGGTGCTCGATGTCCGACACCAGCTGGCTGGCGCTCGCCGGCCGATCCTCGGGGCGCTTGGCCATCATCGAGTAGACAAGCGTGCTGGTGGATTCCTGCAGGTCCGGTCGGAAGTTCTTGGGGTGCGGCGGCGGTTCGTGGATGTGTCGGTACATCACGACTTCCGGCGGGCCCTCGAAGGGCACGCGCGCCGTAAGGCAGAAGTACAGCGTGACGCCCAGGCTGTAGATGTCGCTGCGGGTGTCGATGTCCTGGCGGCCCATGGCCTGCTCAGGTGAGATGTAGTTGGGCGTGCCCACCGCCATGCCCTTGGCCGAGCCCGAATCTTCGGCGGCGCGCATCTTGGCCAGCCCGAGGTCGAGCAGTTTCACCTGGCGGTCGCGGGTGATCATGATGTTGTCAGGCTTTACGTCGCGGTGAACCAGGCTGAGTTTTTCCGCGTGCTCGAGCGCTTTCGCGACCTGCAGGATGGCGTCCAGCGCCTGGCGCTCGTCCATGGCGCCGCGCTCTTTCACCAGCTGCTGCAGGGTCTTGCCCTCGACGTACTCCATCGCGAAGTAGCACAGGCCGTCCACTTCGCCGGCGTCGATGCCGGTGATTACGTTGGGGTGGTTCAGGCGGGCGCTGGCGCGAGCTTCCTGCAGGAATCGCTGCTTGATGGTGACGTTGGCCGCCAGCTCCGGCTGCAGCACCTTGATCGCCACGAAGCGGTCCATGCGCACCTGCTTGGCCTTGTACACCGTGCCCATGGCGCCCTGGCCCAGCTTTTCCGCCAGCTGGTAGCCCGGGATCTTGTCCTGCAGCTGGTACATCTGCTGGTAGCTCTTGATCTTTTCGACGCCCGGTTTGTCCAGGTAGCCGCGCTGCACGAGGATCTGGCCCAGCAGCGGCACGCGCTGCCCCTTGGCCAGCAGGGCCCGCTGCACGTTCACGCACTCCTGGATCTGTGCCGCAGTCACGAGTTTCAGGTTCACGGCCGCCTGGCCGAAGCTGATGCGCGCCTGGCCGGCCACGGTCTCAGGGGGTTTCTCGACTTCCACCGGGTCCATGTCCTGGGTTTCGGCCAGGCTGGGGTCCTGCGCGGCGCGGTACTGGACTTCCTGGGGCGGGCGCGACACCGGGGCCTGCGGTACTTCCGTTTGTTCGCCAACCGGTTGCTGGCTGCTGGCCGCACTGCGTGGATGCTGCTGACTGGACGCGCTGCTGCGTTGTGCCGGCTGGCTTGACGCTGCACTGCGCTGCTGCTGCGCGAGCTGCTGTGCGCGACTGAGCGGCTGCGGGGGCGGAGTACCCGGCTGGCGCGGTGGCACCGGTGAAACGCGAGCCGGAGGCTGCGTCGGTTTCTGGTTGCTCGGCGGCGGGCCCAGGGAAACCGTGGGAATCGAGGGCTGCGGCGGCTCCTCACCCTTCTGTTTGTCGGTTCCGGGCATCCGTCTGCTGTCTTCCTTGGGTTCCACACGGCGCGTCACGTGGGAGTCCGGCCGTTTGACCGGGTAAACACGCGGCGGACCCGAGCCGCCGCCTCCCTCCGAAGACGTGGACCGATTGACGTGCCTTGGCCCGTTGCTAGCCATCTCTTGTCCAAACACTTAAGGGCGCCCACCCAGAGATGCACCGCGAGAACGCGCGGCACCCTGCTTGATTATTGCTTCATTTGAGCCACTTGGCGAGGGTCAGCCACCTTCTCGTTTCGGGGTGACTCCTATCGCAGCGCGGGGAATGAAAGTAGCCGCTCCTTCCATCCGCTCTTGAAAGTTCCATTCGAGGGGCATCACTTCGGCACGTCGGCCCCGGTAGGCGTTGGCATCGAGCCACCACTCAAGCAGGTGCGCATCACTTGTGGAAAACCCGGTTTCGCCTCGATGCGCCCTGGTTGCAAAGTCCCGGAAGCTGAACTCCCCCACCATTCCGAACGCAAGCAGCACGGGCTCAGAGCGACCGGATCCTGCATCCACCAGCGGAAGATCTTCAGCCCAGGCGCGCCAGCCTGGACGGCCAGGCAGCTTGCGAGGCAGGCCACGATAGGCGGGGTCATCAAGGTCCACGACCAGCGTGTCCGCCCACGGCTGCTCCGCCAGCAGGAACACGCGGGCAGAGTGCGCGCCACCGTCGCCACCGCGAACCAGTACGCTGGCCTCAATCACCGGAAGCGGTCGTGGCTGCAGCAGCGCCAGGCCGCCGATCGCCGCGCAACCCAGCAGCACCCCCACTTGCGCGGGCCACGCCCGCCGCGACAGGCGTCCGGCCACGACCGGAGCCAGCCCACAAAGCAGCAGCAATCCTCCGGCAAGCCCCCAGAACAGCGGGGCCGGAGCCGCGTCCTGCGGCGGCTGCGGTGGACCCATCGGAGAGCGGGTGGGCGGCACCCGGGACTCCGGCGTGCCGGCCGGGGCGCGGTTTGCGCCGAACCAAAGGTGGTCGCGCAGCGCGTCAATGATCACGTCCGGCGCGGACTGGCTGTGGCGCAACTCCTCGAAGCCGATGCGGTAGATTGCACCCGCCCCGTAACCCATGCGCTGCAATGGCACGTCGCGGAACTGCATCAGTCGTGGCTCCGCGGGCGGCGGCAGGTCTACGGCCTTCTCGCCGAAACGGAACGAACCGACCACCAGCGCCGCGCCACCCAGGCTGCAGAATTCGGCCATCGCGCGCTGGGAACCTACCGGCAGCCGAGTCTCCTGCGGATTGAAGATCACGATCGCGTCGTAGCCGTCCAGCAGCCGCCAGTCGGTGAAGAATTCCGCCAGGTCGAAGTAGTCGCACACGGCCCCGCGCGGCGTGCTGGGCAGCACCCCCCGCGCGTACACGGGGTCGCTTGAGAACACGGCAACGTACGGGCGCCCATAGTCGGGGTCGATGCGCCGCAGCGGCAGGGTGGGCTCGACGCTGGCCGGCCCGGCAACAAGCTTCGAGCCGTCGCCCACGAACACGGGGATTACAATCTCGAGTTCGGTCCGGCCGCTGACGGCCACCTGCCGTGAAAGCTTCACGCCCGGCGCCTCCGAGCTTATGGACAGGTTGTCGCCGCTGACTTCGCGCAGCACCAGGCGGTACGGCGCCCAGGTGCCGGTACGACAATTGGGCGCGGACAGGAAGCCGCTGCGTTCAGCGTCGATTACCTGCGCCGTCAGCGCGCCGCAGCACAGCAGGCTCAGCACCAACAGCCTCATGGCCGCCCCCGATCCGGCAGGGCCAGCGCGCCGAACCACGCCAGGGCGCCCGCAAGCAGCAACGGCCACAGGCTTACACTCTGGGTCGCGAGGGCCCAATTGGGTGAAAACGGGGCCAGCTGACCGCCTGAGGAACCCGCATACTCCAGCAGCAGGTAGTGCCACAGCGCCGGCAGACCGATAGCGCACAACAGCAGGATGCGCCCACGCAGCACCCAGTGCGCGCCAAAACGCGCGCCCAGCGCCAGCAGGCCTGATACTGCCAGCCACACGGCGCCGGCAAAGGCACGAGTATCCAGGCCGTCCTTGCCCATGGACGCAAATGAAAAAAGCAGCACCGTCGCCGCGCCGGCAGAAGCGCAGGCTGCCGCGGCCGCCAGATTCGAAAGCGCCTTGCCACGCCCGCCGGCAACCGGCATGAACAACAGCGGCGCCAGCGCCAACTCGGCGTGGATCAGCGCCAGCTGCCACGCACCATCCAGCGCAAGGCCCAGCGAGGAGCGCACAGGGCCCAGCGCGACCAGCCCGCCGACGGCAAGCAGGCTTCCAGCAACCAGTAACGCGTTGAAGCGCATGTTCGCCCGCGACCTCGAAATCTGCCAGCCGCTGCCTACACTGGCAGCAGAAAGGCTGACCATGACGACACACCCGCTCTGGCTCGCAGGTTCGCGTGTCACCACCAACCATACGTTCCAGCACCGCGGAGCCTATGACAAACAGGATCTCGGCGCTGTATCGCTGGCCGACCGGGGCGAGGTCGCGGCCGCCATTTCCGCGGCCTGGCACGCCCGGCCGCGCATGGCTGCCATGTCCAGCGGCGCCCGTGAAGCCGCGCTGCTGACCATGGCCGAGGAAATGAAGGCGCGGGTTGAGGAATTCGCCCACATGATCACCGCCGAAACCGGCAAACCGATCAGCCTTGCCCGCGGCGAAGTCACCCGCAGCATCAACACGCTGATGCTGTGCGCTGAAGAAACCAAGCGCGGCGGCGGGGAAGTCATTCCGCTGGATACCACCCCCGCCAGCGAGGGCCGTTTCGGCGTGGTGCGCCGCTTCCCCAAGGGCATCGTGGCGGCCATCACCCCCTTCAACTTCCCGCTCAACCTGGTCGCGCACAAGGTCGGGCCGGCGATCGCTGCCGGCTGTCCCATCATCCTGAAACCGGCCCCCCAGGCGCCGCTCACGGCCCTGATGCTGGGCGCGCTGCTTTCCAAGGCCAACCTGCCGGAGGGCGCATTCAGCGTGCTGCCCTGTGAGAACGACGTCGCCCAGGTACTCGCCACCGACGAACGCGTGGCCGTCATCAGCTTCACCGGCAGCGATGGCGTCGGCTGGCACCTGCGCGAGCTGGCGCCGCGCAAGACAGTGCTGCTTGAGCTGGGGGGCAACGCCGCCGTGATCGTCGAGCCCGACTGCGACATCGAGAACGCCGCCCAGCGCATCGTGACGGGAGCGTTCGCCCACGCGGGGCAGGTCTGCATCAAGGTGCAGCGCGTGTTCGCCCACGACCAGGTTGCCGCGCAGCTCATGAAGCGGCTGGTGGAGTTGACCGAAACGATCGGCGTCGGCGATCCCACCCACGAGGAAGTAATCTGCGGGCCGATGGTCAGCGAGGACGCGGCGATCCGCGTTGAAGCCTGGGTGAACGAAGCCCGCGCCCAGGGCGCCAACGTGATCTGCGGCGGTGAGCGCGACGGCCAGTTCTATCGCCCCACCTGGCTGACCGACGTGCATGAAGAAGCAAAGGTCTGCTGCAACGAAGTGTTCGGGCCTGTCGGCGTGTTCTTTCGCTACCAGGATTTCGAAGCAGCCCTGCACGCCGTGAATGCCTCAGCTTACGGGCTGCAGTGCGGGGTGTTCACCAGTTCGCTGCCCAAGTCCATGCTGGCATTCGAGACGCTTGAGGTGGGCGCGGTGATCATCAACGACATCCCCACCTTCCGCGTGGACCACATGCCATACGGCGGTGTAAAAGCCTCAGGCCTGGGGCGTGAAGGCCCTCGCTACGTGATTGAAGAGTACACGGAACCAAGGCTGCTGGCACTGAAGCCAAGATAAGCTGAACAGCCAATGAACAGTTACCAGTTACCGATTTCCAATCCTCGCCCAATTGGTGATTGGAAATTGGCCATTGGTAATTCGCTGTTCGACAACCCTGAACACGTTCGACTGCACGCAACCGGGCGCCCATGAGCATAGTCTACTACCTCGATTTTCCCTGCCCCGTCAAAGAGCAGGTCAAGCCCGGGCGCATGCTGCGCCTGCTGTACGCCCGTGAGCGCGCCAACGAGGCCGTCAACAAGGCGCGCAAGACCAATCCCGACATCAGGCCGGAAGATGTGCAGGTCGATCTCACGCTCAAGGCTGACGGCACCCAGCAGTTGAAAGTAGCGAGCGCTGCCGAGATCCAGAAGCAGTACGCCGAGCTCGAGTCCCTGGCCCATCACTGCAAAGACTGCCGGGCCCGCGTCGAGCCCCAGAGTTTCGGCTGCCGGGGTCGCATCGAGTTCCCCGTCAGCCTGAAAGCCGAGGCGATGCTCATCGGCCGCGTACATGCCAGCCACGGCGACCCCACGGGCTCCATGCTCTGCAACTACTTCGAGAACAACGGCATCACCGGCAACCGCACGGCCGAGATGCGCAAGCTTCCCGGCGTGTTCTTCGAAGCCGACAAGCCGCTGGTGCGCAGGCTGGATGACGGCCGCCGCATCAGCAGCAACCAGGTGTTCGAGCTGTTCTTTTTGACCGGGCAGGTCAGCAGCAAGCACGCGCGCTTCCTGCTTGGTATGTTCGACCTTTACGAACCGAACCTCCCGCTCGACCGGGAGCTGCACTCGCTTTCCAACCTGTTCGTGATCGAGCGCGAAGATTCCGGCATGCCGGTGTCGCGTGTAGGTCTCAAGATCAAGGACGTCAAAGACGACGACCGCAGCACCCGCCAGTTGCAGAATTTCCTGGGCGCGCTGCTGTTCGCGTGCGAATACGGCAGCGACCTGTGGGTGAAGATCTAGCGGGGGGGCTGCAGGTTCACGGTCCGCAGCCAGCCGCCCGCCACCACGTTCAGTGATGCATCTCCCGAGGCCGCGAGATCGGTGACGCTCGCGCCGGCGCGCGCCATTTCGCGCCCTGTGGCGACCTCGTAAAAGACCAGCTCGGCCGCTTCCAGTGCCACCAGCACCGTGCCACGGAACAGCAGCGCCAGCCGGCGCGGCGCCACGGAGGTCCGCACCGTCTGCTCCGGCCCGCCGCGCAGGCTGTGGATCACCACCAGCGGCCCGTAGGCCACGGCAAGCGCCGTCCCCTCCGCATCAAGCGCCAGCAGATCGGGGGCCACTTCCAGCCGGCTCGCAACCGCCAGCGGGTCGCCACGCATGTCCGCTACGTACACTGTGTCGCGCACGCGCAGCGCAGCTACCACAGCCTGTGCGGCAACGGTCAAGGCGTCAGGCGCGCGCTCGCCCGGCAGCATGAACTCAGTCAGCGAGTTTACTCCCACCAGCTTGAGTTTCTGCTTGTGCGCGAACAGCAGCACACGGCCATCCGCGAATGCGCCCAGCAGCGCACCTTCTTCCGGGCTGCGCGTGCCGTCGGGCAGCACCAGCCCGCCATCGTCGTACGCCGGGCCTTGCGGCGCCAGTGTCACGCTCAGCACCGCGCCAAGCGCGCGCAGCCGCCCGTGCTGAAGCACGAAGCGCTCCGCCTGCGGCGACTGCAGCGAGAAGCCGTGCGCCAGCGCCTCAGGCACGAATTGCGGCGGCACCATGCGGCGCGGCACGCCACCCAGCGTGAACTCATCCTGCACGCGCACGCTGAGTTCGCCTTTGCGGTTGCCGAACACCAGCCCTCGCGGATGACGCTCTACAAAGCTCAGTGTGTAGCCGCCCAGCGTCCAGTCGCGTCGGTTGCCGAAGTTCAGCGTAATGATACGCCCCGAGCGCCCAGTCCAGACGGGTGTGTCGTCAGCCAGGAAGCGTAGGTCCTCGACCGGCTCGTCCGGCATCTCGTGGATGCTGCTGACCGGCGCGGCTGCATCGCCAAGCCTTATGGCCAGCAGGTTCAGTGACCGACCGTAGAGAATTGCGGCATAGACTACACCTGCTCCGTGGTGCAGCGCGATGCGGTCAGGCCGTTGTTCAAGCAGGTGCAGCTGACCGGCGCGTCCATCCTGGCCCAGGCTGTAGATGCCGCGCGGAGTGGCGAACACCGGCTGGTCGCCGGCCAGGCAAACGGCCTGCACCTCCGTGGCACCCAGGTCTGAAGAAATCGACCGCCAGCTCAACTGCCCACGGGAATCGATACTCCATTCCGCGAGTCCTGCAGCCCCCTTGGACTCGTACACCAGCGTCAGGTCTGGATTGGATGCGATGTTCAACACGGTGTCCGCGTCGGGCTCTGAGGGGGAAAAATCCAGGGCCGAGAATTGCTGACGCGTCACCGTGCCATTGAGACCGAAAAACCGGACCAAGGGCAGCGCCAGGAACCAGCGAGTTCCGTCGCCGTTCAGCAGCAGCCGTGCCGGCTCGGCTGCGCCGGTGTCCGATGGAGTCAATACCTCCGAGACCGACTTCAGCTTGCCGTCCAACGCTCCCCAGGTCTCGACCACAACGCCGCCCGTTACCTGGCGCGCCACCGCTATCACCGCAAGGTCGCCGCTGACCGCCCCGGCGATGATCGGTTTGTCGGTCAGCTCGCCACCCTCAAAGCGCACGGCCGTGTCCTGCGTAAGCTGCGCGACCAGCGGCCACCAGGCCGGCGCGCCCAGCGCTTTCGCCTCATCCAGCAGGGTGCGGGCGCGGGCGGTGTTGCCGTCACGAATCTCATGCATGGCCAACCGGCAGTTCAGCAGGGCGCGGGCAAACTCGGCCTTGTCGAGGCGGGCGCCGGTGGCTTGAAGTTCGCGCTCCAGCGCGTCCACCCGCGCGCGCAGTTGCTTTGCCATCTGCTCGGCGTTTTGCTCGGCCTGGTGGGCGTCTCGGGTTTCGGCCTGCATGCGGCGGTATGCGCTGAGACCCAGTGCAAACAGGCACACCAGTACCAGCGCGAACGCACCGAACACCACGCGCTGCAGCTTCATGCGAGCCAGCAGCTGCATTTCGGGTGACGCGTCTTCTGGACCGGGTGTGGGTTCCGCCATGCTTTCTTTGTACTTTTCCTTTGCCCGTTGCGCCGTACCATGCCCGGCTGGGGGAATCGGGCACTGGAGTATAGGCTGAAATGCTGATCCTGATGAAGTCGAACGCGAGTGAACAGCAGCTCGCTGCCGTGGCGGCCCGCGTTCGCGACCTCGGTTTGACCCCCCACCCCCTGAAATCCAGCAGCCGCACGGTGGTTGGCGTCACCGGCGAATACAACGGGCTTGATCCCGCTGTGTTCTCGGCCCTGGCCGGCGTCAGCAAAGTGGTGCGTCTGAGCGTACCCTTCAAGCTGGCCGCCCGCGAGTTCCATGAAGACGACACCGTAGTGGACGTCGCCGGCGTGAAAATCGGCGCTGGCCAGAAGCTCTGCGTAATGGCCGGCCCCTGCAGCTTTGAAAGCGAAGAGCAGGTGCTGGCAATCGCCCGTGCGGTCAAGGCCGCCGGCGCCAGCATCATGCGCGGCGGGTTGTTCAAGCCGCGCAGCAGCCCCTTCAGCTTCCAGGGCCTGCAGGAAGGCGGCGCGAAAATCATGGACCTCGCGCGCCAGCAGACCGGCCTGCGCTTCGTGACCGAGGCGCTGGACGAGGCGTCGCTCGAATTGGTGGAAGAGCACGCCGACATGATCCAGATCGGCGCGCGCAACATGCAGAACTTCACCCTGCTGAAGAAAGCCGGCCAGAGCAAAAAGCCCGTGCTGCTCAAGCGCGGCATGAGCGCCACTCTCGAGGAATGGCTTACCGCCGCCGACTACATCCTCAGTGGCGGCAACTCCCAGGTGGTGCTGTGCGAGCGCGGCATCCGCAGCTTCGCCACACACACCCGCAACACCCTCGACCTCAGCGCCGTGCCGGCCGTGAAAGAACTTTCGCACCTGCCGATCATCGTGGACCCCAGCCACGGCACCGGCATCCGCAACTACGTGCCGCCCATGGCGCTCGCGGCCGTGGCGGCCGGCGCGGACGGCATCATGGTGGAAGTACACAACAACCCGGAGCAGGCAAAGAGCGACGGCGGCCAGAGCCTGTTCATCGAGCAGTTCCAGCAGATGATGGAAAAGATCCCGGCCGTGGCCAAAGCGGTTGGCCGGGCGGTGTAGGGGCGACGCTTGCACCGCCCGCGAGGCAACCGATGTCCTACTTCATCGTCACCTTTGACACCGAACGCAAAGCCGAGGTCATGCAGGCCCTCAAGGCTGTGCCGGGCGTGGTGGTAAACGGCGTGCCCATGGCCAACGGCACGGTGCACATCAAGACGGTGACGCGCACCCTCGACGACGAAAGCAACGCAGTGCACGCGGTGGAAGACATCTTCGGCGTGATCGACGTACGCTGGATCGAAAAATAGAGACCAGAGGACAGAGGTCAGAGGTCAGGGAAATGCGGGCTGAACCTTGGCAGAATGTTCCCTGACCTCTGACCTCTGATCTCTAACCCCTGAGCATTCCCATGCCGCACGAACTCCTGACAAACGCCGAACACATGCAGGACTGGCTGACCACCCAGCGCCGCACACTGCACATGGTGCCGGAGTTGTCATTGCACGAATTCAAGACTTCCGAGCACTGCGCGCAGCAGATGGCCGAGCTTGGCCTGAAAGTCACCAAGCTCTGGGGCGAAGGCTTCATCGCCGACCTCGACGCCCCCAAGGGCAAAGGCCGTGTCGCCCTGCGCGCCGACATGGACGCCCTGCCCATCACGGAGCTCAACGACATCCCCTACCGCAGTAAGCACGACGGCGTCGCCCACATGTGCGGCCACGACACCCACATGACCATCGCCATGGGCACGGCCAGACTGCTCGCCGCGCGCAAAGACAAGCTCACCCGCAGCGTGCGCTTCATCTTCCAGCCCAGCGAGGAGCTGCCCCCCGGCGGCGCCAAGGGGCTGATCGACAAGGGCTGCCTCGAGGGCGTGGACGAAGTCTACGGCCTGCACAACAACCCGCAGATGGAAGTGGGGACTGTGGCCACCCGCGTCGGCGCCGTGACCGCCGCGGCCGACATTTTCGAGATCAAGCTGACCGGCCGGGGCGGCCACGCCTCGCGCCCCCATGAAGCGCTGGACCCGATTCCCGCCACGGCCGAGCTGGTGGGCATGCTGCAGACCCTGGTGGCGCGCCGCGTGCAGCCGGGCAAGCCGGCGGTTGTCAGCGTGACGAAGTTCAACGCCGGCACCACCCACAACATCATCCCCGACAACGCGGATCTGCTTGGCACCGTGCGCACCTACGAAGAGCCCGTGCGCGCGCGCATCATCGAAGAAATGGAGCGCATGGTGCAGGCCGTCGCACAGGCGCACGGTTTGAAGCACGAGTTCAAGTACATCCGCGGCTACGACAGCATCGTGAACCACGAAAGCGGCGTGCAGGCGGTGGCAAAAGCGGCCGCAGAGATCGTGGGCGAAGGCAACGTGAACACCGGCTTCGAGCCGCAGACCTGGGGCGAAGACTTCAGCTACTACCTGCAGCACAAGCCAGGGGCGTTCTTCCTGGTAGGCAGCGGCAACAGGCAGAAAGGCATCACCGAGCCCCTGCACTCCGCCCGCTTCAACGTGGACGAACGCTGCCTCGCCATCGGCACGGCTGTGATGGCGCGGCTGGTGCTCAGCTAGGGGACTGTCCCCGATTTTGGGGACTGTCCCCGTCTTTGAACTCTCACCGGGGATTCGACGACAGGGACAGTCCCCAAAATCGGGGACAGTCCCTTACCACAGGTTTAGGGGCTTCCCCTGCATGTCCGCGGGGATTTCCTTGTTGAAGAACTTGAGCACCGTGGGCGCGAAGTCCATCAGGCTGAAGGCCTCCAGCTCGCCCTGCTTCGGCACGCCCGCGCCGGCCATGGCGAACACACCGTGCCAGTTGTGGTTGGCGTCGTCCGGGCCTGTGTCGTTCTCGAACACATGCAGCGGCGCGTCGGCCACGGGGCTCACGCTGCCGATGCTGCGCCAGCCCAGGTCGCCGAATATCACGATCAAGTCCGGCGGGATGTTGTTCACCACCTTGTAGGTGTCATGGGGCCGGTACACATGCGTGGTCATCGGCCGGCCGGCGTCGTCGGGAATGGCCTTCAGCTTCTCGCTCAGCTCGGCCGCCAGAGCGTCCACTTCGGCTGGATCCACGATGCCCTGGGGCTCGCGGCCCTTGATGTTGAACTGCACGCGCGAGTAGTAGCCGCCCTCGGCCCACACCCGCGTTCTTGACCAGTCAACAGCGCCCGCCTTGATCAGCTTGCCCATGCCCAATGGCTCTTTGGGGCGCTCTTTCAGCGTCAGGTAGCCCTGCCTGATCAGCCAGTCGTTGATCATCACGCCGCCGTCCATGCCCCGCGCGCCGTGGTCGGAAACCACCGCGATCGCCACCTCCGGGTCGTTCTCGTAGGGCGCGATCAGCTCGCCCATCAGCTTGTCGCACAGGGCGTAGTAGTCGCGTATCGCGTTGTTGAGCGGGTGGTTGGCCTGGTAGTGGCGGTGCGTCTCGTCCGTGTAGCGCCACAGCAGGTGCACGATGCGGTCCGTGCCCATCTCCACCATCATGAAGAAATCCCACGGCCGCGTTTTCAGCAGGTGCGCCGCCAGCTTGAAGCGGCGCTCGGCCATGTCGATCAGGTTCTGCAGGATCTCCTGGCGGTTTTCGCTGCGGAACTCCTCGACGTCGGGGATGTAGTCGCACACCGTGGCGATCTCGTTCTTCAGCGTCGCCGGGTAGGTCCAGGTGCCTTCGGTGTCGGGCAGCGGGAAGCCGCTGACCATCACGCCCTTCAACGGCCGCGGCGGCCAGGTCTGCGGCACGCCCAGCACGATGTTGTTGAGGCCAGCGCGCGACAGCACGTCCCACACGCGGGGCTCGCGCACCATCTTGCCGTCGGCGAACATGAACGAGTCGTAGGAGTAATCCTTGCGGTTGCGGAAGCCGTACATGCCCAGGGTGCCGGGGTCTTTGCCGGTCACCATGCACTGCCAGGCCGGGATGGTGATGGGCGGGATGGTGCTGCGCATGCGGGCGAACACGCCGCGCTCGCGCAGGCGGGTAAGGTTGGGCATGCAATCGGCCCAGCGCTCAAAGGCAAGCGAAGGCTCAAGGCAATCAAGGCCGACAACAATCAGTTTGCGAGGCATGGGGCAGATACTTGCTTGTCAAACCTGAAAGGCAAGTGGAATGGAGGGGTGGCACCAGGTTGTCCAAGGCCCAGCCACGCGAGGTTGAGCCTGCGCAGCAGGCGTCTCACCAGGTAAGCCCCCGGCGCAAGCCGGGGGTGGCGATGCGAGGTAACCCAAGCCGTCGAAGACGGCGGCTCCGCATCGCGCGAGCAACAGGGTATCGAAGAGTCGCCGTCTGCGACGGCT
>JAJVIO010000035.1 GCA_022071975.1 Planctomycetota bacterium
GCAAGTATGTGGAAGCCTTTGTTCGCCTGCGGGCTGCTGGTTGCCGGTTGCGCCGCGGCACCGCCCGCCGAACCGGCGCCGGAAACGCAGCCAACGCGCATCGAGTTCACCGTTGAGGCCAGCGTGTGGGTCGGTGAAGCAGACTGGAGCGCCACCCGCGAGTTCTATGAAGCTCTGGGACTGAAGGTGGAGCTGCTCGAGATCGACGACTTTCGGCCGCTGCACGCCCTGGAGATCAGCGACGGCGAGAGCTCGTTCCGGATTCTGTTCGTGCCGCGGGAACTGCCTTACGCCCGGCACAACGAGCCGACGGTGCGCGATTATTGGGAAGAACCGGACTACCCGCTGGCTGAAGCGCGCTGGACGGTGCACGTGCCGGCAGCGCGATTTGAAGCGCTGCGCGAAGCACCGGGCGCCCGCGTGGTCAGGCTGGACGACGGCCGTGACAGCATCGCCCTGCGCGACCCGGCCGGTTTCAACGTGCAGGTGCTGTGCCGGGGAAAAGAACTGGCTCGATGAAAACCATTGAATTGTTGAATTCGCGGAGACCATTCCCGCCACGCCGGGCGTTAGGTTGGCAGAAGCGACCGTGCCGCGAACCTCGCGGCCGGCGAAAGCAGGCGCGCAAGCGCCGCAAGCATGAGCAAAACAATCGAACGCGCGCCCGACGAACGGGTCAACTGGCTGGGCTCCGCCCCCTTCATCCTGATGCATCTGCTGCCCCTGGGCGCCTTGTTTACCGGCGTGCCCTGGGTGGCCTGGATCGTGATGGCCGTGCTGTACTTCGGTCGCATGTGGTTCATCACGGCCGGCTATCACCGCTACTTTGCGCACCGCAGCTACAAGATGGGCCGGGTGATGCAGTTTCTCATCGCCCTGGGCGGCTCCACGGCCGTGCAGAAGGGGCCGATCTGGTGGGCGGCGCACCACCGGCACCACCACAAGCACTCGGACCAGGAGAACGACATCCACTCGCCCAAGCGCGGCTTCTGGTGGAGCCACATGGGCTGGATCCTGTGCCGCAAGTACGACGCCACGCGCACGGAGCTGGTGCCCGACCTGATGAAATATCCCGAGCTGCGCTGGCTGAACAAATACTGGATCGTGCCGCAGGTGGCGCTGATCGCCGCGGTGTTCGGCCTCGGGCTGCTGCTCACGGGTGGCGCGATCGTGCCGGCGCTGGGCATCCTGTTCGTCGGCTTCTTCCTGTCCACGATTCTGCTGTCGCACACCACCTACACGATCAACTCCCTGTCGCACGTGTTCGGGCGGCGGCGCTTCGCCACCAGCGACACCAGCCGCAACAACTGGATGCTGGCGCTGATCACGGGCGGCGAAGGCTGGCACAACAATCACCACCACTACCAGGGCTCGACGCGTCAAGGTTTCAGGTGGTACGAGATCGACACGACGTACTACGTGCTGTGGGTGCTCTCGAAGCTGCGCCTGGTGCGCGACCTACGACAGCCTTCCGAGCGCGCGCTGAACTCAAGGCTGATCAAGCAGGGCGCGCCGGACATCGGCACCTTCGACAAGTACTGGGCCAGGGCCGTGAAGGCCCTGCACCACACCAGCGACCTGGCCATCGAGAAGAAGCAGCAACTGGCGGAGCTGTACGCCGCCACGCTGGCCAGGCTGGAAGAGATTGCGCGCGAGACTCCGACGGAGCCTGCTGCGTAACCGCGAGTTCACACGAAGACACGGAGCCACGAAGTGGCTTCGTGTTGGTTAACGGCGTTTGCGGGCCGGCTTTTGGGCAGCCTTCTTCTTGGCTCCCCCGCCCTTCCGGGCGGGGCTGGGGGCCTTCTTGGCTGCGGCTCCACCACTTGCGCGGCGGGCTTTGTTTCCTGGTTTCGCGGCCTTCTTGGTTGTTCCCCCGCCCTTCCGGGCGGGGTTGGCCGCCTTGCGCTTCCTTTTCCCGGCCGCGATAGGGTGCCTTGGCTGGTACATGCCGAGCGGGCCGCCGCCGGGCAGCTCGAAGCTGGTGACCAGGCCGAAGCCCTGGTCGCGGATCGGCGCGCACTGGAAGCCCAGCTTCTCGAGCTTGGCCACCACGGCCTTCACGTCGTCCACCATCAGGTAGAGTTGGTGCGACTGGGTGTCGCTGGGCAGGATCGGGTGCACGCCCACTTCCGCGGGCGGCAACGCGAAGATCAGCCAGCCGTGGCCAGCGTCAACGAAGGGCCAGTCCAGCACGTCGCGAAAGAAGGCGCGGACCTTCTCGGCGTCGTGGGCGTAAATCAAAGCGTGCACGCCTGTGATCATGGCGGGTACGATAGATTCGTCACACCGAACGGGCAATGCACGGCCGTCCCGCGGGGCGGGCTGGTTCGCGCACAACTCGCTTTACAGGCGGTTGCCGAGTGTGAAGCCGGCCTGCTGGCAGACCTCTTTCAGCACCTTCACCTTGGGCTCAGGACCGCTGATGCCGAAGGTGATTTCCTTGCGCGCGGGCACGAGGGCGACGTCCTTGATGCCTTTGATTGACTGCAGCGCTGAGATGAGCTTGTCCTGGTTAGCCTGGCTGGTTTCAGGGCCAAGGTTTGAAACGACGTACCTGAGCACGGCCGTTCTCCCATGCCGGATGCAACGGAGGGGGCTTGCACGCCCGTGCGCCGTCGCCTTCCGACCCAGGCATTATACAGCAAGAAGAGGCGCACAACATGAGGGGCGAGACGTGGCCCAAGCGCCTCGCCCATGTCTGCCTTTCGTGGCATGGGCGCCTCGCCCATGCCTGCCGGCCGCAGGGCCGGCAGTACCGGCGGGCCAAGGCCCGCAGGGCACAGGCGAGGCGCCTGTGCCACGTTGTGCCTGTGCCACTTTCAATCTGGAAACTTCCCCAGCCACTTCCAATTGGTCAGCCCGGCTGCCTTCGGGTTGTTCAGGGTGTATGCCATGTAGTGGTCGAATTCGGCCTCATCGCGAATGATGTGGTCATATGACTCCGACTGCCAGAACACACCACCTTGCCCGAGCAACTTTCCAATGCGCTTCGATGAAACCGACTTCCACCCGTGCAACATCTTCGGCAACTCAAATCCTTGAAATGGCTGAACCACAGTGTGCACGTGGTTGGGCATGACGCACCAAGCCCACAGACGGTATTGCACCTCGGCATAGTGCTTGAGCGCTTTGGCTACCACCTCGGCGCAGTCGTCTCGCAGAAGAATGCACGCACCGTAGCTCTGGTCCAGTAATTTCAGATATCCGTCCGACTTCAGTCTGGAGAGTCGAAGGGTTTCTTCCGGCTCAAGCTTCTGCCAGTTCTGCTTACGTTCAAGCAGACGAGACTCTGCGCTCAACTTCTCGATGGCCTCTGCGGGAAGCGAATCGGCGGTGCGGAACGTGATGAAGTAGGTTGCGCCTTCTCGAGTCCAGTGGGGCAGGTTGGCTCCCAGACGCTTCTGAACAGGTGGCTCATTCTGCATGCGTTAAGTCTAACGTGGCATGGGCGCCTCGCCCATGTCTGCCGGCCGCAGGCCGGCAGTACCGGCGGGCCAGGGCCCGCCGGGCACAGGCGGGGCGCCTGTGCCACTTGCTGCTACTTCTTCGTGAACGTGAAGAAGCCCTCGTGCTGGTCTACCTGGATGGTGTCGCCTTCTTTGAAGCCTCCCTCTAACAGCTTCATGGCCAGCTGGTTCTGCAGCTTCTGCTGGATCACTCGCTTCACCGGCCTGGCGCCTAGCTGCGGGTCGTAGCCCTGCTTGGCCAGCTCGTCCTTGGCCGCGGCGCTTACTTCCAGCTTCAGGCCGCGGTCCTGTAGCAGCTTCTCGATGTGCTTGAGCTGCAGGTCCACGATGTTGCGCACCTGCGCCATGTTCAGGCGCTTGAACATCACCACGTCGTCCACCCGGTTCAGGAACTCCGGCCGGAAGTGCCTGCGCATCTCGGCCAGCACGGCCTGCTCGACCTGCGCCTCGTCGCCCTCGTTCATCTCCAGGATCATGTGGCTGCCGATGTTGCTGGTCATGATCACCACGGTGTTGGTGAAATCGACCGTGCGGCCCTGGCTATCGGTCAGGCGGCCGTCATCGAGCAACTGCAGCAGCACGTTGAACACATCCGGGTGCGCCTTCTCGATTTCATCGAACAGGATCACGCTGTAGGGCCGGCGGCGGATGGCTTCCGTCAGCTGGCCGCCTTCCTCATAGCCCACGTAGCCCGGGGGCGCGCCGATCAGGCGGGCGACGGCGTGCTTCTCCATGTACTCCGACATGTCGATGCGCACCAGCGCGTGCTCGTCATCGAACAGGAACTGCGCCAGCGTCTTGGCCAGCTCGGTTTTGCCCACGCCCGTGGGGCCCAGGAAAATGAAGCTGCCGGTCGGCCGATTGGGGTCCTGCAACCCTGAGCGCGCGCGGCGCACGGCGTTTGCGACCGCGCTGATGGCGTTATCCTGGCCGATCACCCGCTGGTGCAGGTGGTCTTCCAGCTTCAGCAGCTTGGCCTTTTCGCCCTCCATCATTTTGCTGACGGGGATGCCGGTCCAGCGCGAGACGATCTCGGCGATCTCGTCGGCCGTAACTTCCTCGTGCAGCATCTTCTTGCCGCCCTGCATTTCCTTGAGCTTGAGCTCGGCCTCTTTCAGGGCCTTCTCTTTCGCGGGGATGTCGCCGTAGCGGATCTTGGCGACCTTCTCGAGCTCGCCCATGCGCTCGTAGCGCTCGGCCTCGAGCTTGAGCTGCTCGAGCTCTTCCTTGCCCTTCTGGGCGACGTGCAGCACGTCCTTTTCGTTCTGCCACTGGGCCTTGGCCTTGGAGTGGCGCTCGTTGAGGTCGGCCAGTTCTTTCTCGATGGCGCCGACGCGCTGTTTGCTGGCGTCGTCCTTTTCCTTCTTGAGGGCTTCGCGCTCGATCTGCAGGCGGCGCATTTCGCGCTCGAGCTCGTCCAGCTCCTGGGGCAGCGAGTCGATCTCGAGCCGGATGCGGCTCGCGGCCTCGTCCATCAGGTCGATGGCCTTGTCCGGCAGGAAGCGGTCGGTGATGTAGCGGTTGCTGAGCGTGGCGGCGGCCACGATGGCGTTGTCGGCGATGCGCACGCCGTGGTGCACCTCGTAGCGCTCTTTCAGGCCGCGCAGGATGGCGATGGTGTCCTCAACGTTGGGCTCGCCGACGTAGACCTGCTGGAAGCGGCGTTCGAGGGCCTTGTCTTTCTCGACGTGCTTGCGGTATTCGTCCAGTGTGGTCGCGCCCACGCAGCGCAGACTGCCGCGCGCCAGCGCAGGTTTCAAAAGGTTACCGGCGTCGGGCGAGCCTTCGGTTTTGCCGGCGCCTACAATCGTGTGCAACTCATCGACGAACAGGATCACCTGCCCCTCGGCGGCTTCGATCTCTTTTAAAATCGCCTTCAGGCGTTCCTCGAACTCGCCGCGGAACTTGGTGCCGGCCATCAGCGCGCCCAGGTCGAGCGAGAGCACGCGCTTGCCTTTCAATCCTTCGGGCACGTCGTCCTCGATGATGCGGCGCGCCAGCCCCTCCACGATGGCGGTCTTGCCCACGCCCGGCTCGCCGATCAGCACCGGGTTGTTCTTCGTGCGCCGCGATAGCACCTGCAGCACGCGGCGGATTTCATCGTTGCGGCCTATCACCGGGTCGAGCTTGCCTTCGCGCGCCTCCTTGGTGAGGTCGCGGGTGTACTTGGCCAGCGCCTGGTACTTGTCCTCGGCTTCGGGTGAATCGACGCGCTGTGTGCCGCGCACGTCTTTCAGCGCCGCCAGCAGGGATTTGCGGTCGCCGCCGGCGTCCTTGATGATGCGGGCCGCGGGCGTCTTGCCGTGGTCAACCAGGCCGAGCAGCCAGTGGTCGCCGGAGACGTATTCGTCCTTGAGTTTGTCTGCCTCGTCGAACGACTTCTGCAGCACTTCGTTGAGGGCGTTGCTGGCGTAGGGCTGGGCCGCGCCGGTGACCTGGGGGAACTTGGCGAGCTCGGCCTCGAGCTGCTTGGCCACGTGGTCCACGTTGGCGCCAACTTTCTGCAGCAGCGGGCGCACCACGCCGTCGTCCTGCTTCAGCAGCGCGAGCGTGAGATGCTCAGGCTCCAGGGCCTGATTGTTGCGCTTGCGCGCCAGCTCGACCGCGTCCTGCACGGCCTCCTGGGTTTTCACTGTCAGCTTGTCGAGTCGCATCTGAGCCTCCGTACGCACACGCGGCAGCGTGTCCCTACTTGTGCAACGCCCGTGCCAAGGCCGTTTTCCGGCGAATTGTGTGCCATTTTGACAGCGCATTCAGCCCTGAGGGAAGCATGGAAACGGGCTCTGTCAGATTGGCCGAGTGGCACGGTTGCGCAATCCGGGCCGCGTCCCTTCGCTTTACGCAACCCATTCACGTTCTTGCAGTTGTTCAGTGCTATAAACGAGCACCTTCTTCTATAATCGCGGTGCTTCAGCTTTGACACCATGCTGTGCATTCCAGGAAAGGAACCTGTATGCGCACACTCATACCCACCTTCACACTGCTGTTGCTGCTGGCATTTGCCGGGGATCCCGCACCCGTTGCAGCCCAGGACAAGCCGACCCTGCGCGGCGTGAAGGCTTGCAACGAGGCGCTCAAGCTGCTGGACGAAGGCAAGCCTGCCGAGGCCCTGGCGGTAATGGAAGCCGCCAAGGGCACCATGGACGCCGAGGACGAGTGGCTGTGGTGGGGCAACACCGGCCACTGTTACCGCGACCTGCGCCAGGACGACAAGGCCCTTGAGCACTACGGCAAGGCGCTCGAGCTTGAGCCGGAATGCTGGTTCCGCTTCTCGTACTGCCGCCTGCTGCACGAGTTCGGCCGCTGGGACGAGGCGCTGAAAGAACTGGAGAAGCCGATTGACCCCGACTACGCCGAGCGTGCGGAATGGCTGAAAAGCGTGATCGACGGGCCGTTCAAGGCGCGCTGGCCCCTGACCCACCGCAAGCTGGAGTGTCGCAGCAAAAAGAGCAACTACCTGGTGGTAAGCGACGTGGGCGTCACGGCCGAGGAAATGGACGCGCTTGAGGCCCAGGCCGCCAAGCTGGATCTGACGAAGAAGACTGACCAGCAGCGGCTCGAGAAGCTGCTGAAGCCGCACAACGACCTGATCTCGCTGGCCAACCTGGCCGAGCTCGCGCGCGACGAGTACATCCGCTTCACGGGCCTGAACTCTCGGGACCTGCCGAAGGGCAAGGTGTTCAAGGTGTTCTTCATGATGAACGAGCCGGACTTCCACCGCTTCGCCTCCAGCTGCGGTGGCGACGGCGACACGGAGAGCACGCTGGGCTTCTATGAGCCGAACATGAAGTACCTGCAGCTGTACAGCCAGGAGGGCGCGCAGTCGAAGGTCTGCGGCCTGGCGCTGGAGACCGTGGACACCTTCTTCCACGAGGGCTGGCACCAGTTCTTCGACATGCTGACGGAGCAGACGCCGATCTGGGTCGATGAAGGGCTGGCGGAATTCCTGGGACACGCCAGCGTGAAGGACAGAGGCGCGAAGATCGAGCTGG
Source organism: Planctomycetota bacterium (assembly GCA_022071975.1). Taxonomy (GTDB): domain Bacteria; phylum Planctomycetota; class UBA8742; order UBA2392; family UBA2392; genus JACKID01. The sequence continues at coordinate 7,463 of JAJVIO010000035.1, forward strand.
GACTGCTGATCCGCACGCGCGGCGACTTCTACACGCGCTACGAGCGCATCAAGGAAACCATCCGCGACGGCCAGCACGTGAAGTTCAAGAAGTTCTTCCACTTCACCACGCGCGATTGGAATGAGGGCGACGTGAACATCCATTACGCGCAAGCCTGGAGCATCGCCTACTTCGCGCTCAAGGGCGGCGACAAGAACTTCCAGAAGGATTACAGCAAGATGTTCTGGGAACTGGTCAAAGGTCGCCCGGCTGAAGAAGTAGTGAACGAGATCTTCGACGAAGCCAAGCTCGACAAGTACGAGGAAGCCTGGCTGAAGTACTGGAAGAACCTGTAGGAGGCGGGCGGGCCTTTGTAATCGCGCGATTCCCCGGCGTGGTCTACATTGGGTACATGTACAAGAACTTCCAGAACCGGATCATGGCCCTGCCGCAGGGGAATCCGAACCCGCGGGTGAACCTGTTCTGGATGCTGGTGTTCTTGCCATTCCTGCTGCCGCTTGCCGCGTTCGTTGCGTTCGTGCTGTGGACTGTAGGCGAGATGATCTATGAGTCGGTCGCCAAGCTGATCTCCGGTTAGCCGCCATCACCGCGCATCAAAGAAAGAGGGGCGGGTTTAGAGCCCGCCCCTGTTCTTTGGGTTTTTGAAGACTGGTTCCTCTCTGGGGCGGCCACACAATGCCGCCCCTACTATTCGGCCCCTACAGTTCCGCGCGCTTCCACTTCCTCCACAGCTCGGCCGTCCAGGCCTTGGGGTTGTCCTGCACGCCGAGCTTCTGGAAGTGGCGGTAGCAGGTGGTTACGTCGCGCTCCAGCATCTCCTGCGCGTTGGGGTTGAAGCGGGCGTCCACGGCCTGGGGCAGATCGATGATGCGCAGGGGGTCCGACTCGTTCTCCAGGTCCACCAGCACGTTGTAGGGGCTCAAGTCCCCGTGGACGAAGTCGGCCTGCAGCATGCGCTCGATGTTGGCCTTCAGCAGCTCCCACAGGCCTGCCGCCTTTTCGCGCGGCACGTCGGCGTGGTGCAGGATCGGGCAGGGACCTTCTTCGCAGCCGTAGAACTCCATCAGGATGGCACGGCCGACGTTCTTGACCGGCACGGGCACGTAGACGCCGGCGTCGTACAGCTTGCGCAGGTGCTCCCACTCCTGGCCGACCCACAGCATGAAGTGGACCTCGAGCCCGAACTCCGAGCCCTTCTGGTAGGCCCTGCGCACGCGGGTGTTGTGGTACATCTCGGTGCGGTTTTCCTGGTACGCGGCGTCGTTGCGGAAGCCGCGCTCGCGCAGGTGTTTGTAGACCTTGGCCGCCAGCAGCTCCGCGCCGGTGTCCGGGTGCGCACGGCACGCGAACACGGTGGCCTCTTTGCCGCTTTTGACCGGGTACAGCACTTCTGTGATCAGCGCCAGGTCGATGAACGGCTCGAGCGCTTCTTTGGTTTCGTGGTCCAAGTCTGAATTCCTCTTGTGGCGCGGCCAGCCTGGCCGCGGCAGTTCGTAAGTGTTTGAGCTTCCTGGTTGCGCATGGCGCACCTCCGTTTCTGTGCTGTGGCTGCCCCGGCCGCACCGGCCGCGAACGCGGCGAGTTGTCGCGGACGCCGTCCGCGACTGCGGGCGAGGCGCCCGCAACACCAAAGAACAAGGCCGGTCGCGAGGACCGGCCTTTACGATTGACGTGGAAAGGGTCGGGTCTCGCTAGCTGGCCTTGTGGTTGTGGACAGTGACCGACATGAGACCCTCCGTTTGGCTGACGGGGCAAGTTTAGCCCCGTCCATTGACCTGTCAAGGACTAACCGGCCGCGCGCTGGCGCTTGCGGCTCCTGTTCCCTCTATTCGCGGAACTTCTTCAGTTCCTTGTCGTCGTACTTGCCCTCGGTGGCGTCCTGCCACTTCTGTTTTTCCGTAGCCCACTTCCTGGCCTGCTTCTCGTCCTGGAACACCTTGCTTGCCACCAGGTCGTATTTCAGCACGTCGGTCTGGAACTGGCGTATTTCCTTCATCTCCGGCTCGGCCAGCTCGTAGGCCGCGTAGGTGTGGGCGCAGTCGTCGGACTTCAGCTGCTCGTCGCTGTAGACCTGCAGCTCATCGAAGTTCAGGCCGGCCCCGGGCTCAAACTCCTTGCCGGTCTTGCGGTTGATGTGAAGGAACACTTCGTGCATGTACCGCACCTCGTACCAGGCCTGGATGGCGTTGGCCCAGGCGGCCTCGGCGTCTTTGCCGCGCTCGTCGTTGCCCTTCTCGAGGGCCTTGTCGAGACGGTCGTCGAACTTCTCTTTCGCCTTCAGAAACTCTTTCCAGGCTTTAGTGCTTTCCAGGGCATCCATGCGGGTGCTGACGTTGCTGATGAAGCCGGCGATTGTATCCGTGCGGTCTTTCTTGGGCTCGACCCTGGGCTCGGGGTCTTTCTTCGGCTGCTCGACCTTGGGCTCGGGATCTTTCTTCGGCTGTGGGTCTTTCCTGGGTTGCTCGACCTTGGGCTCCGGGTCTTTCTTGGGCTCGGGATCCTTCTTCCGCTCGGTACTGGGACTCTCGTTGTTCTTTACCGTGTCGGTCCGGGCCGGCTTGTCGCGGCTGCCTTTCTCCACCCCGTCGTCGTCTTCACCACTGTTGGTCGGGCGATAGACGTCACCCGTGTCGCGCTCCAGGTCTTCCTGGGTGTAGTGGTCGTCGTCCTGCTCGGACTGGGTCTGGGTTCCGCCGCAGCCGGCAATGGGCAACAGCAGCAACATGGCAGCAATCCACCTGTTCATGGCGTCTCCTGGAAGCAAGGGAAGCATGATAGCGGATGGCTGTGTCCAATGGGACACCCATTGGGTGGTCGCAGCGCACGCCCCTACTCCAGCCAGGGGCGCAGGCAGGCGTAGCCCTGGCGCAGCTTGCGGCGCAGCCAGGCGTTGGCGCGCGCGCGCAGCGGTGAATCCGCGGGCTCAAGCAACAAGGTTTCGCGGTACACGGCCGCCTGGTCGAAGAAGCCGGGTGGCAAAGCTCCTTCACCGGCGTCCCACTGTTTCCAGAACTGGCGCAGGCGCGTGCGTGCCGCGCGTTCCTGTCCGCCGGCGCGGAGCAGTTCGACCTCGTAAAACCGCAGAGCCTCACGGCGCTGCCGCTGCGACTTGAGGTTCTCGACCGCCGCCAGCCAGCGCTTGACCGCGCCTTTGGCGTCGCCGCCCATGGCCTGCAGCAGGCACTGGGTGCGCAGCCAGTAGGTGGGCTGGCTGGTGTCGGGGTGCACTGCGCCGGTCTTTTCCGCGAACTTCAGGGCCCGGCGCAGCAGCGGCTCGCGCCCTTCCAGCAGCGCCAGCGTGAACAACGCGGTGTCGTCGGGCGCAAACGCATAGCCCTCGATCACCGTGAAGGCGGCCTCGGTCTGCATCGCACCGGCCAGCACCAGGGTGCGCAGGTGCAGGCCCCAGTGGCGGTTGCGGGCTTCCTCGGGCAGGCGAGGCACGGCGTCGGTCAGCTCGGCGGCGGCCTCGGACACGCGCCCCAGCTCGACAAGGCACGAGGCGCGCACGATGCGTAGGCGCAGGCGGTGCGGGTCGCCCTCGGGCACAAGGCGCGTGGCGGCCAGCACGCCGTCAGCCATCAGCACGGCCTCGGCGTGGCGGCCGATGCCGTAGGCCGAGTGCACGACGGCGAAGGCGTATTCCAGCACACGGCGCGGGTCTTCGCCGCCATCGACCAGGTAGCGCCAGAGGATCTTGCGCCGCAGCTCAAAGTCGCGGGCGTAGTCGAGATCCAGGAAGGCGAAGCGGCTGAGGGCCAGGTCGATGCGGTTGATGATTTCACCGGGCAAGTCGAAGCGCTTGAGGTACTCGAGCCCCGGCTTCAGGTCGGCTGCGCGCGTGAGGTTCATGCGCTCCATGGCGTCGGCCATGCTGGCCACCAGGCGCTCGGCAACGGGGATCAGGCTGGCATTCAGGCGCTCCTGGCTTTCATCCCAGGTCTTGAGCATCTGGTTCAGGCGCTCCAGGCGCGCGATCGTTGGCGAGCCCCTGAGCGCGCCTTCAGCCTCGGTTTCCAGCGCGCCCAGGATGCGCACCATGCGCTCCATGCCGGCGCCCACGGCCTCGGCCTCGAGCATGGTGGCGCCGGCCTGCGGCGCGCCTGAGCCAGTCAGCAGCCAGTTGAGGTTGACGCCCAGGTTCTCGCTGAGCTTGACGCAGAAGTCGGCGGGCACGCGACGACCACGCTGGTAATGGAAAACGCTGGACTCGTTGACGCCGCCGGCGCGGGCAACGCCGGCCTGGGAGTGTTCGTTGACCAGTTCAGTGATGCGGGCGGCGATGGTGTCGTTGATTTCCATGACTTCACGTTTCGCAAGACCGGAGTCACCAGCTTGCCATTTAGCAAGTTCATATGAACACATTTTTCTGGTTATTCTTGCTGATTAGCATTCATGGGGCATACTTAGGGTGTCGCAGGCGGGATCCCGAACTCGCAGGCGACAGGCACAGAGTGGAGGACGTGGTCCTCAAGCTTGAAGACGAATCCGAATACGAGGATGAGCCCAGCACCCTCTCCGGCTTCGTCTTCAAATCAAAGCGGGGTGCGCATCAGCGCACCCCGCTTCGATTTCACCGCTTTGCAGGCCGGTGGCCCGGGCTCGGCAGCAGGGCTCCCACAACTTCGGCAGACCCTGGTCACCGGCCGGCTCAAGCCTGCGGATGACGCACGGCTTCGAGCTCCGCGCCCGCGGCAGCAGGCTTCTTGTCTTTCAGCGGCAGCAGATTCACCGCGCACACCTTGTACTCGGCCGTGCCCGCCAGCGGGTCGCCGACGTCAACCGTGAGCTTGTTGATTGCGGAGTCCGTGAAGTGCAGAGGCATCCAGACGTGTCCCTTCTGCACTCGGCCGGAAAGCCAGACGCGCGCCTTGATACCTCCGCGCCGGGAGACCACTTTGACCCAGTCGCCCTCGGCCACACCCAGCCTGGCCGCGTCTTCGGCGTGGACTTCGATCTGGCATTCGCCCACCTTGGCCATGGTGCCGCTGTCGCGCCGCGTCTGTGTGCCCGCGTTGTAGTGGTACAGCACGCGGCCGGTGGCCAGGTTGAACGGATACTCTTCGTCGGGCAACTCGACCGGCGGGCGGTAGTTCGTGACGATGAACGAGCCCTTGCCCTTCACCGGTCCGTCCTTGTGCATGTACACAGTACCATCGTGTTCCGGGCTGGTGCAGGGCCACTGCAGACCCATGGGCGTGCGGTCCAGGCGTTCGTGGCTGATGCCCGCGTAGCGCGGCGCGAGCGATGCGATCTCGGCGTAGATCTCGCCGGCGTTCTTGTAGTGCGGCATGGCATAGCCCGCGGCGCGCGCGACATCGCACAGGATCTGCCAGTCGGGCCGCGCGTTGCCCGGCGGATTCACGGCCTTGCGCACGCGCTGCACGCGGCGGTCGGTGTTGGTGAAGACGCCGTCTTTCTCGGCGAAGTTGGCGCCGGGTAACACCACGTGCGCGTACTTCGTGGTTTCGTTCATGAAGATGTCCTGGTGGATCAGGAACTCCAGTTCCTTGACGCCGTGCTCCAGGTGATTGGTGTTCGGCTCGGAGATCAGGATGTCTTCGCCCATCACGTACAGGGCTTTCATCGAGCCTTCCTCAATACCCTTCATCATGGTGTTGAGGTGCTTGCCAATGGTGGCGGGCAGGTCGGTGGCCCAGGCCTGCTCGAACTTCTTCTGCACCTCGGGGTCCTGCGCGGGTTGGAAGCCCACGTAGTACAGCGGCGTGGCGCCGGCGTCAGTAGCGCCCTGCACGTTGTTCTGGCCGCGCAGCGAGTTCAGGCCGCCGAAGGGCACGCCGAGGTGGCCGGTCATCATCACCAGGTTGGCCAGGCTGAAGATGTTGTCCGTGCCGTGGGCGTGCTCGGTGATGCCGAGGGTGTAGTAGATCGCGGCCTTGCGCGTCTTGGCGTACTCGACCGCGACGGCCTTGATGTCGGCCGCTGGCACGCCGGTCATGCGTTCGGCCTCGGCCAGGTTGAACTTTTCGAGGTTGGCCTTCAGCGCCGGCCAGCCTTCCGTGTGCTTGTCGATGAAATCCTGGTTGACCAGGCCTTCGTCCACGATCACCTTGGCCATGGCGTTGATCAGCCAGACGTCGGAGCCGGGTTTGAGCTGCATGTGCACGTCGGCATGCTCAGCCAGCCAGATCTTGCGCGGGTCCGCGACCACCAGGCGCGCGCCTCGCTGGCGGGCGATCTTCATCTCCATGCCGATGATGGGGTGCGCCTCGGTGGTGTTGCTGCCGATGATGAACATGAAGTCCAGCTCCCGGATTTCGGGGATGCTGTTGGACATCACTCCTGCGCCGAAGCTCTTCACGAGAGCTTGCTCCGTGGGGAAGTGTCACGTGGCGGCACATGAGTGCACGTTGCCGGTCTTGAACACCGCGCGCGCCAGTTTGCCCATCAGGAAGTTCTCTTCGCCCGTGCAGCGCGCGGACGAAATGAAGCCCACGGATTCCGGGCCGTGGCGCTGCGCCGCACGCTTCAGGCCCTCGGCCGCGAACTTGATGGCCTCGTCCCAGCTGACGACGTGCAGCTTGCCGTCCGCCTTGCGGATCATCGGCTCGGTGATGCGGTCCTTGTGATGGATGAAGTCGTAGGCGAAGCGCCCCTTCACACACAGGTTGCCGTCGTTGACGGTGGTCCCGGGCTCCGGGCTGGTGACGCGCACCACGCGCTCCTGCCCATCCACCTTGGCGACGTTCAAATCCATCTGGCAGCCCACGCCGCAGTAGTTGCAGGTGGTGCGCACCTTGGTGACCTGCTCAGGCAGGGTCTTGGGCGACTTCTTCTCGATCAGCGCGCCGGTCGGGCAGGTGTCCACGCAGCCGCCGCACAGCTCGCAGCTGGTGTCCAGCAGGCCGCGCATGCCGGCCGTGCCGATGGTGGTTTCTGATCCACGGTTCGTGAGTGTGATGGCGTTGACGGCCTCGACCTCGTCGCAGTAGCGGGTGCAGCGGGCGCACAGCACGCAGAGTTCGGGGTCGAAGTGGATGTACGGGTTCTTGTCGCCGGGGCGCGCCACGCGCGGGGCGTTGACGGGATCGAGCTTGAGGGTGCTGCAGTCTTTAGCCCAGGCGCGCAGGTCGTTGCCGTTGGGCGTCTCGACCGGCAGGCCCTGCTCATCGAGCTTGTGGTCGGACATGTACAGGCTGACCAGCACATCCTGGTGGCGCTGCACGCGCGGCGATGACTGGTGCGTCTTGACGTTCTGCCCGTCGGCGGCTTTCCAGGCGCAGGATGGCTGCAGGCGCCGCTGGCCGTCGATTTCAACCAGGCAGGCGCGGCAGGCGCCGGCCGGGTCGAGGCGTTTGTCGTCGCACAGGGTGGGGATCTGAATGCCCTCGCGCCGGGCGACCTGCAACACGGTCTCGCCCTGCAGCGCAACGCACTCGCGTCCGTCAATCTTGATGGTGAAGGTTTCGCTCATCGCCGACTCCATCACGGCAGTATATCAAACCTCTGGCTGCAAACGGGGTTCCAAACTCAGCCTCTGTTCGGGATGGACTCTGGTAGCTTGCCGAACTCGAGCACTTATGTGGCAATGGTTTCAGCTCTTCAGCAGAGAGCAAACCGCCTCGATACACTCGTTGATCTTTGAGGGCTTCAGTCTCCCAACAAACTCTTCCAGCCAATCGGCATGGTCGGTGGTGACTCGATCTGGTCGGAAGTAGTGGATCTCCCTCGTTCCTCGAACGGCGTAGTCCTCAGGCGTTATCTTCACCGCACCTCGCTCGGTGTAATCTTTCGTGGTGATCATCCCGACCATCACATTTTCGCCAGAAGCGCGCAGAACCACAACCGGCCTTCGGTCGTAGGTCTCACTATCATCGGGAGGTGTGACCCGCTTGAACTGGATCCAGAAGACGTCGCCTTTAACCGGCATCCGACTATCTCCCGGACAGACTAGTCTTCGAAGAACTGGGGTCGAGTGAGTCGTGCAGGAACGTCTGCTTCATCCTTCTCGCGTTCACTCAGTTCTCTGAATGCCCTGTCATTTCGAGCAATCGCAGCTTCTTCCCGTCGATGGACTGCTTCTGCCTGCTTGGCTCTGAAGGCTTCAATCATGTCAGGAGTGATCTGGCTCTTGCCTGACGCAGCATCAAGCCTCCACTCCAACAAGTAAACTTCGCCCTCATTTGTGGCGGCTACTGGCCGATCAGGTTTGGTCGTCGCGGTATCCGTCATCAGCTGCCTCCCGTCTGCTTCAGCCCAACAGGCAACACCGTTAAGCTCTGCAATTCACCATGATAGATTACTCTCATCTCGTAATCAGCAGGTCGGTCGACCTGAACAAGCTGACCCTCCCTGGCAACAACCGGAATTGCTACGCCGCCTCGGAAAGCCGTGTTCCCGACGTCCTTGCCTCGCTTCAGGTTGAAACGAGCGTTCCAGACGAGGTCGTTTCTCATGTCCCCATCTTCATCGACGCCAGCATCCACCAACTCGATCCGTACTTCTGCGCCATCCCCGATGATCAAGTCGGTGATCTGGATGAAAACATAGAACAGGGGCAGAGACCCCGGGAACTTGGGAAGCCACACTTTGTCGAAGACGCCAATCAAATTCCACTTGCCGTTGTTCACAGCACCGTCGCAGAACAACACGGTAAACGTCGGTGTGCTCATGTGCGTTTCTCGAAGGCCTTGGGGAAGTACTTCATGGCGTCCACCAGGGGCTTGTGGGCTACCATGCCTAAGCCGCAGATGCTGCCTTCTTCCATTTCCCAGCCTACGTCATTGGCGTGCTTCAGTGCGCCTGGGTCGCCTGTTTCCAGGTACTTGCCTACCTGGTTGTGCAGGTATCTGGTGCCGATGCGGCAGGGGGCGCACTGGCCGCATGATTCGACTTCGAAAAACTCCAGCTGCCACTGCGCGGCCTTGGCCATGTCCACCGTGTCGTTCAGCACCACCACGCCGGCGCTGCCCAGCATGCTGCCTTCCTTGGCCAGGCCTTTGAAATCCAGCGGCAGATTGCGCTTCTCGATCGGCAGGAAGCCGCTGCTGGCGCCGCCCGGGCTGAAGGCCATCGGGTTTCCCTCGTAGCCGCCCGCCGCCTGCACCAGCTCTTCCAACGTCGCGCCGAGGGGCAGCTCGTACACACCCGGCTTCTTCACGTGGCCGCTGATGCAGTACAGCTTGCTGCCGGCCTCAGTACGGCCGTGGGCTTTGAACGCCTCGCCGCCGTGGCTGATGATGTAGGGTACACAGGCGAAGGTTTCGACGTTGCTGATCAGGGTGGGCTTGCCACGGAAGCCGACCTCGAACGGGAAGGGCGGCTTCAGGCGCGGCATGCCACGCTTGCCCTCCATGCTTTCCAGCAGCGCTGTTTCCTCGCCGCAGATGTAGGCGCCGTGGCCGCGGTGGAAGTGCCAGTTCCAGTCCTGCACATGGGGTGCGGCCTGTTTCAGGGCCTGCTGCACCGCCTCGGCTTCGGCGTTGAATTCGCCGCGTATGTAGAAGTAGATGTCCTTCGCGCCCACCACCAGGGCGGCGATCGCCATGCCCTCGATCAGCTTGTCGGCGCGGCGCAGCATGGTTTCGCGGTCTTTGAAGGTCGCGGGCTCGGCCTCGTCGGCGTTGCAGATCACGTAACGCACCGGGTCTTTCTGCCCGGCCACGCCCTTCCATTTGATGTGGGCCGGGAAGCCCGCGCCGCCACGCCCCTGCAGGCCGGAGTCTTCCAGCGCCTTGATGATCGCCTCAGGGCCCATGGTGCGCGCCTTCTTGAGCGCGCCGAAGCTGAAATCGTGCTTGCCGCCCAGGTTGATGGGCAGCTTGTCGTCGGCGGGCGTGATGCTGCGGGTTTGCCGGCTGGCGTCGAACACTTTCAGTGATTCATCCAGGGCCGCGGGGGCGCGGTCGCACTGGCCCAGGCAGCTGACTTCCTCTACTTCCTTGCCCTTGGCGCGCAGGTCGGCCGCCAGCTGGTCGCTGCCCATGATGCGGCAGGACAGGCCGTTGCACACACGAACGCGGGGCCCGCCCTTGAGCAGTGTGTAGAAAGTGCCGGCACCCCAGATTTCAGCCTCGGGCACGCCTGCCTGCTGGCTGACGCGGCGGACGTTTTCCTCGGTGACGCCGCCCAGTTCCTCCAGCAGCGGCAGCACGTGTTCGCGGTCGGCAGTTTTCTTCAACATGAGCTGCCCTTCGAATAGCTGAGGCGAAAGGCCGTATCATAACCACAATTCGTTCCATGTGGCCATGCCGCATTAAAGATTGTCACGTTAACGCCAAGTTAACAAAGCACTTGCGACATTGCTGACGAGTGTTGGCAACTTGGCTGAGTTTCCGACATTTCCACGAGCGGGTGGACCAAGTGTGGAACACCGCCACGCGCATTCCGAGACTTTCCTTGCAGGCTACCCCCACTACACCCACAATCGTGGCCGTGCGGGCAGGAGGTTTGATATGCACAAATTGTTGCTGGTGCTGCTGGCGAGCTTCGCCGGCTGTCTGTTCCTGCCGGGACCGGCGCCGGTGAACGCCAAAGACGAAAAGAAAGCAGAGAAGGACAACTTTCGTCTGTACCGGATCGCAGGCCGCAAGTGGATGCTGCACCGGATCCCTGCCACGGGCCAGGAAGGCGGGGACACCTCGCCGACCTTTCACAGCTACGAAGTTCGCAATGTGTACGAGGATCGGGCCGAAGTCGCGGAGGTCACGCTGGACGAAGGCAAAAAGGCCCCCGAGGGCGCCAACTTCGTGGTGAAGGTCAACTTTTCCGATGACGCGCCGCAACTGAAGGACCCGATCGGCTACACCAAGAGCAAGCAGGAGAAGCTTAAGACAGACGCCGGCACCTTCGACTGCATCCTGTGGGTAAGCCTGGGCCGTGAAGACGGCGACTCGCGCATCTGGCGCAGCATCGACTTCCCGGGCTTGATCGTGAAACAGAGCGACCGTTTCGGCACCCGCACCCTGGTGGAGTTCACCTGGGTCGAAGGTGACCCCGGCTACAAGGCGCCGGGCAAGAAGAAAAAGAAGAAGGACGACGACCCCGAAGAAATCGACCCCAAGCGCCTCTTCAGCAGCAAGGGCACAACCTGGGTGCACCATATCGACACAGCCCGGGGTGAGCGCGGCACCCGCAGCATTGAGGTGCAGCAATACCAGGTCACCAAAGTCAGCGAAGAGGGCTGCGAGGTCGAGATCACCAAGCTGACCCAGCTGCTGGAGAAGATCAAAGGCGAAGAGCCCCGGAAACTTGAAATCAAGTTCGACGACACCTTCAGCGCCAATCTCGAACCCGCCGAGCGCTCACGCGTCGAGCGCACGGAGCTACGCATCACCGATGTGGGCCTGTTCGAATGCACGGTTTACCTCTACAAAGATGAAGAAGGGCGCGAGGCTCGCGCCTGGTACGCCAAGGAGTGGCCGGGCCTGGTGGTGCGCCGCGTGATCGAAGGCGAGAACTACAGCCAGGTCACCAGGATCATCAAATTTGAAGAATAGCGCCGGCTTGGCTCGCCCGTGGGGCGGCGCAGCCGACGCAGGAAAACGGAGAGAAGTATGAACTGGAAGGTGTGGGCATGCTTTGCGGCGGCCGCCATGTTCGGCGGGGCGCTGCACGCGCAGATGGAAGGCGACGAGACGGAAGAAACCGTCAATTACCTGATGGAGATGCTGGACGGCGACGGCGACGGCAAGATCACCAAGGCCGAGCTGAAGACAGCCGCAGAGGCTGACGCCGAGGGCGGCACGGAGTCCGAGAAGCTGGAAACCTACGGCAGCTACCTGCTCGAGTTCCTGGCCGAGGACGCCAATGACGATGAAGTCGTCACTCGCGACGAGCTGAAGACCTTCTTGAAGAACTCCGAAGAAGGCAAGAAGGGCAAGATCAGCGCCAAGGACTGGGAGACCTACACCAAGGAGTATCTCGACCCGGGCTTCGCGGCGGAACTCAAGAACTACGATAAGGACAACGACTCGGCGATCAGCCGCAAAGAAGCCGAGGCCATCGAAGACTTCCCCGAGGAGGCCTTCACCCAGCTCGATGCCGACAAGGACGGCAAGATCACGGCCGCCGAGTACAAGCAGTTCATCCGCACCGCCATGGCGGAGAGCTACGAGATCGAGGGTGATGCCGCCAAGCCCGAGCCGGAGAAGCTGGAAGTGCCCGAGAAAGTGAAACAGAACTTCTCGAAGGCGGACGGCGACGGCGACGGCTTCATCAGCAAGGCGGAGATGAAGAAGGCCATGGCCGAGGGCCAGGCTAACCGCGCCTACTGGTGGGGCGTGTACATCGCGTTCCTGTCGATGGACACCAACGACGACCTGAAGGTGGACATCAACGAGTACTACGTCTACGGCAAGGATGAGAACGAGGGCAAGGCCCACGTGTTCTATCCCAAGGACAAGACCGAGGCGATGACCGAAATCTGGGCCGACCTCGACGGCGACAAGGACGGCAAAGTCACCCAGGCAGAGTTCAGCAAGCTGTTCCCCAGCGGTGAAGGCTATGACAGCGCCGAAGAGTTCAAAGGCATGGACGCCGACAACAGCGGCGATGTCTCGAAGGACGAAATGTGGGACGCGCTGAAGCCCCAGTTCGCGAAGGGCTTCAAGTTCCCCGACAAGGACAAAGACGGCAGCACCAGCAACGCCGGGGGCGACAACAGCGGCGGAGAAATCAACAAGGAAGCCTTCGCTCTCTACACCAAGGTCGGCCGCAGTTGGACGACCAAGACCACTGCCAACTACGGCGGGATCGAAATGGTGACCTATACCAAGACCGAGGTGCTCGAGGTCGGCGACGATTTCGCCAAGATCAAGACCACAGTCCTGGACAAAGACAAGAAGGAGATGATGCCCGGGACGGAAACCAAGATCAGCTTCCGCGTGGCCTCTGGATCCGGCGGTACCGCGCCCGAGGTGAAGACGGAGGAAGAAACCATCAAGGTGGAAGCCGGCGAGTACGAGTGCGTCAAGGTGACCGTGGAAGCCGCGGGCACCAAGACCACCAGCTGGACCGCCAAGAAGTTCCCCGGCCTGCTGGTGAAGTCCAGCAGTGAAGGCGGCGGCGGCAAGAGCAGCACTGAGCTGGTCGAGTTCAAGGAGTAACACAGCACGAAATGCACTTGGGGCCGGGCCTTTGTGCCCGGCCCTTTTCTTTGCACCGCTACGTCCGGTAACGGCTCTATTTCGCCCCGCGCGGATTTTCTTCAAAGTCGCAAAAGCCTCCCTGCCGAATGCAGGACTACCGCCCGGAGCCCGTGCTTCGGCGGATGAACCGCCACCCAACGTCGCAAGACGCAGCTGACAAGGAGGACCCCATGACCAAAAGCCGCATTTCCATGATGGTTGCCGCGGCCGGTCTCGTGCTGGTAGGGCTGCTCGCCGCCGCCCTGTTCACCCCCAGTGACGAGGAACCGGCGACGGAGCAGACGTCAGAAGACACCGTGACACCCGTTGAGCCCAAGGCCGTCGAGATGAAGAGCCCGCTGGGCTACGAGCTGACGGTGCCGAAGATCGAAGAGAAGCCGGCGCCCGAAGTGAAACCCGAGCCCAAGCCGGAAGTAAAACCCGAGCCGGTCAAGCCTTCCGAAGAGGGCGGGGTGATCGAGTACAAGATCCAGCCCGGCGACATGATCAGCAAGCTGGCCGCCAAGCACGGCTGCACCAGCGAAGATATCTACAAGCTGAACGACGGCCTGAACAAGGACACCGCCAGCAAGATTCGGGTGGGCCAGACCATCCGCATCCCGGTCGGCAAAAAAGGCGCTGAGGCCGTGGCGAACGCGGGTACGACGCAGCCCCAGCCGAGCGGCGACTACTTCCCCAAGCGCACGGTAGTGGCTGAGCCCGGCGACACCGCGTTCCAGCTCGCGATCGAGTACTACGGAGCGCGCAACCTGTTCCGCAAGATCATGGATGCCAATCCGACCCTGGATTGGGGCGACCGCCTGAAGGGCGGCGAACAAGTGGTACTGCCCGAGCACGGCACAGCACCTGCAACGGCAAGCAAGGACAAGCCCGCGGAAACCACAGTTGAACGCGACAGCCTGATCCCGCCGCGCAAGTAACGCACCGGCCTTAATCAAAACGCCCCCGCCAACCGGCGGGGGCGTTCGCGTTGAGGCTAGTTCGCGCTGGGGGGCGGCACTTTCACGAAGTGGGCCCAGAACTGGCCCAGCGCGCTCAGCAGTTCCACGAACTTTTCGTACTCGGCCGGCTTGGTGACGAACGCGCTTGCGCCGCGCGCGTAGCTGGCGGTGGCATCCGCGTCCGCATTGCTGGTGGTCAGCACCGTCACCGGGATGTGCGCCAGTTTCGCATCCGACTTCAGCCGCGACAGGAACTCGTGGCCGTTCATGCGCGGCATGTTCAGGTCAAGCAGCACGATATCCGGCAGCGGATTCGCCGCCCGGTCCGCGTATTCGCCCTCACCGCGCAGGTACTGCAGCGCGGCCACGCCGTCGTCCACCACGCGCAGATCCGCCTCAAGCGTCGAGTCCTCGAGGGCTCGACGCGTCAAGGCCTGCTGCACGGGGCTGTCCTCCACCAGCAGGATCGTGAATGGACGCGTCTGTGTTGAAGCCTCGCTCATGCCTCTCCTGGTCTCACCGCGGGCAGCGTCAACCGGAAACGGCTGCCTTGCCCCGGCGTGGAACTGACCTCGATGCTGCCGCCGTGGCGTTCCACTATCTTACGGCATACCGACAGCCCGATGCCAGACCCATCGTACTTGCCAACACCGTGCAGCCGCGTAAAGGGTTTGAATATCCGGTCCAGGTACTGCTCTTCAATACCGATGCCGTTGTCACAAACCTCGACCCGCACCAGCTTACCGTCGGGCTCGGCGCGGATCGTGACCACCGGCGCTGCCCCCGGCCGTTGAAACTTCAGCCCGTTCGCTACCAGGTTCTGCAGCACCCGCCCGATCTGCATCTCATCGCCCAATACCTTCGGCAGCCCGTTGTACTCGATACGGCCGCCGGTTTCCTCCATGCGCGCGCGCAGGTCGCCTGCGACGCGTTTCATCACCTGCTGCAGGTCCACTTCGTCCAGCTTCAGTTCACGGTGACCGGAGCGGGAGTACTCGAGCAGGTCAGTGATCAACCGCTGCATACGCAGGCTGGCGCTCAGGATCGCCGCCAGGTCCTCATCGGCGCGCTTGGGCAGGTTGCCGCCGAGGTCGGCCTTCAGCAACCCGCAGTACGTGCTCATGGTTCTCAGCGGCTCCTGCAGGTCGTGGCTGGCGACGTAGTTGAATTCGTCCAGTTCGGTGACCAGCCGCTCCAGCTCGAGGTTCTGCTTCTGCAGCTGCTCTGCTTGTTGCCTCTCGAGGGCCTGGGCGCGCACGCGCTCGCTGATGTCGCGCACGAAGAGGCTTACGCGCGGCGAGCCTTCATAGTCATATGCGCTCACCGTGAACGAGAGCGGGAAATCCTTGCCGTCCTTGTGGCGCCCGTGCCACACGCGGTCAAACGGCCCCGTCGGCTTGCGGCGCGCGTAGCCGGCCAGCACCTGCAGGCGATCGCCGCTGTGGTGCTGGAACAGCTCGGGCAGCAGCAGGTCCACGTTGCGGCCCACGATCTCGTCGTGCTTCCAGCCGAACAGTTTTTCCATCGCCGGGTTCACGGCCTGCACGATGCCGCCCACCGCCACGATGATGATGGCGTCAGCGGCGCCATCCAGGATGGCGCGGGCGCGCCGTTCCTGGTGTCGCAGGTCCTCTTCCAGCTCTTTGGTTTCGGTGATGTCGCTGGCGTACAGCACGCCGGTCGAGTGGCCGGGCACGCCGCGCATATGGCAGATGTACCAGCGTCTCCCCCACTCCACTTGGCGCGGCTCGAGCACGCCGGCGCGGATGCACTGGCGCGCGTCGTCCAACGTCATGCCGGGCAGCAGGTCGGTGATCAGCCGCCCCTGCAAGGCTGCACCGCCGATCAGTTCGCTGGCAGCGCGGTTGCCCCGCACTACCCGGCCCTCAGCATCGAAGCGCAGCACAGGGCCGGGATACAGCTCGGGGAACAGCTCTTCTTCGCGCAGGCTGGCCTCGGCTTTTTCCCGCCGGGCCACCTGCTCGGCCAGCAGCTGCCCGGTGTTCCGGAGGTCGCTGCGGCTGGCGTCCACGTCGCGCTCGATACGGCGCAGGCGCCAGGTCACGGCCGCGAACACCAGCACCACCAGGGCGCAGAAGCCGAACACCGTGCCCCACACCAGCAGGTTGCTGCCGGCGCCGGGCACGAAGGCGGTCACGCCCACCAGCACGGCAAAGGCCAGCGCGGCGCCCAGCGCGAAGGCGTAGTACCAGCTGAGCTTGCGGCGGATTTCCGTAATGCGCTTGTCGGCCATGGCCGACAGTTTGACCAAAAGCAGGCGCGCCCGCCACTGGGGCGGGCGCGTCAGATTTCTACGCGGGTTACGCTACCATCCTCGCGTTGACCAGGCGAAGCCCAGGGTGAAGGTGAAGCGGAAATCGTGGTGTTTGAATTTCTCGGGCGGCAGGTTGTCCCAGGCGTGCTCAATCAGCAGGCCGGCGGTGACGAAACTGCCCAGCTTGTGCTCGATCAGCAGCGACTGGTTGCCCGTAAGGTTCTTGGACTCGTCGAAGTCGAACATCAGGGCGCCCTTGTAGTTCACGTGCAGCATGCCGCTGGGGCTGGACCAGTCGAACTCGGTCATCAGGCGCGCGCCCAGGTATCCGCGGTCCTCGGCGCCGGCGATCTGGTCCTCGTAAGTGTAGGTCAGGTGCGCGCCGACGTGCCAGGTCAGGCGCTCCTGGCGCAGGATGTAGTAGCCGGGGCCAAGGCCGGTGACGCTGCGGTAGTGGTAGCCCGCGAACTCGTTGAAGTACAGGTCTTCGGTGAAGTCGATGGTGAGGTTGAAGTCGAAGATGTAACGGTACAGGTAGCCGATATGGTGCTTGCGTTCGCGAACCGGCTCTTCCTCCAGGTTGCGATCCTGGAAGTAGCTGCCGCGGCCGAACAGCGTCATGAAATTACGCTTGCCGGTGCGCTTGATGTCGAAGCGGTAACCGAGGCTGTAGGTTCGGGTGTTGCCCTCGGTCCACGAGAATGTCCCCAGCGCGCTGACGTCCCACACGGCGCGGTCGTCGGGCAGGGTTTCGTCGATGCCTTTAAGCCCGGCCAGCGACTCGACGTCGAGCTCGCCGGCTTCCAGCTTCACGACGAGCTTGCCGTCGCGGGTGCTCAGCTCGGCCTCCTGTTGCGCCTTGATGTCGTCGCCGGTGCGGATACGCGCCTTGCGCGTGGTATCCAGGCTCAGGCTCGCCACTTTATCAACGGGCACCTTCACGGCGCCGGCCGACTTTGTGGTGAAGTGCACTTCACCGTTCTCCAGCTTCTCGAAGGTGCCAACCAGCTTGTCGCCGTCGGTGGTGGTCAGTTCGTCCGCCGCCAGGGGCGCGGCCAGCATCAGCAGCATGGCCAGCAGAATGTACGCGATCCTCACTACACGCTCCTTTTCCGGATTCTGAGTCGTCTGTTCAAACTCCGTGACAGTCACCGGCCATCCAGGCTTGCGCCAGTGGGCCGTCTGAACGCATTTGCTGCATAACTTCAATGACCTGCTTCTGTCCAGTGCGTCAGCCCGTATCTCGAATCTCGGGTGCCGCTCAAACGGCGGCAGCCACCGTGCGCTTCCCGCTAAGTTCAGATTTTTTGATCCGGGTGGCGCGAGCATCAGCCGCCGCATGGGGAGTTGGCGGGGGCGGCGTCGTTGGCGGCCGGTGTGTCGCCCCCGTTGGCCGGAGGCTTCGGGGTCATCTGCTCAATCAGCTGCTTTGAAAGTGCGCGGCTGTAGCGCCAGGTGCCATCTTCGATCTTCTTGAACACCACCCAGCTGTTTTCGCGGCCTTGTTCCTTGCCGTCTTTCAGCCCGATGTACTGAACCTTGGCCTGCACCAGCGAATCCGACAGCTGCTGGGCGTCGCTGAATTCCAGTTTCCACTTGATGCCCTGTTTCTCGCTGGCCTGGAAGTTGGCGCGAAACTGAGCGAGCACAGCTTCGCGCTCCTCGTCAAGCACCACCAGCTCGGCCAGCGTGATGCTGCTGGTCTCGATGGCGCGGGCGTAGGTTTCCGTGACACCTTCCGGCGTGCTGACATCCGGAATGAAGGTCGCCTCGCGGTTGACCTGGTCTGCGGCGTTTTCACCGCCACCGCAGGCAGCGCAGAGCAGGACAAGCAAGGAAATCAGGATCAGGACATGGCTTCGCATCGGCTCTTCCTTCGCGGCTGATTGCATACCATACCCAAAATCTACGACCAACTGAACAAGCCCGGCTTTCGCCGGGCTTGTTCAGTTGGTCGGGGCGATGAGATTTGAACTCACGACCTCAAACGCCGAAGGCGTTTGACAGCGAAGCAGCCCGGCCAAAGCCGGGCGTAAGCGTAGCGGCCCGAAGGCGTTTGACAGCGAAGCAGCCCGGCGAAGGCCGGGCGTAAGCGAAGCGGCGCGGGCGCAGCCCGCTGAGGTCGTGAGCTGGCACAAATGGAGAACGCCTCCCGGCAAAGAGAGGCGTTCATAATGGTCGGGGCGATGAGATTTGAACTCACGACCTCTTGCACCCCAAGCAAGCGCGCTACCAGTCTGCGCTACGCCCCGATCCGTCTGGAAGCTAACGCACCACTGTTGCAGCGTCAAGGACAGGCGAGCCGACTACTTATCGAGCCAGCCAGTCCGCGATCTCGTGCGCCTTCAGGATTCCGTCCTCCGTGATCCAGCCGCTGATCAGCCCGGCGGGCGTCACGTCAAAGGCCGGGTTGTACACCTTCACGCGATCCGGCGCCGTGCGCACGGTGCCAATGTAACGCAGCTCGCGGGCGTTGCGCTCTTCGATCGGAATCTGCGCGCCGGCCGCCAGCTCAGGGTCGAAGGTGCTTTTCGGTGCCGCAACGTAAAAAGGAACACCGTGCGCCTTGGCCAGCGTCGCCACGCCGTAGGTGCCGATGTTGTTGGCCGCGTCGCCATTGCGTGCGATGCGGTCAGCCCCGGTGATCACCAGGTCCACCTTGCCGTCCCGCATCACCACGGCCGCCATCGAATCCGTGATCAGGGTGACATCCAGGCCGTTCTCGGCCAGCTCAAAGCTCGTCAGCCGCGCCCCCTGCAGCAGGGGCCGGGTTTCGTCGGCGAACACCCGGAACTTGCGCCCGTGCTCATGCGCAACGTACATGGGCGCCAGTGCGGTTCCCATGCCCGCCGTGGCCAGCGCGCCGGCATTGCAGTGGGTCAGCACGCCCATGCCGGCCTGGATCAGCGCCGCCCCGTGCTCGCCGATAGCGCGGCAGGTGCGCACATCTTCAGCGTCGATGGCCTTTGCCTCGGCCAATGCCCGCTCCGGGTCGCCCTTGGCTGCGCGGCGTACGCGCTCAACCCCCCAGCGCAGGTTCACGGCCGTGGGGCGGGCGGAGGCCAGTTTTTCCAGGCCTGCGTCGCCCAGGCCCGCGCGCAGGGCGATCACTGCCCCGTAAGCGCCGGCCACGCCCAGCGCCGGGGCCCCCCGCACGGCCAGGCGCTCGATGGCGTCGATCACGGGCTCCAGCTCGGAAAGCTCCAGCAGCTTGAGTTCGGAGGGCAGCAGGGTCTGTTCAATGATGACCAAACGGCCGGTGGCCGCGTCGCCTTGCCAATCTACGGTTCTGGGCAATGCCATGGGCGTATCCTGTGAATCAGTGAACCGGGAATCTATATTGGATTCGTCACGTTACGACCATCGGGGCAGGGTGCAGGCATGGCCAAATCTGGCGCCAGCAGGGATACGTCGTCCGAACAGGCACGACTCGAACAGGAAGAGCAGCTCGCCGACGAGCAGGTGCTCGAGGATCTGCTGGAGGACACCCATGCGATCCTCAAGCAGGCGGTCGACCGTGCGGGGCCCAAGCGGGTGGCCCGCGCGCTGGATGTGAGCCTGAGCCTGGTCTACAAGTGGACCCAGCCGCCGCGCACCAAGAAGAACCCGGGCGCCAGCGGCGCGCGCAACCCGCTGGACAAGCTTGTCACCATCTTCCACCTGTCCGAGGACATCGAGCTGGTGCAGTTCCTGTGCCGCATCGCGCGCGGATACTACACCTCGAACCCGCTGCTTATGGGCCAGGCCGGGCACAGCTTCGTGACGGCTACCGTCTCAGCGCTCAACGACTTCGCCGACCTGATGCAGATGGCCGAGAAGTCGCTGACCGACGACGGCAGAATCGACGAAGCCGAAGCCAAGAAGCTGCGCAAGAACTGGGACCGGCTGAAAGGCCGCCTTGAGCACTTCATCGTCAGCTGTGAAGAAGGCGCATACGACCTGAACGGCAAGCAGGCATCGGGCGAAGAGGAATAGCCGGATCACCATGAGCGACAGGCTGCCCATCCCTGAAATCGACGACGAAGAGCTCAGGCAGCATATCCTGAAGCTCCGCGGCCTCGTTGCGGAAGAAACCATCGAGACGCTGAAGATGGTGCGCCTCGACCACATCGTGAACCCGCGCGGCAAGCTGACCGCCGAGTACGACCAGCAAGCCTTCCGCGCGTGGGTGATCGCCTGGCTGAACGCCCTCGAGACCGTGGTGTGCGCCCACATGGCCATGATGACCAAGCGCCTTTGGGACGAGCAGACGCCCCTTGAGCCGATCGTCGCCCACCCCAAGCTGCTGCTCGACCAGGTCGAAGACATCAAACGCGCGCTCGAGATCATCCTGCACGCCGAGCCCGAGATGACGCCCCAGCCCGTCACCGGCCAGCACCGCAAGCTCTCCGACGAAGAAGAAGCCGCCGCGGTCAAGGATGCGGCCGACAAAGACGCCTAGGCCCCGATTCAACAGCAAAATTCCAATAACCAATTACCAATGCCCAATTGGCCCTGGCGGGGTTGCTGCTACTGGTAGTTGGTAACTGGTTATTGCCTTTTCGCTGTTCCCGCCCACCCATTGCCCTTGCGCCTGCCGCTGGTAGATACCCCGCATATGGAATCGCTGCCCAAATCCCGCGCCAAGCAGCTGCGCGCCTTGAAGCTTCGCAAGTCACGCGAAGAACAGGGCCTGTTCGTGGCTGAGGGCCCGCTGTTGCTTGAGGAAGCCTTCAAGGCCGGCGTGTTCCCGCGTTACGTGGTGGTCTGCCCGGAGCTGATCGAGAGCACGCGCGAAAAGGTCGAAGCACTGCTGGCGCGCTGCAGGCAGGAAGGCGTCGAGGCCTTCGAGACCGACAGCGGCGAATTCATGGCCGCCAGCGACACCGTCAACAGCCAGGGCATCCTTGGCGTGTTCGGCATGCCCGCCTGGGACCTGACCGCCCTGCTGTCACGGCCGCAGCTCACTCTGCTGGTGCTCGACAACCTGCGCGACCCGGGCAACCTCGGCACCATCCTGCGCCAGGCGGCCGCGTTCGATTGCGGCGGGCTGCTGCTGCTTAAGGGCTGCGTGGACGCCTACAACCACAAGGCCGTTCGCGCCAGCATGGGCGGCATCTACCACGTGCCGGTGTTCGGCGACCTGACGCCCGAGGACGTGATGTCCAAGCTGACCGAGGCCGGCGTGTGGCCCTACGTGACGGGCACGAAAGGGCAGAACGCGTTTACGATCAGCTACCCGCCCAAGACGGCGTTCATCATCGGCGGCGAGAGCGAAGGCGTGCAGCCCTTCTGGAAAGACCACGAGGTCATCCAGGTAAGCATCCCCCAGACCGACAAGGTCGAAAGTCTCAACGCGGCGGTGGCAGCCAGCATTCTCATCGCTTACCGTTACCAGGCCCGGCAGTAGCATCGGCTTCCAGCCGATGGAGTACCGGCGGGCTTCCAGCCCGCCGCGCATTGGCCGAAGGCCAATGCGCACGACATGGCCTGGAAGGCCATGCTACCCCCGCCGGCTGATCAGCATTACCGCGTGGGTGGTTTTCTGCACGATCTGCATGGCGAAGCGGCCGAAGTGTTTCTTTACTTTTACCGATGCGCTGTACGCCGATGATCGTGAGGTCGGCCTGCTCGCACTGCTTCGCCACCTGCTCGATGGCGTTGTTACTGCGGATGATGCGCACGCGGCCGAAGCCGGGGGCCTCGCTCATGGCCACGCGCTCCAGTTCTTCCTCGATCTTCAGCGCGTCCGGGTCGGACACGTCGGTGTCGATCACGCGCAGGTAAATCACCTCGCGCTGCGCCTCGCGGCTCAGGCTGCCGAGCATGCGGGCGCGCAATTCGTCCTGGACGCCGCCGCCCCCCACCGGCACCAGGATGGTCTTCGCGCTCGCCACCTGCCACTCGGGCTGGGCGCGCAGCACCACCACATCGGCGTCCACGCTGCTCATCAGCGTCTCGAGGTGTTCGCCGTGCTCGGTCTCGGTCAGCTTGCTCATGCCCAGCAGCAGGCTCTGGCAGTCGCGGGTGCGCGCCACGCGCGCGATTTCAGCCCAGGGGTCCGCGGCCACGGTGGTCAGCGCCTCGGGGTACAGCGCCTGCCCGAGCGCCGCCTCCAGCGTCTGGCCCAGCACCTCCCGTGTGCCGTTTAACGCCTCGGCCGTACCCTCCAGGTCCGGCTTGCGGATCACGAACAGCAGCAGCACACGCCCCACCATGGGCGGTGTGAGCGCATGGGCCACGCTGACCAGCGCGTTGGCGCTGGCCGGGTTGGCGATCGGCAGCAGCACCAGCGGGTTTTCACCGCGGGCCTGGCTGCGCAGCGGGTTGCGCGCAACGTCGGCGGCGTCCAGCGCTTCGGCGCGCCGCGCGAACAGCGTCACGTAGATGCCCACCCCGATTGCCATCCAGACCACGGTGATCACGCCGGCCTGCGGCACTACCACGCCCTGGAACACCGCCAGCCCCACACACGCCAGTCCGCCCAGCACAGGCAGCACATTCAGCCGCAGTCGCCCCTCCACCGTGCCGCGGCGACGCGCCAGGAACTCGGTCCAGTGCACCAGGGCGTAGGTAACCAGAAAGATCAGGCCGGCCGCGGCGCCCGCGCTGGCAACGTCGCTCATGACCGGCAGGATTGCCAGCAGCAGCACGGCGCTGGCCAACACGCCGCCCGCGGGGATGCCCCGCTCCTGGTTCAGCTTGGCCAGGCCCCAGGGCAGCATGCGGTCCTGCGCCATTTTCTGCGCGATGCGCGAAGCCACGAACAGGTTGGCCTGCAGGGCGCTCAGCATCGAAAGCAGAGCAGCAACAGCCACCAGCCAGAAACCGGGCGCGCCCAGGAAGTTGCGCGCTGCCACCACGATCAGGTCGTCGCGGTGCCGCTCACCCATGCTGACGACGCTTTCGCCCTCGCTGATGCCGGCCAACACCACCACGACCAGCAGCGGGATGTAGATCGCAAGCGCGATCGCCAGCGCCAGGTACATCGCGCGCGGGACCGTACGCCGCGCGTCGCGGATCTCGCCGGACACCGCCGGTATCAGCCCGAAGCCCTGCACGGCAATGAACGTGAAGCCCATGGCCTCCAGCAATCCGGCCGCCCCGCCATGGAAGAACGGCGACGGCTGCGGCCCAGGAGTGTCCGCGGCCAGCGCAGCCCAGATGCCGAAACCGATGATCATCAGGAAGACGACAACCTTGCCGACCGATTCAAGCGTGCCGCCGCCGGCCGCGCGGCGCAGCAGCAGCAGCGTGTAGAAGCAGGTTGCACTCGCTGCCAGCGCGAGCACTGTGGTGTTGAAGGCCAGCCAGGCGGGCGGCTCAGTGCCGGCGAGCAGGAACGCCTCGCGCGCGATGATCAGCGCGTAGACCGCAAAACCCAGCGCGTACAGTACGCCGGCGACAATGCCCGCGAACCAGACCATCCAGCCCACGGCGAAGGCCGAACGCACGGACAGGATCATCTTGGCGAACACGTAGGACCCGCCCGATTGCGGGTAGGCGCGCGTCATCACGGCGAAGCTGCGCGCGGTTGCGAACGCGATCACGCCATTCAGCACGAATGCCAGAATCGCCGCCAGCCCGGCGCTCGCGAACGCAGTCCCCGCCAGTGCCAGCACGCCGCCGCCGACGATGGCGCCGACGCCGACCAGCGTGGCGCGAAACAGGCCAAGTTTGCGGTTGGATTCCGGCGCGTCCAACGGCCCCCCGTCCATGGTTTCGGCAGTTTGGCCGTGCGCGTCCAGCCAAGCTCAAGCCTGGCGCAGAATCAACTTCGGAGTGGCAAGCCACAACAGACCGCCCTTGCCGGCCGCGGGCTTGCCGCTGAACTCAAGGCAGGCGATGCCGCCCTTCTTCATGCTGCCCAGCGGCGCGGCGCCGGCGCCGACCAACAGGTGCGCCAGCAGCTGCGACAAGTTGGGCTCGTGACCGACCAGGGCCAGCGCGTCTTCCTTGCGGCCTGCAAGTGCCTTCACCACTTCGGCCGGCGTGGCGCCGGGCTCGAGGCTCGGGAATTCTTCGGCCTCGGGCCAGCCCGCCCGCTCGTTCAGGATCTTGGCCGTCTGCCAGGCGCGCGCCAGCGGGCTGCTGAGGCAGGCGTCCACCTGCAGGCCCAGCTTGCGCAGCACCGCGGCAACCTTGCGGAAGCGGGCGGCGCCCTTTTCGGTCAGCGGGCGCTCGCGGTCGTCTGCCCACCGTGCAGCGTCGCGGTCGAATGCCACCGCGTGGCGAACAAGAAAGACGATCATCTCTTCCTCCGCTTGCGGCCGGTGATGGCTTCCAGCACTTCGGCCCAGCGCCTGGAATCGAGTTCGTCCAGCAACTCCGGCATCTCGGCCAGGCGCGTGCGGGCGCGCTCGCGGCAGGTCTCGACCAGCTTTGCGCATGCGCGGCGAGTGGCGGGCTTGAACTCGGGCTCGGCGCTCAGGTGCGAAAGCACATCGGCGGCGTGGGAGGCGTCGAGGTAGTCGCCGAATCCCTCCTGGATCGCCGCCAGGGCTTTCAATGTCGGCTTGGCGGGTTCGCCGTAATGGCCTGCGAGCGCCATCAGCGCGTAGCGCAGCTTTTTCCCCGCGATGCGCAGTCGGTGATACTCCTCAAGCGTCCGGCGCCGGCGCGCACGCTCCAGGGCCTTTCGAAAGCGGCCGTGCGAAACTTCAAGAAGCTCGGGCGCCACCCGGTCGATTGAGGCCTTCGCCGATGGCGGCCACTCAGCCCGCTGCTGTACAAGCAATTTATAAACCTTGAACTCCGCCGAAGCGCGCCAGGCGGCCAGTGCGGCGTCGGCGTCAGGCAGCATGTGTTCTCGGCGCTCGGCCAGGCGCTGCAAAAGCGGCTCCAGCGCCTTTGCATCACGGCTGGTCAGTTCACCGCGCCAGGCCTCGAGATTCGCGCGCAGCACATCAAGGTCGCGCAGGGCCGAGAACGCGTCGGCCAGCTCGCGCAGACGGTCGCGCACCTGGCGCGCGCCGGGCGGCAGGTAATCACGGAACAGGGAAAGCAGCGAGCGCAGGCGCCGCGCCGAGACACGCACCTGGTGGATGCCCTCGACTTCCGGCACGGCCTTGCAGGCGGCGTCTAGGCGCTCGCTCAACTGCTCCAGGGAGTCACGCAGGAAGGCGCTGGTGGCCAGGCTGGTGGGTTTGAGATTCATGAGCTCAGGCGCTTGGCGAGTGCGGCAAGGTCGGGCTTGTTCTTCATCTGGAACTCAGCGGGGTTGGCAAACTCGGTGATACGGTTGGTGGGCAACAGATGGATGTGCACGTGCGGGACTTCGTAGCCGATCACCATGGTGCAGACGCGCTTGCAGCCCAGCTTTGCTTTCAGCAGCGCGGCGACCTGCTTGGCGGCCAGGTGCAGCTGCGCATAGGCGTCGTCGTCCATGTCGAACAGGTAGTCGTGCTCTCGCTTCGGGATCACCAGCGTGTGCCCCTCGACCCAGGGGTTGATGTCAAGGAACGCCAGGTGGTGATCGTCTTCCCAAACCTTGTGGCAGGGAATCTCACCGGCAACGATTCTGCTGAAGATGGAAGCCATGCACGTCTCCTTGCGCGATGTTTAACCACGAAGCGCCGCGTAGCACTACGAATAACCGGCAGATCAAGGCCGTGTGAACGGCCGCCGATTTGGAACGAGCGACGCCGGCAACTACGCGCTGAGGGGCAAAGGCCCAGAAAACCGCCCAGGTCCGAAGAAATGCCGGCTGCAATTCCGTAAGCGATTCATACTCAATGGTTTACGCATTGCCGCAGGCGCGGGAATCGCCCTGCGCCCGATTGACAGCCCGCCTTGCCCCGCTACCATTCCGCATTCGTTTGTGAAGGAAGTAGCCTTGAAACACGCTTTTCGCATCGGAATTCCGGCCCTGCTGATCGCCGCGGGCGTGGCTGCCTTCGTGCTGGCGCAGCCCGAAGCGGACGACCTCAACAAGCCCTACGAGTTCAAGCTTGGCCCTGACATCACCGCCCAGGCCGCCGACGTCGTGATTGAGCCGCGCTTCCGCGCCATCGCCGACGACCGCTTCGCCTACGAATGCTACTCAAACGCCGTGCGCAGCGGCACCGTGACCGACGCCGACAAGCCGGTGGAAAGCTTCCGCATCAGCGAAAACTGGATCAACCATTTCACCATGGTGGCCAGTGAAGACCCGCTTGACGGTCGCAAAGACCTGCAACTGCGTTTCCAGTTCGACGTCATGCAGTTCACGATCGACAACGGCGAGGCGCGCTACACCGGCTTTGTGGGCCCGACATCCGAGCTGCACAAGCCCGGCTTCCAGGAAGTGCTGCCCGGCGGCGAGCGCAGCGACGTCACCAACATCCCCGGCTGGGTCGGCATCAACGCCAACAGCCTAGAGCAGAACCGCGGCACACAGGCCCGCGACTTCAGCGCCAGCGCCTGGTTCAGCGCGTCTGAGACCGGCCGCCTGTACCGCGAAACTTACTACGCCGAGTACGGCTTCGCCGACCAGGCCAACTACCCCGGCCGCCTGCAGGACCCGCTGCACATCGCGCTCAGCGTGCAGCCGGAGTTCAGCGCCGGCGCGAAGCTGAAGCTGGGAGAAACCCTTACGCTGCGCCGCCGCTTCCCGGTCGGCGCCAGCTTCGGCGGCACCATCGAGTACGACTTCACCTACAAGCTGGAAAAACTGTACGGCACAGTCGCCGAGCCCACGGCCGCGCGCCTGAGTTTTGACGCCGTGCCTGTGAAGCGCGAGCATGAGTTGACCGTAAATGGCCTCAAGACCCGTTTCAGCGCCCCGGACATCAAGGGCGGCAAGCTGCTGCTGGACCTGGTGAAGGGCGTGGCCGCCCACGTGCAGTGGGAGTACAGGCTGGGCGGGACGATCAGCCAGGCGGGCACGGAGCTGGTGACCGTGTTCGACGTGAAGTTCGAATTCTCCGCTTCGCTGCGCGCGAGCGCCCCGAAGCAGGAATAGTTCGCGGGCGGGGCGTGTGCCCCGCCGCATTGGAAAATTACCGGAAGAACTCCGGAGCTAAGGGCGGGAGTACCGCCCCCGTAAGGCCCGGGATGGGCCGGAGGATCACAAGTTCGACGGAAGGCCCAAGGGCCGGCCAACGAATGGGACGATGACCGTCAGCCGGTATCGCATGCGCTTTGAAAAGCGCGAGGCGCTGAGGTTCATCTCGCACCACGACCTGATGCGAGTGTTTGAACTGGCGCTGAGAAGGTCCGGCCTGAGGGTCGCGCATACGCAGGGTTTCAACCCGCACCCCAAAGTCTCGTTCGCGCTGGCAATACCCCTGGGCGTTGAAAGCCTCGACGAGATCGTCGATATCGACATCGTGCACGAGGCTGAAGCACCCGCACCCGAAGCCATTGTGGCGCAGCTGGGGGCGGTGATGCCCCCGGGTCTCAGGCTGTTGTGGGCCGAGATCGCGAAGGGCCGGCCGCGGGTAGTCGCGGTCGAATACGAGTGCGAGCTTCCGCCGGACTTTGCAGAACTGACTGAGCTTCAGGCCAGGCTGGATCGGTTCAACGAATCGGACAGCCATCCCTTCACCCGCAGTCGCGGCAAGGGAAAGACGCCACGAAGCTTTGACGCGCGCGCTTTCACGCAAAGCGCAAGGCTGGAGGGCAGGACGCTCAAGATGCGCCTGGCCATCGGCCAGGAGGGCGGCATGAAGCCCTCCGACCTGCTGCAGATTCTGCAACTCGATCCCAACCGGCACCTGGTCACCAAGACCAGGACCATCCTTGCCGAGCTTCCGGAAATACAGGACGACCCGTCGTCCGAGTGAATGGAAGAACATGGCACGCAAGATTTACATGAACGTCGCCGAGGGCGACGAATGCCGCATCGCAGTGCTTGAAGACGGCCGGCTGTACGAGTTTTTCATCGACCGCCCCAGCCAGCTCAAGCACGTCGGCAACATCTACAAGGGAATCGTCAATAACGTCGAGCCCGGGATCCAGGCGGCCTTTGTAGACATCGGCCTGGAGCGCAACGGCTTTCTGCACGTGAGCGACGTGAGCTACAGCTACCAGGGCAACAACGACATCCGCGAACTGTTCCCGCGCACCCTGCGCATCAAGGAGCCGCTGCCCGAGGAAACCCTGCTCAGCACCGAGGACGAACGCGACGTCGAGCAGGTTGAAGAGTACGTTGGTGACGGCACCACCGCTCACGAAGCACGCAGCGGCGCGGTCGAGGCCGAGTTCCTGGAAAAGCTGGAAGAAGAGCACCCGGGGCACCAGGTCACCGATTCACCGCTCACCATCGAGCCGCCCGAGAGAGAAGCACCCCAGGCCCTGACCCCGCCCGCGCCGGGCGAAGCAACCGCGGCGGCCCCGGCGATTGAGCCCGCCCCAGCCGCACCCGCGCCGACGACATCTGCCCCCGCCGCACCTGCAGCCTCTCCGGCTCAACCGGGCGCGCAGCCGCCGACCGGCGACAAGAAGCGCCGCCGCCGGCGCCGCAAAAAGAAGAACGGCGGCAACGCCCAACTGGGTACGCCGTCAACGCCAGGCGCGCAGCCTGCGACACCGGCAGAGCCGCAGCCTGCCCCGACCCAACCCGCGACGCCGACATCGGCCGAGGTCGCATCGCAGCCGGCCGAGCCCGCTGCTTCCGTCGCAACGGAAAGGCCGACTGAGGCTGGTACAGCCACACCGGAAGCGCCTGCGGCAATGGCGGAAAGCAAACCAACCGAAGCTGCACGCAAGCGGCGCCGCCGCACGCCCAAGCGCCGCGGAGGCAGACTGCCCAAACGCGTTGCGGATGAGCTGGGCGGCAACTCAAGCCCGTCCGAAGCCCCCGCTCCGTCGCCTGAAAAGCCGAAAGACATCGACGGCCAGGGCTCCGGCGGCGAAGGCCCACTGCCCGGTCCCATGTACCGCTACCACCGCCCCCCGCTGCCCAAGCTGCAGAACCTGCTTCGCCGCAACCAGGAAGTAGTCGTGCAGGTCACCAAGGCCAGCCAGGGCGGCAAGGGCCCGGGTCTGAGCACATTCGTCAGCCTGCCCGGCCGCTACATGGTGCTGACACCCAACAGCAACCGCGGCGGCGTGAGCCGCAAGATCGAAGACGGCGGCGCGCGCAGCGACCTGCGCAAGATGCTGGACCGCCTGCCGGTGCCCGAGGGAATGGGCGTGATCGTGCGCACGGCCGCCATCAACCGCAGCTTCGAGGACCTGAACCGCGACCTCAACTACCTGCTGCGCGTCTGGAACGTGATCAGTGAGCGCATCCACGACGCCGAGGCGCCGGCGCTGCTGTACACCGACAGCGACCCCGCCATCCGCGCGGTGCGCGACTACTTCACGGCCGACACAAGCGAGATCGTGATCGACGACAAGACGGTGTTCGATCGCGTGGTGGCTTTCTTCGACCAGCTGATGCCCAGCTTCCGCGACCGCGTGAAGCTGTATGAATCCGACGTGCCGCTGTTCTTCAGCATCGGCCTGGAAAGCCAGCTCGACCACATCTTCGACAAGAAGGTGAATCTCAAGTCGGGCGGCTACCTGTACGTCGAGCAGACCGAGGCGCTGATCAGCATCGACGTGAACTCCGGCAAGTTCACCTCGGCCGGCGACGCCGAGAAGACCGCGTACCAGACCAACATGGAGGCGATCCCCGAGATCTGCCGCCAGCTGCGCCTGCGCGACCTGGGCGGCATCGTGTGCTGCGACCTGATCGACATGGCCAGCGCCAAGCACCGCAGCGACGTCGAGCACGCCCTGCGCCGCGAACTGCGCAAGGACCGCGCCCGCACCAAGGTGGCGAAGATGAGCCCCTTCGGCGTCATCGAAATGACGCGCCAACGGGTGCGCCCCAGTATCAAGAACTACACCTACGTCGGCTGCCCCACCTGCGGCGGCTTCGGCATGGTGCGCAGCGCCGAGACCATGTGCCTGTCACTGCTGCGCCGCATGAAGCTGGCCCTGCTTGAGGAACGGGTGGTCGAGCTGGCCGTGCAGGTTCACCCCCACGTGCTGTCGCACCTGCACAGCGAGTTCCGCGACGACATCAACGAGCTCGAGGACACGTTTGAGAAGCGCATCGTGTTCGAGTACGCGAAAGACCTGATCCTGGGCCAATCCCGCTTCTTCTACGTGAACGACCGCGGCGTGCGCGTGCTGTACGACATGGATCAGCGCATCAACAGCTTCGCCCAGGGCGGCCCCAAGGCCAAGACCAACGTGCCATTGCCGCCCACGCCCTCCGGCGCCGCAAGCCCGGCCACGACACAGGCACAGGGCGAAAGCAGAGGCCGCCGTCGCCGTCGCGGCGGTCGCCGCCAGCGCGAACGTGAGCTGGAGCGCCAGGCGCGCGATCAGCGCATCAAGCAGGACGCCGGCAAGGCTGTCAGCTTCGGCGACCAGTTGCCCGAAGTGAAGATGGAGGTCGTGAAGGAAGCGCCCAGGGCCCCTGCGCCCGCCAAGCCGGGCGAGCCGGCCCAGGCAGGCGAAGGCAAGCGTCGTCGCGGTCGTCGCGGCGGACGCAAAGCCCGCGAGCGCGAAGCGGCTCGTACCGGACGGCCCGAGGCCGAAGCAGGCCGGAAGTCCGAGCCGAATGTGGTCGAGAAGCCGCAGCCCGCACAGGCAACAGCGCCTGCAGCCGCCGAGACTCCCAAGCCGACAGAGCCCGCAAAGGCCAAGCCCCGCAGGGCCCCGGCACGCAAGCCGGCAAAGGCAGCCACAAAGGAATCGGCAGCAAAACCGGCCAGGAGCACCGGGCGTAGACGCACCGAGGCCTCGGCCAAGGCGGGGGAGTCACCCAGGTCCACCACGAAAACGAACGTGGCGAAAAGCCCGGCAAAGAAGGCGGCTACCAAAAAAGCGGCAGCTCCGAAGAAGACGCCTGCAAAGAAGACGGCCTCTGCAAAAGCCACAACCAGGAAAACTCCGGCGAAGAAGAAACCCGCCAAGTGACATCAAAATCCCGTCAAGGTTCATCGAGCGTCTCGCCCGGTGAACCTTGACGGCCGTGTCACTATGTCCAGGCCCGCACCAGGCGGTGGGCGGCTTCTTTCACTTTCTCGATCGGCAGGGCCGTGAAGCCTATAGTGAGCCGGTTGGGCGCCTGCTCCTGCTCGAAGTAGCAGGCGCTCTGGTCGTAGACCCTGACGCCCGCCTCCATCGCCTTCTGGTACGCATCTTGACGTGTCAAGTGCGACGGCACGTTCAGCATCATTTTCATGCCGCCCGCGGGCACCGGCTGCGGTAGCGCCGCCGGCAGGTTCTGCTGCAGGATGTCGTTGAAAGCAGCGCGCTTCTCAGCGTACAGGGTGCGCATGCGGCGCAGGTGTCGCTCGAAGTGCCCCTCCTCGATGAACTGGGCCAGCGCCGCGCTTTCCAGCATGGGCGGCATGAAGTCGATGTGCCAGCGCAGGCCCACCATCGCCTCGATCAGCCACTCCGGCGCCACCACGTAACCCACCCGCAGGCTCGGGTACATCACCTTGCTGAAGCTGCCCACGTAGATCACCGAGTCCGCCCCGTCGATCCCCGCCAGCGCGCGCACCGGCCGACCCTCGTAACGGAACTCGGAGTCGTAGTCATCCTCCACGATCATGAAGCCGTGCTCGGCCGCGAGCTCCAGCATCTCCATGCGGCGCGCGGCGGAAAGCGTTACGCCGGTCGGGTACTGGTGGCTTGGGGTCAGGTGCAGCAGCTTGGGCTGCAGTCCCTCGGCCAGATTGCGCGCGACAACGGCGGCGTCAGCCCCCGCGTCGTCCACCGGGATCGGCAGCTGCCGCGCGCCCAGCGCGCTGAAGATGCTGCGCGCGCCCAGGTAGCCCGGGTCCTCCACCATCACGGCGTCGCCCTCGCCCACCAGCAGCGACGCGGCCAGCCACAGGCCCTGCTGGCTGCCGCTGGTGACCAGCACATTGCGATAGCCGCAGTCAATGCCGCGCGCGCGCCCCAGGTAGGCGGCAATCTGTTCGCGCAGTTCCTGCAGGCCGTAGGCGCTGCCGTAGTTCATGCGGTCGCGGCGGGCTACCAGCAGTTGATTGCCCACGATGCGCCGCCACTGGCGAAGCGGGAACGCGCTGATGTCAGGCGCACCCAGCCGCATGTCGATGTCCACGCCCGGCACGGGTGCCGGGTTCTCGGCCTGCAGCACGCGGTGGTAGAAGGCCGGCGGCACCGGCGAGTTGGCCAGGGCCACGCGCCGGAGCTTCTGCTGTGTACGCAGGCCCGACTTCACGTTGAAGTTGGCCTGGGGCAGCTCGCGCGCGACATAGGTGCCGCTGCCGTGTTTGCCTTCCAGGAAGCCCTCGGCCACCAGTTGCTCGTAGGCCTGGGCCACGGTGTTGCGGTTGACGTCCAGCTCTTTGGCCAGCGTGCGCGTTGAGGGCACGCGTTCGCCCCGGCGCAGGCGCCCCGCAAGTACGTCGGCGCGGATCGAATCCGCAATTCGCTGGTACAACGGCGCTTCGTTCTGCGGTGTTTCGAGATCAACCAGCAGGTCCGGCATGGGCAGGTCCCAGGTACAAAGTGCCGAGTCCGGCCGTCAAAAACACGGCGGCCGGGCTGTTCGACGTTCCAAGAAAGTGTCTGCTGTCAATTTGAACGGACAGGCAGGCCAAAAGGCCCAGTCAATCGTGCCCGTTTTGCACACACTGCCATGCCACTTGGGGATCAAGCCTTGGGCTGGCCCTCCGAAAGCGGTATCCTGCTGAATTCAGGAACAACTAAGGAGAAGCCATGGGCGACCCGAAGAAGGGCAAGAAAGGCAGCAAAGTCGGTGGACTTGTGCTGGTGCTGCTGTTGGCGGTGATCGGCGTCGGCGCGGTCGGCTGGTTTTTCCCCGACACCCCGGTGATCGGCGACCTGGTGCACGGATTCTTCAGCGCGGGCGCCAAGGGCGTGGACAAGAGCGGCGTGTACACCGTCAAGATCACCAGCGTCAGCGTGGACAAAGACGAGTTCGATGAAGGCGAAAAGGTGGACCTGCAGGTGCTGATCAAACGGGTCAACAAAGACGGCAAAGAAGAGACCCTGTGGGACAGCCGCGAATACGGCGAGCGCCTGGCCACCGTAGGCAAAGATCCGCTCACGGCCTCGTGGTCGGACCGTCCCTTCGAAGTCACCTGGCAACAGGGCGAGCAGGTCGTGCTGGAGGTGTGGGACCGCCGGGGCATGAGCGACACGCGCATCGCCTGGCTGAAGTCCGCGCCGGACGGCAAAGAGTTCCCGCTCACGGGCACGCAGTCGCTTACGCTGCTCAAGAACGGCGACACCCCGATCGCGGAACGCCGGGGCGCCACCAACCAGATCGTGTTCGAAACCGCGCGTAAGGGCGACATCCCGCCCGCGGACGGCGCCTCAAAGTAGCCCGGAACCCTGAAGGTGGCGGGCGCTGGCGCGCTCGCCGCCTTTTGCTTTGATGGCCGCGGCTAACCGGAGCAACCCCATGAAGCTCGGCAAGTTCAACCTGGACGGCAAGAAGCTCTTCCTGATCGCCGGCCCCTGCGTGCTCGAAAACGAGGACACGCCGCGGCGCATCGCGGCCGCCATGAAAAAGGCCTGCGCCGAGCTGGGCCTGCCATACATCTTCAAGGCCAGCTTTGACAAGGCCAACCGCACCAGCGGCAAATCGTTCCGCGGCCCCGGCATCGAGGCGGGGCTGAAGCAACTCGAGGCCATCAAGAAGGAGTTCGACGTTCCGGTACTGACCGACGTGCATTTGCCCGAGCATTGCGCACCCACAGCCGAAGTCTGCGACATCCTGCAGATCCCGGCGTTCCTGTGCCGCCAGACCGACCTGCTTGAGGCAGCAGCCCGCACCAGCGCGGTGATCAACATCAAGAAGGGCCAGTTCCTGGCGCCCTGGGATATGGCCCAGGTAGTGCAGAAAATGAACGCCTTCGGCAGCGAGGGCAAAGTGATGCTGACCGAGCGCGGCGCCAGCTTCGGCTACAACAACCTGGTCAGTGACATGCGCAGCATCCCGATCATGAAGCGCACCGGCTGCCCGGTTGTCTTCGACGCCACCC
This sequence comes from Planctomycetota bacterium, assembly GCA_022071975.1. Classification (GTDB taxonomy): domain Bacteria; phylum Planctomycetota; class UBA8742; order UBA2392; family UBA2392; genus JACKID01. Next base: position 41,736 of record JAJVIO010000035.1, read on the forward strand.
ACAGCGTGCAGCTGCCCGGCGGCTCGGGCGACAAGTCCGGCGGCCAGCGCGAGTTTGCCCCGGTGCTAGCGCGCTCGGCCGTGGCGGCCGGCGCCGACGGCATCTTCGCCGAGACGCACCCGGAGCCTGACAAGGCCCTCAGCGACGGCCCCAACATGATCCCGCTGAATGAAATGCCGGCCGTGCTGCGCACCCTGGACGCCATCCACCAGCTGGTGAATCAGTAGCCGGGTAACGTTCGCCCCGGCGGCGGTCACGTGGTATGCTTTCCGGCGGAGGCAGCCATGCGGATGTCGCGGATTTACCTGGTGCTTTCCATTGTCTCGATGGTCGCGGCCGTGTTCGTCGGCGCCGCCCACAAGCAATACAAGAAGAAGAAGCGCGAAGCCCGCGAATGCCGGGTTGAGCGCCAGTACCAGTCCGCCGACGCCAACATCCATGATCTGCAGCGCGACGCCTTCCGCATGGTGCAGACGCGCGACTACAAGGCCATGCAGGCCCGCGCCGAGCGGCTGCTGCAGCTGGATGCAGACGATCCCCTGAACCACGAAATCAGCGCCTACGCCCTGCGCGGCCAGAAGCTGCACCGGCTGTCGGCCGAAGCTTACGAAGCGGCCATCCAGCGCGCGCTGGCGGAAGGTTCAGAGGACGGGCTGGTGCTGTGCGACTGCTACATCGGTTTGGCGGCTTGCCAGTTCGCGGCGGGCGACAGGGCCGAGGCATTGCAGAACATTGAGTTGGCGCTGGCGCTGACGGAGCAGCGCCGCCGCGCCGAGCAATCGGAAGACGCCTACTACCAGCTGGCCTGCGCCTACGCCGTGCGTTCCACCATGGTGGATGAAACCGAGCGCGCCAAGGAGCGCGGCCGAGCCATCGCCAACCTGAAGTTCGCCATCGCGGCCGGATACGACGGCTGGGACCACATGCGCAACGACCTCGACCTCGCGCCGTTGCACGGCTACGCCAGCTTCGAGGAACTGTTCCCCACCAGCCCGCTGGACGATTAAGTCTTCAACGAATCAGGTGCTGGGCGGGGCCTTCGTCGAACAGCTTGATCGGGTCATTGACCAGCGGCGCTACCTCGACGCGATAAGCCTCAGCGTGCAGGCAGCCGCACTTCAGGCCGAACATGGCGGTGATGCTCATGAACTGGTCGATGAAGCCGTCCTTGCTCATGCGCGTCAGCGGCTTGCCGTCTTCGACCATCACGGTCTGGAACTGGCTCTTGTAGGCCAGAATCGCCTGTTTCTTCTGTTCGATCACCCCGCTGATATCGATGTAAAAACTCGGCTCGAAGTGCTGGCTGTAACGCGCCGTCACAAGGCGCTGGATGCGGTGCGCCGGCAGCCCGGCCTCGTAGCCCTTCAGCGACGCGAAGTGCACGGCCTTGCGCGCCATGCGCGCGGCCGCCTCGTGGTCGGGGTGGTGGCACACGACATGCGGGGCGATCACCACCTTGGGCTGCAGCCTGCGGATGATGCCGACCACCGTGCGCACGCTGTCGGCGTCGTCGTCCAGGAAGCCGTCGCGCATGCCCGCGAACTCGATGGCCGCGCAGCCCATAATCTTCGCGGCTTCGCGGGCTTCCTGCTCGCGCTGCTCGGGCGTGCCGTGGGTACCCATTTCGCCGCGGGTCAGCAGCAGCAGGCCGGTGCGGTAGCCCTGTTTGGCGGCCAGACACAGCCAGCCGCCGGAGGTCATCTCGGCGTCGTCGGGGTGGGCGCCAATGGCAAGCAGGTCAAGTGGTTCCGTCATGGCTGCATTTCCGTCAGTTCGTTCCATGTATAACGATCGGCGCGCCGCTTGTCATTCTCGCTTACCAGGCCAGCACTGGCGCAAGCCGCCGCAGCGCCCCCGGTATGCGCGAGCCGAACCAGCACAGGTCCTGCCCGTCGCAAAGGCGCAGGCGGTTTTCCTTCACGGCCGGAAGCTGCTCGAAGTTCTCGCGCCAGAACTGCAGGTCGGCTTCGGTGAAATGGTAGGGCTCATCGGGGAACAGCAGGATGTCCGGCTTGAGGGCCGCGATATCAACGGGGTCCATGGCAAAGTAGCGCTCGGTGGCCTGCTCCAGCACGTGGTCGCCTCCCAGGCTTCTGATCATGTCGCCGATGTAGGTGTCGAGGCCCGCCACCATCCAGGGGTCGTGCCAGACGAACGCGACCACGCGCGGGTGCACGTGGTCACGGGGCTTGACGCGTAAAGAGTTATGCTCTTCCAGCTGGCGCAGGCGCTCCTGTGCGGCCACGATCTCGCGAGCGCCTTCCCGCACAATTGCATCGGCAAGCTCTTCGGCCTGGAACAGCCGCCCGCAGGTGGAGACATAGGCCAGGCCTTCCTCGACGGTGGTTGGGTGCCCCACGTGCACCGCCAGGCCCGCCGCGCGCAGGGCCTCGATGTCGGCGCGCCGGTTCTCCTCTTTGTTGGCGAGCACGAGTTGAGGCTGCAGCGCGATGATCTTCTCGACATCCGGGTCTTTGGTGCCGCCGACTTTCTCGATGGCGCGCACTTCGGGGTCCGGGCTGACGCAGTAGCGCGTGCGCCCCACCAGCGTGCCGCCCCTGCCCAGGGCGAACAAAGTTTCCGTCACGCTGGGCACCAGGCTGACCACGCGGTTCAGCGGCTGCGGCACGTCAATCTCGGTGAAGGTCAGGTCGGTGATCTTCATGCCTCAAGCCTGCCCGCTTGTTCGCGCCGGTCAAGGGGCGTCGCTTGCGTTCTCGAGCAGGTACTGTTCGACATAGGGCCGGTCCTCGCGTTTCAGCCCCGCGCGCGGGGCATAGCGCTTGAGCGCACGGGAAAGCGCGCGCTGGCTGAACTCGCGCGGGTTGTACAGCTCATGGCAGGTTGCGCACTTGCGCTCGTACATCACCTGGCCGTAACCGACCGGGTCCACGGCAGGGTCGGGGGCCGCGGGCAGGCTTTCGCAAGCGGCCAGGAAGCTGAGCAGTGCGACAAGACCGAGGATTGCAGTCAGGGTGCGCATGTTTGAACCTCAGTGCCGTGGGGCGGGAGAGCGCCGCCCCACGGCTTTGGGTTGCCACGGAGAGAGCAGTCCGCGGCTAGAAGCCGATGCTCAAGCTGAACACCAGGCGGGTTTCGTCGCCATCGTCGCGGCGCTTGCTCTGCTGGTGTTTGAACTCGGCGCGCAGGACCAGCTTGCTGATCGGGCGGAAGCTGATTCCCACGGTCATGCCGATGCGGTCGTCGCGAGCCGCGGCGCCGACGTGGTCGTCGTTCAGGTCGTTCTGCTCAAGGCGGAAGATCAGGCCGATGTACGGGTTGTTGCCGAACGACTTGCCGCGCCAGCTTGCGGGGAACGGGTCGAACTTGAACAGCACGTCGACGAAGTAACCCCACAGGCCGTTGGGCGTGGTGATGCTGCTGTCGCGGTTGATCCAGAAGCGCGACCATTCGCCGGTGATGTCGATGCCGAAGCGCTCCATGATCTTGATCTTGACCGCGCCATCGACGCCGGCGCCGCGCAGGGACTGGGTGTTGTCGGGTCCGATCTCCTGGTAGGTGTAGCTGAAGCCGAAGTCGGCCGTGACGACGTCGGTGCCCATTTCGTCGATGCGTGGCGTAATGCCGAGCCTGGCCCAGATCGCCTTGTTGCCGTTGTTGTCTTCACGGAAGCTCTGGCGCGCGTCGCGGCTGCCGCCGTTGTTGCTGAACTGGTCGTCGAAGCCCTGGGTAATGCTGATGTCGTAGCTGAAGCTGACGAAGGGCAGCTGGTTGAAACTGCCGTAGACGCCTACGCCGGGCTGGTCGAAAGCGCTGGGCACCACGCGACGAGCGGCGTAGGGGCGGTCGGCCAGGTCCCAGTTGATGTCGTCGTGCTCGACGTTGTAGCGTCCGAAGGCAATCAGCAGGATGCCGGTCTTGAAGTTGAGTTCGTCGAGTGGGGTGATGCGGACTTCGGCGTACTCGATCAGTATCTCGTTCTCGGTCAGGAACCCGGCGTCTGCGCCGCCGCCTTCAAACTCGACTTCCATGCCGAAGCCGAGCCAGTCCATGATCTGCCATTCGAACTGGGGCACGATGCGGATGGCGTCGAAGAAGTTCACGCTCTGCCCGCCGTTGTAGCGGTCGAGCGTCTTGTGCATGAAAGTCGCATAGCCGCCGATGTGGAACTCTCCAAGGGGCGTGTCGAACTCACCGAGTTGGCCGTCGTCCCACTTTTCGATGGGCGTTTCGTCGGTCTCGGGCTCCTGGTTGAGTGCGAGGTCGGCCTGGGCTTGCACGGAAGCGGCAAAGCAGAGGAACAGCAGCGGAATCAGCAGTCTCACGATGGTCTCCTTTCAAGGGGCCCATCTCTTACTGCGACTCATTCGCATTTGCAACAGTAAATGAGAACGTTTCTCAGTTTTCCTCCCCAAAAGAAAACCGGCCCGCCGAAGCGGGCCGGTTCTGTGACTTGATTCCAACTACGACACGCCGTCCAGGCGCAGCGTCAGGTTCGCGCCGCCAGGCACGATCACGCCGCCTGTCGAGTCCGCCTGGTCCGTGGTCAGCTCCGAGGTGTTGTTGTCCTTCAGCGTGTCCACCAGGTACAGCGTCCAGGTACCGGCCGACGGCTCGCCGTTCAGGTTCATCAGCGGGCCCGCCGGAGTGCTGCCCACGGAGAACGTGAAGGTTTTCAGCGCCAGCTCGTCGTTGATGGTGATCTCATCCGTCGGCGTGTCCGGGAAGCCCAGCGCGATCCAGTTGCCGGTGGGCGACACCAGCACCCAGTTCGTGCGGGTGTCAAACTCCGTTCCCGAGCGCACGTACACCGAAAGTGTCAGCGTGAAGCTGCGCACAAAGAACGAGGCGCCCGTGAACGTGAACTGGTTGGCCAGCATACGGCCGGTGCCGAACCAGCCGATATCCAGCGGCTGCCTGACACCCTGGGCTTCCGGGATGATGCTGTAGTTGCCGCTGGCGGCGTCGAGGCTCTGCGTTTCGTTCGGTGTGCCGCCCAGGCCGGCCTGTTCACCACGGTTGATGTGCAGGCTGGCGTTGCGGAACAGGCAGCGCCCGTCGTCGTCTTCCAGGTAATCCTTCAGCTGGATGCGCCAGGTGCCGTCGCTGCTCAGGCCGTCAAACTCGAAGAGGAAGGTCACTTCAACCTGCGGGTCCCACACCGAGCTCTGCTGGATGTCCAGCGGCTTCCAACTCGAGGCGGTGCCGTTGGGCGCGACGCAGCGGCACAGCAGCTCCACCTCGTCGAACTCTTTGCCCTTGGGCGGCATCAGGTACAGGTGCGTACGAACTTCTTCAACGGTCGCGCTGCCGCCCATGTCGAATTGGACGGTAAGGTGATCATCGTCGAAATCATCACCCTCAGGGATCTTCAGCTCGCGCATCTCTTCAGGAAAGGTGCGCGTGTCGTAGTAGGCGCGCAGCAGTGGTGAAGAAGCCAATGCCCGGGTCGGAAGCGGACGCTCTTCGTCGTCATCCTCATCCCACGGAGCCTGGCAGTCCGCGCCCAGCAGGGCGAAGACGCTCAGCAGCAGCAACAACGCCAGCTTGTCCTTGTGCATGGTTTCCCCCGACACACGTACCGCTAACATTTGAAGGCAATAAGATTTACAAACTTAACCCCGGCCGCCGTCGCGGTCAACCGTGTCAGGCCGCTGCAAATGGCGGGTGCCCCATTCCAGCTGCCGGTGGCCGGGGCAGACGGAACACACTGGTCGCTCACATACAGTGTGCTTTTGTCCAACCTCGGTCCCGACAACTGGAATGAGGCACTCGCTGAAACTCGGGGAGGGGGGCCACCCCGAGCTGCTATCATTCCTGCCGCTCGGTACAGCAGAACAATACCACACGTAATGCTAGTGGCAAACAGGATCGCTCGTTTTGATAAGATTTTTATCGTGTAAGAAAGTAGATTCGCACATACTGTGCGATTATCTTACATTTCAGCTAACAAGATGTCATGCTAGGCGCCGAGGCTGAATCTCAGCGACGCACCTTCAAAGACACGTCCAGAGCCGGTGCGGAGTGGGTCAGCGCACCCACACTGATGCGCTCCACGCCCGTCTGCGCGTAATCTCGAACCGTGGCCAGTGTCACGCCGCCCGACACCTCAAGCTGCGTTTTCTTTACATCCGCGTCGCTGCTGCCCCGGTATGTCACGGCCGCCCGGATGTCATCGAGCGAAAAGTCATCCAGCAGAACGATGTCGGCCCCGGCATCAATGGCGGCTTTCGCCTCGGACAGGTTCTCGGCCTCTGCGGTCAGGCGCCTGCCGGGGTTGGCTTCGCGCAGCATGGCGATCGCCTCGGGGAGCTTGAGACCACTGAGGTACAGGTGATTCTCCTTGATCATCATCTCGTCGTAGAGGCCCATGCGGTGGTTGGCGCCGCCGCCGCAGCGCACGGCGTACTTTTCGAAGGCGCGCAAGCCGGGCGTAGTCTTGCGGGTGTCGAACACCATGCAGCGCGTGCCCTCGATGGCGTCCATAAAGCGCCCGGTCAGCGTGGCAATGCCGCTCAAGCGCTGGATCAGGTTCAGGGCCGTGCGTTCGCCGGCCACCAGTTGCGGCAGCCTTGAGCTCACGCTGGCCGCAACCGTGCCGGCGCGCAGCCGGTCGCCGTCCACGGCCTGGAACTCGACTTTCGCCTCCGGGTCCAGCCTGTGGAACACGACCTCGAGCCATTGCAGGCCGGAAATCACGCCGTCCTGCTTGATCTTGAGGTCGGCGATGCCTTCGCGTTCGGGGTCAAGCAGCGTGCCGCCGGTCAGGTCGCCGGGGCCCAGGTCTTCCTGCAATGCCACGGCCGCCAGCGTCTCGGCCAGCATCAGCAGGGTTTCATCCATGTAGTGGCGCATAGAGTGATTTCGGACTTTGGATTCTGGATTGCACAGCCCCAGCCTGCATCGGCAACCCAGAATCGAAAATCCAAAATCACCCGCGGGAGGCTTTTTCGATCAGCGCGTCGTACTTGGCTTGCAGCTCGCGGGGCAGGGGCTGTGTGCCCATGCGGTTGGCGAGCAGGTTGACGCAGTCCTCGTTGCGCCCGAGCTGGTGGTACTCAAGCGCCATCTCGTAGCGCAGCCAGGGCGCCAGCTCGTCGGTCGAATCCACGTGCATGAAAGCGCGTTCAAACCAGTTGAAGGCTTCCTGGTGCAGGCCGGCCTTCGACAGCGCGGCACCATAGCGTCGCGCGCCGACCGCAGACTTGGTGCGCGTGCCCCACAGGCTGGCCATGAAGCGGTGGTCGCGTTCGTCGCCGGCGGCCGCTTTCTCGGCGGCGGCGACGCCGATCGACTCGTTTTCTGCACCCATGCGGTCGTAAAAGCGCGTCAACTCGGCCTGGCGGTTCGCCGCGGGCGGCACCATGTCGTCGGCGGGCTCCTCAATGCTGGCGCAAGCGCCCAGCAGCATGAAGGCGACGACCAACAGTGCGGCCCACTTCTGCCGCCTGCCGCCTGCCGCCTGCCGCCTCAAAACGGTTTCTCTCATCCATTCCTCGCAGGCAATGTAACGCTCAGCTGCCCAGTCCGTTTGCCGATTCCTTGCGCTCAGCCTCCGACCCGCCGGCCCGGCGCTTCAGCCGCCAGAAATACACCCAGCGGCAGTAGGAATCAAACTGCGCCAGGTCTTCAAACAGGTAATCGCCCGAATCCGCACCATCAGCCAGCGCCAGCGTGGCGCCCGGCTGCGTGGCAGCGCCCGCGCAGGCCGCGATCTCTTTTACCGCCAGGTGCAGGTTGCGCGCGCGGCTGGCCGAATGCTCCAGCCCCGTGATGCGTGAGTTGCCCGTGATGCGCAGGCGCTCAAACGGCCGCGTAAACACCAGGTCAAGCACCGTGCCGACCTTGCCGAAGCCTTCCACCTCCGTCTGCACGCCGGGTGACTTTCCGGCCAGGGCGGCCTCAAGCGCTTCCCCCACCGCCTGGCCGCCGCGCGCGATTTCGTTGGCCAGCGGGAACACGCGGCTGCGCGCTTTCTCAAGCTGCCGGGCCGCCATGCTTTGGCGGTCCGTGGCGTCGCTGAAGCCGGCCTCTTCGATCTTGTCAATCAGCCCGGCGGTCTGCACGGCCGGGTCCATCAGGATGCCGCCGGCCAGCATGGCCAGGTCGTCCCACTTCCAGAGTTTCGGCAGCCCCGCGCCGGCAATCGACGGCGTCGCAAAGCCCTCGGGCGTGACCTGCGACAGCGAAACCTGCACGGCCTTGGGCAGCAGCGGCAGCTCGGCGTCGGGCACGCACAGCGCTTCCACACCGAAGTCGCCCAGCACCTTCACGGCCGCCTCGGCAGCGGTTTGCTCGGCCCCTTCAAACAGGATACCGCGCTGCAGGCGGCAGGCGCGCACGGTGTCGGAGCGCGGCAGTTTCAAAGCACGCGAAAGCTCCGGCGCCACCAAGGCCGGATCCAGCCACGCCGCAGCCTGCAACAGAACGCAGAAACGCCCCGGTCCACGAGAAAGTCGCACAGCCATGCAAGCATTAGAGAGAGGTCAGAGGCCGGAGGCCAGAGGCCACCCGCGCTGCGTCCGTCCGCGCTACATCTCGGGAGGCTGTGCCCCTTGCCCGCGCATGATGCGCCGAACGCGTGCGGTCAATAACATGCTCCTATGCACGCCGAGGAAGCCTACCTGTTCCGCCACGCTCTGTTGCGTGAGGCTGCCTATGAGCTGCAGCCGCCAAGCCTGCGTGCCCGGTTGCACGCAACGGTGGTCGAAATCATCGAGCAGGAGTTGAGCAGCCCTCCCGATTTGTCCGCCATTGTGGCCGACGAAACACAGCCCATTGATCACTGGGCCGAAGAACTGCTCCTTCACTGCCGCGTGGCGGAACAGAACGGCCTGACAGCATTGGCAGAGCGCAGGATGTTCTACGCTGGCCGAGCTGCGCGCCAGTGCCTGAAGGAACATCGGCTCGCGCAAGCGGAAGCCTACGCGCTCGATGTTGCCCAGGGTCACGGCGAGCCGGCGATTCGCTGCACTGCTCTGCTGCTCGCCTCGGATGCGGCGGGTTTCCTGGGCGACTGGAACCGGGCCACCCGTTACGCCGAAGACGGTACCGCCATTGCGCGGTCGCCGGAGGTGCAGTTCCTCAGCTCGAAGGCCCTGCTGCAACTCGCGTGGTGTCGCCTGGCGATCGGCGAAGTTTCAATCGCCGAGCAGCTCTTCCAGCGCGGCTTGGCTGCGGCTCGCGCCGCGAAACAGGCACGGGAGGTGATGGCCGCACTGAACGGCCTGGCATCGCTGTTCCGTCAGACCTCTCGGGCCGCTGAAGCGGAAGCCGCTGCCACCGAGGCGCTCAAACTTGCGCGTGCGCGCGGTGAGGCGGTTGACGAGGCTGGTGTCCTGGTGGGTCTGGCGTCGATCCACCAGGACTTCGGGTCTCCGTCGGAAGCCCTCCCCCTGTGCGAGGCGGCGCTGGCGGTCTTCAGGCAACGGAACATGGCGCGTGAACTTTCCTTGACACTTTCCAACCTGGCGAACATCAAGAAGCAGCTCGGACACCGGACTGAGGCCGAGAACCACCTGCGCGAGTCAATCAGCATCGCGCGCGCGATTGGCGACCGGCGCTCGGAAGCCGTATCCTTGTCGAACCTGGCGAACCTGCTGCGGGATGTCGGTCAACTGGACAAGGCGATGGAGGCCTTCTCCCGCGCAATCGCCATGCACACGGAACTCAACAACCCGCACTCCTGCGCGATCGCCACCTTCAACCTGGCCCTGGCCCACGAGCAAGCCGGCGACCCGAACCACGCGGCCGCGTTGATGCAGAAGGCCGGCGAGACATTTGCCGCGCTGGGCAACCCCCGCCTTGCGCGCATCGCGGACGGCCAGCTGGGTTTGATCCGGCTGGCGGCGGAAAGCGCTCCGGCTGCAGCCAGGGTGCGCCAGGCCGCCCAAGCCCTGCGGGATACTGGCGCCGAGAAAGATTCCGCGGATCTGCTGGAAGAACTGGGACGCAGGCTCAATGCGTCGCAGCCCGTGAACCAAGCAGACGGTCAGCACCTGAGCTAATCAGCATTGACGCCCGGCTCCGCGGAAAAGTCGACCTGCCATACATGCACCGGATAAAGGGCAACGTGGCACGCGCTTCCAGCGCGTGTGTCGTTCCACGCGCATCCTGCGCGTGTCCGGCCATGTGCTGGAAGCACATGGCACGACTCACGGCCTTGAAGGCCGTGCTACTCGCGGGTGATGCTCAGAGCCACGCCGAGGCCTCCGCTTACGCACAGGGTTGCCAGGCCGCGCTTGGCGTTGCGGTGTTTCAGGGCGTAGGCGAGGGTGGTTACGATTCTTGCGCCGGTGTTGCCGATCGGGTGGCCCAGCGCGATCGCGCCGCCGTTCACGTTCAGGCGCTCGCGCGGGATCTTCAGCTCGCGGTCACAGGCCAGCACCTGGGCGGCGAAGGCCTCGTTCAGCTCCACCAGGTCGTAATCCTCGATCTTCAGCCCCAGCGCCTCATTCAGCTTGCGCGTGGCCGGCACCGGGCCGATCCCCATCACCTTCGGGTCCACGCCGGCGAAGGCGAAACCCTCCAGGTGCGCGAGCACGGGCAAGCCCAACTCTTTGGCCTTCGTGCCGCTCATTAACAGCACCGCGCTGGCGCCGTCCGTGATGCCGCTGGCGTTGCCCGGATGCACCGTGCCGCCATCCATGAACACCGGCTTCAGCTTGGCCATGCTGGCGGCCGTGGCGCCCTCGCGCACGGGCTCATCAGCTTCAATCAGCGTGTCGCCCTTCTTGCCCTTGATCACGATGGGGCTGATCTCGGCCTTGAAGGCGCCGGCCTTGATGGCCGCTTCCGCCTTGTTGTGGCTGGCGGCCGCGAACTCATCCTGCTCTTCGCGAGGGATGCTGTATTGCTCGCGCAGGGTTTCGGCCGTGCGGCCCATGAGCTGGTCGGCGAGCGGGCAGTGGAAGCCGTCGCGGTACATCAGGTCGATCACCTCGCCGTGGCCGAGGCGATAGCCGTCGCGCATGCCGGCCAGCATGTGCGGCACGTTGGACATACTCTCCATGCCGCCGGCGACCACGACCTGCGCGACGCCAAGCTGGATCTGCTGGGCGCCCAGCACGATGGCCTTGATGCCGCTGGCGCAGGCCTGGTTCACCGTGGTCGCGACCGCGGTCTCGGGTATGCCGGCGCGGATCGTCACCTGGCGCGCGGGGTTGGGGCCGCAGCCGGCCTGGCGCGCGTGGCCCATGTAGACTTCGTCGATCAGCTTGGGATCGATGTCGGATTCGGTCAGCACGGCCTGCACGGCGTGGACGCCCATATCCACGGCGCCCAAAGATGCCAGGCCGCCGGCGAATTTTCCGATCGGCGTGCGCTTGGCGTGCGTGATGACGATGTCGTTGAATTTCATGGCTCGGCTCCTTGGGTCCGTGTTTAACAAACAGGTGGGCGGGTTACAGTCCCTGTGGGTGCTGCAACCAGCGGGCGTTCCTGTGCTTGACGGGCATAGGTGCGTTGGTACGCTCGCGCCCCGCTTTACGACTTCCGCTCTTGAAGGGCCTGCCCTGAGCGAGCGTAGCGAGTCGAAGGGTCAGGTAGCTCAGTTGGTAGAGCAGCGCATTGAAAATGCGCGGGTCGCCGGTTCAAGTCCGGCCCTGACCACCATCAAACACGGCCTCCTGCGGGAGGCCGTGTTTGATAACCGCCGATGCCTTGGCGGTGGCGGAACACCGTCCCCATTGACGCACCCCTTGAACCGATCGGTTGCCTGCGGCAACCGGCCGCTACGCTTACGCTCGGCCTATGGGCCGAGCTGCTTCGCTTTCAAACGCAGTGCGTTTGAGGTTCAAGTCCGGCCCTGACCACCATCAAACACGGCCTCCTGCGGGAGGCCGTGTTTGATAGCCGCCGATGCCTTGGCGGTGGCGGAATGCGATGTCACTGGATGTTGGCTTCTTCCGATTCGCTGGCCTTGAGGCGCTGGCTGGCGCTGCGCAGGAAGCGATGTTCTTCGGGGTCCAGCGCGTTCAGGCCCTGGGCGCCGATCTTGTCCAGCAGCCGGTCCATGCGCGCCTCGATTTCTTCGCGCGTCAGCAGGTCGATCTCTTCTACAAAGTACAGGTTGCCGACCTTGCCCTCGCCCTTCAGGCGCACTTCGCGCATCTGCAGCTTCCAGTTCACGACGAAGCCCACCACCGCGAACACCGGGCCCACCCCCACCGCCGCCAGCAGGCCATCGTAGGACGCATGCGGCAGGAAACCGGCCGTCATCGCCGCCAGCACGACCGAGGCCATCAGCAACAGCATGCGCAGGTCGTTCTCGGCTTCCACGCGGGACTCCCGACGCTCGAGCTGCACCAGCAGCGAGGTCACGATCAAGAAGGTCGCGAAAGCCAGGGTGCTGAAGGCGAACTTGCCGGGCAGCGCGGACGCCACGGCGCCGTGCCCCAGCGTGCAGAGCGCAAACGCGAGGAATGTGCGGCGCGTGCCGTAATGGCCTTCCACCACGGGGCCGCAGGTCATCAAACTGAGCGCGCACACAAAGAACAGCGTCAGGCTGGCCAGGAAATCCAGGCCCTGGAAGCCAGCACCGGTGGTCAGGTTGCCGGCAATCGGCGCATAGTGCGTCAGCGGAAACAGCAGCCCGCCAACCTGGAAATCATGCAGGTTCAAGGCCAGCCAGCTACCGAACGGGACGCCCGAAATCTCCCCCACCATCACCATGACCTGCGCGAACACGATCACGGCGCCCAGCGACAGCGACAACGGATGCGCTGTCAGGCGCTCAACGATCTGCTCGCGTTTCAGGACGGATGACACCAGGCGGGACATGCAAACACCCTCAGCTCCGATTCGGCCTCGCCCCTGATTGTATCCGGCCGAGAAGCCTTCAACAACGTCACATCATTGGCAGAGGCGGAAATGACGGGTACATTACGCGGGCCAGTGTCAGGAAAGACGTCGGGGCGTAGCTCAGCCTGGTAGAGCGCCACGTTTGGGACGTGGAAGCCGCTGGTTCAAATCCAGTCGCCCCGACCATGCAAATGGGACCCGCAAGGGTCCCATTTGCATGGTCTAGAACAGTGTGATCACGCCCACCCGCACCAGCGCGCCAAGCATGATGGCCGCGCCGGCTACGGCCACCAGCAGCGTACCCAGCATCCGGCGGCCGTCCTTGCCGGGCAAAAACGCGCGCCTTGCCGCGCTGCCGATCCCGAACAGCAGCATGCACAACCCGGCCGTGAAGGTCAGCCATGCAGGCAGCTCAGCAATGCCTTCGGGCGTGTTGCCTTCATCAAGCGGAACGTAACCGGGTGCCGGCGCGACTTTGGGCGGCGTGCTGGCGGGCTGGGGCTCCGGTCTGGGCGGGTTTACGTTCCACTCGAAACTCAGTTTGGGGAAGGGCAGGCCGTCCTGGTGGTAGCTGACTTCCGTCAAGCGCCGGCGCGGCTGTTCGCGGGTGTCGAAGGCGATCATCTGCTGCTCCGGCGTGTGCACTACGCTCTGCTGGCCGCTGAAGATGTACTCCAGGCGATGCGGCCCCGGCGCCAACGGTTGTTTGGGTTCCCACCAGAACACAAATCGATAGTGAATGCGCACGGTGTCGATGGCCACGCCGTTGGCTAAATCTAACGGCGCGTCGGGCTTATCCAGGTCAGCGAACAGGAAACGTTGAAAGTCGGGCTCAAAGCTGACGTCCTGCCCATCCACCTTGAAGGTGACGGCAAAGATCAGCCGGTCAATCAACAGGTTATAGCGCTGTTTCAACTCGGCGCTGGTGACCATGCCGTCGCCGTTGTTGTCGAGCCCCTGGCCGGTGATGCCGCCGCTGATCTCGGTGTAGCTGGCCAGCACGCTGACGTAGCGAAAATCCAGCACGTACTCCAGACGCTGGTCGGAAACGATCACTACCTCGCTGGCCAGCTGCGCGTTGTCATCCAAAGGATGCGCGGCCGCAAGCGGGGCCAAAAGAAGCGCAAGGATGAGTGCAATCAGCCGCATGGAGGCAGCATACAGGCGCCAGTCGGCAGGCGGCAGGCCGTATGACCCCTACAACCTACAACCTGAAACCTATAACCTGTGCTCCATGAGTGACCTCGACCTTCCCATCCGGCCGCGCCGCAACCGCCGCAGTGAGGCGATCCGCGGCCTGGTGCGCGAAACGCGCCTTTCGCCCCAGCAGCTGATCTACCCGCTGTTCCTGCATGAGGACAAGGGCGACACCCCGCTGGAATCGCTGCCCGGCCAGACGCGCTGGGGGCTCGACGGCCTGGTGCGCGAGGTCGAGCGCGCCCACAAGCTGGGCATCAACGCCGTGGTGCTGTTCCCCAAGGTGCCCGAAACGAAGAAAAACCCCAGCGGCGACGAAAGCTGGAACGACAAGGGCCTGATTCCCCGCGCCATCCGCGCCATCAAGGAAAGCGTGCCCGGCGTGGCCGTGATCACCGACGTGGCCCTCGACCCCTACAACAGCGACGGCCACGACGGCATCGTGCGCGGTGGCGTGATCGTCAACGACGAAACCGTCGACGTGCTGTGCAAACAGGCCCTCTGCCAGGCCCGCGCCGGCGCCGACATCGTGGCGCCTTCCGACATGATGGACGGCCGCGTGGGAGCCATCCGCGCGGCGCTTGATGCCGAGGGTTTCAGCGACGTCGCGATCCTTGCCTACACGGCCAAGTATGCCAGCGCCTACTACGGGCCGTTCCGCGGCGCGCTGGATTCCGCGCCCAAGGCCGGCGACAAGAAAACCTACCAGATGGACCCGGCCAACGCCCGCGAGGCCCTGCGCGAGGCCGCGCTGGATGAAGACGAAGGCGCGGACATGCTGATGGTGAAGCCGGCCGGGCCGTATCTGGATGTGATCGCAGCCCTGCGCGATTTCAGCCCCCTGCCGATCGCGGCCTACCAGGTCAGCGGCGAATACCTGATGATCAAGGCCGCGGCGCAGAGCGGCTGGCTGAACGAGCGAGCGGTGGTGCTGGAGAGCCTGACCGGCATCGCACGCGCGGGCGCGGACATGATCCTGACCTATTTCGCGGCCCAGGCGGCCGAGTGGCTGTGATGGACTTCAAGCTTGACGAGTCAAGATCACCGCTGCAGCGAGCCTGGGAGGCGCGCAAGCTGCCGCTGCTGGCGCCGATCTGGTTCTACAAGCGGGCAATCAGCCCGTTGCTGCCGCCGGCCTGCCGCCACTACCCCACCTGCAGCGAATACGCCTTCACGGCGATCCGCCAGAAAGGCGTGCTGAAGGGCAGCGTGATGGCCACCTGGCGCGTGCTGCGCTGCAACCCCTGGGGCACGTCAGGTTACGACCCGGTGGAGGCCTTCCGCTGGCCGTGGCAATCAGAGGTCAGAGACCAGAGTTCAGAGGGCAGGGAAACGCCCGAACACACCGAAGAGGCGCCCCTGGCTTCGACGACATCACCCAACGGAAGCTGATCAGGTTCAGTCATCCGCAGCCAGCCGGTCGCGCAGGGCGTGCATGCGATCCAGCAGCGCGCGGTCTTCAACGTCTTCTTCGGGCTTTGATGCCGCCAGGCGGTCCAGCACCTCGCGCGCTTCGCTGCGTTCACCCAACGCGGCGAGACATTCCGCCATGGCCAGGCGAGCGCCTCGCGCGCGGCCGGCGCCCATCTGGTCCAGTACCTCGATCGCGCCTCGCAGGCGCGTGACCGCCTCATGCATCAGCCCGCTGTCGCCGCTCCTGATCGCGCGCTCGGCCTGGGCCGCGCCCAGGTCGCCGGAGCGCTCGGCCACCATGTAGCGATCCCCCACCTGCTCGGCCAGTGCGATCACCTTTTTCAGGCCTTCCTCGAATTCCTGCTGCTGTCCCATCTCGCGCTTGACCAGCATCAGCTGCGTCAAGTGCGTCGCCTGCCCGCGCAGGTTGCCGGTCTCGGCGTCGATCTCCAGCGCCTGCTGCGCCAGTTCCTGCGCCTTCTCGAAATCCTTGCGTTTGCCGGCCACTTCGGCCAGCGCGCCGAGCGCGCCGGCCGTCACCTCGCGCAGGCCGTTCTCGCGCCCGATGTTCAGCGCGCGGGTCAGCTTGCGCTCGGCCTCGTCGTATTCGCCGCGCAGCTCATGGATGCCGCCGATGTTCACCAGCCAGTAGGCTTCGGCAAGCTGGTGCTCCTGGGCCTGCATCAGCTCAAGCGCGCGGTTGAAGTAGCCCAGCGCGGTCTCGGGCTCGCCCTTCATGTTGTAGACCACGCCGATGTTGCCGGTGACCTGCCCGGCGAGCACCGGGTCGCCCAGGTCTTCCGCCACCCGCAGGGCTTCCAGGTAGTACTCGAGGCCGCGGTTCATGTCGCCGGTCATCAGCGAGGCGTTGCCCAGGCCCGCGCAGATGCGCCCGCGCTGCAGGGGCGCCAGGTCGCCGCGTTTCTGCAGCTCGAGCAGCAGCTCTTTCCTCACTTTGCCGTTGCCGCGGTTCTGGTAGGTCTGCCCCAGCGCGAGGATCGCCTCGATGTACAGCGATGACTCCTTCGGCACATTGGCGAGGATCCTCTCCGCGCCCGCGGGGTCCGTGTGCACCAGCGCCATGGCGTGGGCGATGTGCAGGCGCTGCTTGAGCTCACCTTCGGGGCAGTGGTCGGCGGCGTTCTTCAACAGCTCGCGCGCGGCCTTGGGCGAGCCCATGCGCTGCAGCATCGGCCCGGCGATCAGCGCCGCGTGGCAGGCGTGCTCGTCGCGGCCGCGGGCGATTTCGGCCAGGGCTTCCAGCTCGAGCTGCAGGCGCAGACGGGACTCGTCGGTGCCGGTTCGCTTGTGCCAGTCGCGGGCGTAGTCGGTCAGCGCCTTGCGCCAGCGCGCCTCAGTTGCTTCCGCGCGCCCCCGCTCGTGCAGTTGCTCAAGGGCGAAGGCGCGCACGGACTCGAACATGTTGAAGCGCCGCTCGCCGCCCAGGCGGGCCAGCTCGGTGCTGTCCAGCAGGCTCTTGTCGTGCAGGCTTTCCACCACGTCCATCACCATCGGCGCGTCGGGCAACGCTGCCAGGTCCACCACCTGCTCGGCCAGCTCGAGGAAAAACCCGCCCCGGCACACTGCCAGCTGCGCGAGGGTTTCGCGCTCGGGCTCATCCAGCAGTTCCCAGCTCCATTCCAGGGCGCCGCGCAGGGTGGACTGGCGGGCGTTGGTGCCGCGCTGGTCGCGCAGCAGGGCGAAGCGCTGGTTCAGGCGCTCGACCATCTTCTGGGGCGAGAGCACCTTGGCGCGCGCGGCCGCCAGCTCGATCGCGAGCGGAATCCCGTCCAGCCGCACGCACAGCTGGCCGACGGCGTCGGCGTTTTCCTTCGTGAGTTCAAAACGCGGGTCGCGCTCGCGGGCGCGCGCCACGAACAGCTCTACGCTGGGCATCTTGGCCAGGGCGCGCAGGGTGGGCTCGTCCACCGGCTCGATGCGCGCGGTCTTTTTGCGCACGGGCACACGCAAGGGTCGCAGGGCGACGGCCCGCTCGCCGGGCAGCCCCAGCGCCCCGCGGCTGGTGGCCAGCACCACCACCCCCGGCGCCAGCGCGCGCCACTGCGCGACCAGCTCGTTCACGGCCAGCCGGCACTGGTCGGCGTTGTCCAGGATCAGCAGCAGGCGCCCGCCGCGCGTGCGGGTGCGGCCCTGCAGCGCCAGCCCCACGCGCTCAGCGCCGTCGGCACTTGACAGGTCAACGCCCAACGCGGCGCCCACCTGCTTGCAGACGCCCTCGGCGTCTTCCACTTCGCCCAGGTCCGCCAGCCAGGCGCCGGCCGGGTAGGCGCCCAGGGCCAGGCTGGCGGCGCCCAACGCCACGCGCGTCTTGCCGATGCCGGCCATGCCGGTCACCGTCACCACCCCGGTGTCGGCATCGGTCAGCAGCTCCAGCAACTCAGAGACTTCCTGCTCACGCCCGACCAGGCTGGTGGCGTGTGCGGGCAGGTTGGTTTCCGGCGCGCCGTGCGCCGACTGCAGCGGCGCGCGCTCGCCCTCAAACGCAACCGGGCGAAACACCACCAGCGCCTCGTCGTCGTTCTGGGCGGCGCCCTCGCGGAACGCGTCCACGCTGGTCAGCAGCCGCTGCAGCACCGCGTCGGCGGCGGTGTCCTGCAGGCCCGCCAGCGCCTCGTGCATGCGGGCGTTGGTCCACATCTCGCGGCGCGGGTTCTCGGCCTCGGTCAGTCCGTCGGTGTAAATCACCACCACGTCGCCGCTGCCCAGCGTCAGGTTGTGCTCGTCCAGCCGCTCTGCCAGCGCGGTTGAGGGCATCACGCCCAGCACCGTGCCGGCCGGGGCGTGCAGCTCGGGCTTCGGCGCGCCCGCGCGCACGACCAGCAGCGGGTTGTGTCCGGCGCGCGCGAAGGTGAACGCGTTGTCGCGGATGTCCAGCACGCCATAGAACACGCTGACGAACATGCCGCGCGGGATTTCGCGCGCCAGGCTCTCGTTGGCCGCCAGCAGCGCCTCGCGCGGGCTCAGGCAGCCGCGCCCGCACAGCTGCAGGGTCTTCTTGGCGGCCGCCATCACCAGCGCCGCCGCAGTCCCGTGGCCGGAAACGTCGGCCATCACGAAGCCCAGCCGCCACTGGTCCACGGTGACGAAATCGTAGAAATCGCCGCCCACGTGCTCGCAGGCGCGGTAGCTCGCGGCGATCTCCAGCCCCGGCACGCTGGGTGCGGGCGGAAGCATTGCGGCCTGCACGCTGCGGGCGCGTTCGAGTTCTTTGCCGTGGTTGGCCAAGCGGGTCTCCGGGTGCAGCTTAGCAGCCTGTGACTACATGCAAACTCCCGCGAGCGTATTCCGCCGGCCGTGCACAGAAGAAACCCTGACCGAAACTTTTCCCGGCATGCGGGGTTGGATGTTTCGAAGGGGCGGCATTCCAATTCGAGTGAGGAAACATCATGAGATACGCATGGATACTGGGCCTGGTGCTGGCCGTGGTGGTGGGCGCCACAAGCCTTTCGGCCAAGGCGCCGCAGCGCGAACCCCAGCGTAAACAGGGCGAGAAGCAGGCCGGCAAGAAACACCACAAGCAAGCACGAAAGGGCAAGGCCGACCAGCGCGGTGAACAGAAGGCCCGCAAGGGCAAGCACAAGGGCAAAGCCGATAAGGGCAAAGCTCGCGCCCGCAACGGCAAGCACAAAGGCAAGGCCGGCAAAGACAAGGGCCGCGCAGGTAAGGGCAAAGGCCGCGCAGGTAAGGGCAAGCCGCAGGGCAGGGCCGGCAAACACAAGGGCAAGCGCGGCAAGGGCCATGGCAAGAATCACGGCCGTAAGGGCCGCCGCTAGATCGCTACCGCACGCAGCATGGGTAGCGCCTTTCGCACCGCGGCCTTGCGAACAGCAGGAACCACGGGTGAACACAGGTAAACACGGAGTATCTGCGAATCTGTCCGTGTGCACTCGTGTTGACCCGTGGTTTCATCTCCCCGGCCGTGCGAGGTGCTCTCAGTCAGGCTGCGTTTCAAACGATTCTGAAGACACCGTCCTCCGACGTGACAACGGGCGATCCTTGGATCGCCTGTTGTCATTTACAGGCCGCGGGCCCACTCCGGGCGCAGGGGGATTTCGCCGCTGAGGGCCGCGTCCAGCACCTGCACGATGCGTTCGCGGTCGCGGGGCAGGCGTCCGGCCAGCGGCAGGTAGTTGCTGGCGTGGTTGCTGCGGAAGATGGCGTCTGTCGGGCGGGCGAGGTCCACAAACGTGCGCAGCTCGCGCAGCAGGCCCATGATGTCGGGCAGCTCGAAGCGCCCAGTCTCCTCCAGCTTCGCGATCGGCGTGCCGGGCACCACGGTCAGCGTCAGGCACGACACAAAACGCGGGTCCATGGCGCTCGCCAGCCTGGCCGATGCCTCCGTGTGCTCGGCACTGCGCTCAGTACCGCCGGCGCCCAGCAGGAAAATGGCCGACAGCTTGATGTCGGCCGCGTGGGCCTTCTGCGCAGCCGTTACGTGCTCGGCGAAGTTCGCGCCCTTGGCGATGCGCTTGAGGGTGACGTCGTCACCGGATTCGGGCCCTATATATAGAAGAGACAGGCCCCACTCGCGCAGTTGCCTGAGCTCGGCCTCGCTCTTTTCGTTCAGGTTGCGGGCAGTGGCATAGGCGCTGACGCGGCGCAGGCGCGGGAACTGTTCGCGGCAGGCGCGCAAAATCGGCTCCCATTCATCCAGCGTCATCACCAGCGCGTCGCCGTCGGCCACGAACACCTTGTCGATCCGCTCGCCGTATGCGCTTGCCGCCATGGCGATGTCTTCCAGCGTCTCGGCCTGCGCGCGCACGCGGAACTTCTTGTCGCGGTACATGTCGCAGTAGGTGCAATGGTTCCAGCTGCAGCCGACGGTGGCCTGCAGGATGTAGCTGTTTGCCTCGCTGGGCGGGCGGTAGATGCTGCCTTCGTAGCGCATGGCCGCATCATCCACTATGATGCGCGCCCCATGCAACCCTGAGACGTTACGCGCCGTGACCGAACGCCGCCTGCAACTTCACACGCTGATCCAGGCGTTCGAGAACGACAGCGTGCTCGCAGAGGCGCTGCATTACCCCGAAATCTCGCGGTTTGAGGCCACGCCGGCCAAGGCGCGCCGCGCCGTGCTGACCAACGCGCGCGGCCTGGCCGAGCGCAGCCCGCTGCTGGAGCTGTTCCGGCGCTGCTCGCCCTCAACGCCCGTGGCCCGCGAGTTCCGCGTTACCCTGCCGCCCCCGCGCGAGTTGCCGCTCTGGAGTGAGCCCCTTGAGCTCAGCTTCCACGCGGCCGTCTTCGAGTTCCCCGGCGAGGCCTGGGCCGCGTATTTCCCGGCGCTGCAGGTCGAAGTGATTGCGCCCGACGAGGCCGAGCTGAACCGCCGCGTGCCCGACGAGCTCAGGCTCGCGCTGCACCGCACACGCGCCGACGCCACGCTCTGGAACCTGGCGGCTCTGCAGCGCAGCCAGTCGCTCAGCATCGAAAGCGCAAAATTCACGGCCGACATCCCCACGCCCAAGGACCTGGCGATGCGCGAGGCGCGCGCGCCCAAGGAGCCCTCGGTGCTGGAGAACGTGGCCGTGGACCTCACCCAGCAGAAGCTGCAACAGGCCCACGAGTACGAGGCACACGCGCGCCGCCTGGCTGAAGCGCTGTCTGAGCCCGGCCCGCAGAGCGTGCTGCTGGTGGGCCCCAGCGGTGTGGGCAAGACGGCCGTGTTCCATGAGCTGGTGCGCATGCGCCAGCATTACAGGTTCGGGCGCACGCCCTTCTGGGCGACCAGCGGCTCAAGGCTGGTGGCGGGCATGTCGGGCTTTGGCATGTGGCAGGAGCGCTGCGATAAGTTGCGCAAGGAAGCTTCTCGCACACGCGCCATCCTGCACCTCGGCAACCTGGTCGAGCTCATGGAAGTGGGCAAGGGCGTGATGATCCAGCAGGGTATCGCCGGCTTCCTGCGCCCCTTCATCGCGCGCGGCGAGCTGCTGTGCGTGGTGGAGTGCACGCCCGAGCAACTGCCCATCATTGAACGCCAGGACCCCCACCTGCTGGGTGTCTTCCACAAGCTGGAAATCACCGAGCCTGAGCCCGACACCGCGGCCGCCATCCTGCTTTCCGTGGCGCACGAAATCTCGCAGGCCAAGGGGCGCGAGCTGATCGAGCTGCACACGCTCGAGACCATCGACCGCCTGCACCGCCGCTACGCCACCTACTCGGCCTACCCCGGCCGGCCGTTGCGTTTTCTGCGCAACCTGCTGGCCGACCGCGAGCAGCCCGCCACGGACGCCGACGTCTACGCCGCCTTTTCGCGCGAGACCGGCCTGCCGCGCCTGATGCTGGACAGCGCCTTGCCCATGCAACCGGGGCCCGTGCAGCAGTTCTTCACTGAGCGCATCATCGGCCAGCCGGGCGCCATCGGGCTGGTCACCGACCTGCTCGCCACGGTCAAGGCCGGCCTGTCGCGCCCGCGCAAGCCCCTGGCCAGCCTGCTGTTCGTCGGCCCCACCGGCGTGGGCAAAACCGAGACCAGCAAGGCGCTGGCCGAGTTTCTGTTCAATGACCGGCGCCGCATCACCCGCTTCGACATGAGCGAGTACGCCAGCCCGGCCGCCGTGCAGCGGCTGATCGGCGGCGCATTCGGCGAAGAAGGCCTGCTGACCGCGCGCGTGCGCGAACAGCCGTTCGCCGTGCTGCTGTTCGACGAGTTCGAGAAGGCCCACCCGCTGTTCTTCGACCTGCTGCTGCAGGTGCTGGGCGAGGCGCGCCTTACGGACGCCGCCGGGCGCCTGGCCGACTTCAGCAACGCCGTGGTGATCATGACCAGCAACCTCGGCGCAGAGGGCTTCATGCAGGGCGCCATCGGCTTCGGCAAAAACGCGGCCGACGCCGCCGGCCACTTCACCCGCGCTCTGCGCGATTTCGTGAGGCCGGAGTTGCTGAACCGCATCGACCGCGTCGTGCCGTTCCTGCCGCTGGATGAAACCTCGGTGCTGCGGATCGTGCGGCGCGAAGTCGAGCTGCTGAAGCAGCGCCCCGGCCTGCGCGACACCGGCACGCGCCTCGAGGTCGGCGACGACGCCCTGCAACTGGTGGCGCGCAAGGCCTATCAGCCCGCGCTGGGGGCGCGGCCGCTGAAGCGCGAGATCGAAAGCGGCCTGCTGGTGCCGCTGGCGGAGGCGCTCAACACCCAGCCCACCGAGTACGCGCTGAGCGCCGTGGTGGCGGCCGGCGACAAGAAGCTGGAGCTGGCAACCGCGCCGCTGACCGGCGCGGATTCACGCCCGCAGGCGCGCTCGTTCGCGGAGGCCTGGCTGGCGGGCCTGCGCCAGGACGTCACGCAGCTGCGCCGCAAGCTGCAAACCGCGCTGGTTTCGCCGGCCGCGCTGCGCCTGCGCAACGAGATCTACCGGCTCAACCGCACGCTCGAAATGGAGAAGCGCCGCCGCCGAAAGAAGCCGGACCAGCCCATACCCGCCAAGGTGTTCGAGACCGAGCAGCGGCTGGCCAAGGTGCGCGAGGTGCTGCACGCTTTTGAGGCGTGCATGGAAGCCGCCGTCGCCGCCGAGGATCGGCTGGCGCTGGCGTCATTGGGCGGCGCGCGCACGCAGGAACAGCCCGCCCGCGCGGAAGTCGAGAGCTGCAAGGTCGCGTGGTCGAGCGCCCTGCGGGCGCTGATGCGCCTCGACGGCGGGGGCGCGAACCTGGCCAGCCTGTGGGTCTACTCGCACCACAACGAGCTGATGTTCGAGCTGGCATCGGCATACCACGCCTGGGCGGTCGCGAGCGGCATGCAGGTCGAAGTGCTGTGGGCCACCCGCGAGTTCAGCCAAGCCGAGCAGCGCGAGCTGCAACGGCGCGCTGACTTTGACGGCCGCGCGTCTGAAGCTCCGCGCCACGCGGTGACGCTGCAGGCCCACGGCACTGAAGAGCAGCGCCCGCTGCTGTTCCCGCCCGCGGACATCGAGAACTTCCTTGCCAATCCTCGTGAGGAGACCGGCGCGATCGTGCTGGAGCTGCGGGGCGACGATGCCGCGCTGATGCTGCGGCTTGAGGCCGGGACGCACCGCTTCCGGTTCGACAGCGAATCGGAGCCGATCAACGTGGAAGTCGGCTGCCACGCGCAATCCGCCTGGCGCGCGAAGTTCCCGCTGCCGCGCGGCATGGCGAGCGCCGAGCCCGTACGCCGCCGCTACGACATGGCGCAGCACCAGGCCAAGGACGAGCGCCTGGAAGAAATCCTCGCCTGGACCGGCAGCCGCATCGACGCCGTGCTGGCGCGCTGCATCAAGGCGGGCTTCGAGCTCGAGCTGGAAAAGCAGGTGGGCCTGTGAAGCTGACCATCCCGCTCTACCAGGAGAAGTTCAGCCACGAAGGCCGCGACGTCTTCTTCGTGCGCCCGCTGTTCTACTGCGACGTGGAAGCCCTGCGCCCCGAGCTGCGCCGCGCCACCGACTCCGTGCGCACCGCCCTGCGCAAGCTGCTGCAGAAGCTGTCTGAAGAAGCGCGCCACGACGCGCTGGCCTGGCACGCCCAGTGCCCCGAGGTCAGCGAGCAGCACGTCAGCCTGCGCCTGCAGCTCAAGCGCCGCAGCGTGGAGACGCGCTTCCTGTTCGCCGTTTACCAGCAGGGTGAGCAGCGCATAGCCTTCACGCCGCGCCTGCCGGCGCTGGCCTTCACGCTGGCCCGCGGCGAAAGCCTGGAAACCCGCGCCGAGCAGGTGCTCACCGCCCACTACCGCAAGCTCGAGCGCGAGCACGGCGAGGTGGACCCCGCCCTCGACGCCATGCGCGGCACGGCCTGGATCTCGCACCTCGACATCGATCTCGCCATCGAGGCCACCCACGTGCCGCCGCGCAAGAAAGACCGCGCCGAGATCGGCAGCTTCGAGCAGATGCGCGGCGCCGATGAACTGCAGCGCGTGGGCCGCCAGCTCAACGCCCTCTACCCCGACGACCTCGAGCGCGCCGTGCGCCGCGAAGAGCCCGTGGCCGAGCTGCTGCGCCTGCTCGAGCACCCAGACAAGCGCCCGCTGCTGCTGCTCGGCCGTTCCGGCGCAGGCAAGACCGCCCTGGTGCATGAGGCCGTGCGCCGCCGCATCGAGGCCAGGGGCGAAGACGGCCAGGGCGCGCGCGGCCAGGTGTGGCTGCTTTCGCCGCAGCGGCTGATCTCGGGCATGAGCTTCGTGGGCCAGTGGGAGAACCGCGTGCACGCGATTCTCGCCGAGTGCAAGCGCCGCGGCCACGTGCTGTATTTTGACGATTTCATCGGCCTGTTCCGGGCCGGCATTTCCGCCAGCAGCAAGGTCAGCGCCGCGCAGGTGCTGAAGCCGCACATCGAAAAGCACGAAGTGCGCCTGCTGGTGGAAATGACGCCCGACCAGTTCCGCGTGCTGAACGAGCTGGATCGCGGCTTCGCCGACCTGTTCCACGTGCTGCGCCTCGACGAGCCCGCCGAAGAAGAAAACCTGCGCATCCTGCTGCACGTGCAGCGCGAGCTGGAGGCCCGCCACCCGTGCCGCTTCAGCCACGACGTGCTGCCCACGGCGCTGGACCTGATGCAGCGCTACCAGCGCGAGGTCGCCATGCCGGGCAAGGTCGCCGGCTTCCTGCAGCAGCTGGCGGTCAAGCACCGCAACGGGGCGATCCACCGCTTCCAGGCGCTCAGTGAGTTCGAAGCCCGCAGCGGCCTGCGCGTGATGTTCCTGGATGCCAACTCGCGCCTGTCGCGCGACATGGTCACCTACGGCCTGCGCGAGCGCGTAATCGGCCAGGACGCCGCTGTGGAAGCCCTGGCCGACGTGGTGGCCGTGGCCAAGGCGCGGCTGAACGATCCCGAGCGGCCGTTGGGTTCGCTGCTGTTTCTCGGCCCTACGGGCGTGGGCAAAACCGAAACCGCCAAGGCGCTGGCCCACTGGCTGTACGGCGACGCCTCGCGCCTGCTGCGTTTCGACATGAACGAGTTCGTGGACGGCGCCTCGGTCGCGCGCCTGGTCGGCACGCTCAGCGAGCCCGAGGGCCTGCTCACCAGCGCCGTGCGCCGCCAGCCCTTCGCCACGATCTTGCTCGACGAAATCGAGAAGGCCCACCCGGCCGCCTTTGACGTGCTGCTGCAGGTGCTGGGCGAAGGCCGCCTCACCGACGCGCTGGGTCGCACGGCCGACTTCACCAACTGCGTGATCATCATGACCAGCAACCTCGGCGTGCGTGAAGCCCAGGGCGGCCTCGGGCTCGGCGGCCACGAGCAGCGCGGCGACGAGGCCTACGTGCAGGCGGCGCGGCGCTTCTTCCGGCCGGAGTTCTTCAACCGCATCGACCGCATCGTGCCCTTCCAGCGCCTGCAGCGCCCGCAGATCGAGCGCATCGCGCAGCTGCTGCTGCGCGAGGTGTTCACGCGCGAGGGGCTTGCGCGGCGGCGCTGCGTGCTGCAGGTGGACGCGCTGGCCATGGAGCGCGTGGTGGACAAGGGCTTCCACCCGGCCCTGGGCGCGCGCGCCATCAAGCGCGAGATCGAGCGGCAGCTCACGCGCCCGCTGTCGGCGCGGCTCAGCGAGTTGAACCCGGAGGTGCCCACCATCGTGCACCTGATGGCGCGCGGTGACGATATCGACGTCGGGCTGATCCCGATGCAACCCGCGCAACCGGCGCAAACCGTCAACCTGGACGACCCGGACGCCGTGGTGGCTCGCATCGACGACGTGCTGAACCGCGCCGAAGACCAGCTGCACGCCCTGCAGCCGCAGGGCGCGATCCCGGTCGAGGCCGTCACGCCCGAGCTGCGCCGCTACTTCGCCCTGCGCGAGCAGCTGCAGTACCTGGACGACGCCGTCGAGCGCTTCCTTGATTGGCGCGAGCGCGAGGCTCTGCGCCCGGCCCCCGTTGAGGCCAGCGCCAGCGCGCTCAGCGAAGAGCGTCCGCGCCGCTCGCAGCTTTCCGAGGCCCTGCCGGTCGGGCCCACGGCGTGGCTGGAGCTGCGCACACCCAACGAGCTGGCGGCCTGGCTGGCCCAGCGCGCCGAAGAGCAGGGCGAAAGCGAACTTCACGGCCGTCTGCGCCGCCTGCTGGCGTCGGCCTGCCTGCTCAACCTGATGGTCGAGCGCCCGCCCGTTGAGGACGAACGCGCCCTGCTGATCGTGCGCACTGTGGACGGCAGCATGGCCAGCATCCCCGAGATGCTGGCGGAGACCTTCGGCGCCCTGATGCGCCACCGCTTCGACCTCGGCGCCAGCGAGCTGAAGCTGAAGCAGCCGGGCGCCGCGGGCTGCGTGGTCTCGGGCTACCTGGCCCATGCGCTGTGCGGCGCGCTCGCCGGCCTGCACCTGTGGTGCTGGGACGGCGGCCTGCTGCCCCTGCAGGTGATCGCACTGCCGCTACAGCAAGGCGCCGACCCGGCCGAAGTCGCGGCCGGCGTTGACGCGCAGCGCCGCGCCTGGGCCGAGGCCGTGGCGAAGGGCGAAGCGGGCGCCGACGACGACCCGCTGCCCCACGGTCCGGTAGTGCAGCAGCACTACACCAACGGCAGCACGCTCGACCTGCGCGCCGGCCAGGTCTCCCGCGAGCGTCCGTCGCTGAGCCTGCTGGCGAGTTGGCTGCTGGGCGGCTTCAAGCTGCCGGAGGTGCAGCCATGAGCGTTACCCGCCTGCCGGTATTAGTCTGGCGCGACCACGAAGGCCACTTCACGGCCGCGCTCGTGGACCAGCCCGAGTATGCCGCCTTCGGCACTTCGGCCCAGGACTGCCTGCAGCAGTTGCGCCATCACCTGACCTGGCTGCAGCGCAACGAGCCGTGGTATTTCCCGGAATCCAGCGGCGACGAGTGCAAACTGATTCGCGTGGCCGTGGACGTGCGCCCCGAGTACGTGGTCGGCCGCCAGCGCCACCCCAGCGAGCCGATCCGCGTGACCGTGCCCTGCGTGCACAGCGAGCTGACGGGCGGCCTGCACGCCTGCGCGATCCCGCCGTTGCAGTTGTGGTTCTCGTTCCATGAGGCCGACAAGCTGCGCGAGCTTGCCGCCCACTACGTGCGCGAGGCGCTGCAGGGCAAGTCGCCGGCGCAGGTGGCGCGGCTGCTGAACGCGGCCGAGTACGAGCTCGCGGATGTGCTGGTCACCGCGCCTGAAGAGCGCAAGACGCGGGCCGAGCGGCGCTACGAGTCGCTGGAAACCGTGGCCGAGGCGCTGGGCGAGCGCGCCCTGCGCCGCCAGTTCAGTCGCGCCTGGGAGCGCGAGCGCGAAATCCACGAGCTCTCGCGCCGGGTGAAAAACGACCGCGCCAACGTGCTGCTGGTGGGCCCGCCCGGCGTGGGCAAGACCTCGGTGCTGGCCAGCGCCGCCCGCGAGCTCGAGCGCCAGCTTGAGGGCGACGTCGAGCGCCGACGCTTCTGGCTGACGAACGGCTCAAGGCTGATCGCCGGCACGCCCTACCTGGGCCAGTGGGAAGAGCGCCTGGAGGCCGTGATCGCCGAGCTGCAGGGCTTCCAGGGCGTGCTGTGCATCGAGAACCTGCTTGAGCTGGTGCGCCTCGGCGGCCACGACGCCAGCGACAGCGTGGGCGCATTCCTGATTCCGTACATGAACCACCGCGAGCTGCAGGTGGTGGCCGAGGCCACGCCCGAAGAGCTGGACGCCTGCCGCCGCCTGCTGCCCGGCCTGGCGGACGCCTTCCAGGTGCTGCGCGTGGAGCCCTTTGACGCGTCAAGTGCCCTGCGCGTGCTGGACCGCATCGCGCAGGCGGGTGCTCGCAACCTGCGCGTGGAGACCGGCAACGACGTGGTGCACACGGTGTTCCGCCTGTTCCGGCGTTTCCGGCCCTACGACGCCTTCCCCGGCAAGGCGGCCGCGTTCACTTCCGGCCTGATCCAGCAGGCCGCGAGCGCCGAGCAGCGCAAGCTGGAGCAGCAGGCCGTGACCGACCGCTTCGTGGATGAAACCGGCCTGCCCGAACTGCTGCTGCGCGACGACCTGCCGCTCGCCGAGCCCGACGTGCTGGCCGCCCTGTCCGCCCGGGTGATCGGCCAGGAAGCCGCCTGCCGCGCGGCCGCCGGTGTGATCACCACCTTCAAGGCCGGGCTGAACGATCCCGGCCGGCCCCTGGGCGTGCTGCTGTTCAGCGGCCCCACGGGCGTCGGCAAGACCGAGCTGGCCCGCGCCATGGCCGACTACCTGTTCGGCCACGGCGAAACACACGAGCGCCTGGTGCGCCTGGATATGAGCGAGTACACCGGCCACGGCGCGAGCGAGCGCCTGGTGTCGGACGCAAGCGGCGGCCCCAGCGACTTCATCAAGCGCGTGCGCAGCCAGCCCTTCTGCGTGGTGCTGCTGGATGAAATCGAGAAAGCCTCGCCGGACGTGTTCGACATGCTGCTTGCGGTGTTCGATGAAGGCCGGCTCACGGACCGCTTCGGCCGCGTCACCAGCTTCCAGTCCAGCGTGCTGATCATGACCAGCAACCTCGGGGCCGGGCGCGAAGGCGGCCTGGGCTTCGGCAAGGCGCGCGGCCCGGACTACGACGCCGAAGTGATGCGCTTTTTCCGGCCGGAGTTCTACAACCGGCTGGACGCGGTGGTGGCGTTCGCGCCACTGCACGAGCAGACCATCCGCGCGATCGCCGAGAAGGAGCTGCGTGAGCTGGCCGCGCGCGAAGGCATGGCAGGGCTGAGCCTGAGTTGGGATGAAGCAGTGGCCGCACTGGTGGCATCGGCCGGCTTCGACCAGCGCTACGGCGCGCGCCCCCTCCAGCGCGCGCTCGAAGAGCTGGTGGTAACGCCCATCGCCCGCGAGCTGGCATCCAACCCGGATCGCCGCCAGGCCAGGCTGCATCTGTCAGTCCAGCAAGGCCGAGTAGTCCTGCAGTGGGCGTAGTACGGAGCGCGGACGTCACGTCCGCAAATCAAAGCCCAGCCCGCAAGGGCTGGGGTGTGCAGTTCAGCCGGCGCGGCCGGCGTCTCCCTCGGTCAGCCCCCGGCGCAGCGACCCGCCCGCCAAAGCCTTGGCGACGGCGGGAGCGGAGCCTGGGGACACGGACGGATCCAATTCCCGAGCCGCGCAGCGGCGGCTCTTGTGAGGGCGCACAACTATCAGCCCGGTATCATGCCGCCATGAGCCATGCCTACACGCGCCAGCTGCTGCACATTGTGTTCAGCACCAAGGAACGCAGGTCGTTCCTGCACGTGGAGCTCCGGCCTCGCATGCTGGGCTACCTGCGCACCTTGGCCAACGACTTGAACACCACCGCGCTGGCGCTTAACGGCGTGGACGATCACGTTCACATTCTGGTGGATATGCCGGCCGCGCTTAGCACGGCGGAGTTTCTGACCAAGCTGAAGGCGAACTCCTCGCGTTGGTTTCGCAGCCTGTTCCCGAAAGTCGATTTCCGCTGGCAACGCGGTTACGGCGCGTTCAGCGTCAGCCCATCGAAACTCGAGGAAGTGCGGGGCTACATCGACCGCCAGGAAGCGCATCACCAGAAACATTCATTCGAGGGCGAGATACGAAAGCTGGCGAAGAACCACGGCCTGGAGTTTGACGAGCGCTTCTTCCTGGGATGAGAGCCGCCGCTTCGCGGCTCTCTGACTTTGCCACAACCCAACCCCCGGCTCCGCTCCCGCCGTCGCCAAGGCTTTGGCGGGCGGGTCGCTGCGCCGGGGGCTTACCAAGGGAGACGCCGGCTTCGCCGGCTGCACTGCGGGTCTACCAGGCGATACTGCGCCCAGACTCGGGCACCGAGAATGGACCATCTCAATCTGTCTGCCCCACGGGCTACTGACCCAGTTGCAACAGGTTGACGTGGTAGGCGCGCTTTAGCGGCGGGTAGACGGCGCCGAGCAGCGGCCCCAGGTACCGGTAATAGGCCGGCAGGCGGCGCGGGTGGGCGTAGAGCATGTGGTAGAAACTGCGGCTGTCCACCATACGAAAGCGCGGATCCCAACCCTCCACCTCGCGCGCGTCCCCCACCGCCCAGGTGAACTGCGCCTCGAAATGCCGCATCGCGTCGTGCCGGCGCTGGTGGCGCAGCACCAGCGGGCTCATGGAATCATAGGCCAGGCGCGCGGCGGGAAACGCGTCGGCGGCGCGCTCGAACAGTTCACGCACCTGCCCGGGCTCGAAATACACCAGCACACCCTCACTGGCGATGAACCATGGTCCCTGGCTATGGGCGCGCACGTGCTCAATCCAGTCTTCGCCCAGCGCCGAGGCGCTGAGCATGGTGCGCCGCGGCGTGTCTTCAAAGAACTCGCGACGCAGCTCGATGGCATCCGGCAGATCCAGCTCGAACCAGCGGGCACGGCCGTTGTCCACGCGCTCAAATCGGCTGTTGAGGCCGACGCCGAGCTCGATCACCGTGCCCTCCGGGTGCTCGGCCAAAAACGCGCGCACCCAGCGGTCCACCTGCGCGCCGCGCACGCAGCAGCCGAGCTGGCTGGCGCGGGCGGCATCCAGCGGCGAGAAGTCATAATCCAGCGCGTGAAGGATCTCGCGCGACTTCGGGTCATGCAGCACCGGCCGTGGCTCGTCACATTCCCGCGCCCGTGCCCACAAGGGGACCAGCAGGGTTTCCTGCACGGTGCCGAGCTTGACCGGAATTTTGGCCGTCATCGCAAGTCCTGAGGCAAAGGCCGGATACTACGGAAATCAACTCCGCCGCCAATGCCCGTGATGAATGCTAAGGCGGGCAAATCTGAGAATTTCGAAACCGCGCCCCGGCATGCCCCGTTTCAAGGGCGTTGGAGATTCGCGTCCGAAGTACCGAGGCCCGCGTTTTACGAAGCGGTTACAGGGATTGAGCACCAGGGCGAATTCCAGCGCGTACTATTCATGTGTGGCCGCGGGGGCCACGAACAACCAAGGAGCGCTGTTATGAAAAACCTGTTGAGCATGCTGGGAATCGCCGCCTTCACCATGGTCGCCTCACTGGCCGTGCTGGGCCCCACGTCCGCCGATGCCGCCGACGGCGAAGAGGCCAAGACGGCTGAAACACTGAAAAAGGTCAACGCCGTCATCTCCATGCCGAAGCTTGAGGAAGACAACTGCGTCGTCACCCTCAAGGCCGACAAGGAGTCCTACGCCGCGGGCGAGAAGCCGGTACTGACTGTCGAGGTCAAGAACGACGGCAAGGAAGCAGTCGAGAAGAAGATCACCGTCTCGATGTCCACCCGCGACCTGGAAAGCCGCGGCCGCATGCCGGCCATGACCCGCGTGGTCTGGACCAAGACCACCACGGTGTCGCTGGCCGCCGGCGAATCCAAGAGCGTGACGCTCGAGACCGAAACCGAGATCGACGCCAGCAAGGCCACCTCGTTCAGCATGTCGGGCGACGAGAGCGAAGAGGTCGTGAAGGAAGCGCGCCTGCGCAAGGCCGTTGAAGAGGTAGTGCGCCGCAACGCGAACTAACGCAGGGGAACGGGCGGGAGAATGGCCATGAGCGCAACCGGCAAGCCGTTTCGCCTGCACTGGCCCCTCGGGGTGATCTTGGGACTTATTGCCGCGCTGCTTGCGATGCCTCTGCTCAAGAGCACGCCGCGCGCGGAGACCACGGTCGGCCCGGTGCTCAGTGACTGCGACGGCGAGATCCGGGAGCTGGTGATCCAGTACACCAGCGACTCGGCCGAGATTGTCGCCAATCCCTTCCGCGATTTCCTTACCCAGTTGCCGAAAGCGGTCACGGTGCACGTGGTGTGCCGTGACCGCGCGGCATTTGACGACCTGAAAAGCCGCGTGGGCGAAACCGCCTGCACGCTCAACCCGATCTTCGTGGACCACCCCATCACTTCATGGTCGCGCGACCGCTGGATCTGCCTGCGGCCGGCGGGCAGCGCGGTCGCCTACACCGTGCTGTCGCCCCAGGGCGAAATGGGCGCCGACGCCTGGCCCGAACGCAAGGGCGACGAGCAGATCGGCGACGACCTGGCGGCCGCCCTGGCGCCTCACGTCACGGCCGTGCGCAGCCCTCTGTGGTTTGATGGCGGCGACTTCGTGTGCGACGAGGAGACGGCGTTCGTCACGCCCAACGTGCGCAAGCGCAACATGCAGAACACCGTCAAGTCCGAAGAGGAGCTGCTGGCGCGGCTGCGGGAAATCACAGGGCGAAAGGTCGTGCTGCTGAAGAACGCGCCGGACCACCACGCGGGCATGTACATGATGGCCGTGGGCAACCGCACCGTGCTGGTCGGCGACCCGCGCCTTACCCGCGAGTTGCTGGGCGATGAGGCCGAGAAGCTTCCCCTGCCCCCCGGCCTCGACAACAGCGACGAGTGCCAGGCTCGCTTCGACGCCGTGGCCGAACAATGCCGCGAGGCCGGCTACAACGTGGTGCGCATCCCCATCGCGCCGGGCAAAGACGGCCGCATGTTCATCACCTACCTGAACGTGATCCTGGACCAGCGCGACGGCAAGCGCGTGGTGTTCATGCCCTGGATCGATCATGCCCAGCGCTTGAACGAGGCCGCTGAGCAGGTATGGGAAAAGGCCGGCTACGAAGTGAAACGCGTGAATTGCACGGACTGCTACAAGTTCTTCGGCAGCCTGCGCTGCCTGGTAAACGTGCTGAAACGCGGCTAACCAAAGCCCGGGGTGCGAACCCCGGGCGTGTTACGATTGATCCGCGGCAACACCCTGATTCGCCCGGGATTGGCATCCCGGGCTTTGGTTTTTGTGCACCTAACCCGTTTGACCGCCGCGACTTTCGTTCATCGTGATCTTTTCTGCTTTTCCGGAACCTCGCCACCGCACCTGCGTCCAAAACGAACTGGTTCTGTTCAAGGGGAACGTTATGGGCTCTTCCTTTAATCTACGGCGCTGGCGCGGGCCTTTGCTGGGCGGCGCGTTCGCCCTGGCCGTGATGGCCGGCCTTTCGCCATTTAACGGCCAGGACAAAACGCCTGACCTGGGCGGCAACGACCGCTACCTCGCCCACATCTCAACCGACAAGCCGATCTACCGGCCGGGCGAAACCCTCTACCTGCGCTCGGTGCTGCTGCACGCCTTCAAGCACACGCCATTGAAAGGCGCCCAGTACGCGCAAGCCAAGGTCACCAATTCGCGCGGCTCGGTGGTGATGGAGTCCAACTTCCGCATCGATGACTCCGCGGGCGGCGCAAGCTGGGAAATTCCCAAAAACATTGCCGGCGGCGAATACACCGTGAAGGTCACCTTCCCCAACAGCGGCTACGCGCCCGCCGAGCGCAAGTTCGACATCCGCGCCTACCGCGCCCCGCGCATCAAGAGCCAGCTCGAGTTCGTGCGTAAGGCCTACGGCCCCGGCGACACCGTAAGCGCCGTGCTGAACGCCACCCGCGCCGAGGGCGGCGCGCCCAGCGGCGCCAAGGTCACGGCCGTGGCGCGCATCGACGGCGCCGAGGTGTGGCGCGGCGAAACCAGGGTTGACGCCAAGGGCAACTGCTCGGTCTCGTTTGACCTGCCGGAGAAGATCGAAACCGGCGTGGGCTCGCTCTCGCTGGTGATTGAAGATGGCGGTGTGGTCGAGACGGCATCCAAGACCCTGCCGATCCTGCTGCAGCAGATTCCCATCGCCTTCAGCCCCGAGGGCGGCGACCTGGTCGCCGGCCTGGAGTGCGGCCTGTACTTCGAGGCGCTGACGCCCTGGGGCGACCCGGCGGACGTCAGCGGCGAAATCCGCGACGCCAAGGGCAACCGCGTGGCCGACTTCGCAACCACGCACGAAGGGCGCGGCAGCCTGAAGTTCACGCCCGCCGCGGACACCGAGTACTTCGCCCACATCACCAGCCCCAAGGGCATCACCGTGGCGGCGCCGCTGCCCAAAGTATTGAAGGAAGGCGCCAGCCTGCGCGCCGCGCAGCCGGTGTACGGCGCGGGCGAGGCGCTGGGCTTCAACGTCGCCAGCAGCAAGGGCGGCGCCTGCAAGCTGGTGCTGTCCCAGCGCGAGACCGAAGTGGCCGCGCAGAAACTTGACCTGAAGGCCGGGGAAAGCGCGCTGGTCAGCCTGACGCCGGCCACCGACATCGACGGCGTGCTGCGCGCCACCCTGTTTGACGCCAACGACAAGCCACTGGCCGAGCGCCTGGTGTTCCGCAGGCCGCAGCGCGAGCTGAACATAGAGATCGTCGCCAGCCCCGAGCACGCGGTGCCCGGCGACAAGGTGGAGCTCACGATCCGCACGACCACGTCTAAGGGCGAGCCGGTCGCGGCCACCGTGGGCCTGACCGTCACCGACGACGCGGTGCTGCAGATGATCGAGACCCGCAAGCAGGCCCCGCGCCTGCCGGTGATGGCGCTGCTCGAGAACGAGGTCGATCACCTCGAGGACGCACACGTTTACCTCAGCGCCGACCCCAAGGCCGCGGCGGGCATCGACCTGCTGCTCGGCACCCAGGGCTGGCGCCGCTTCAGCTACCTGAACGCCGAGGAGTTCATGCGCAAGCACGGCGACAAGGCCAAGCGCGCCCTGGCCTTCCGCAACCCGCCCCCGCCCGCGATGCCGCGCGGCGGTGGTTGCTGGGGAGGCGGCGGCGTCGCAGGCAGGCCGCGTCCGGCCGCAGGTCCGCAACCGGAAGACGCCCGCGATGAAGTCAACGAAGACGGCGCCGTCGAGGGCCAGGGTGAAGCCCCGCCGGAGCCGAACAACGCGGCGCCCGCCGAGGAGCCGGCCGAGGAAAAGGCTGCCAGCAAGGTCCACCGCGACGCGGAAGAAGCTGAGATGGCCGACGACAAGATCGCGGGCGAACGCCTGCGCCGCAAGGCCCAGGCCATGGTCGCAATTCGCGAGTACGCCCACCAGTTGCGCGCAGGCCGTCAGGCCGGCGACCGCAAGGATTTCACCGAGACGCTGTACTGGAACGCCGGCGTGAAAACCAACGAGCGCGGCGAGGCCAAGGTCAGCTTCTTCCTCAGTGACTCGGTCACCAGCTTCCGCGTGATGGCCGACGGCTTCAACGACGCCGGCGCGCTCGGCCAGGCCGACGCGCTGGTCACCTCGCGCAAGCCCTTCTACCTCGAGCCCAAGCTGCCGCTTGAAGTCACCGCGGGCGACGTGGTGATGCTGCCCGTCTCCCTGGTGAACTCCACCAGCGGCGGCATGAAGGTTGTGCTGGAAGCCAGCGGCGGCGAGGCCATCTCCCTGCCGGAAAACTTCAACGGCGAGCTGGAGCTCAAGTCCGACTCGCGCGGCCGTCTGCTGCTGCCGGTCCGTGTCGGCCGCGCCAACGGCATGCTGACCCTGACGCTGGACGGCAAGGCCGGCGCCTTCAGCGACCGCGTGACGCGCGAGTTCGCGGTCAAGCCGCTCGGCTTCCCCATGAGCTTCACGGCCGGCGGCATGATGGACAAGCCGCAGGCGATCACCGTGACGATCCCCGAGGACGTGCACCGCAGCACGATCACCACCTCGGCCAAGGTGTACCCCACGCCGGCGGCCAACCTGATGGCGGCCATGGAGCGGCTGATCACCGAGCCCTATGGCTGATTCGAGCAGTGTAGCTCGGTGAGCTACCCGCTTGTGATGGCCCAGCAGTACATGACCACCCACACCGGCGTTGACCCCAAGCTGGTGGTGCGCGCCAACGAGATGCTGGAGAAGAGCTACAAGATCCTCACCAGCTTCGAGTGCGACAAGGGCGGCTTCGAGTGGTTCGGCCAGGGCGCCGGCCACGAGAGCCTCACGGCCTACGGCGTGTTGCAGTTCCAGGACATGGCCAAGGTCTACCCGGTAGATGAAGCGATGCTGAAGCGCACCAAGGAATGGCTGCTGAGCCGCAAGAACGACAAGGGCGGCTTCGACGTCAACCCGCGCTTCCTGCACGACTGGGGCTGCCCGCAGTACATCGCGGACGCCTACATCGTGTGGTCGCTGACCGAGGGCGGCGACCGCAACCTCGACCAGCAGATCGACGTGCTGGTGCGCGACGCGGCCGAACGGGATGACCCGTACTACAACGGCCTGGTCGCTCTCAGCCTGTTCAACGTCGATCGCCCCGAGGACGCCCGCAAGCTGCTGGCCCGCGTGGCCAAGCACCTGAAGGAAGACGGCAGCGTGGTTGACAGCAAGACCACCGTGGTGAACTCGAGCGGCGACGCGCTGCTGATCGAGACCACGGCCGTGGCGGCGCTGGCCTTCCTGCGCGACCGCGAATACGCGGGCCACGTCGAGCAGGCCATGCAGTGGCTGACCACGCGCTGCAAGGACGGCCGTTTCGGCTCGACCCAGTCCACGGTGCTGGCGCTGAAGGCGATCGTCGCCTATGACGCCGCGCGCGCCGTGCCCAAGGCCGACGGCACCCTGCTGCTGATCGTGGACGGCAGCGAGTGGGCCAAAGTGCCCTTCACCAAGGAGACCACCGGCACCATCGAGCTGCCGAACTTCGCCGAGGCGCTGTCGCCCGGCAAGCACCGCATCGAGCTGCGCATGAAAGATGGCTCGCCGATGCCGTACTCGTTCGACGTCAGCTTCTACTCGACCAAGCCGGTGAACGACCCGGAGTGCGAACTGGACCTGACTGTCACGCTGGCCAGCAGCGAAATCAGCGAGGGTGAGTCCACCGAGGTCAACGTCACCCTGCTCAACACCGACAAGCTGGAAGGCCAGAACATGGCCATGGCCATCGTCGGCCTGCCGGGCGGGCTCGAGCCCCGCCACGAGAAACTGAAGGAGCTGGTCAAGGCCGGTACCATCAACGCCTACGAGGTCCGCGGCCGTGACGTGATCTTCTACTTCACGACCATGCAGCCGGGCCAGGAAGCGAAGTTCAGCTTCGACGTGATCGCGGCGATCCCCGGCGAGTACAAGGGCCAGGCCAGCCGC
Source organism: Planctomycetota bacterium (assembly GCA_022071975.1). Classification (GTDB taxonomy): domain Bacteria; phylum Planctomycetota; class UBA8742; order UBA2392; family UBA2392; genus JACKID01. Next base: position 78,838 of record JAJVIO010000035.1, read on the forward strand.
GCCTACTGCTACTACGCGGACGAATACCGCAAGTGGGTGGACGGCCTGAGCGTCAAGATCAACGCCCGCTAAGGGCGGCAATCGCAAGCGGCCCGGGGAGCGTTCCCCGGGCCGCTTCGTTTTATCATTGACACGTCAAGTCAGCGCGCCAGCCGCGCAAGCACACGCGCGCTGATCTCGCGCGTGCCGACAACCCCGGTTCCCGGCAGGTCCGCCGTGTGGGCGCCTTCGGCCAGCGTATTGAGCACCGCCGCCTCGATCGCATTGGCCTCGCGCTCCAGGCCCAGACCGTGGCGGCACAGCATGGCAGCAGAGAGCATCGCGCCGACCGGGTTGGCCACACCCTGCCCCGCAATGTCAGGAGCCGAGCCGTGCACCGGCTCGAACAGCCCCGGGCCTGAAGCACCCAGCGAAGCGCTGGGCAGCATGCCGAGGCTGCCGGCCAGAGCGCCGGCCTGGTCGGAGAGGATGTCGCCGAACAGGTTCTCGGTCAGCAGCACGTCGAAGCGCGCCGGCCTGCGCACCAGCTCCATGGCCGCGGCGTCCACCAGCAGGTGATTGAGTTCCACGTCCGGGTAGTCTGCAGCGACGCGAGTTACCACTTCACGCCACAGCCGTGACGATTCGAGCACGTTGGCCTTGTCCACCGAGGTCACCCTGTGCCTGCGACCGCGGGCGAGCTCAAAGGCGACCCGCGCCACGCGCGCCACTTCGGCGCTCGTGTACAGCATGGTGTCGAAGGCGCGCTCGGGCGTGCGTCCGCGAGGTTCCCCGAAGTACACGCCGCCGGTCAGCTCCCGCACAATCAGCAGGTCCACGCCGCGCGCCAGCTCAGGCCTCAGCGGCGAGTAGTGCAGCAGCGCCGCATCGGATTCGAGGCAGGCCTGCAGCGTGGACTGCGGCAGCGGCGTGCCGTGGCGGTCGATCGCATCGCCGCCGATCGCGTGGCCGGCGAACTCCAGCCTGTGGCCGAATCGTTCCGCCACTGCCTCTAACACGACCCGCGCGGCCTGTGTGACCTCGGGGCCGATGCCGTCACCCGGCAGCAGCACGATGCTCGCTTTCATGGCCGGCCTCCTTCGTAGGCTTCGATCTGCGGTGTGTGAGCCAGCAGGTAGCCCAGCTCGTCCACGCCATCCAGCAGGCAAAGCCGCGCGAACGGATCCGGCTTGAAGCGGAAGGTCGGTCCGCCCGATACCGAAAGCGTCTCCGCCTGCAAATCAATGGTGACGGGGTTGCCTCCTCGTTTCAGGCGTTCCAGCAGGCCGCGCCACGCCGGCTCCGGCAACTCCACGGGAAGCAGGCCGTTCTTCATGGCGTTCGCCTTGAAGATGTCGCCAAAGGACGGCGCAACCACGGCCCGGAAGCCCCAGCCCGTCAGCGCCCAAACCGCATGCTCTCGCGAAGAACCGCAGCCGAAGTTGCGGCCAGCCACCAGCACTTGCGAGCCGCGCGCGTGGGGCTGATCCAGCCCGCAGCCCGGCGTGCCGCGCCGCCCCGCGAACAGGCCGTCTTTCAGCCCCTCGCGATCCAGCGCCGTCAGGTAGCGCGCCGGGATGATCTGGTCGGTGTCAATGTCATGCTGCGGCATCAGC
>JAJVIO010000007.1:0-113986 GCA_022071975.1 Planctomycetota bacterium
GCCCGCGGCGCCGCCAGCCGCCGAAGCGCCCGTGGACTGGAACCCGGCGCCCAGCGAAGAGGAATAGCCAACAACAAGGCCCCGGCAACCGCCGGGGCCTTGTTCTGTTGCGTCTTCGGAATCAATACGCCACGGCGAACAGCACTTCGGGCGCGCCTTCCTTGCCGCTGTAGATGCACTTGCCGGTCTTGCCTTGCGCGTCAAAGGGCAGACAGCGCACCGTGGCCTTGGTTTCTTCCTTGATCTTGGCCTCGGCCTCGCGGTCAGGCTGGAAGAACGCGCGCACGAAGCCGCCCTTCTCGAGCTGCTTCTTCAGCTCGTCGTAGCTGCCCGCGCGCTGGGTGTTGGCGTCGCGGAAGGCCAGCGCCTTCTCGAACATCAGGCGCTGCACGTCCTCCAGCTCCGTGCGCAGGTGTTTGGGCGTCAGCTTGCTGGCCTCCACCACTTCCTTGGCGCGGTCGAAACGGCGCTTCACCACCACGCTGCCGGCGTCCACGTCCTTGGGGCCGACCTCAAAGCGGAAGGGCACGCCGCGCTGCTCCCAGTGGAACTGCTTGTCGCCGGGGCGGTTGTCGCGCCAGTCCACCAGGATGCCCTGGCCCGTCACTTTGTCGAAGAAGTAGCGCGTGATGTCGCCGCTGGAAAGCCGCGACTTCGCGGCCGCCAGCTCATCCTCGCCGCACAGCGACGCCACGATCTTGTCGATGAATGCGGCGACTTTCGCGCGGTCTTCGTCGCTCTTGAAGATGGGCACGATCGCCACCAGGTTGGGCGCCACGCGGGGAGGCAGCACCAGGCCGTCGTCGTCACTGTGCGCCATGATCAGCGCGCCGATCAGCCGCGTGCTCACGCCCCAGCTGGTGGTCCAGACGTGCTGCTGCTTCTGGTCACGGCCGAGGAACTTGATGTCGAAGGCCTTGCTGAAGTTCTGGCCCAGGTTGTGGCTCGTCCCGGCCTGCAGGGCCTTGCCGTCCTGCATCAGGCCTTCGATGGCGTAGGTCTTGACGGCACCGGGGAATTTCTCGGCGTCGGTCTTGGGGCCCTTCACCACGGGCAGCGCGAGGAACTGCTCGGCGAACTCGGCGTAGACGTCCAGCATGCGCAGGGTTTCGGTCTGTGCCTCCTGCTCGGTCTCGTGGGCGGTGTGGCCTTCCTGCCACAGGAACTCGCTGGTGCGCAAGAACAGCCGCGTGCGCAACTCCCAGCGCATCACGTTCGCCCACTGGTTGATCAGCACGGGCAGGTCGCGGTAGCTCTGGACCCACTGGGCGTACATGTGGCCGATCACCGTTTCGCTGGTGGGCCGGATGATGTAGGGCTCTTCCAGTTCGCCGGCCGCGCGCAGGCCCTGGGCTCCGTGTTCCAGCCTGTGGTGGGTGACGACGGCGCACTCCTTGGCGAAGCCTTCGACGTGCTGGGCCTCTTTGGTCATGAAGGATAAGGGGATCAGCAGGGGGAAGTAGGCGTTGACGTGGCCGGTTTCCTTGAAGCGGCGGTCGAGGTCGCGCTGCATGGCCTCCCAGATCGCGAAGCCTTCGGGGCGGATCACCATGCAGCCGCGCACGGGCGCGTAGTCGGCCAGCTGTGCGGCCTTGATGACGTCGAGGTACCACTGCGAATAGTCTTCCGCGCGTGTCTTGATGTTCTTTGCCATGTTTTCACCGTCGTGGTGCGGGCTTCCAGCCTGCATGGTCGCGGACGTCCCGTCCGCGACTGCGGGCGAGGCGCCCGCAACACACCGGCGGGGATTGTTCCTCAAAAAGCCCCCAAAGCAAGCCTTGAGGGAGATCAAATAGGAAACAACAACCGGTTCACGGTCGATGGCGGGCAGAGCGGGACTGGTTCACCAGACAACTCATGCAGGCAAACGTAACAGTGTTTCTTGACACGTCAAGTGCGCAGGCGCAGAGCGGATTTCTCTGCGCTCTCCGAGGACTCTGCGCGATGCCTACTTTATCAGGCTTGTGCTGGCCGGATCTGCCTTGCGGTAGCGGCTCTCCTCCCGCATCATCCCGGCATGGACGGACAGACTGTCATCATTACCGGTGCTGCCGCGGGCATTGGCCGCGCCCTGGCCCTTGAGCTGGCGCGGCGCGGAGCCCACGTGGTGGTCAGTGCCCGCACCGACGCCGCCGCTGCCCCCGTGCTGGACGAAATCACCCGCGCCGGCGGCAAGGCCGAAAGCCTGCCCATGGACGTGGCCTCGCCGGAATCCATCCGCGCGGCCGTGACACGTTTCCTCGACAGCCACGGCAAGCTCGACGTGCTGGTCAACAACGCGGGCGTGTGGGCTGGCAAACGCACCGTGACGCCCGAGGGCTTCGAGACAACCTGGAGCGTCAACGTGCTGGCGCCCTTCCGCCTGGCGCAACTGCTGGACGGCGCGCTGAAAGCCGGCACGGGCAAGGTGATCAACCTGTCATCCGTGCAGCACTACAAGGGCGACATCCACTGGGACGACCTGCAGCTCGAGCGCGCCTACCACGGCGCCAAGGCCTACCGCCAGAGCAAGCTGGCGCTGACCATGCTCTCGCTCGAGCACGCCGCGCGCGACGCCGCCCTCAAGGTCAACGCCGTGCACCCGGGCGTGGCCGGCACCGCCCTGTTCCGCAACTTCCCGGCCTTCATCCGCTTCTGGATCAACCTGTTGATGAGCACGCCGGAAAAGTGCGCCAAACCGCCGCTGCAACTGGCAGCCGATCCCGCGCACCACGAAATCAGCGGCCGCTTCTACCACCAGCTGCGGCCGCGCGACCCGCACCCGATGGCGCGCGACGAAGCCGCCCGCAAACGCCTGTGGGACGTGGTCTCTGGGCAAGCGAAGGTGTAAGGGTCTATTCCTGGGCGACGGTTTCGTCGGCCTTGGGCGCTTCCACCACGGGCAGCTGCTTCTTCTCGTGGCGCAGCTCCTGCACGCTCTGCTCAGCGGCGTTGTAGAAGCTCTGCGGGAAGATGCCCAGGAACACCGTGCCGAACACGGTCAGGCTGAGGGCGAACTTGAGGCCCCAGTCTTCCTTGCCCGCAACCGGCTTGTCATCCGGCTCGCGGAAGTAGGTGAAGGCCACCACGCGCAGGTAGTAGTAAGCGCCGATGATGCTCATCACGATGCCGATGATGCCCAGCACCGTGTAGCGCCCGCCGGCCGCAATCGTGTTCGCGAAGATAAAATACTTGCCCATGAAGCCCGCCGTCAGCGGGATGCCGGCCATGCTGAACATGAAGATTGCCATGCCGATGCCCACGGCCGGCTTCTTCCAGGCCAGGCCGCGCAGGTCGTCGAGGCTTTCGACGTCCTTGCCGCCGCTGGAGGCGTACACCAGCATGGCGAACGCGCCGCTGGTCATCAGGGTGTAGGCCAGCAGGTAATACAGGATGCCCGCGTAGGCCTCACTGTTGCCGCCGGCGCTGGCCAGGCCCATCAGCAGGTAGCCCGAGTGCGCGATGCTGGAGTAGGCCAGCATGCGTTTGATGTTGCGCTGGGCGATCGCGAACCAGTTGCCCAGGATCATGCTGAGCGCACTCAGCAGCCACAGCGCGTAGCCCGCGAAACCAAGATCGCCAAAGAAGCCCGTGGGTGCCGCACCCAGCGGGAAGGCCACAACGGCGACTCTGATCAACGCGCCGAACGCGGCCGCCTTGACTGTCACGGCCATGAAACCGGTGACCGTGGTGGGCGCGCCTTCGTAGGCGTCGGGCACCCAGCTGTGGAAGGGCACGGCGCCGACCTTGAAGGCAAAGGCGATCAACATGGCGCCCATGCCGAAGGTGGCCAGGTACTGGCTGCCGTCGCGGGCCTGGAACACGTCGATCAGCTTCTCGCCGATGGGGCGCAGCTGCAGCTCGCCGGTGACGCCGTAGAGGCAGGCCATGCCCAGCACCAGGATGCCGGTGGCAAAGGCGCCCATGATGAAGTACTTCATGGCGCCCTCGGCGCTGCGGCTGGATTTGCCGTGCATGCCGGTCAGCACATACACCGAGAAGCTGAGCAGCTCGATGCTGAGGAAGATCATGATCAGGTCGTTGGCGACCGTGAGCAGCACCATGCCGGATGCGGCCAACAGCAGGGTGATCAGGAAATCGGCCAGGTTGACGCCGATGCGCTTGATGTAGCTGATGCTGGCGAACATGGAAATGGCCGTGCCGGCCAGGATGGCGATCATCAGGTAGGCGCTGAACTGGTCGATCAGCAGGGCGCCGCGCATGGTGAGCTGCGCCGGGGCGTCCCAGTACGGGTTGAGGCTGACGAAGGCCAGCATCACGCCGCCGAGCGCGGTGAAGAAGTTGAACATGCGGGCCTGTTCGGGGTGCGAGCTGAACAGGTCAATCAGCATGATGATGCCCGCGCTGGCCAGCAGCCAGACCACGGGCAGGAAGATGTCGAACTCACCGAACATGAGGCTCTTAGAAGGTCCAACGGGGCGGAATCATGCCTTCATGGGGGCACCAACGCAACCGGTTAAGGGCTGCGACAACGGGCACGTTACCAGCGGCGTATCTCAGCCAGCAGATCGGGTAGGTTGCACGAAATCACCTGTTTGCCGGCACTGGGTTGCTTGACGTTGGAAACCAGTATCGCGCGGTTCGCATCCACCATGGCTGCGGTCTTTTCAAGGCGTCGCACATCGGCCGGGCTGGGTGATGAGGTAAGTTTCACCTCAAATGCCCAAAGCTGCGCGCCGACCTCGAGCAGCAGGTCGAGCTCATGGCGATCGCTGGTGCGGAAGAAGTACGGGTTTGCCTCGACGCCCCGGCTGGAAAGGGCGCCGAGGATCTGCTCCATCACAAACCCCTCCCAGCTCGCGCCTACACGGGGATGCCGCAGGAGTTCCGTTCGATTGGTCACACCGAGTTGCGCGTGAAGCAGCCCCGAGTCACGCCAGTAGATCTTGGGCGACTTGACCAGGCGTTTGCCGATGTTGGCGGAGTACGGCTGCAAACGTCGGATCAGGAAGGCGCCTACCAGGTAGTCTAGATAGTCGTTCACGGTGTGGTAGGACAGCCCCATGCTTCGGCCGACGTCCGACCCGTTCCAGGTTTGTCCATGAAGTGCGGCCAGCATGGCAGTGAGGCGCTGAGTCACCTGCGGCTTGGCTGGCAGCCCCCAGGCCGGCAGGTCGCGTTGGGTGAGCAGGCGCAGGTAGTCGTGCTGCCAGCGCGGGAAGCTTTTGGGCGCCAGCACGCCGCCGTCCGGGAAGCCGCCACAGAGCCACAGGCGGTCCCGCTGCTTCTGATTCGTCAACTCGCCCCAGAGCAGCGGCGTCAGCTCGACGATGGAGAGTCGCCCGGCCAGGGATTCCGACACCTGCTCCATCAGCGAAGGCGCAATCGAGCCCAGCAGCAGGAAACGGCCGCGCCTTTTGCGCTGCTGGTCGATGGCGCCGCGCAGGCGCGGGAACAACTCGGGCCAAGTGTGCGCCTCGTCGAGGATCAGCAACTCCTTGCCGGAGGTCAACGCGTCCCATTCGACGTCAAGGCGCAGGCGGTCCTGCGGCTGCTCGATGTCGAAGTATTGTCCGCGCAAAGCCTTCGCCAGCGTGGTTTTTCCGCACTGGCGCGGCCCGACCAGCGCCACCGCGGGGAAGGCGGCAAGGCGCGACCTCGTTTCAGCGAAGATGGCGCGGTCGAGCATCCTTGCAGATTAGAAGTTAACTTCTATTTTGCAAACTTATTTTTACAGGGGAGCCGTGGAAACGGGGGACGGGCGCTCTTGGCGCCCGGCCCCTTTCAGCGCGATTGCGCCTTTGATGCCTGATCTTCGATTCCGGACGTTTCCACGCCTGATTCCCGGCCATGGCCGGGACGGCCATGCCACTACCCGCCTGACGGCGCTTCCACCGTGATGCGCAGCTTTTCGCTGTACTGGCCGAACCACTCTTTGCCGTCCTGCACCATGCGCCACTGCATGTCGTACTGGCCGGCGTTGGCGGGCGCCTTCACCGTGAAGCTGAACACGAAGCTGTCCCGTGGGCGCACCTCCTGCCCCTGCGGAATCGGCACGCGGTTCATGCCCCAGGTCTTGTTGTCCTGCGGCGCCTGGCTGCCCAGCCGCCAGGGCTTGTTGCCCGCGCTGGTCCAGGTGGTGCTGCCCATGTTCTTGACCGTCACCTCGACCACGTAGTCCTGCCCGGCCGTCATGGTGGTCGGCGCGCTGATGCTCAGGATCTGCGCGTAGTTGCCCTCGATGTCATCACGCAGGGGCACCTCAAGCACCAGGTTGGTGCTGCCCGCCGGCACCGTGCTGCCCTCGGTGTTGAAGCTCTGGTGCGAGCTGGTGCGCGGCACATAGAAGTAGTAATCGCCGGCCGGCACCTTGAAGGCGAAGTTGCCGGCGGTGTCGGTCTCAAGCTGGAAGAAGTTGCCGTCGCGGCCGTCCACGCCGGTGCTTGCCAGGTGGGCGCGCACGATGGCGGGGCCGATGGGCTGGCGGGTGTCCTTGTCGACCAGGCGGCCGGTGAGGTCATAGGCCTGCTCGAGCTCGATGGTGAACTCGCGCTCGGGCATCTCGCGCAGGTTGTTGAAGTTGACGAAGGCGACCTCGTTGCCGTAGTAGGCGACGATCTGGTAGTTCCGCACCCAGTGGAAGTTGATGTATTTCACGCCGTTGGCGTCGGTGGTGCCGATATCGAAGTGGCGCTTGTAGTCGTCCGGGTTGTCGCCCTCGGCGTCGTTGCGATAGATGTGCACGTGGGCGCCCGGCTGCGGCGTGCCGTTGTTGGCGACGATGATGCGGATCTCGTTGGCGTTCACCATGGTGATCTGCAGCGGCTCCGGGTCGCTGTCTTCCACATTGACCACCTTCTGCTCCTGGTAGTAGCTGGTCTTGAACGCCGTGATGGTGTACTCGCCGGCCTTGAGCTGCCCGAACTCGAAGTAGCCGTAGATGTCCGTGGTGGCCTGCATGTCCCAGGGGTTGTTCTTGTCTTTGCTGAGGCCCACGCCCTCCAGGCCCGCGCCCTGGGAATCCTTCACGTAGCCCTTGATGATGAAGGCGCGCTCCAGCACCAGCTCGATCACCCCGCCGTCGTCCACGCCGGCCAGCGAGTCCGCGGTCAGCTTGGCGGTGAAGAAGCGGTTGTGCACGAAGGTGGCCTCGTAGCTCACGCCGTTCAGCAGGCTGAGCGCCATGTCGGCCTGGCCATTGGGCAGATCCAGCGAGGTCACCCAGGTCTTGGGCGCCTCCACCCCTTCCGGCGGCGCGCCGAACACGGGCTTGATGGTTACCTGTACGCCCGTGGCTGGCTCGCTGGGGCGGGTGCGGACCTGCACGGTGATCTTGCGGTCCACCTTGGCCTCGAAGGACTGCACCTCAAAGTTCACGGTTTCGGTGTCTGCATACTTCAACTCGACTTCCTGCTCGGTGGGCAGGTAGTAGTAGGCCTTGCCGTCCGTGGTGAACACCGGGAACTGGCGCACATGCTCATCGGCGATCGGGAACTGGTTCAGGATCTTGAGCTTGTGCTTGCCCGGCCGCACGCCCTTGAGCGTGAACATGCCGTCCGCGTCCGTTGAGCCGGCGGCCTTGCCATCCAGCGCGATGGTGACGCCCTTGATGCCCGCGCCGTTGCAGCTGACCACGCCGCTGACCGTGGCGCCGGTGGTAAGCACCAGCTTGACCGGCCCGACGTTGGTCTTTGGCTTCACCTCGGTGATCTTGCTTTCGCTGTACAGCTCGCCGTGGGTGGCGGTGATCATCACCTTGCCCTCGGCGAAGTTGCCGAACTTGAACTTGCCCTTGGCGTCACTGAGCACCGCGTCGTAGGGGTAGCGCGCCTCGCCCTCGTAGTACAGGCATTCCACCACGGCGCCCTGGATCGGCTCGTTCTTCTCGCTCAGCACCACGCCGTGGAGTGTGCCCTCCTTCTCCAGCTCGACCCGCACGTTGTGGTCGTTGGCCAGCACCTTCACGTTCTGGGGGGCGTAGCCATCGGCCGAGACTCGCAGGTTGACGTCGTTGCGGAAGATGCGGTCGGCCACCATGTCGAATGCGAACTTGCCCTTGGCGTCGGTGTAGCACTTGTCGCCGTCGTCGCGCGCCCACACCTCGGCGCCTTCGACCGCTTTGCCGCCGGCCCCCACCACCACGCCGCTGATGCCCCTTGCCGGCTCAAGCAGGATGCTGACTTCGCGGGCATCCTGCCGGAAGTTGAACTCGCGCGAGGTGTACTCCGCGTAGCCGGACTGCTTCACGTGGAAGGTGTAGATGTAGCTGTCGGCCAGCTTGACGGTGAACTCGCCCAGCGCGTCGGCCTGGATGCTGAACTTGTTGGCCGGCTTCTTGGCGTCGCCCTGGCCGGTGGTCTGCAGGATCTCGACGCTCGCGAACTGCACCGCGCCGCCCCGCTTCTCGCGCACCTTGCCGGTTACGCGCACGGCCGGGTACAGCTTGAAGGTCACCTCGGCGCCCTTCTTGAGGTCGGGGATCGCCAGGGGCTCAAACAGGTCGGCGTAGCCCAGGCAGGTGGCGAGCAGGCTGGTGGGCTGCTTGCCGGCTTCGGCGTCCTGCTCGGCCTGTTCGGCGCTGAGCTTGGCCAGTTCTTTGGCGTTCCAGATCACGCAGCCGTGGCGGTTGGCGCGCTTGGCCAGGCCGGCGATAGCGGAGCCCAGTTTCACGTCGCCGCTTTCGGTTTCCAGCTTCGTGCCGCGGATCGGGAAGCAGACCGAAGCGCCGGTGAGGGGGCGCTCGTCTTCCTTGTCGATCACGCGCACCAGCAGGTGGCCGGGAACGGGGGCGTTGACCTCTTCGGGGTCAACCACCGGCGCGGTCTCGTTGACCTTTTCGACTGACTCCGGGTCCGTGGTCCCCGCTGGGTCGCCTTCTTTGCCGGGGTTGGCGAGATCGTTCTTGCCGCCGCCGGGGTTCAGGCCGGCGTTGAGGGGATCGCGTTTTCCGGGCTTGGACTTGTCGGGGTTGTCGGATGCAAAGGGGTCGAACATGTCGCCCGCGCAGGCGTCGGCAACGCCCGGACGCACGACCGGCTGGCTGGCGTCGGCCGGCGCAACAAAGAGGAAGTAACCGGCGACCAAACCCAGCAGGATCAGCGCGCCCAGGACCGTGATCAGCGTTCCGGACCGACCTTTCATGCAACTCCCCCGAACAGGTTGCACTACGTCAATGTTGCTGCGGACAGTTTATCGACTCGTTAACGGCCGGCAATCAATACAGCTTGAGGGAAAAAGTCGAGTGTGGAAAGCTTTTCCCCCAAGGATAGTACGCACTTGAAGCTCGCGCGGTTCGGTAATTCCGGCCCTTGCGCGCGGCACGGCCGTCGATATCATTCCCGCCCCTGTCGCGGCTGACGCGCAGGTTGTTGATCGGTGGCGGGCACCCCGGAGACAGGCTCCCGGACCCGCTGCGTAAGTAGGCCCTCGCAGGCGGAGCTGTCCGCCGGCTTGTCCCCCTCAGCCTTGGCGGCGGGGGGAAGCCTTGGCGAAGGCGGACTTGTCCGCCGTAGCTTCAGCGAAGGCGGAACGGAGAAGACGATGAAAGCTGGTATCCATCCTGACGTGCACCTGACGGACGTCCGCTGCACCTGCGGCAACACCTTCCAGGTCATGTCGCGCCACAAGACGCTGAGCATCGACATCTGCAGCGCTTGCCACCCCTTCTACACCGGCACCCAGAAGTTCGTGGACAGCGCCGGCCGCGTGGACGCCTTCACCAAGCGCTTCCAGTGGAGCAAGGACCAGGCCGCCGAGCAGGCCAAGATGAAGAGGTCTGCGCCGAAGCCGACCAAGCGCGTCCAGAAGGACCTGAAGACCGAGCTGGAAAAGAAGAAGGTGTTCGGCAAGAAGAAGGTAATCCCCGAGCTCGAGGGCAAGGGCGCAAAGCAGGATTAGCAACGATGAGACGTTCACCGGCGTGGGGCGAATGCCCTGCGCCGGTTCGTATTCAGGGGCCGGAGGTCTGAGGTCAGAGGCCAGGGATTCAGCCCAAAGCTGTTTCCTGCATCCGACCTCTGACCTCTGACCGCTGACCTCTGGTAGACTGGTATCGCCATGATCGAACTGCTGAAAAAACGGGCCGAGCGCTATGACGAGCTCGGCAAGCTGATCGAGGACCCGGAGGTCTACTCGAACAGCAAACTGTTCGCGCAATACCAGCGCGAGCGCGGATCACTGCGCGAACAGACCGAGGCCTACCACCAGCTGGTCGCGCTGAAGCAGCAGATCGCCGGCAGCGAAGAGATCCTCAAAGACCCCGCCGCCGACCCCGAAATGAAAGAGCTGGCCGAGGCCGAACTCGAAGACCTGAAGGCGACCTACGACCGTCAGCTGAACGAGGCCCAGGACCTGATCCTGCTGGATGACGAGGACGACAGCCGCGACGTCATTCTCGAAATCCGCGGTGCGGAAGGCGGCGACGAAGCCACCCTGTTCGCCCGCGAGCTGATGGAAAACTACGCCCGCTGGTGCGTCCACCACAAGTTCAAGCTGGAAATGCTGGACGAAGTCGAGTCCGAAGTCGGCGGCCTGAAAAACGGCACCTACCGCATCAAGGGCGAGGGCGTGTGGCGCTGGTTCAAGTACGAGGGCGGCGGCCACCGCGTGCAGCGCGTGCCCGCCACGGAAGGCGCCGGCCGCATTCACACCAGCCTGGCCACCGTGGCCGTGCTGCCGGAAATGGAAGACGTGAAGATCGAGATCAAGGACAGCGACCTCGAAGTCACGGCCGCGCGCTCCGGCGGCCCCGGCGGCCAGAACGTGAACAAGACCAACTCGCGCTGCCAGATGCGGCACCTGCCCACCGGCCTGTTCGTGGACTGCCAGAGCACGCCCAGCTTCCACAAGAACCGCGACGAGGCCCTGCGCATCTTGAAGAGCAAGCTGTACCGCCTCGAGAAAGAAAAGCGCGACCGCGAAATGGCCGAGTTGCGCGGCAACATGGTCGGCAGCGGCGGCCGCGGCGACAAGGTGCGCACCTACAACTTCCCGCAGGACCGCTGCACGGACCATCGCGCCAAGGTAAGCCTGCCGCTGACCAAGGTGATGGCCGGCGACATCGACGAGCTGGTGGAAGCCTGCCGCCAGTGGGAAAAGGAAGAACGCCTCAAGGCGCTCAGCAAGCAGACGGCGTGACGAAACAGGAGCCGCAAGCGCAAGCGCGCGGCCCGGTCTCCCCGCGCGCTTGCGCTTGCGGCTCCTGTCTTTGCCTATGGACCAATCCCCCGTCTTCATGTTCCACAAACCGCGCGGTTGCGTTGTTACTCGCTCTGATGAACTGGGGCGGCGGACCGTGTTTGACCTGCTGCCTGCCTGGGTGCTTACCGAGGGCTGGAAACCCGTCGGACGCCTTGACCTTGATTCCCGCGGCCTGCTGCTGTTCGTGCGTGACGGCAAGCTGCAGGAGCGCCTGGCACGGCCGGGGACGCACGACAAGACCTACGAGGTCTGGGTTCGCGGCCGTGTGTCCGACGACCAGCTCAACCAGCTCCAGCGCGGCGTGCAGACCGCCGAGGGCGAGATGCGCGCCAAGGCCGTCGAGGCCAAGGGCGGCGCGGGCCCGAAATCGCGGCTGCTGGTGAAGCTCGACGAAGGCAAAAACCGCCAGGTGCGCCGCATGTTCGGCGCGCTGAAAGACGCCATGACCGGCAAGCCCCTCAAGGTGCTGGAGCTCAAGCGCCTGTCATTCGGCCCCATCAAACTCGACATCCCCAGCGGCCACTGGCGCTGGCTCACGCCCGAAGAAGTTGCGGCATTGGCCGGCGCCGCGCCCTGAACTATCCTGTTACCCTGAACTCGGGAGGCACGTCATGGCCGGCTACAACCAGCAGGGGGGCTACCCTCCTCAGAACAATCCGCAGCAACCGGTCGGCGGCAACTACCCGCAGGGCCCGTACCAGGGGCCACCCGTGGGCGGCAACTACCCACGCGGCCCGTACCAGGGGCCGCCGCCGGGGCCTGCCCCGTACCCGCAGCAGTACGCGGGCCAGGGGCCCAACCCCTACGGCATGGCTAATCCCAACATGGGCGTGACACCCGGGCTGGTGACGGCCGGCTTCTGGCTGGCGCTGTTCCCGTGCACGGCCAAGATCGGGCTGATCCTGTGCGCGCTGGGCATGGGCGAGGCCAAGAAGCGCCAGGCGGGCGAAGGGCTGGCCATGGCGGGCATCATCATCGGCGCGGTGTGGCTGCTTGGTATGGTCGTGTTGTACGTCGCAGCCAGCGTGGCCGAGGCATCCGGCAGCCTGTAGGCGGCTGGCTTGAACAGCAAATTACCAATAACCAATTTTCAATTACCAATTGACCGGCCACCACTTCCGGAATTGGTAATTGGTTATTGGTAATTGGAAATTCGCTGTTGCCATCATCTTTAACACGCCGCGAAGGCTACGTGACGCGCCTCCACACTCCTACGCCTTCTTTGTTTCCGCCTCGAGCTTCTCGATGCGGTCGTTCAGTTTGCGCAGAGTCTCGCGGAACTCGTCGAGCTGCTTGTCCAGCGCCGCCGCCTTGGGCTTCACGCCGGCGCGGATGCCCGCCGCCGCGCGCTTGACGGCCGTCTGTTCCTGTTCGCTGAGGCCGCGGCCCCAGGCTTCCAACTGTCGCAGCGCTTCGTCGGCGCCCGCCGCCTGCAGTCCGCCCATGGCGAATTTCTGCACGCGCTGGTTGGGGTCGCGCAGCAGGTCGGCCAGCTTTTCCACGGCGCGTTCACGGTCATGGCGCTCGGCGTGTTTGGCCACCGCGCCCAGCGACGAAGCCGCCACGTGGCGCGCTCGGTTGCTGGTCGCGCCGTATCTTGACGCGTCAAGAAGCAGCGGCAGCGCTTCCGGCCTGCGCGACTCCGCCAGCGCCCGGAACACACCCTGCTGCTCCCAGCCCAGCGGCGTGTCCTGCTTCGCGGCCGCCGCCAGTTTCTCGAACGGCGCGTCCTCGCGCTGGGCCCCCAGCATCTCCCAGGCCGCGCCCCGCGCGCGGTACAGCTTGGGGCCGCTCTCGATGAACTTCAGCAGCGCCTCGCGGATCAGCGGGTCGCGGTACTGCCCCGCCGCGCGCACCAGCGTCTCGCACACCATGCCGTCCTGCTCGATACCCAGCAGCTCGGCCAGCGCTTCCACGGCCGCGTGGCTGTTGGCGCCCGCCAGCGCGCCGGCGAAGCGCACGCGCGCACCCCAGAACTTCTCGGCCTTGTAGGCGTCGCGCACGGCTTCGATGTTCGCGCGCTTGCCGGTCTTGCACAGCTCAACGGCGGCCAGAATGCGCCCGACCACGTCGCCCGCGCCGGTCAGCTGCCTGCGCAGCTTTTCGTCGCCCGGGTTGAACTCGATCTTGCAGACCGTGCGCACCAGCGGGTCAAGCCGCACCTGCTCAGGCTCGCGGTCCAGCTTCACGATGAACGAGTGCTTGTCCTTCTCCAGCTTGATTTCGCGGGTGTGCAGCTTTCCGTCGATCACCCAGCCGATGTCAGTCACCAGCTCGAACAGCGGCAGCTCTTTGTTCTTGGCGTGCTGGGTCTGCTCTATTTCGAAGACACCTTCGCCCTTCTTGCCGTCGTAGCTGAAGCTCGCCTTCAGGGCCGGGTAGCCCTTGTTCAGGATCCACTGGTCGAACCACTTCACCAGCGAACGCCCCGAGTGCTCTTCCAGCACCTTGCGGAAGTCGTCCGTCTCCACCACCTTGCCGCCGTAGCGCTTCACGTAGTCGCGCACACCGGCCCAGAATACCTCATCGCCCAGCTCGCGCCGCAGCATGTGCAGCCGCACCGCGCCGCCCGGGTACAGGTGGCGGTCGTACATGCTCCAGCTGTGGTCAAAGGTGCGGGTTGCGATCGGCCGCATGTATGAGCCGTCGGCCTCGGCGATGTAGGCCTGCAGATTGGTGTAGAAGTCGTAGTCGCGCTCAACGGCGCCTTTGGTGTCCTCGAGGTAGCAGGTCTCCATGTAGACGGCCCAGCTTTCCTTCAGCCAGGCGTGGGCGAAGTCGCGGCACACGATGTGGTCGCCGAACCAGCTGTGCGCCATCTCGTGCAGGTTGATCTGGTCAACGGTCCAGCCCCATTCCTTGCTGAGCGTCTCGTCCAGCACCAGCATGTCGTCCCAGCTCACCAGCGAGATGTTCTCCATGGCGCCGCCGATGCCGGGCAGCGCGAACTGGTAGTACTTGGGAAAGGGGTAGGGGTCGTCGAGCTTGCGGGTCATCCAGTCCAGCATCGCGCCGGTACGACCGAAGCTGCGCTTCAGGTCTTCGGGCTTCCAGTTGCGCTCGGCGAAGTAGGCGATCGGCTTGCCGTTGTGCTCGCCGTCGTCGCAGCGGGTGAAGTCGCCGACCGCGAAGCAGGTGATGTAGCTGGGGCAGCGCTGATTGAGCTCCCAGTGGCTCGTCTTGGTACCGTCTTCGTGGGCTTCCTCTTTAACCAGCTCGCCGTTGGCGAGGATGGTGTAGTCCTTCAGCGCGGTCAGGTGAAAGCTGAGCGTGGGTCGCACGTTGGGCAGGTCGATGCAGGGCAGCCAGTGGCGGGCGCGCTCCGTTTCGTGGTCCGTGGCGGCCCAGGTGCCGGCCTTGGGGTAGTCCTTGTCGGGGCTGCTGAAGAACAGGCCGGTGACCGGCTTGACCACCCTGTACTTCACCACCAGCTTGCGCTCTTCGCCGGCCTTGAAGGGTTGCTGCCACTCGGCATGGAGCTGCTTGCCGTCGTAGCGGAAAGCCAGCTCAAAGCCGTCGGCGTCGCGCGCCTCGACATTTTCGAAGTCCACGGCGTGCAGCTTGACGGCCGTGGGCCCGGCACGGTGGGCGCGGATGGTGCTGGTGACGACGCCCTCGGCCGTGCGGTGCGGGATGTCGATGCCGAGCGCGATGTCGAGGTGCAGGGGCTCGAGTTCGAGGTCGGGCGGGTAGTGGGCCTCGGCGCCGGGCAGGGTGAAATCGGCGCCCTGGTGGATGCCGAGCTCGGTGAGGCGGACAACATCGGTCATGGCGGTTCCTTTCGTGCCCCCTGCTTAACCTGCAACGGCCGCTCTGCAAAGGGAATTCGCCGGGCAGCATGACGGGCGTTATTGACGTGTCAAGACATAGGACGGGGCGAAAACCGTTGGCAAGCTCCGGCCCGCCGGGCACAATGGGTGGTCCAACCAAGCAGAGCCTTACACGGAAAGGAGGCTACGCCATGAGGTACCTGTTGATGGTGGCCGCGGCGCTCGCGCTGTGTCCGCTGCTGCACGCCGATGAGGGCTTCGAGCGGTCGTTTTCCGCGAACCGCAACCTGCGAATGGTGAACCTGTTTGAGCAGCAGGCGGAGACTCGGGCCGTCGCCTTTGCCGGCGACTTTGACCTCGACCCGCTGCTGCGCGCGCCGATCATGGAATCGCCGCGTGAAAGCGCCGACCAGATGTTCGGCACAGGCGCCACGCTGGGCATCAACAGCGCGGCCCTGGGTATCACCTTCGGCGGCTTCTTCGACTTTTACTTCACGCCCTGGCTGGCCGCGGGGGCCCACTTCTCGATCAGTTACGGCATTCTTGGCAGGCCGGAACACAACGGCGGCGACGCGCTGGCCGTGAGCGTGCTGCTGGGCGCGAAGTTCGTGCTGGACTTCGAAGACGTCGAGATCACGGACTGGTTCCGCCCGTTCGTGGCGCTGTACCCGGCCGGTTTCGCGTACTTTGCGGCCACGGAGGACGCGGATGTGCCGGGCACCGGCGACACCAAGGACGTGAAGTACTCCGACATCTTCTACCTGCTCGCCGGCGGCGCCGGCATTGACTTCTACCTGACCAACCTGATCGGCGTGGGGTTCGGCCTGTACCTGTACGGCACGGTCGGCGGCAGCACTCACAAGCACAGCCAGGGCATCGAGACGGAGACCGAGGGACAGGTCGGCGTCTACTTCGAGTACGCCCGCCTGAGCCTGCGGTTCTAGAAGGCGTAACCAAAGCCCGGGGTGCGCCTGTCCAACGTAGCCTTGGCGAAGTTGGACAGGCGCATCCCGGGCTTTGGCTTGCAATGCGGACGGGACGTCCGCGTTCCTTTACCAGCGGCTTGCTTCCGGCTCGCTGAGCGGGCCGCCGGCGAACACCAGCGCTTCGTGGGCGCGGGTCTGCGGGTTCTCCAGCAACGTCGGCGCCACGGGCTGCGCGGCGTCGCGGCCCCAGCCGTTCAGCCAGGGGTGCGTGGCCGACACCAGCACCATGGTCGCCAATGCAGCCGCCAGTGACACGCGCATGCGAGCCTCGCCCGCGATCTTCCAGCGCGCGGCGTAGGTCACGGCCGAGCCGATCATCAGCGCCCAAAGCAGCCAGCTGGTTTCGTCCGTGCTGACCAGGGGCCGCCGGCCGAAGGCCCAGAATGCGACCAGGTCAAAGGCCAGCAGCGCCAGGCAAAGGGCCACACCGGCGGGGACGAGTGCCGGGGCAAGACGGTAAAGGTGTTTCATGGGAGGCTCCTGGGGACTGGCGGGTGGGGACTGCGGGTGGGGACTGCGGTTGGGGCCTGTCCCCGCGTTTGGGGACTGTCCCCGTAGTCGGCACACTATTGACGTGTCAACGGAACAGCGAATTACCAATAACCAGTTACCAATAACCAATGCCGCAAGCGTTGGTCCCAATGGGAATTGGTAATTGGTTATTGTTCATTTGCTGTTCGAACCATCTCTGACATCGAATACCTCTTCCGCGTTCGAGGACGGGGACAGTCCCCAACTGCGGGGACAGTCCCCGGCACATGTCCCTTACGCCGCTACCATGCTGTCGTAGACGCCGCCGCCCTGGCCGGCCGGGTCGCCTGCCTGCTTGCGGGCTTCCCATTCCTCGAAGCTGATCAATATCTCGCGCTCCTTGCTGCCGCGCGCGGGGCCGAGGATGCCGGCCTTCTCCATCTGGATGATGATGCGCGTGGCCCGCGTGTGGCCGAGCCCCATGGCGGTGCGCAGGAAGCTGGCCGAGCCTCGGCCGGCGGCCAGGATCTCGTCCACGGCGCGCACGAAGTCGGGGTCCAGCTCGCCGATGCCGCCGCCCGCGCCGCCGCCCTGGCCGGGCTCGGAGAGGTTGCTGGGGTCGATCACATAGTTGGGCTTCAGCTGGCTGCGCAGGTTGTCGAGCACGCGGTTCAGCTCGTCATCGGCAATGTAGGCGCTCTGCACGCGCAGGGCCTTGGGCTCGCCGGGCATGACCATCAGCAGGTCGCCCTTGCCCAGCAGGTCCTCGGCGCCGGTCTGGTCCAGCACGATGCGCGATTCCGTGCCGGTATTGACGCGTAAAGAGACACGGGCCGGGATGTTGGCCTTGATCAGGCCGGTCAGCACGTCGCTGCGCGGGCTCTGCGTCACCAGGATCAGGTGAATGCCGGCGGCGCGCGCCTTGGCGGCGATGCGGGCGATCATCTCGTCCACCTTGGTATCGCCCGCGACCAGGATCAGGTCGGCCAGCTCGTCCACGATGCACACGATGTACGGCAACTGGTTCGGCACGCTGTCCGGGTCCACGCCGTTGTCGGTCATGCGCTTGTTGAGCTCTTTCTGCGACAGCTCGTTGTACTCGGTCAGCTTGCGCACGCCGGCGTTCTTGAGCAGCGTGTAGCGGCGCTCCATCTCTTCGACCACCCACTCGAACACGCTTACAGCGCGGCGCGAATCGTCGATCACCGGCGCCAGCAGGTGCGGAACGCCCGCGTAGGGCGTGAACTCGACCTGCTTGGGGTCCACCATCACGAGGCGCAACTGGTACGGCGAGCAGCTCATCAGCAGGCTCGCCAGCATCACGTTCTCGAACACCGACTTGCCCTGGCCGGTCGCGCCGCCCACCAGCAGGTGCGGCATGGTGGCCAGGTCGCGGATCACCGGCTGGCCCAGCGCGTCCTTGCCGAACGCCATGGGCAGCTCCATCTTCCCGCGCGCCTTCTCGAACTCCGGGGTCTCCAGGATCTCGCGGAAGCCCACCATCTCGCGGGTCTGGTTCGGCACCTCGACGCCGATGGTGCTTTTGCCCGCGGTGGTCACCATGCGCACAGTCTCGACCCGCAGGTTCAGCGCCAGGTTCTGCTTGCAGCGGTCCACCTTGTTGATCATGACGTCGGGCGGGATTTCCATCTCGTAGGTCGTCACCGTGGGGCCGCGCACGTAGTCGGTCACGCGCACGTCGATGCGGAAAGCCTTGAAGGTCTGGTAGATGATCTCCGCGGCGCGCTGCATCTCGGCGCGCGCGCCTTGGCCGTCTTTCTTCCTGGCGGTGTTCAACATCGCCACTTCGGGAAGCTGGTAGCGCTCCAGCGCCTCCTCCCATTCCTCGGGGCTGGCTTCTTCCACGGGCTCGCGCTTGACCACCACCGGGCGACGGCCGCCCTGCTTCTCGGGCTCGGGCGCCGGGGCCGGCTGCTCAACGGGGATCAGCGCGATGTCGGGGTCGAACTCGACGGGGCTGTCGTCTTCGACTTCGTCGGCGTCGTCATCGTCGCCGCGGCGCAGCAGGCGCATGATCCAGCCCTTGGAGTCCCTCTTCTCTTCTTCGTCGGCCGTGATCGGCTCGGGGATGCTGGTGATGGGGCCGCTGATCTCGGTCTCGTCTCCGAGCGGGTGCAGCAGGTCGCGGATGATCGGGTAGAACAGGATGTCGGTGGCCAGCAGGAAGCTGAGCAGCACCGTGAACGCCAGCACCAGGTAGGTGCCGGTCATGCCGAAGTTGGCGTTCAGCAGGCCGAAGATGGTGGTGCCGATCACGCCGCCGCGGCTGGGCATGATGCCCGAGTCGGCGTAGCTGTCGCCGAACAGGGCCGCGAAGGTCGCCACCAGCATGGCCGTGCCGATCACGCGCACGGGCCAGTCGGCAGCCTTGCGGCGGAAGAAGATCAGTGACGCGTACACGCCCAGCACCCCCACCAGCAGGTAGGTGCCCACGCCCAGGAAGGTGTAGCCCAGGTGCACGGCCACCGCGCCGATGCGCCCGCCCAGGTTGTTGGGCTGGTCGTTGAGGGGCCAGACGGCGCCGGGGATGTCGGCCGGGTCGTAGCTGACGATGCTGAGGATCAGGAAGGCGACCACCAGGATCAGGCTCAGGGCCGCGCATTCCTGCAGCATCTCGCGCTTGAACAGACGGCCGACGCGGTCGATGGCGATGGATGCGCGAGCGCTCAGAGATTTGCCGGCCATGGTGACTCCCCTCGATGACAACCCACCCGCGACGACACGGGCTATCCGGCTTTCGGCAACCGCAAGCACAATTCTTGAGCGGGATTGTGTTTGTGGCCGCAAGGGGACTGTCCCCGAAGTTGGGGACTGTCCCCGTCTGGCCGGGTCCGGGCTTGCTTGTGCGGGTGACGTGGTTCATAGTTCTGGGGGAGACCACCATGGCGAAGAAGGGCGGCAAGAAGACCAAGAGCCTTCAGCGCAGGCAGCCGGGCAAAGCCGAGGCCGCGATTGACGAGTTGGCCGAGCAGCCGGGACCAAAGGTCAACGTGCGCTTCCTGTACGTGATGTGCAACGACGTCGGCCTGATGCGCGATTTCTACTCCGATGTGCTGGGCATGTCCGAGCTCAACTTCCGCGACGACGAGAACTTCGGCTGGGCCGTCTATGACACCGAGGGCTTCCAGCTGATGTTCTTCCGCTGGGACAACGAGTTGCCCTTTGACGAACGCTGGGCCTGGCAGCCGGGCGAAGCGCCCGAGAACTCCGCGCCGCTGATGAGCTTCAGCCTCGAGTACCCTGAAGACGAGCTGCGCGAGGTGGTCAAGCGCGTGCGCGAAGTGGACCTGCCCACGGCCACGGACAAACCCACCTGGCGCCAGAACAGCTACTGGGGCTGGACCATCAAGGACCCCATGGGCAACACCATCGAGCTGTTCAGCAGCGTCCAGCAACAGCCACCGGAAGGCGAAACCCCGGAGTGGCAGGAGTAGGGGCGGCCCCATGTGGCCGCCCGCCCATGGCGCGACCGAACTTCGGGCCGCCACGTGGGGCGGCCCCTACAACCAGTCAATGCCCTTCACCTCCTTGAACCTTTCGCGCATGACCTCGATGGCCTGGGGGTTGTTGTCCACCAGGATGAACTCGCGGCCTTCCTCTATGCACGCGGCGCCGGTGGTGCCTGAGCCTGCGAAAAAGTCCAGCACCACATCCCCCGGGTTGCTGCTGGCCTGGATCGCGCGCCGCACCACACCCAGCGGCTTCTGCGTCGGGTAGCCCGTCTTCTCGCGCCCGGCCGTGGGCACGATGGTGTGCCACCACACGTCGGTCGGGAGCTTGCCCCTGGCGGCCTTCTCGGGGCCGACCAGGCCGGGCGCCATGTAGGGTATGCGCTCGATGGCGTCCTGGTTGAAGGTGTAGAGGGCTGCGTCCCTGGCATACAGGAAGATGGTGTCGTGCTTGGCGGGCCAGCGGCGCTTGGGACGACCGCCGTAGTCGTAGGCCCAGATGATCTCGTTGACGAAGCAGTCGCGCCCGAAGATGGCGTCGAGCAGGAAGACTTTACAGTAGTGGGCTTCGCGGTAGTCGATGTGGAAGTAGATCGAGCCGGTAGGTTTTAAGACGCGCCGGGCCTCGACCAGCCGCGGGCGCAGGAACTCGAGGAAGTCTTCAAAGGCGTCGTCATAGGCGCGCTCGGCCAGCTCGGTGGTTTTGTAGCGCACGCCCTTGAAGCCGGTGCGGTCGCCGGAGGCGTCGGGCTCGACCTTGATCGAGCGCCGCGTCTGCGCACGGCCGGTGTTGAAGGGCGGGTCGATGTAGATCAGGTCCACAGAGGCATCAGCAAGCCCCCGCAACACCTCCAGGTTGTCAGAGTTGTAGACCCGTCCACCCATCGCCGCAGCATAGCAAGCAGCGCGACACAGCAGGAGCGCGGACGTCCCGTCCGCACCGGCAGGCTGGAAGCCCGCCCCACGCAATGGGAGCGCCGGCATCGGCTGCCATTCGTGGCATGGGCGCCTCGCCCATGTCTGCCGGCCAAGGCCGGCAGTACCGGCGGGCATTGGCCCGCCGGGCACAGGCGAGGCGCCTGCAACACGTGCCTAGTCGTCCAGGATGTCGTCGATGTCGGGCTTCTTCTTTTCCGGTTCCTTCTTTTCCGGCTTGGGCTTGTCTTCTTTGCCGGTTACCGGGTCGGGCTCTTTGGGCTCGGGCTCGGGCTTCTTCGCTTTGCCTGACTTGCCGAACCAGACGGGCAGGTTGTCTTTCTCCAAACACAAAATGATCACCCAGTGCGCCGTGTTCCACACTGTGCCCAGGTCCAGGTCGTTGTTACGACCCATCTGGGCGCTTTCCTTGGTGGGCCGGCCGGTGAAGGTGCAGTCCGGGTTGCGCAGCATGGTGCACTCCTGGCGCTGGGCCTCCCAGTATGCGCCCCAGGCCTTCTTGCCCTCGCGGTAGCAGGCGGCGGCCGCGCTCAGGTGGTGCATGGTCGGGCTCACGTGGCCGTCGATGATGTCGCGCAGGTTCGCCTGCAGGAACGCGCTCATCGGCTTGTAGTACGGGTGGTCGTCGCGGCCCACGGCGCCGAACGCCATCATCGCGCCGCCGGTACGGCCGGGGTCGCCCCAGCCGACCTGCCCCTGGCGGGTGCTGTAGCCCACGCCGCCCTTGCCGCCGCCGCACTTCTGGATGTACTCGAGCATCAGCTCGATCTTCTTGCCGTCCACGTCAACGCCGTTGGCCTTGGCGCCGCCAAGCGCCGCCACGCAGTAGTTGCTGACGATCTCGAGCTCAAGGTAATTCAGCGCGTTGGGCCCGCCCGGGCCGTGGGCAAAGCCGCCGCTGGATTCCATGTTGGCCATGATGGTCTCGGCCACCCACTTCAGCTTCTCATCCAGGCCGCGCACCGGCGAAGCGTGCTGCACCTCGCTCAGGAAAATGCCGCCGTAGCCCAGCCCCCAGTTGGTCTGGTTCCAGTTCGCGCCGCCGCCGCCCCCGCCGAAGGCGCTTTCCTTGCCGATGTTCGCCATCACGAACTTCGCCGCGTTCTCGACGTTCTTCTTGTAGCTGCCCTTGGCCGCCGTGTTGCCGGCCGCCATGAACGCCAGGCCGCACAGGCTGGTCATCACGCAACGGCCGTTTTCGCCGGAGAGGTGGCACTCCCAGCCGCCGTCGCCCTGCTGCTGTTTGGCGAGATACTCGAGCGCCTTGTCCACGATGGCGTCGCGCATTTTGCCGCCGGGGAAGTCGTTGGCGTCCTTGCCGTACTCCTGTACCTGCACCTCGAGGGTCTTCTCGGCGCCGCCGCGCTGGATGGACAGCTTCACCACGGCGCTCTTGGCCTTCTTCTGGGCTTCGGCGGCTTCGATGGCAGCGCCGAGCTCGTGATAGGCGTCGCGCTTGAAGCCCGCGGGCGCGCCGCTGATCACGTCGCCGACCTGCAGGCCGGCCTTGGCGCCGGGGGCGTCCTCGAAGACCTGCTCGACCTTGAGTGTCTGGCCCACCATGGTGGCCTTGCCGCCGATGGGGCCGAGGTTGTACCAGTCGCCCTCTGAGCCCTGGGGCTGCTGGCCGCCGCCGCCCGGCAGTCGCCCGCCGGGGAAACGCCCGCCGCCGGGAATGGGAACACCCTGGGCGTCCGAAACCGGCCAGGCAAAAGTCATTACGAGAGTTAAGGCACAAACAAGGGCAAACAGAGTCCGTCGCATCGGAGTCCTCACAAAGCCACGGCCTGCCCAGGCGCTGCGGCGCACGATTGTCGTCAGATGTAGTGGAACAGTTCCCTCTCTCCTAACGGATAAACGGTAGAGGTAGCCCTATGTTTTCAGCGCCGGGCACAGCGCATCCTGCATCCGAAATCCACCATCCTGAATCCGAAAGGGGGTCCTTATGGGGTGTAACTGGATGGTTAGATTTGGCGCGAATGGCCCACCACCACAAAATTTTGTGTGTCGGCAGCGGCGAACCGTCGAATCCGCCATACATGCCTGCTAACATCTCTGACCATACACCACTGGTTGCGATCCCCCTCCCACAACCAGACCGGAGGTCCCATGCGCTGCCCGTTCTGCAACGTCGATAACGACCGTGTCGTGGACTCGCGCTCCTCGGCCGACGGCGCCGTGGTGCGCCGCCGCCGCGAATGCCTGAACTGCCACAAGCGCTTCACCACCTACGAACGCATCGAGGAAACGCCCCTGCGCGTGATCAAGAAAGACGGCAGCCGCTCACCCTTTGACCGCGAGAAGATCCGCCACGGCATCCAGCGCGCCTGTGAAAAACGCCCGGTCAGCGCCGCGCAGATCGACGACATCGTGACGGCGATCGAGAACGAGGTCAGCAAGAAGTACGAGCGCGAAGTGCCCACACGCGTAATCGGCGAAATGATCATGGATCGCCTCAAGAGCGTGGACAAAGTCGCCTACGTACGCTTCGCCAGCGTCTACCGCGAATTCAAAGACCCACAGGACTTCGTAGCCGCAGTAGAAGGCGCCGGCCGATAAGGAGCGCAGGCATCATGCCTGCACCCGGTGCGGTCGTCTCGACCGCACCGCCGCGCGTGCGTGACGCACGCGCGCCATGCCGGCGAGACGCCCGCGCTCCTACGCCGCCACTGCCTGCTGCCCTTCCAGGATGCGCAACAGCTTCTCGAGGCTGTCGTCGCGCTCCGGGTCGAGGCCGACGCGCTCCATCAGCTCCCGCGCCGGCCTGGGCAGGGGCGGGATGTTGCCCGGCGTCGCCTGGCGCAGCTCGTTGGTCCAGACCATCATCGACTGCGCGAACTCCTGCAGCGTCTGCTGCGGCAGGTTCAGCTGCGGCACGGGTTGGGGCTCAGGGCTGCTCTCGGCCGGCGCCTGTTTGGCGGCGCGCAACTCGAGGCTCGCGATCTGGGCCAGTTGGCGGGCCGAGGCGCGCCCTTCGCGCACCAGCTCGCGTGCGGTTTTCCAGTCGATTTCCTCGCCGCGCTCCAGGGCGGCAAGCTGCTGCTTGAGCAGGCGGTGGGTCAGCTCGACGCAGTCTTTCAGGAAGGCTTTGCTGGTTTCCAGTCCAGCCTGGGTTTCGGGTTGCATGGCAACCTCCGGTATGGGGTGCACGGCGGACACTCCGCCGTCGACCATTTGAGTATACCGGTGGGTGCGACACGGGAGCGCGGACGTCCCGTCCGCAAAAAACCAAAGCCCGGGATGCCAATCCCGGGCGGTTCAGCGTGAAGCCGCGAGTTCCACCTAAATCGCCGGGGTTTGCACCCCGGGCTTTGGTTACGGCTCCACAATCCGGGGACACGCAGCAGCGTGTCCCTACGTGCGATGGGCGCTTGAACGTGCCTGTTCCCGGTTGTGGTGCGTGACACGCGGCTGCGTGTCCCCGCGATCCCGGGCTACTGGTCGTGCTTTGACTTGGATTGCGTGTCCTGGATCAGCTTCAACAGGCGGGTTTCGCGCTCAGTGCGGCGTTGGCGGGCTTCCGCCTCTTGCTCCGGGGTGACGGGCCTGGCCTCAGGCGGCATGCTGTCCGCGGGCGGGATGTTCTTCGGATCCGGAAACAGGCGCGTGAACACTTCGCCCACTTCCAGGCGCTCGCCGGAAGTCAGCCACACGGTGATTGCCACGCTGACCAGCAGCATGAGCAACATGCCGAGTGCGATGCCAACGATGATCACTACGTCGCCGCTCATAGTTAAAGAGTATCACACTCTCGACTTGCGCGTGAAAGGTTTTGCCGGGACAAGCGCCCATGGTGCCTGTCCCTGCCATGTACGCAAAAAAGGGCCTGGCACGTTCCGTGCCTGGCCCCGGTTGTGGCTTGGGGGACACGCGGCTGCGTGTCCCTACTGGTCGAGCTTGCGGTCGTGTTCGTGGTCGGGCTCTACGCTTTCCATGCGCCAGGTTTCTTCCAGGGCGTCCACTTCCGTGGGCAGCCACACACGCGCCTCGCCGCTTTCCAACATCTGGCGCATGCCTTCCTCAAAGAAAAACTCCCTCTCGCCGAAGGCCGGCTTCAGCTGGTCCATCCAGGTCGCGCGCTGGTCGTACTTCGCGAAAAACACCTGGTTCACCCAGGCCGGGTCGCGCCCCTGCAGCATCTTGAGCACGAAGGCCTTTTCCCCCTTCACCTCCACCACGCCGCTGATCAGCACCTTGCCCGGCGTGCAGCTCATGCTGGGGCCGCGCACCGTGCGGGCCAGGCCGGTCACCTGCCGGTAGGCCTCGGTGAAAATCATGTAGGCGCGCCACAGGGGCACCTCGAAGTAGCCGCGCGCGCCGGTGTCGCGCTCGATGAACATGTAATACGGGATCGCCCCCAGGCTCACCTGCTTGCGCCACATCTGCGCCCAGTTGTCCGCATTGTCGTTCACGTGCCGGATCAGCGGCGCCTGCGTGCGCACCGTGGCGCCCGCACTCACCAGCCGCTTCACGGCCGCCTGGGCCACGTCGGTCTGCAGTTCGCGCAGCACGCTGAAGTGGGCCATGATGGCGGCGTCCTTGCCGGCGGCGCGGATTTCACCAATCAAGCGCATCAGGTCGTCGGCGTCTTCGCCGTGGGTGAAGCGGTACGGCCAGTAGGCCGGCGCCTTGGTCCCGAAGCGGATGCTGGCCACGTGCTCAAGCCCCGGGCCGAGCAGCGGCTCGACGTACTGGCGCAAGAGCTGCGTGCGCATGATCATGGGGTCGCCGCCCGTGATCAGCACGCTGGTGACTTCCTTGTGAGCGCGCAGGTACTCGACCAGCCCGGCCGCCTCTTTGCTCGCGAACTTCATGTCGTCCAGGCCGACGAACTGCGGCCAGCGGAAGCAGTAGGTGCAGTAGGCGTGGCAGGTCTGCCCGGCCATGGGGAAGAACAGCACCGTCTCGCGGTACTTGTGCTGCATGCCCGCAAGCGGCTGGCCGTTTTCGTGCGGCACGTTCAGCGACTTCTGCCCGGCCGGGTGCGGGTTGAGTGAATAGCGGATGCGCTTGACCTCGGCCGCCAGCTCGGCCGCGGGCGCGTTGCGCTTGAGCATGCCGCACAGCAGGCCGAAGTCCTCACGGGCCAGCATGCCGGGCTGCGGGAAGGTGAGCTGGAAGACGGGGTCGTTGGGGACGTTGTCCCAGTCGATCAGTTCTTCCAACACGTAGTTATTCACGCGAAACGGCAGCACTTCCGCCACGGCGCGCATGGCCAGGCGGTGGTCCGGTGTCAGTTTCTGCAGCTGGGGCAGGATCTCGAGGTGCTGCTTGCTGAAGACCTGGAACTTGCGGTCGTCAATGGACATGGGCTCTCCTTATCTGGGCGTAGTGACACGCCGATTCGCGTAACGGCCGGGAACAACCCAAGCGCGAACCCAGGGCAAACCGCCCGGCCGTGATCAATGACTGTTCTGGTGGCCCCCGCAAGCAGTACGACGAGCGGAGACCGGCACTACATGGGCCGCTGAGCGCAGTCCAGGCCACGCTGTGCGCGGCCATTTGCAGCCACGCAAGGATAGCAAAACCGTGCATCGGAAGTCAAGGACAATTCAGCAAGTCTCGCCTATACAAAGGCTTAGGACAGGCCTGACAGGCCCGACGGCAGGCTTGTGTTGACGTGTCAACGGTTTGAACAGGAGCCGCAAGCGCAAGCGCGCGGGGATTCATCACGGTGGTTCGGCCGCGCGCTTGCGCTTGCGGCTCCTGTTCACCCGACCGCCCCGCTTACACACGACCCCAAGGTTTGGAATGCCACTTGGCTTGCCCGGGTGCTACTATTCCGGCCGTTGAACTGACGACAGGAGCTTCCATGGGCATCTTCCTTGAGATCATCGAGTACCAGGAAACACGCGCGGACGAGATCAGCCACCGCATCCCGGAGCGCGGCTCGGCCGAGTTCAAGCTGGGCGGCCAGTGCATCGTGCGCGAGAACCAGGTCGCGATCTTCTGCTGCGGCGGCAAGGCGGCCGACGTGTTCCCGCCGGGGCGCCACACCATCACCACGGCGAACATCCCGGTGATCACCAAGCTGCTGAGTTTGCCCTGGGGCTTCAAGTCGCCGATCCGGACGGAGATTTACTTCGTCAACACCAAGATCTTCGCCGACCTGAAATGGGGCACCAAAGAGCCCATCACCCTGCGCGACACCGACTTCGGCCTGGTGCGCGTGCGCGGCTTCGGGCGCTTTGCCATCCGCGTGACCGAGCCGCTGGTCTTTATCAATAACCTTGTCGGCCAGGACGACAGCTTCCGCACCGACGAAATTGAAGACTACCTGCGCGACCTGATCGTCAGCCACGTCAACGACTGGCTCGGCACCAACATGAAGTCGATCCTCGACCTGCCCGGCCATTACAAAGAGTTCGCCGAGGCCATGAAGCCGCACCTGAACGCGAGCATGGCGAAGTTCGGCATCGCGCTGGAAGAGTTTTTCATCAACAACTTCAACCTGCCCGAAAGCGTGCAGAAGGCCGTGGACAAGCGCGCCGAAATGGGCGCGATCGGCGACGTCGGCAAGTACGCCCAGTTCCAGATGGCCGACGCCATGCGCGACATGGCCAAGAACCCGGGCACGGGCAACAGCGCCGGCATGATGATGGGCATGATGATGCCGGGCATGATGTTCAACCAGCTCAACCAGCAGCAGGCGGCGCAGTTGAAGTCCGAGGGCAAAAAGGCCGAGGACTACATCGCCTGCCCCAAGTGCCAGGGCGCCAACGAGAAGGGCGCGCGCTTCTGCACCCACTGCGGCGAGGCCATGCTGGTCGAGAAGCGCTGCCCCAGCTGCGGCGTGAGCATCAAGGCCGACGCCAAGTTCTGCCCCGACTGCGGCTTCAAGATGGGCACCAAGCCCAAGTGCGGCGAATGCGGCCACGAAAACCTGCCCGACGCCAAGTTCTGCGTAAACTGCGGCAACAAGATGGGCGTGAAGGCGTAGGCCAGGAGTCAGGAGGCAGGAGGCAGGATGCAGGCCAACGCGCAGCAACAGAACAATCGTTGGGCCGGCAGACTTGCGCACTTCACACTGGCTTGCTGCTGGTTCGCGGCGTTCGGTGTGCCGCTGCTATGGTACCTACTGGACGTTAGCATGACCGGCTTCTGGACGTTGATGGGCGGAACCTATGCTGTGCTGACCGTTGTAATCACGACCACGATTGTCACACGCAGACGCAAGCAAGCGCTCGCAGGGCGCGATATCAAATAGCCCCGGGCGTCAGCCCGGGGTTCTCGGTGGCATTGAGCGCCTGAGCCCGCGAAGCGGGCGGCATAGCCGGGCCTGCCGCGTCCGTTTTCATGTGGTACACTTAACCCATGCGCTTGCCCTTTGAGATGAAGGCGCCCTCTGAACTGCTGCCCGCGGCCGGGTTGCTGCTGTTTTCGGTTACCTTCGGCTGGCTGGCGATGTACTGCGTGCAGATGCAGTTGGCGCAGGAGGTCAGCGGCGGCGAGATCAGCGACCCCACGCCTTACTGGATCACGCTCGCCGTGCTGGCGCTGGGCATAGTGGCATTCTTCAAGTGGGCGGCGCTGATCGCGCGCCCCAGCCGCTCCGAGGTGATCGCCACCCGGCGCCCCTGGCTTGAGTCCGAAGTCCAGCGCATCGCCCTCAAGCACCTGATGCGCATCGAAGCGCGCCTGTAACGACATCCGTAGGGGCGGGCCCATGTGCCCGCCCCGGGCCGCCACTTGGGGCGGCCCCTACGTCTGACCCTGCTTGCTGCTACCATGCCACCATGCGAGTTGCCCGTGTTGCCCTTGGCGCTGTGCTGCTGGTTGTGGTCGCTTCGGCGGCTTTGGCCGGCGTCTGGATGCTGCGCCAGGCCGGCGGCGGCGGCATGGCCATCCGCGTCGAGTTTTCCGACGGCAAGAACCTCGCCCCTGACGACGACGTGATCTACGGCGACGGCATCGTCGGCCGCGTGGAAGACGTCGCCAGCTTCAATGGCAAGTATCTCGTCACCGCGCGCATCGCCGCCGACAAGGCCGCGCTGGTGCGCCGCAACAGCCGCTTCTGGATTCACTCAAGGCTCGGCAGCGCGGCGCTCCTGTTCGACACGCCCAAGGCGGGCGGCGCGGCCGTGGAAACCGGCCACACCTTCACCGGCCTGGCCGAAGCGCCCGAGCCCGACCCCGAGCTCGCGCCGCCGGCCGCGCCCCGCAAGCTGACCGCGCGCCCCAGCTGGCTGGTTGAGCTGCGCGCAAGCCTGGAGCTCAAGGCCGGCGGTGACCTGACCGAGACCCAGCAGCGCAAGGTGACCGGCGTGGTGGCCGGCGTGCGCGAAGACGGTGGGCTGCTGGTGCTGGCCCCAAGCTGGGCCGTGGAGTACAGCGGCGAGCTGGCTGCCGAGAGCTACCGTGTAGAGTTGATCGGGGGCGCCACCCACGTGGCCGAAATCCTGGTAGTGCGCCTGCCCTTTGTGGTCCTGCACGTGCCCGCAACCGAATACAAGGGCAACGCCGCCCCATTCTGGCCCGACGCCCTGGCTGATCAGCAGGGCCTGCTGCTCACTGACTTCGAGGGCAATGCCTTCACGGCCGTGCACACGGCCGGCGAGGTGCAATTGCGCGCCCGCACGGGGCTGGGGCTGGTGGCGCTGGTGGACGGCACCAACGTGGCGGGGTTCACGCTGCCGGCCGTGGGCGAAACCGAGGGCGTACGCTGGGTGCCGCTGAACGGCGCGGGCACGGCGATCGAGGAAGCGGCGGCGAAGTTGAAGTGAATGGGACTGGCACCTTGGCGGCCACATTTTCCCCACATTTCGGCCACGATTCCCGCACAGGGACCGGGCGTGTCGCGCCGATAGTTAAGGTATCCGCCCGGAGAAAAACCCATGGATCCTGAACTCAAGATCGAGCAGCAGGCCACCGGCCGCTGGGCCATCGTGCAGGAAACCGCCTACGGCGAGCGCACGGTGCTGGAAGAGCACGAGACAGTGCAGGACGCGAAGTCCTCGCAGCGCCTGCCGCGCGTGTCGTAGGGACACGCGGTAGCGTGTTTCCACTTCCATCACTGGCCCTTCGGGGACACGCGGCGGCGTGTCCCTACTTCCATCATTCGCCTCGTTTTGCAAACTCGGGTCATGACTGACTCGAGCGAAAGCACACGCGCACCCGACGTCCACATCAACCTGAACATCCGCGGGATGAAGCCTTCCGCGACGGTGGCCATCAACGAGCGCAGCAACGCGCTGCTGGCTCAGGGCCGCAACATCTACAAGCTGGGCCTGGGCCAGTCGCCCTTTCCGGTGCCCGAGCCAGTGGTCGAAGAACTCAAGGCCAACGCCTACCAGAAAGACTACCTGCCGGTGAAAGGCCTGGGCGCCCTGCGCGAGGCCGTGGCCGACTACCACCGCCGCGGCGAAGGTTGCGCGGCAACAGGCGACGACGTGCTGATCGGCCCCGGTAGCAAAGAGCTGATGTTCATCCTGCAGCTGGTGTACTACGGCGACCTGGTGATCCCCGCACCGGCCTGGGTCAGCTACGCGCCGCAGGCGAAAATCATCGGGCGCAACGTCAACTTCCTGCCCACCGACGCCGCCCACGACTGGATGCTCACGGCCGAGCAACTGGATGCCCATTGCAACGAAGACCCCGGGCGCCCGCGCATCGTGATTCTCAACTACCCCAGCAACCCCACCGGCCGCAGCTACACGTCCGAGCAGTTGCAGGCGATCGCCGCCGTGGCAAAGAAGCACAAGCTGGTGATCCTGAGCGACGAGATCTACGGCGAGCTGCACCATGAGGGCAGCCACCTCAGCATTTCGCGCTACTACCCCAAGGGCACCATCATCAGCTCGGGCCTCAGCAAGTGGTGCGGCGCCGGCGGCTGGCGGCTGGGCACCTTCACCTTCCCGCGTGAGCTGCGCTGGCTGCTGGACGCCATGGCCAGCGTCGCCAGTGAGACCTACACCAGCACCAGCGCACCCATCCAGTACGCGGCCGTGCGGGCCTTTAGGGGCGGGCCGGAGATCGAGCGCTACCTGTGGCGGGCGCGCAAGGTGTTGAAAGCGCTGGGCAACTGGATGGCCGCCAGGCTGAACGCGGCGGCCATCCGCACCCTGGCGCCGCAGGGGGGTTTCTACCTGTTCCCCGATTTCTCGCCGTTCGCCGAATTGCTGGCCGAGCGCGGTATCAAGACCAGCCGGCAGGTGTGTGAGCGACTGCTGGACGAAACCGGCGTGGCGATCCTGCCGGGCAGCGAGTTCGGCCGACCGGCGTCCGAGCTGACGGCACGCCTGGCCTACGTGGACTTCGACGGCGCCCGCGCGATGGCGATCCTGGAGAGCCGCGGCGAAGACTTCCAGGTGAATGAAGAATTCCTGGTCACCCATTGCCCCAACGTGGTGGCCGCCACGGAGGCAATCTGCCGCTGGGTTCAAAGCTGAGCCGCTGGTCCTGCTTCCTGCGCCTGTGCTATGATGGCCGCCCGGGACACCGGGACTCCAGATGACGCAGGACAAGCAGGCTACCCACGCGCAGATCATCAAACTGGTCACTGACGGCTGGGATGCAGACCGCCGCGGAGAGCGCGTCGAGGCCCGCAACATCTGGGAAAAGGCCCTGCGCCTCGCGCGCGAAGCCGGCGACATGGCCGGCGAGTCCGAGGCGCTTTCCGGGCTGGGCGTATCTGTCCGGTACGACTTTGACTACGCTCGGTCCGAGGCGCTGCTGCGCGAAGCCCTTGAGCAGGCTGAGGCCGCGGGCCACAAGCGCGGTGCCGTGCGCGCCCGCGCCAACCTGGCAATCACCCTGCGCCATTTGGGCAAGCTGGACATGGCCCAGGACGAGTCGCAGATCGCCGCCCGGTTGTACCGCGACATCGGCGAGCTGGCGGGCGTCAACCGCATGCTGCACCTGCAGTCGCAAATCCTGCAGGACCAGGGACTGCTGGAGCAGGCACTGAAGCTGATGGAAGAGGTGATTGAGCTGGATGAAATCACCGGCGACCGCAGCGGCCAGGCGCGCAGCCTGGGACTGATGTCGTCGCTGCTGCATGAGATGGGGCGCTACGACGAGGCGATAACCCGGTTGCAGCAGGTGATCGCGATTTTCAAAGCGCAGGGCGAACCCTCATTCATGGCGCTGGGCCTCATCAACCTCGCCGACGTTCACAAGTCGGCGGGGCGGCTCAGTGACGCCATGGAGTGCCTCGACGAGGCACTCCGAGTTACCGCGCCGCTGCACATGCCCGCCCGGCAGGCGCGAGCACTGTCGCTGCGTGCCGCTGTGCTGGTGATGCTGGAGCGGCTGGATGAAGCCGCCGACGCCGTCCTGAAGGCCAACGAGCTGGTCGGCGGCAACGCCGACGGCTACATGCGCCAGGAAAACGCGGTTGCGCTGGCCCGCATCGCCCTGCGCCGACACAACCCGCGGCAGGCGCTGGAACATGCCGAGCGCGCGGTGCAGACCTCGCGCGACGAGGGCTACCCGGTGCTGCTGGTTGACTCGTTGTGGCTGAAAGCCGGCGCGCTGCTTCAGCTGGGCGAGACCGATGACGCGCGCGAGGCCGTGATGGAAGCAATCGAGGTGCTGGATCGAACCGACAAGCCCGAGCAGCAGTACCGGCTGAAGTGCACGGCGCTGCAAGCCCGCATCGAGCAGCAGGCCGGCAACGTCGAGGACGCGCGCTTCCTGGCCGAAGAAGCCGAGGAGTTGCGGGACAAGCTGAACGTCACGGAAAGCAGCCACGACCCGGAATTGCGCGAGGTGGTGGTACAGCTGCGCGAGCTGGCGGCGGGGTAGGCCCCGCAACCGGCTGCAAAACGCGATCCTCCACGAAGCACACGAAGTTCACGAAGCACTGCAACTGCATCTGCAACGCGAAGGAACTAAGGAGCGAAGAGCCCTGCGCAGCTCGGACACGGGTCGTGTTCAGGGACCCTCATACAACGCCAGGACGCCATGAACGCCACGGCCTTTGCGTGGCCTGTGCATCCATTGTCCAATCGACTTGCGGCAACGATAGAGCCGTGGCGCACCTTGGCGCCCTGGCGTTGCTTCCTGCTCAGACCCAAAGGTGAAGGCCGGGCAACGCTCAGCCCTTCACGCCCCCGCGTGGCCAATGCTTTTCTTCGAGAACCTTCGTGTCCTTGGTGGGCAACCGCAGTTGCGTTGCAGCCGGGCGCGGTGAGTGAACAGCTTGAGCACGTTCAGGGTTCGTTTGAAGCAGTTCGGGCCCGCAGGGCCCAGCTACGGTAGCCGGGGGCGTAAGCCCGCGGTGTCCATGGCTCAGGAAGACGCGCCCGCAGGGCCGCCTAAAGGGTGCGATGCGCGGTTAAGGCGGCCCTTCGGGCGCTCGAGAACACGGCCGGACACATCCGGGCGCGAATACGCCCGGCTACCTTAGTGGAGCCCTCTTGGGGCCGTTGCCCTGCAGACTAACCATGAAGGTGCTCTGATTCGCCCGGGATTTCCGACTTCGCCAAGGCTTTGTCGGACAGGGGCATCCCGGGCCTTGGTTACCGCTGCCGCGTGTCCCTACCTTGGAGGCCTGTCCGTGATGCTGCCGTCGCCGATGCGCATGCCCAGCTTGCCGGGGCGGAAGGCCAGCTTCAGCTCGCTCATTTCCCACTCCGTTTCGCCGCGCTCGTTGAGTAGCAGGTCGCCCTCCGCGTCACGCCTCTCCAGCGGCGCTCCCTGCGCGTCCCGTGCGTAGCGGCGCACCACTACCTCGAACGACTCGCGCCCGGCCAGCTCATCCAACAGCGTCTTCAACTCGTCGCGGTCCTGCACGCGTTTGCCATCTACGCTCCAGAGCAGGTCGCCGACCATCAGCCCCAGCTCCACGGCCTGGCCTTCCTCCAGCACCTCGGTGACCACCGGCGCGCGCTGCAGGCCGGGCGCCCAGTCCGGGTGCTGCGCGGCCCACCAGGCGGCGTGGTTGACGACGCCGCGGGCCGGGCCGACCAGCCGGCCGGAAGCGTCCTTGGCCCGTGCCGGCAGGTAACGGCGCACACGGGCGCCCTGGGCGTTGACGCGGTCAATGTAGCGGTAACCCTCGTAGCGCGCCTCGAACTCCTGGCGGTAGCGGCGCAGTTCGTTGTCGCGCCGCAGCCGCGCGGTCAGCAGCGCGCGGTGATCGGCCACGCCCTTGGGCCATTCCGCGTCCATGCGCGCGGCGAACTCTTTCTCGTTCACGCGCAGGCCCGTGACGGCGAAGCCCAGCGCATGAAACTGGTCGCGCGGCAACGAAAGCTGGTCCAGCGGCCAGTGGCGCACGCTGTCGTCCTGAGACGCCGTCAGCAACGTGAAGCCGTCCGGGTCGATCGACAGGCGCGAGACCGTCTCGCTGTGGCCTTTCAGCACGGCCAGGCAGTCGAAGTCGTCCGCTCGCCACACCCGCACGGTGCGATCCTGCGAGCTGCTGACCAGCGATCTTCCGTCAGGGCTGAAGCGCACGGAGAACACGATGCCGTCGTGACCCAGCAGCGTGTGGGCCACCTTGCGCTGCTCGAGGTCCCAGACCTGCACGCTGCGGTCGTCGTAGGCGCCGGCCATCAGCTTGCCGTCGGCGCTGAAGTCCACGGAATAGCAGGTGCCGGCGTTGGCGTCGTAGCTGAGCTGGCCTTTGCCGTCCGAGGCGCTTGAGACGATGATCGTGCCGTCCTGCGAAGTGGTGGCCACGCGGGTCCCGTCCGGCGCGAGCCGCACGCTTACGGCCAACTGCGCGTGGCGGTGGGTCTCGAACAGGTGCTCGAAACTCGCGGCGTCGTAGCAGTGGGCCGAGCGATACTGCACCACCCAGAAGCGCCGGGCGTCCTTTTCCACGGCGACGTCGGTGACGTAGTCGCCCTTGCGCAGGTGGGCAAGCTGCTCGCCGCTTGCGGCGTCCCAGACGTACACGCCGTTGCTGCCGCCGGCGACCACGCGGTCGCCCAGGAAATCAGCAGCGAAGAACTGCACCAGCGGCGCGCTGAACCTGCGGATCGGCGCGCGGGCCTGGTCGTCCCACAGCACCACGCTGCCGTCCCAGCCCGCCGTCAGGAAGCGCGTGCCGTCGGGGTTGTGGCGCACGTCCATCACATCGCCGCCGTGGCCCTTCAGCGCGATGCTGCTCTCGTGGGGCACGGCCCACACCAGCACACGCCCGGTGGTGTCGCGCGCGCAGATGCTGCGTCCGTCGGGGGCAAAGCTGACGGACTGGATCCAGTCCGTGAAGCCGGTAAGCGAAAGGGTCTGCTCGCGTGAGCGCACGTCCCACATGCGCATGGTGCCGTCAGCCGAGCAACTGAGCAGCGAGCCGCCGTCGGGCGAAAACGCCAGCCCCAGCACTGAGCTGGTATGCCCGATCAGCATGCCGAGCTGCTTCAGGCTCACCGCGTCGCGCAGGATGATCTGCCCCTGCAGCGTACTGGTGGCGAACATCGAGCCGTCGGGCGACCACGCGGCGAACAGCTCGTTCATCGAGGTCTGGTCAAGCAGGCCGCGCTTGAACTTGCGCCCCTCTACATCCCACACGCGCACGAAAAAATCCTCGAAGCGGATCGATGTGCTCAGCAGCGTGCGGCCGTCCGGGCTGAACGTCACGTACATGGGCTCGTGGCCGGCCGGGCCCTCGAACCGCGTGAGTTCGCGCGTGGCCAGGTCGTACAGCAGCACACTGACGCCCCCGCAGACGAGGCTGCGGCCGTCGGGGCTGAACTCGACGGAATTGACCCGCCCCCCGCGCTCCGTGGTCGCGAACTCCATTCCGTTAAACGCGTACTGGCCGCTGGCCTCGTCTTTCTCCCAGATGCGCACCTGGCCGTTCTCGTTGCCGGCGGCCAGGTAGCGCGCGTCGGGAGAAAACGCCACGTCGTGCACGGCCGCCGTGCCAAGCTGCAGCAGTTGCGCGACGTTGCCGGTCTCGACCGACCACAGCCACACGCGGCCGTCGCTCATGCCGGTGGCGACCAGGCGGCCGTCGGGGCTGAAGCGCACGTCGAAGAACTGGTAGATCTCCTGGGTGGATGGCTTGTCGGGCGCGAAGCTCCAGAGCAGCTGGCACACGCGCGGCGTCGAAAGCAGCGCGCCGCGGGCCTCCGGCTGCTCGGCCGAGCGCTGGGCTGCTGCCGCGAACGCCAGGGCCGCGTTGTGGTCGTGCTGCGCCATGGCCAGGCGCACCCGCATGGCGTAGGCGTCGGCCAGGGTCTGGTCCCAGCCGGCGAGCGCGCGGTCCTTCTCCTGGGCCAGCTTGAGGGCGTCCCGCTCCTTCTGCTCGGCCTGCTCCTTGGCGCGACGCGCGTCCTGCTCGGCTTTGCGGGCGTCTGAGGACGCCTGCTCGGCCTGCGCTCGCGCGGCCAGTGCGTCGGCCTTCTCCTGCTCGACCAGCTCTTTCTCCTGGCGAAGCTGCGCGTAATGGAACATCGCCCCCGCGATCAACAGGTAGAACACGATCGCTGCCGTGATCACCCCGCCCTTGTGGCGCGCCACCCAGCGCCATGCCAGTTCGCGAGCGCTGTAGGAATAGCTCTGGAGCGTGCGGCCGTCGCGGAAGGCCTTCACCTCCTCGGCGAAGTCGGCGGCGCTCTTGAGGCGTTCGGACTTGTCCTTGGCCATGGCGCGCTCAACCAGCGCTTCCAGCTCGGGCGGGCAGTCGGGCGTGATGGCGGACAGTCGCAGCGGTTTGCCGTGCAGCACCTGCTGGATGATCAACCCGGCAGTAGGGCCGTCAAAGGGCGGGCGCCCGGTCAGGATCTCGTACAGCACGGCGCCCAGCGAATACACGTCCGACTGCTCGTCGATTTCATCCAGCTCGCCCCGGGCCTGCTCGGGCGCCATGTATGCGGGAGTTCCGACGATGCTGCCGTCGAGGGTGAGCTTGTCGGTCTGGCCTTCCACCACGCTGCTGGACATGTAGCGCGTGGTCTGGATCAGTTTTTCCGCGACGGCGTCCTCCTGGCCCTTCACGCGGGCCAGGCCCCAGTCCAGCACGATGGTCTCGCCGTACTCGCCCAGCATCACGTTCTCGGGCTTGAGGTCGCGGTGCACCACGCCCTTGCTGTGCGCGTAGGCGATGGCGTTGCAGACGTCCACGAAGTTGTCCAGCAGCTTCAGTCGCGCCGCCAGCTTGCCCTTCTTGTCGAGGGCCGCGTTGTTCGCGATCTCTTTCAGCTTGACCGACAGCGTTTTGCCGCGCACGAACTTCATCGTGTAGTACAGGCTGTCGTCGTCGTTCTTGCCGATCTCGTAGACGCTTACGATGTTCGGGTGCTCGAGCTGGCCGGTGACCTTGGCCTCGCGCAGGAAGCGCTCCGTCAGGCCGCGCGAGCTTTCGGTATCGGCCGGCACAGAGCCCGTGGGCATGCGCGACGGCAGCAGCTCTTTGAGCGCAACCTCGCGGCCGATCACGTTGTCGTGGGCCAGAAGGATGCGCCCCATGCCGCCCCGGGCGTGCTCTTTCTGGATGGTGTAGCGCTCGGCGCGGGCAATCGCGCGCAGAAGCTGCGAGCTGGGCTTCTTGCGGGAACTCTGTTGCGGCCGCGCCGTGGGGCTGGCGCTGTCGGCCGCATCGATCAGCGGCATTTCCTCGAGGTCGAGGTCCTTCACCATGCGGGTCGGTGAAATGGACAGCAGGGTGTCGCGCACGGCCGGGTGGTCGGCCTTGAGGCGGCGGATTTCGCTGAGGGTGCGCACCGTGGTCTCATCGAGACCAAGATCGCTTAAGCCCGCATCGGCCTGCAGGCGATCGGCCACGATGTCGACCAGGGAGGGGCTGATGACAGCCGTGCCGGCGCCGAATTCGTCGGCCCCCAGGGCCGATTCCACGCGCTGCAGGGCCTCGGCGCTGTCGGAAGACGTTGCCAGGATGCTGGCGGCCTGGTCGGCGTGCAGGGCGCCATGGCGCACCGCCAGAACCGCGGCAATCAGGCTTTTATCGACGTGTTCCATGGCGGCTTACGGTTTTAACCTCTCCCGGCCGCCTGTCAGCAGGGGCAGGCCGGCCGATTAACATTTCCTTTGCACGCTCTTAATCCGGCGGGGTCCGCTCGCTATTGTCGCCGGCGACACTGGAGCGACAGCATGGATGCCGGCAAGTGGTTCACCCTCGCCTACACCGTTCTCGGCGGCCTGGGCATCTTCCTGTTCGGCATGAAGCTGCTGAGCGAAAGCCTGCAGGCGCTGGCGTCCGACTTCATCCGCAAGCTGATCGGCTGGCTTACCAACAACCGCGTCGTCGCCATGGGCGTCGGCGTGCTGCTGACGGTGATCGTGCAGTCCAGCAGCGTGACCACCGTGATGCTGGTCGGCTTTATCAATGCCGGGCTGATGAACCTGACGCAGGCCGTGGGCGTGGTGCTGGGCGCGAACATCGGCACCACCATCACCGGCTGGATCATCGCGGTGAAGATCGGCAAGTACGGCCTGCTGCTGGTGGGCGCCGGCTTCGTGCCGATGTTCTTCGCCAAGTCGATGAAGTGGAAGGCCGTCGGCAAGGTTCTGATCGCGCTGGGCATGGTGTTCATCGGCCTTGAGTTCATGTCGGGCGGCTTCAAGCCGCTGGCGGGCAGCAATGAGTTCCAGGGCCTGATGAAGCTGATCCAGGCTGACAACATCATTTCGATCCTGGCCTGCGTGGCGCTGGGCTGCGCGCTGACATTCATCGTGCAAAGCAGTTCCGCGATGCTGGCGATCACCATGTCGCTGGCGGCCACGGGCCAGATCGACTACCACACAGCAGCGGCGCTGGTGCTGGGCGAAAACATCGGGACGACCATTACCATGCACCTGGCGGCGATCGGCGGCAACATCGACGCCAAGCGCGCCAGCTACGCGCACATCATGTTCAACGTGATCGGCGTGACGGTGATGGTGATCATCTTCCCGTGGTACGTGGGCGCCGTGGAGTTCATCGTCGAGGGCGTGCCCGGCGTGATCTCCGGCCTGTTCGAGGTTGACGGCACAGGCGCGGCTGAGGGCGTTGACCCGCTGATCATGATGAAGATCGCGGCCGGCCACAGCGGCTTCAACATCACAAACAACCTGTTCTTTCTGCCCTTCCTGCCGTTGCTGGTGAAGCTGGTGACCTGGATGAAGCCGGACAAGGGCAAGCGCAGCAAGAAGCGCCTGAAGCTGTCGGGCAACATGACCAACATCGCCCCCGAACTGGCCCTGGAAGAAGCCGAGGGCGAAATCCGCCTGATGGGCGACGTCACCCTGGACGCCTTCCGCGACGCCACAAAATACGTGCGCCTGCAGGCTGAGCAGCCCGACCTGTTCAAGCAGGTCGAACACCTGGAACAGGTGACCGACAACATCCAGATGGAGGTCACGCTGTTCATCACCGAGGTGATGCAGCTGCCCATGACGGCCGACCAGGCAAAGCGCGGCTACGCGCTGATCCGCATCAGCGACGAGCTGGAAAGCGTCGTGGACTACTGCCAGAGCCTGACCAAGTACCGCGCCCGCATGTTCCGCGACAACCTCAAGTTTTCGGACGATGCATGGGCCGAGCTCGATGACCTGGTGGCGCGCGTGGGCGAATTCCTGAAGTCGGCCGCCGAGTTCGTGATCACCCACCAGAAGGTGGACATGACCGACGACGAGGTGCGTGAGCTGGTGCGCCTGGCCGACGCGATCGGCGTGCGGGCCGACGAAATCCGCGGTTCGCACCTCGCGCGGGTGCGCGAGGGTCGCTGCGAGGCGCTGGCGGGCATGGTGTTCAGCGACATCGTGGTCGCCCTGCGGCGCATCAAGAACCACACGGTGAACGTCATCGACGCCCGCATCGGGCGCTGGGAAGAACGTCGCCAGGCCCTGCGCAACCTGGAATCGGGCGCCGGCGAGAGCGAGCCGAAGCTGACTGCTGCGTCCGTCACCGGAGTGAACTAGGCTGTACGCTCCGCCCGGAGTGAGCCATGGCCGAAATCATCATCCCAAGCGATTTCCGCGCAGTCGTTACCACGCTGCCCGCCCGCGTTGACAACGTGCTGGTGCCCCGCCTGCAGCAGTACATCAAGCAGCGCAAGCTGTTCGAGATCGACGGGCACCGCATCCTGCACCTGCACCAGGTGGAGCAGATCGACTCCGCGGCCGTCGCCACGCTGCTGGACCTGATCAAGGTGGCCGAGAAGTACAACCGGCAGTTCGTGATCTGTGACCCGCCGCCGGTGGTGCGCAGCTATCTCGAGGTGTACGGAGCGGCCAAGGCCGTCGAGCACCGGGTACTGAGCAGCGCCCAGGACGGCACCTATCACTCGGTGCTGCTCGGCTTCGTGCCGCCGTTCGTGCCGAACCCGAAAGGGCGCATCGACATTTACGCCGACGGCAAAGTGAAGAGCCTCGAGATGGGGCCGAAGGGGCGCAGCGAAATCGCGCCTGTGGACCTGAACGGCCACCCGCCCAAGGCGCCCAGCCGCGCCAGCACCATGGAAGTGCACGAGGGCGAGCAGCGGCAGGAGCTGAAAGCCGGCGCCTACGTGCTGCTGCGCCGTCACAACTGCGGCTGCGGCGCGACCCACAGCACCTTCGACAAGCTGCACCAGTTCCATGCCTGGCTGCGCGCCAAGGGCTTTGATTTCAAAGACCTGGAGCTGTGGGCCAGCGACGTGCCCACGGGAGTGGTCTCCGAGAAACTCACGTTCCGCGACCGCCTGCACTATGAGCAGCTCGTGACCCTGCTCAAGATCGACTCCAGCTGGCAGAAGATCGAGCCGCCCACCGAGCACACGGTGGAAGAGTTCTTTTACGTGTATTGAAACAGGCTGACGTGCCTGACCCGGGATCCGCCAGATGAAACGAATTCTACCCGCTGTGTTGCTGCTTCTGCTTCCCGTCGCCGTACCGCACCACGCACAGCAGTCAGCACCGACACTTTCCCCCTGGCTTGATTTCGAACAGGCCGAGGCCGCGCTTCCCGCCGCCGAAGAGTGCACGCTTTCCCGCGCCGATGGCGCGGCGCGGGGCGACGGCTGCCTGAAGATCACGCCCCCTGAGCCGATGCAGAAGGTCGCGCGCGTCACGTTCACGCTGCCGGAGAACTTTGACATCCGGCGCATGCAGGCCCTGCAGTTCCAGTTGCGCGCTACCCCCACCGAGAAGCCGCTTGAGTTGCGCTGGCTGGCCGAAGACGCCGCCGGCGAAACCCTGATGCAGCGCAAGTTCAGCTTTGACCAGGGCGCCGCCTGGTCGCTGGTTGACCTGCCGCTCTGCCTGTGGCGCTGGGGCAACGGCCGCGCCGGCGACTGGTCCGAAGTGCAGCGCCTGACGCTGCTGATCGAAACGCGTGTGTCCGAGTTGCGCCTGGACGAGTTGCAATGGCTGCAAGGCGCGCGCGGCGAGCAATCCGCCTGGGCCGCGCCCGCGTACTACGACGAAGTCGCTTTCGGCGCAGGCAAGTTCCGGGTCTCCGAGCGCAACGGGTTCCGTATTTCCTGCGCGGCCTCGGAGAAGCTCAAGCCCGGCGACCTTGAGCGCGTGCATGAGCGCTTCGCCCCCATCCCCGCCTGGCTCAAGCGCGTGTGCGGCGCGGCCGTGAAACCACTGCAGGACGGGCAGCCGATCCAGGTGCTGATCTTCGCCGACCGCGAGCAGTTCGTGAAGTTCTGCGAGCGCCTGGGCACGGCCTGGCGCGTCACCATCGCCCCGCCCGCCGCCGGCGGCTACGCGATCCAGGACATCGCCACCAGCTACATCGACGATGAGCTCGGGGTGGATCGCCCGGTGTTCTTCCATGAGACCGTGCACGCCGCGGCCGCGCGTCAGTTGCGGCTGATCCCCGGCAACCCGCAGCACAGCTGGCTGCAGGAGGGGCTGGCGAATTACCTGCAGCTGTGCCTGTTCCCCGAGTCGCTGGGGCTGGAGACCTACCCGCGGCTGTTCAAGGAGGGCATCGGCGAGAAGACCTACTTCCTGCCGCTCAAGCAGCTGCTGAACGGCCGAATCGAACTGCGCCACTACGCGCAACTGGCGGCGCTGACGGCCTGGCTGGTGGAGAAGCACAGCGACTGGCTGGCAACCATCACGGCCGGCCTGGCACGCGGCGGCTCGCTGGACGAGCTGCTGAAGGAATGCGGCACGGACTACGAAAGCCTGCAGCGGGACTGGCTGGCCTGGGGGCAGGAGAAATTCAAGCAGGCCGGCGAAAGGCATTTCGACCTGCCCGCCGAATGGGTGAAGGAAAAGAAACAGCCGGATTAATACCGAAGCCCGGGGTGCAAACCCTTCCCTTTTCACACAGGTCGTCGAACCGGCCAGCCTGGCGGCTCGGCCGCCCGCTCACGCGGGCTTGGAAAATGCTCGGCTCAGCTACCCGGGGTTCCTTCGGCGCATCGCGCCTCAGTCACCCCGGGCTAAGCTCGGGACGCCCGCTTCGCAGGCTCAACTGCCAGCGGATCCTGCATTTGAGGCCGCGTAGCGGCCGTTCGAGCTTAGCCCAGGGCAACGAGCGCCTCGGGCGCGAGGCAGCCCTGGGTTTGCTTTAACGCGATCCCCGAGCCCGCGTGAGCGGGCGACAGAGAAAATCGGACTGAGATGCGTGCAATGACTTGGGTGCAAAGCCAGGCCCGCACTCGTCCACCGTAACCCTGGCGAAGGCGGAATGGCCGGGCGGTTCAGCCTGGACTCGCGGCCTCAAGCCGGTTCGCCCGGGATTAGCATCCCGGGCTTTGGCTTTTTGTTCGCGGGCGACGCAAGCGTCGCTCCTACTGCTTCTTGCGATACACGTCGTGGCAGCTCTTGCAGCCCGCGCCGATCTTGCTTTCCGCGGCGTCGGCCTTTTCCCAGTCGCCGGCCTTCACGTGCGCGGCGTAGTCAGCGGCGGCCTTCTGGAAATCCTCCACGAACTTCTTGAAGTCTTCCTGGTCGCGCACCTTCTTGCCCTTGTTTTCGCCCTCTTTCACGTCGCCGTCGTAGCCGGGCAGCTTGGCGGCGAGCTCGACGATCTTGTCGATTTCGGCCTGGGTCTTGGCCTGGTCGC
Organism: Planctomycetota bacterium; assembly: GCA_022071975.1. Taxonomy (GTDB): domain Bacteria; phylum Planctomycetota; class UBA8742; order UBA2392; family UBA2392; genus JACKID01. The sequence goes on from JAJVIO010000007.1 coordinate 42,671, forward strand.
GGGCCTTGGCCTGCGCGCGCGTGTTCTTCCAGCCGTCCTTGAAGCCGTCCATCACCTCTTCGAACTCGTCCGAGTCGAGGATCTTCAGCTCCGGCTCGGCTTCCGCTTTCAGGCTGCGCACGTAGGCCGTCACCTGCCAGACCTGCTCCTGGGTCAGTATGTCCTTGAACGGAGTCATACCGGCATACCCAAGGGCGGCTCCGCCCTCCATGATGCGCCAGTAGATGTAGGCGTCGCTCATGGCGTCCTGCAACTCGGCGATGGACAGGTCCTCAACGGCCGGCTGCAGCGCTTTGCCCACCGGTGTGTCCCCGTCGCCGGCCTTGCCGTGGCAGAGCTCACACTGGGCCTCAAACACCTTCTTGCCATCGGCGATGCGCGTTTCGTCCTTCAGGTCCGGCACCTCCAGCTTGCTGTATTTTTCCGGCGGCACCGGCCGTTCGTACTTTGACTTCTTCGGCGTCTCTTTCGGCGCTTCGTCCGGCTTTGCTTCCTCGGCCAGGATCGAAAGTCCGCCTGCCGCCAGGCACAGCAGCAACGCGGTCGCACACAGCATCAATGGTTTCATGACGTGTCCTCTTTGAAGCCCGCAGATGAGTGGGCCAAGGCCGCGGCGGCTTACCCCCGCAAAAGCCCGGGCCGGGGCAAACACCCCGGCCCGCTGAATTCGGACTTCGACGGTCTACTATTCCTCTTCTTCCGGCTGGTAGACGTCGTGGCAGGCGCCGCAGGTTTCGTTGATCTTGTCCTTCTGCTCGTCGGCCTTGTCCCACTTGCTCTTCTTGGCCTGGGCGGAGTACTCCTTGGCGGCGTCCTCGATCGCTTTGCACCAGTCCTGGTAGTCTTTCTGGTCGCGGGCTTTCTTGCCCTTGTTTTCGCCGGTCAGCACTTCGCCGTCGTAGCGCTTGGCCTTGGCGGCCAATGCTGCCAGCTCGTCGGCGGCCTCGGCGGCCTTGTCTCCCATCTTGTTGCGGGCGTGTATTTTCAGGCGATTCCAGGCCTTCTTCATGTCCTCCATCAGGTCATGGAACTCCTTGGAGGTCAGGGGCTTTTCTTCGGCCTTCTCGCCTTCCTTTTTGCTCTCTTCCTTCTTGGTTTCTTCTTTCTTCTCTTCCTTGGGCTTGTCGTCCTGGCCCTGGATCAGGCCGGCGCCTGCAAACACCAGCGAAAGGACAAGCAGCAGTGCGGCAGCAATCCGGTAACTCATTTCACATTCTCCTGTAACCCCGGCCCTCATCCCCACTGGCGACGTGGAGCGCACTGCATGATACGCTTGCGCCCCTTGCGGGGTAGATGAAATGTCTCGCACAAGATGCCCTGAATGTCGTACACTGTAAACTTCGCGTAGGACAAGCCAATGGGTGCCAAGTCCACCAAGACGGACAACAAGCCTGATTCACCCCCGACACCGGGGATGGTCACCAAACTGTTTGACCGCGTGCGGATCATCAAGCGCAACCATCCCGAGCTGTCGCGCCGGGTGGACGCCATGGAAGCCGAGATCCGGGACCGCCTGATGTCCATCCGGGACTGCATCGACGAGTTCCCGCCCATGGAACGCGAGCTGATCACCGTGCTGGTGATCAACGGCGTCCACAAGATGTGCGACGAAATCCTTATCGACGATTTGACGGACAACGCCTAGATGGCCAGCCGGCAGGAAATGCTTCTCATGGCCCTGGCCGTCAAACAGGGCATGCTCCAGAAGGAGCAGGTCCAGGAATGCATGGACCTGCAGGCCGCGCTGCAGGAGCAAAAGGGCGTCGAGCTGCCGCTGGTCCAGATCGCCCTCAAGAAGAAGTACCTCACCGAGGAACAGGCCAGCAACCTCGCCGGCGGCGGCGATATCCCCGGCGTCGGCGACCACGTCAGCATCGAGGACGCCCGCCGCATACCGATCTTCGAGGTACACAAGGAAATCGGCCAGGGCGGCATGGCCACCGTGTTCCTGGCCACCCACAAGGCCACCAACCGCAAGTGCGCGCTGAAGGTGCTGTTCCCCAAGCACCTGAAGAACCCCAAGTTCGTCGAGCGCTTCATCCGCGAGGGCAAGCTGCTCAAGGAATTCGAGTGCGACTCCATCGCCAAGGGCTACGACTACGGCAAGGCCGGCAAGGAAAACCCGCTCTACTTCATGAGCATGGAGTACATCGACGGCCCCAGCATCCAGGACCTGCTGGACCGCGACGGCCCCTTCGATGAGCAGAAGGCCATCTACGTCATCACAGAGGCCGCCCGCGGCCTCGCCTACATGCAGGAGCGCGGCGTCGTGCACCGCGACGTCAAACCCGACAACATCATGTGGGCCAGCGACGGCCGCGTGATGCTGGTGGACCTGGGTTTCGCGACGCCGATTCGTAAAGATCTTGCAGGCCAGTACGAGGACGAAACCTGCGGCACCGTCCAGTACATCAGCCCCGAGCAGGCCAAGGGCATGGCGGACCTGGACATCCGGGCCGACATCTACAGCCTCGGCGCCACGCTGTATCACATGGTGGTCGGCGAGCTGCCTTTCACCGGCAAGGACAGCATGGAGGTGATGGCCAAGCAGGTGATGGAAGGCCTGAACCAGCACAGCCTGAAGGGCGGCAAGATCAGCGTTCACATGCACTACTTCATCGAGAAGATGATGAGCAAGGAACGCGACTTCCGCTACCAGACCGCGCGCGAGGTGGTGGACGACATCACCGAGGTGCTCGAGGGCGCCGCTGACCTGCAGTACAACCCGGCCGCCGACGCCAGCAGCCCCTTCCAGCTGGCCCTCGGGCGCGACCCGCACGCCAGCCAGCGCATCACCAAGGTTGGCCACAGCACCGGCAAATTCCAGCCCATCAGCCAGGGCTCGTCCGGCCGCATGAAGCCGAACGGGACAAGTGTAAGGCTGCCGGGCCAGGGCACGCAGAGCGGCGGCAGCAATTCAACGGGCATGCGCAAGCCGCTGCCCTCGGGCAACAGCAACTCGACCAGCATCCGCAAGCCGGTGACCACACCGGGCAGCAACACCAGCAGCGTGCGCAAGCCGATCCCCAAGCAAGGCACCAGCGTGCGCCTGCCGCAGCCGGGCAAATCAGTAAAGCTGCCCCCCGTAAAGAAACCCGGCGACAGCCAGCGCGGCTAGTACATTCGGTGAATGTGTGACAGCCCAGATTCCCAACTCCATTCAGTACCTGGGTAGAGAGTTCGTAATCGTGGGCATCAGTCATGAGGGGTTCTGGACCCCCGAGGCTGAAGGCATCCAGCCGGACAACTTTCGTGACTCCTCGTGTTGGCGAGGCTACTTCGCCAAGTTTCGGGTCATCGACGATCTGCTGGAGTTGCACGAGGTCGGGATCTACCACGACGACGAGCCGCCGCCTATCGCGTCCAGGCAGCCAAAGCGTGGGTCCGGTGTGCGGTCATACCTGTGGACCTACCGCAACTTGGCGAAGCAAGTGCCCTATACCGGTGGGCTGCTTCTCGGTGATGGTTTCCTTCCCGAATTCTATGTGCACATGGGCTTCCAGGCCGCATGGAAGTATCGCCACGTCTACGAACTACTTTTCAGCAAGGGTCATCTGGTGCGAAGGTTCCTTCGCTCCCGAGAGATGGCCGAGATCCGGAAGGAAGTTCTGGCCCGCCCGCCGGAACCCGGCTTCAACCTCTTGGACGACGAGATGGAGCAGCGGTTCAGTTCGGCTTTCAAACTCAAGTACAGCTGAAACAGCCCACACGCATCACTACTCAAATGCGCTTGTTCGGTCTCCCTGCGATTCGCTATGGTGACTCAGGAGGTTGTGATGGCGGTGCAAGTGCTCGGCGTTTGCGGCAGCACGCGGGAAGGCAGTCGCACGAAGATCCTGGTTGAGACGGCGCTGGCGGCGGCGGTTGAATCCGGCGCGGAGGCACGGGTGCTGGACCTGCGCGAAGTCCAGCTGCCGATCTTCGAAACCCGCCGCGAAGACGTCTGGGAATTGCCGCCCGTCAAGAAAGTTGTCGAGTTGGCCGAGTGGGCCGACGCGTTCATCCTCGGCACGCCTGAGTATCACGGCGGTATCAGCGGCGCGCTGAAGAACTGGCTGGACTACCTCTACGACGAACTCAGCGGCAAGCTGGCGGGCGTCGTCAGCGCCAGCGGCGGGGGCGGCGGCATCACCAGCATCCTGGCCACCAAGCAGAGCTTCGCCTACTGCCACGGCTTCAACCTGCCCTTCCACGCCGGCGCGCGCGGCGGCGACTTCGAGGGCGGCAAGCTCGCCAGCGAAAAAGTGCGCGATCGCCTGCAGCGCATCGGCCATGACATCGTGCGCTACGCCCCCGTGCTGCGCAAAGCCTTCAACGACGCAAAGGTACTCGGCGCCGAGAACCCCCGATCGGGCTTCGCCGGCTTTCATGCCTGAAAGGCGCCCAGCCGCGCGCAGGATTGTAATCGGCGCGGAAGCCCGCCATAGGGAAGGATTTGCGGCCTAGGCGGGGATTACATCCGCGAAGCGGAAGCCGTCGCGTTCAACTACTTCGCCGAGCTTCACGGCTACTGGCTGCTGGAACATGGGGCCCGCGTGGACGAAGGTGTGGAACTCGCCTTTTTCGCCGCAGGGGTCGGCCGTTTTGGGCAGGTCGCGCAGCAGTTCGTGGTTGAACTCGCGGCCCACGAAACTGCTGTCGAGTTGTTTCGGGTCCACGCAGGTTAGAATCGCGCGCAGGCCGCCTTCGATCATCTCGCGCGCGAGTTCGGGCGTTTTGCGCCCCCACAGCGGAAACAGGGCTTGCAGGCCCGTGGGCTTGAGCTTGGCAATGCGGTAGTCGCGCACGTCTTCCAGAAACAGGTCGCCGAAGGCCACGTGCGTGACGCCATCGGCCACGGCCTGATTGCACGCGGCCGTCATCAGGCGTTCGTAATCTTCGTTGCTGCAGGGCCAGGGCAGCTCGATCTCGCGCAGGGGCAGGCCGGCGGCCTGTGCCTGGGCGCGCAGCAGCTCGCGCCGCACGGCGTGCATGGCGACGCGGTCGAACGCGGAGTTCAGTGTGCACAGCAGGCCGACGACTTCGACGTCCGGCATCTGCCGCAAGGTGTGCAGCGACCAGGCGGAATCCTTGCCCGACGACCAGCTGAGTAGGACTCGTTTCATGGGGCGAAAGTACAGCGTCCAAAGTGCCGAGTACATAGCCCTTGAAGGCCTCGTCTTGCGCACTTTGTACGCTGTACTCCGTACTCTGCACTGCCTCGAATCCTCCAAAACTCGCCCGGCTGTGTAATCACAGACGGCCGGCTTTGAAGTACCATATTGGACGGAGGTGCCCCATGTGGGACCGCTCATATCGATGGCAGCGCCTGGCCCGCGTCTCGGCCGGCGGCGCGGCCCTTGTCGCCCTGCTGGCGGGGCTGGTCACCGTCAGCAACACCGAGGCCGCGGACCGCGCGGCCGCCGGCGTTTCCGAAATCAGCCGCGAAGCAGCGCCCGACGCCGACTCCACGGTGGTCTGCAACGTGCCGGCCAGTCTTGGCGCCAAACGCGGCGTGCTGGTGTATCGCGAAGGGCAGGACGGCAAGGCCGAAATCGTCGGCCGCGTGATCGGCGTGCAGAATCTTGACGCGTCAACGGATACGGTCACCGTGCTGCTCACCCCCGGCCAGGCCGGCGCCATGGCCAACGGCGGCAAGCTGCGCGGCGCCGCCCCGACCATCAGCCTGGAGCACGCGTTCCGGCTGATCATCAGCCCCGACATCCCGCGCGAAGAGGCCGCGATCGCCCGCGACACCATCTGGCCCGCGATCGAGAAGCACGTGCTGCCCGGCCTGAAAGAGCGCCTGACCACGGAGCTGACACACTCGTTCGCGGACATGGACGAGGACGACACGGAACTGCTCAACACCACAGTCGAGGACCTGCGCAAAGAGCTTGGCCCGCTTGAAGAAGAGCTGCTCAACCGCCTGGCCAACCGCGCCTGGGAGGTGATCGGCGTCAGCGGCGTGGCCGAGGGCATCCTGCGCAAAACCGGCGAAGGCGCCGAGAACACCTACAAGGACGTGAAAGACTGGGTGAAAAGCTGGTGGGGCGAAAAAGAAGAGTCGGAGAAGTCCAACAAGGACTTCCTCACCGAGGAACGCGCGGCCGCATTGCGCATCGCCCTTGAAGAAGAAGTCGAAACCTTCATCAAGGAAAAGAACACCGAGATCCAGAAGGCATTCAACACCGTGCTGAACGCGCGGCGCGCGGACTTCATCGACAAGTTCGAAACCAAGTGGGGCCCGAAGCTGTACGAGAAAGCCCTGGTGCCAAGCTGGCTCGAGGGCGAAGACGGCGTGCTGGAAGCGGCCGAGGGCTATGCGGCGGATTTCGCCAAGCGCCGTCTGCTCACGGCCGAGGGCGGCCCGCGGCTGCTGCTGGCCTATGCGCTGCGCAGCAGCCTGGAAATCACGGACGAGCCGCTGCTGGTGATCGCGCCGGATACCTCAGGCAAGCTGGAGTACGAGTGGATCATGCCGCCGCTGGAGAAGGACGGGAGGTAAAAAAACACAAACCCCCGGGTTTCCCCGGGGGCGCTGTCTCGGGTTGGACCCGAGAGCAGGCTTCAGAACCATGATCAGTATACACGCAGGTCCTGAAACTGGCAAGCAAAGTACGGCGGAGGGTCCCGGACCACCGAGAATTACCCTCCTGCCCTACTTGTCTCCGGTGGGGAGTCAGGTTTCACGAGCCCTTGCTTCGTTACCGCGACAGGATTGTTAGATCGAGTCATGGACGCCGACAACACTCTCACAGCCGAGCCAAAGACCAGCGCGCCCGCCACGGTGACCGGGCCGACGGTCAGTCTGCAGAACCTTGAAGTCAAGCTGGGCGCGGACGCCTTGCGCCTGCAGGCGCCGGCCAGGCTGCAGGCAGGCAAGCTGTACGTGCTGTGGGGCCCCAGCGGAAGCGGCAAGTCCAGTTTCGTGCGCGCGCTGCTGGGCCTGGGTGAGCTGGCCGCCCCGCGCGTTCAGTGCACCGGCGAAGTCACGCTCACCGATTCGCTAGGGATCGAGCACGCCCTGTGGGCCGGCGCGGCATACAACCCCGGCGCGCGCCGCCAGATCGCATACCTGCCGCAGTCCGAAAAGCTCGGCTTCATCGACGGCCTCAGCACGCTGGAAAACCTGCGCCTGTTCAGCGGCCTGGACCGCGCCTCGGCGCAAACCCACGCCGACCGGCTGGCCGCGCGCTTCCATCTGATGAGCCTGCCCGCCAGGGTCAGCCACGCCAGCGGCGGCGAACGCATGCGCCTCTCGGCCGTGCGCGCCCTGCTGAAGCGCGGCGAGAATGAGCCCGCGCCCGCGCTGGTGATCGCCGACGAACCCACGGCCGGGCTCGACGCCGTGGCCGCGCACTCGCTGGCGCGCGAACTGGTGGACTACGCCCGCCGCAAGGACAGCGTGGTGGTGGTGATCACCCACGACCCCCACGTCTTTACAGGTCAAGAGCCGCCGGAAGTGGACCGCGCAAGCGGCAGCAAGGTCGTGCACATCCTGGAATGCACAGTGGGCGACGACGGCCTGGCACCCGTTGACCGCGAGATCGGCCAGCTGCGCATCGAAGCCGGCCGCCCCGTCAACGCGCTGGTCGCCGCCGCCAAGACCCGCGCGGCCGAGGGCTTGAATATGCTGGGCGGCGCGGTGCTGAGCCCGCTGGCGTTCCTGTGGGGCCTGCTGCGCATGCGCCGGCCGCTGTACGTGCTGCGCAAGTTGCTGGCCGACGCGCTGAGCCCCGGCACCCACCTGTTCTCGTGGCTCGGCTCGCTGCTGATCGGCGGCACGGTCGCCTATTTCATCTTCGAGCAACTGCCACGGCCGGAGCTGGTTGAGCCGTTGCTCTTGCAGGAAATTCTGCAGGCCACGGGCCACACCCTGGTGCGCGTGGTGTTGCCGCTGGGCGCCGCCGCGCTGATCACCGGCAAGCTTGGCGCCGCGCAGGCGGCGCGCCTGAGCAGCGGTGTGCGCAGCGGGATGCTCGAAACGTTGTCGCTGGCGCGCTGGCCTGTGGAGTCGTTCGGCCTGGTGCCGGCTGTATTGGCACAAGTGGGCGCGATCGCGCTGGCGACCACGCTGGCGCTGTACTCGGGCGTGGCGCTGGCGGCGCTGATCTACGTGGCCGGCCACGAGGGCGCTTCGCTGGGCCTGGCCCTGAACCTGATGTCGGACGGCCTGGGCGACGCGCCGAAGTGGTTCGAGTTCCTGCTGGCCAAGGTGCTGGTCAGCGGCTTCATCGGCGGCGCCCTGGCCGCCATGTTCGGCCTGGCGCCCGCCACCAGCGAAGATGACGTTGCCAAGGCCGTGCACCGCACGCTGCTGTGGGGCATTCTGGCCGTGATCGCCGCCCAGTGCGCGCTGATCATCTGGGAATTCTCGGCGTACCGATAACAGGAGCCGCAAGCGCAAGCGCGCGGCCCGATCACCCCGCGCGCTTGCGCTTGCGGCTCCTGTTTCGAACATGACCTCTGCATGCCCGATGACCTCGAGCTTGTGACGCGCTTGGGCCGCGGCGACGCTTCGGCCCTTGACGCCATCGTGCAGGCGCACCAGGACGCCGTGGTGCGCTTTTCGCGCACCGTCACGCGCGACGAGAACACGGCGCTGGACGCCGCCCAGGAAGCTTTCATCCGGCTGTGGCGCAACCCTAAGGCATTCAACGGCGGATCCCTGCGCGCGTGGCTATTCACAGTGGCGCGCAACGTCGCGCTGAACGAGTTCCGCGCCGGGCGCCGCCGCACCGCGCGCATCGAGCGCGTCGAGCCGCCGCCCCAGCCCCCCACCGCCGAGCAGCAAACCGCCGACGCCGAGCGCCTGCAGCAGGTGCGCGATTTCATTGCCACACTGCCCGAGCAGGAACGCTCGGCGATCACCCTGTTCGCGGCCGAAGGGCTCAGCCAGGCCGAGGTGGCGAAGGTGCTGGGAACCAGCGAGGGAGCGGTGAAACAGGCCATTTTGAGCGCCCGCAGGAAGCTGCGGGAAAGATTCGGAGAATCTTCCTGACCCCGGACGCCCAGGCGGGGTTATTACATAGAGGAAGCAATGAGCGAGCTGCCAAACGACCCGATGGACGATTTGCTGCACCGCGCCCACAACACGGCGCAGGGGGCGCCGGCCGAATTCAAGGGTCGCCTGCGCGCCCGCATGGCCGCAGAGGCCGGTGCCCGAAGGCGCGCCCGTGTGATGTACATCCAGACGGCCGTGGCTGTCGCGGCGGTGGTGGTGATCGCTCTGGTGCTGGGCTTGAACTGGCAGTGGTTTGTCTCGACGCGGCCGACGGTGCAACCGGAGACGGCCGAGCGTTCGAACACCCCCGCGCCGGCCGAAGCGCCGGTATTCAACACGCCGGACATCCGGCCGGAGCCCCAGCTGCCGGCGAACACCCCGCCAGCGAAACCGGACAACTCTGAGCAGCCGCAGCCGCCAGAAGAGCCCCGCCGCGTGCCCGAGCCGGAGCCGGAACCCACGCCTGAGAAGCCGGACGACGTGGTCGAGCAGCCCAAGCCCGACGACACCGTGGAGCAGCCCAAGCCCACCGAGCCCAAGCAGCCCGAAGGCACGGAGGTCAAGCCCGAGGAGCCGCGCCGCGCACTGCAACTCAGTGTGCTGGGCGAGCCGAAGCTGCGCGTGAAGTACGAGGGCGGCGAGTGGGCCGATTACGCGGGCGAAGAGCTGTTCGAGGGCGTGCAGCTGAAGGCGCGCGGCAACGTGGACCTGCACCTGGCGGGCGGAGGGCTGGCGCGCTTCAACGGCGAGTTGCAGCTGCAGCGCGACGGCGACGCGCTGGGCTTTACGGTGCTGGACGACAGCCTGTACGTGGACAACCTGGAAACCGGCCAGGCGGTGACGGTCGAAGGCGCGGGCCATCCGGCGACCATGGACAACGGCATCGGCGTGTTCTACCTGGTGCGCGACGACTTCGAGGTTGGCTGTATCGCCGGCGCACTGAGCCTGGTGGACGTGAAGGTCGAGCCCGGTACCACCCGTCGAGCCAGTGCGCGTGGCGTGGGCGACGCCAAGAAGCTGAAAGCGGATTCATTTCTAAGAGGCATTCCCGCCCGCGTGCTGCTGCGCGAGGACTTCGACACGCCGCCGCCGGGCGGCATGTACCAGGAGGGCGAACGCCTGGTGAACGGCGTCGTCGTGCAGGAGAATCAGCCGGGCTTCATAGCGTTCCGCTACAACCCCACGCTGATGGTGCTGCCCGGGACCGTGCTGCGGATGCGGTTCCGCACTACAGACGTCAGCAGGCTGGAGCTTGAGCTGTTCACCGACAGCGAAATCACGCCGCTTAAGCGCAACGAGCAACGCATGTTCAAGCACACCTGGAAGCCGGATAAGAACGGCGAGTGGACAGAGCTGGAGCTGCGCGTGGAAGAAATCCCCGAACGGGACGACCCCGCTAACTTCCCCACCTACGGCACGGTGCTGCGCAATTTCAAGCTGCACTTCACGGGCAAGAAACTCGAAATCGACTGGGTCGAATTCGTGCGCGTGCAATAGGGGACTGTCCCCGTCCTCGAACTCCGGGGTTGCTTTGAATACGGGGACAGTCCCCTACATCGGGGACAGTCCCCTACACCACATACACATCAAAGCGCACGGTCTTGCCTTCCAGCGTGTGGTTGGGCTTGGCGAGCTGTGGTGCGTGGGCGGGGCGCTTCACCACAACGCGCTGTTTGGCGCACTTGAGCGCCGCCGCGAACAGCGCGTCCGCGTCATCCGGCCCCAGCAGCTCCTGCATGTACCGCATCTCCTTCTTCACCGCGGCGCTCTTGCGGCGCTCGGGGAACATGGGGTCGAGGTACACCACGTCCGGCCGTTCACTTTCGTCCAGGCCCGCCATGTAGTCGCAGGCGTCCCCCACCACCAGCCGCAGTTCGCAGGCCGCGCGTTCCAGCCCGTCGCGCAGCAGGGCGGCAATCAGCGGCGAGCGCTCCACGGCCGTGACTTCGCAGCCCAGCGCTGCCAGCGTGTATGCGTCGCGGCCCAAGCCGGCAGTGGCATCCAATACGCGGGGGCGCGCGTCGCCCTTCACGCCGACCGCGCGCGCCAGCGGCAGTTGTCGGCCGGCGTCGCGCCGGCGCTCGGCGTCTACGGAGTCAAAGTCCACACAAAGGGGGCCGGGCGCGCCCTGGCGCGTGTCGCGCAACTGCAGGCGTCCGTGGGCGTGTTCCAGCACGAAATAGGCGTGCGGGTCGAGCGGCAGTTTGAGGGCGTCCGCCAGCCCCGGCTCCGCGGCGGAGACACGGGCGTTCATCGCGACTCCGCGATAGCCTTCAGCGCGGCCTCGTACTCGGCCCGCTTCTCGCGGTCGGTGGTGCGCTGCACGGCCTGCATGAAGTCGCGCTCGGCTTCATCCTTGCGGCCTAGCGCCAGGTTGGCGTAAGCGCGCCAGCCGTAGGCCTCAAAGCCGAATGCGCCCTCATCGATCAGCGCGCTGAGCACGGTGTGGGCCGCCTCGTTGTCGCCGGCGTAGACCAGGGCCTGGCCCTGGCGGCTCATGGCAAGATAGCGCTGTTCGCCCAGCGCGATTCCGGCCGCGCCGGCGAATGCCTCGGCCGCGGCGGCGTAATCCTTCAGCGTCATCTGCGTGTCGCCGAGCAGCAGCCAGACGTCCGTGCCGGCCGGGTTGTGCTCAAGCGAGACGCGCAGGTGCCGCACAGCCTGTTCGTTGTCGCCTTTCTTGATTGCGGCCAGCGCCAGCATGTGGCAGTTCCAGGCCACGTGGCTGCGGCAGCGCGCGCGTGATTGGCCGTCAAGCAACTCGGCCGCGCGCAGATAGGAGTCCCGCGCGTCGTCGTAACGGCCCAGCTTCTCGTAGGCATAGCCCAGCTGCTCGTGGTACTCGCCGTTTTCGGGATCGAGCTTCACGGCCTGCGCGGCGAGCTCGGCGGCGGCAGTGTTGTCATACGCGTGGATCTTGGCGGTGGCCTGGTCGTACAGCTCACGCGCGCGGCGCCTGTCGGCGGCGCTGCTGTCCGGCGCGGGTTGGTTCACGGCCGGCTGGTTGCCCGGGACGGGCCGAGGCGCGGGCGCGTTGTTGCCGCCACCGCAGGCGGCAATGCACAAAGGCAGCAGCAGGATGACGCGTTTCCACATGCAGAAGGTTTTAACCACGAAGGGCCGCGAAGGACCACGAAGAAAAGCGCAAGTTGCCCCTGAAGCAATGCCGGGTTGGCCGCGAAAACACAGAATCGCCGAACAACTGCCAACGAAACAACCTGTCATTTGTGGCGGTACCCTTGGTGTTTTCGTGTTTTTGTGGCCCAACAATTCGGACTCACGCCAGGTCGCCAAGACGCCAAGAAAGACAGGGCAGTTCTTGGCGGCTTGGCGCCTCCGCGTGAGACCTGCAGTTGCAGTTCGTCGCGGTTGCATCCACTGAACGGCCGAAACCGCGGGATTGGCCACGAAAACACGAAAACACAAAAGGACGGAACACGAAAGAAAGGTCCTTTTTGTGGCAGTGCCTTTTGTGGTTTCGTGTTTTTGTGGCCCCTGAAACTGCGATTCACGCCAGCAGGTTCAACTCGCGCGCCTTGCGTTCCAGCTCTTCGCGGAACCTGGGATGGGCGATGTTGATCAGCGCCCGGGCACGCTGCCGGATGCCCTTGGCATACAAGTCCGCCACGCCGTGCTCGGTCACCACGTAATGCACGTCGCCGCGCGAAGTCACCACCCCGGCACCCTCCATCAGCGTCGGCGTGATGCGGCTGATCTCGCCGCCCTTCGCCGTGCTGGGCAAGGCGATGATCGGACGGCCGCCTTTTGAGCGCGCGGCGCCGCGGATGAAATCCACCTGGCCGCCAATGCCCGAGTACGGGCGCGAGCCCACCGAGTCGGAATTCACTTGACCCGTCAAGTCCACCTGGATCGCGCTGTTGATCGCCACCATCCGGTCGTTCTTGGCGATGTTGAAGGGGTCGTTCACGAACTCGTTGCCGTAGCTTTCGACGAACGGGTTGTCGTCCACGAAGTCATACAGCGCGCGCGTGCCCATCACGAAGCTGCAGATGATCTTGTCCGGGTGATAGTTCTTGCGAGAGCAGTCGATGGCGCCGCCCCGCACCAGCTCAACGATCCCGTCGCTGAGCATCTCCGTGTGCACGCCCAAATGCGTGTGATTGCGCAGCTCTTTCAGCACCGCATTCGGGATCGTGCCGATGCCCAGTTGCAGGCAGTCGCCGTCGTCGATCAGCCCGGCCACGTGCCGCCCGATGGCGGCGCTGACCTCGTCGATCGGCTCCGGCTGCAGCTCCGGCAGCGGGTAGTCAACCTCGACCGCGCTGTGCAGCTGGCTTACGTGGATAATGGTGTTGCCCCAAGCGCGCGGCATGTTGGGGTTGATCTCGGCCACCACATGGCGCGCATGGCGGATCGCGCCCATCACCACGTCGGCGGCCACGCCAACTGTGCAGTAGCCGTGCTTGTCGGGCGGGCTCAGCTGCACCAGCGCCCAGTCCAGCGGCAGGCGCGCCTCGAACAGCGCCGGAATTTCGCCCAGGAAAATTGGCATGAAGTCGGCGCGGCCCTGCTGCACGGCCTCGCGCACGTTGTGGCCGATGAAAAAGGCCGTGTGCCGGAAGCTGGCCGCGTACTCGGGCGCAACGTAGGGAGCATCGCCCAGGGTCAGGATGTGCAGCACGTTGACGTCGCGAAGTTCGGGGGCGCGGGCGGTCATGGCCTTGACCAGCGCGTTGGGCTCGGCGGCGCCGGAGCCGATAAACACACGCTCGCCGGACTTGATTCCGGCCACGGCCTGCTCCGCGGATACGCACCTAAGTTCAGCCATGGCCGCAGGATAGCAAACCGTGACGCTTAGGGTACGCGCCTCACGCGGAGCACATTCCGAAGCTTTTTCGCGGGGCCCGCGGCCGTGTGGTATGCTTGTTCGCTCACATTTCCGCGGGGGTGCCGCCATGCGCACACGTTTCGTTGTGTCTCTGCTGGCCCTTTCCTTCCTTATGTACGGGTGCTTCAACGTCGACTTCGCGGCGATCAGCAGCTCGATCACCATCGGCGGCGGAGGCGGGGGCGGCGGTGGTTTTGCCACCACCGATGTAACCGTCTCGGCCGGCCTGACCGAAATCCAGCCTGAGCAGGTGGACACCCTGTCCGGCACGGTCAACGCCTCGCGTTTCGGCGTCAGCACCTTTGACCGCGTGTATGACCTCGAGACTCCCGCCGGCACCGACTTCGCCTTCAACCTGGTGGCGCGCGGCGCCGGCAACTGGGGGCTCACGCGCATCAACCTGGGCCACGTCGAGGCGGCCGGCATCACCCAGACCGCGGGCGCGGAGACCATCGCCGCCAACGGCATGACACTTGAAGCGCCGGGCATGTCCAACGCCGGCAACTCGGTGGACATCAACGGCGACGGTTTCTCGCGCGTCACGGTGCGCGGCAACATCAGCGCGGAGCAGGTGCTGATCGCCCGCGTGCCCCTGAACAACGACGTGATCGACATCGGCATCCGCGTGCGCATCGGCAACAGCAGCGCCATCAACCTTTCTGCCGGCAATCCGCAGGGCTTCCGCGCGGGCATGACCACCACCGACCTGTACTCCAGCGATTCGCCGCAGTTCGGCCTGCCATCGCTGGCGCTTTCGGGCGACCGTTACAGCGTGGTGGCCTACGACGGCGACCCCAACACGCAGACCTACGTCGATCGCAACCGCCGCTGGCTGCAGCTCGACACCACCACCAGCGCAATCACCGGCGGCGAGGCGCAGGCATACTCGCCCGACTCCGGCTTCTGGCGCGACCAGGAAGTCGCCGCGCTGGGCAACGTGCTGGCCGTGGCCTACACCGGCAGCGGCCAGGTGCGCGCGGAAGTCAGCCTGAACCGCGGCGGCAGCTTCCCCATCGTGCAGCAGCTTGACCCGGCGGCCGACCCCGGCACGCGCCTGGTGCAGATGGCGATCGCGCCCAACTACACGCTCGGCGTGCTGTACTGGAAGAATGTGTGGACCACCAGCTGGAACTGCTCCAGCCACCTGATGCTGATCGAGGCCGTGCCTTCCGGCTTCGACGCCAACAACACCCCCACCGGCTACGTCTGGGGCGCGCCGACGGCCGTGCACAACGCGGGCTACGACGTGACGCCGCTGCTGATGCACCTGGAGTACAGCCAGGGCAATGACCTGGTGATCGGCTACGGCTACACCAGCATGCTCTGGAACCCGGGAAGCTGGACGATCACCAGCTCGGCCCGCTATCGCTGCGCGGTGCGCCAGAGCGGCAGCCAGGGCTTCTACGACGTGCAGATCGACCAGGAAGACAACGTGATGCCCTGCGACCCGCACGTCTGCGTGCTGGGCAGCGGCGCCAGCCTGGAAATCTTCTACACCTATGAGCGCACCGACGGCGTGCGCCTGTACCACAGCACCAACGCCGGCGCGACCTTCCAGCTTGCGTACACGGTGCCGATCCCCGGCGCCATGCAGCCCTCTGTGCACGCCCGCATGCAGGGCACGGCCAAACGCGTGGACCTGCTGTACGTTTCACCCGCCGGCTGGGGCCTTGAGCTGCATGACCTGACCTGGGACGACTTCGCCACCGGCACGCCCGTGCTCTCGCGCATCACGCAATCCACGGCCGTGGCGGGCGGCACGCCGCCTGCCGGCATGCCGCAGGGCTACCTGATCACCACCCTGGCCTGGATGGGCTACGACGCGGTGCTGAAGGGCGACGACGTGGCGATCGCGTACCACGAGCTGACCTACGACAGCTACGAGTATTACTCCGCCAACTGGAGCCAGCCCGCTGGCGGCGCGCAGTCAACATCGGGCGGCACCACACCCCCGCCCACCGTGCTGCTGCCCGGCCTGACGGGCACAGTACCCGCGCCCGACCCCAACCACCGCAACCAGCTGCGCGTGGCGGTGATCGACTAAGGAAAGGGGCGGCCATGGTGCCGCCCCTATGCTTCCGTGGCGATTTCCCGGGCGTACAAGGGCGCCAGCGCGACGCCCATGCCGCCGAAGCCGGCTATGATCTCCGTGTGCGCATCCAGCCTTCTGCGCGGCGAGCCGCCGAGGTGTTGGCCCCCCACAAAACCCATCATGCCGGCCCAGTGGTAGTCGGTGGTCCAGTCGCGGTGGCCGATTACCAGCTCCGCCTGCTGCTCCAGCCATTGCCGCACATGCACCGTGGGCCGCAGCTCCGAGGTTCCCGTCTCGGCCGGGAAGCGGTTGCGCCCGCCGCCGATCAGCAGGCGGCCGTCAACGAAGCGGAAGTAGTCGTAGCCCTGGTTCATGTAGCCGAGCGCCTTGGTGGTCAAGGTGCTGACCGGGCTGGTCACGATCACCTGCCCGCGCCCCGGGACCACGTGGCTTGTCGCGTCAAGCTCAGCGGCGAAAGCGTTGGTGCAGATGAACGCGCGCCGGTACTTCAACTCGATGCGCCGCCCGGCTACTTCCAGCTCGGCTGTGCCGTCCCCGACCCGCACGGCCCGTACCCCGAACGCGTAGCGCGCATGCGGTGAATGCGCCTGCAGCAGCTGCAACAGTCGAACCGGGTGTACGCCGGCGTCGGCAGCGTTGAAGTACGCCTCGCGCTCTGCACCGCCCAGGTTCGCGGGCCGGACGCTGTACAGCTCTTCGCCCGCGGCGACGTTGAGTTGCCCAAGCAGTTCACGGCCGGCGTCATTGACCGGGTCGTAATCGACCGAGCCGCAGGGGTCGATCGCAAGCTCGGGGAACTCGCGGCGCGCGATGGCGATGCCCTTGCGCCGACGCAGGAAGGTGTCGATCACGCCGTCAAAGCCCGCCGTCTCGAGGTCCGCCAGCATTTCGCTGACCTGGCCGCAGGTCAGGAAGCCCGCGTTGCGGCTGGACGCACCATAGCTGAAGCCGTCGCGCTCGATCACCTGCACGCTCTGGCCGCGCAGGAAATACGCCAGCCAGCGCCCCATGAATCCGGCGCCGACAATCAGCACGTCAACCTCGCGCGCGAGCTCGCCGGCCGGGGGCGCGGGCTGCAGTCCGGACTCCCAGTAACTTGGATGACGCACGCTCATGGGTTAAGTCTGTAAATCTACTCTACTTCGCGCCAGACGCGTTCTGGCATGGCGGGCTTGAGTCGCTAAAGTTGAGGCCGGAAGGATGCAGATGGATCGCAAACCGGGACCCAACGACGCCTGCTGGTGCGGCAGCGGCAGGAAGTACAAGAAGTGCCACCAGGCCCAGGACCAGGCCGGCGCGCAGGGCGTGGTAGAGGCGCCCGCGGCCACTCCGCGCCGCGACCCACTGCACCTGAACGAGGAAGAACGCAACTGCATGCGCCGCGCCTGCGCCTTCAACGCGCAGCTGATGGATTACATCCGCGACTACGTGAAGCCCGGCATCAGCACCGGCGAAATCGACCAGCTGGTGCACGACTACACCGTCCAGCACGGCCACAAGCCTGCCACGCTGGGCTATCGCGGCTTCACAAAGAGCTGCTGCACCAGCGTGAACGAAGTGATCTGCCACGGCATCCCCGGCCCGCTGATGCTGAAGGAAGGCGACATCATCAACGTGGACCTCACCAGCATCGTGGACGGCTGGTACGGCGACCAGAGCGAAACACTGCTGGTCGGCGATGTCAGCGACGAGGCCCTGCGCGTCACCCAGTGCAGCTTCGACGCCATGTGGGCGGCCATCGACGCGCTCACGCCCGGCTGCAAGGTGAAAGAGATCGGCCGCGCCATCCAGCGCGTGGCCAAGGCCGAGGGCTTCTCGGTGGTGAAGGAGTTCTTCGGCCACGGCATCGGCAAGCGCTTTCACCAGCGGCCGCACATCCCCCACTTCGCCGAGAACAACCACGGTAACGAAGTGCTTGAGCCCGGCATGTGCTTCACAATCGAGCCGATGATCAACGTGGGCAGCTGGCGTTCGGAGATTGACCGCGCCGACGGCTGGACGGCCTACACCATTGACGGCAAGCTCTCGGCCCAGTTCGAGCACACCATCCTGATGACCGAGAAGGGCCCCGAGGTCATGACCCTGACCAGGCGCGGCCCCCAGCGCGGTCACAAGTTCACCAACCAGCAGACGGCAAACGCGTAAATCAACGCGAAGAAGCGAAGGCGCGCCTTGGAAGGCAGTGCGGCATGGAAAGCATTTGGTCAGGATGAACAGGAGTGAAAGGGAAGCGGTTTGGTACTCGAATCTGACTGATCAAGCCGGGCATCCCACAGCGGATTCTGCGGTTGCTTACGACGAACGGGCAGCGTCCACTTCATCCTTGTCCATCCTGACAACACTTCTTGCTGCTCGGATGAACGCACGGCGTGCAGCCCGCGTACGACCCTTCGCTCCTTCGTTCCTTCGTGTCTAACCAAGCGCGAGCAGGTTACGCGGTCTCCAGCTCGACCGGACCGCGCGGAGGTGGGAAGGCCTCATCCAGCTCGGCCAGGTCTTGCGGCGTCAAGAGCAGCTCCGCGGCCGCCGCGTTCTGGCGCAGGCGCGTTTCGTTGCTGGATTTCGGAATAGTGACGACACCTTCGTTGCGCACACTCCAGGCCAGGGCCACTTGCTCGGGAGTGGCGTTGTGGCGCGCGGCCACGGCCTTCAACTGTTTCGGCTTGCGCAGGCGCCCCTGGTCCAGGGGCGAGTAGGCCATGATCAGCACACCGCGTGGATGGCACCACGGAACCATGTCGGCTTCGATGCCGCGCCGCTGCAGGTTGTAGAGCACCTGGTTGGTCGCGTTCTCGCCGGGCGCGATGCGCTCGCATTCTGCCAGGTCGTCCATGCGCAGGTTGCTCACGCCCCAGTAGCGGATCTTGCCGCTGTCGCGCAGCTCGCGAAACGCGGCGATGGTGTCGGCCAACGGGTGCTCGCCCGGCCAGTGCAGCAGGTACAGGTCGATGGTCTCCACACCCAGGCGCTTTAAGCTGCGCTCGCAGGCTTTCACCGTGCCCTTGCGCGAGGCGTTCTGCGGCAGCACCTTGCTGACCAGGAACACGCCGTCACGGCGGCCGGCAATGGCTTCGCCCACCACTTCTTCGGCGTCGCCGGAGGCGTACATTTCGGCCGTGTCGATCAGGTTCATGCCCAGCTCAAGGCCGAGCTGCAGTGCGCGCACTTCCTGCGCGCGCGAGCGACGAGATTCTCCCATTTCCCACGTGCCCTGGCCGATCAGCGGCAGGGCCTCGAGAATGCGGCCAAAGGTTGTGGTACGCATAATCCCTCAATCGGCCCACCGGCCGAAGCGCCTACTTCAGTATGCGGAACAGGTTGGAGAAGTCATCCGTCCAGGCCGGCAGCTCGCGCACCGGCGGGTCAACCGGCGCGGGCGGCAGACTGCGCACGGAATCACTTAGAATCAGCCACTCGGCGTGCAGGACGCGGTTCGGCAGGTCGTCGCTGGTCTCAATGTGCACCCAGTGCCAGCCGTTGGCGCGCGCGGCCGCGGCTACCACGGGTGCCAGCTCGAGGTGATGATTCGTGATGTTCACGGCGATCACGCCGCCCGGCGCCAGGTGGCGGCGGTAAATCGCAAAGGCCTCCAGCGTCAGCAGGTGCACCGGCACGGCGTCGCTGCTGAAGGCATCCAGCACCAGCACGTCGAATCCTTGCGGTAGCTCTGCATCAAGCAGCAGGCGGCCGTCCCCGATCGCCACCTGCACTTTGGCCTTGCACTCGGCGAGAAAGGTGAAGTGCTCGCGCGCCAGTTCTTCGACCTCCGGGTCGAGCTCATAGAAACGATAGACGTCGCCTTCGCGGCCGTAAGCCGCCAGGGTGCCGATGCCGAGGCCCACCACGCCGACTCTGCGCTGGGCGTCGCCGTTTGCCAGCACGCGCCCTACTCCTGAGCCCGGGCTGAAGTAGGTGATCGGCTGGAGCTTTCGTTCGTCGAGAAACTGCTCGCCGTGGTTGGTGGTGCCGTGCACCAGCGTGCGCACGCCCTCGGCCTCAACCACGCGCGACACGCCGAAGAACGACCGGCGCGAGTCGATGCTGTCACGCGCCTCGCGCCGCATGGCGGAAGCGTGCGCGTCAACCCAGGCCAGTACCAGCAGCAGGATGCCCACCCAGGCCCAGCGCGGTTTGAGCCCGTGCAGCTTGCTTGACTTGTCAACAGCCAGCGCGCCCAGCAGCGCCAGCAGGCAGAGCAGCTGCCCGAGCTCGTACTCCCAGTACAGCGGGAACAGGCGCGGCGCCAGCACGCCCACGAACGCGCCGCCCAGGGCGCCGCCGGCGGCGATCGACAGGTAGAAGCCGGTCAACCCGGCCGGGGCGGGGCGCAGGCGGTACAGTTCGGCGTGCAGGGCCAGGCAGGCAAGCAGCAGCGCCGCGGCGAACAGCAGAATGCGAAGCAGGAGCGCCACTTCGCCCGCGCCCGTGGCCGCCAGCGTGAACAGCAGGAATGATGCCAGCAGCGCGCCGACCGTGAAGCGCCGCGTGCCCAGCCGCTCGCTGCCGAACGCCAGCACGAAGCTGAACAGGTACAGCCCCAACGGAAGCACCCACAGGAACGGCGTCGGCGCGATGTTGATCGTCATCTCGTTGGTGACGGCCATCAGCATCCACACGCCGCATGCCGCCAGCGCAAACCACAAAACGCGTGTGGGCCAGCCGACTGGCGCCGCGGGCTCGGCGGCCGCGCTCTCCGGCGCCGGGCGCAACGCGCGCCGCAGTGCGGTGAGCAGCGTGGTCAGTGCGAAGCTTCCGTAGCCAGCCGACCAGCCCCAGGCCTGCGCGTCGCGCCCCAGCCATGGCTCAAGCGCAAAGGGGTACGCCAGCAGCGCCAGCAGCGAGCCGATGTTGCTCAGCGCGTACAGTCGATACACCCGCGCGCCATGCCGCTCGCCGCTCAGCCACGATTGCAGCAGCGGCGAAGTCGCGGCCAGCACGAAGAACGGCAGGCCCACCGTGCGCAGCAGAAGCCACAGGATCTCCAGCGCGGGCTCGCCCCCTTCCGGCGTGAAGCCGGCTGGGATCACGGGCAGGAACGCCAGCCCGCACAGCGCCAGCAGCCCGTGCACGGCGCCCTGCACGCGCGGCGATGCCAGCCGCGAAAGCAGGTGCGCGTAACCGTAACCCGCCAGCAGCGCGGCCTGGAAGAACAGCAGCGCCATCGTCCACACCGCGGGCGCGCCGCCGTACATCGGCAGAATGTAACGGCCGATCAACGGCTGCAGCAGGAACAGCAGGAAAGCCGCCAGGGCAATTGTGGCCGCATGCGCGAACATCGCCCAAGTGTAGCGGCCGTTCGCCGCGGCATACACGTTCTCTGTCCGCAAACGCTCGCGGGGTCGAGCAGCGGCTGCGGAATCAAGCCGCGGGTGAGACAGTGCCGCGCCGAGGCCCATGCATGTGTTCGGGTTCGCTGTGCTCAGCGGCGGGCGACTGCTACGCCGCGCCGACTTTGTCGCGGCGGATTACTCTCGTTTCGTGGAAGGCCTTCATGGTGGTCGGGTAGATTTCGGTCAAGGCCACGCGGCGGCCGGGCTCGACGATCATGCTCATGTGGTGCCGTTCGATCTCGTTGGGGTGCGTCACGCCGAGGGCGCGGGCGATCATCATGACGTCGTGGTGGATGGCGCTCAGGTAGTTCGCCACGCGCTGCGACTTCTGGCCGGGCACAAGGCCGCGCACCAGCCAGGGGTTGTTGGTCGCGACGCCCGTGGGGCAGTGGTTGGTGTCGCATTGCAGGGCCTGGATGCAGCCCAGCGCGAACATAAAGCCGCGCGCGATGTGCACCAGGTCGGCGCCCAAGCCCAGCGCGATCGCGACCTCGGCGCCGGTGATGCAACGGCCGGAACCGATCACCAGCACCTTGTTGCGCGCGCCGGCCTCGCGCAGGTGGTTGTCGGTGATGACCAGCGCCTCCTGCAGGCTGATGCCCATGTGGTCAGCCAGCGACATGGGCGCGGCGCCGGTGCCGCCCTCGGCGCCGTCAATCGTGATGAAGTCGGGGCCGTCGTCGTGCTCGGCGATGTAGCGGGCGACGTCGCGAATGAACTCCTCACCGCCCAGCACGGCCTTGAAACCGACCGGCTTGCCGCCGGACAGGGTGCGCAGTCGGTCGATGTATTCCATCAGGGAGTCGATGTCGTTGACCTCGGCGTGGCGGTTGGGTGAGTGGCAGTCAACGCCCAAGGGGACGCCGCGGATCTCGGAGATTTCGCGGGTGATCTTTTCCTTGGGCAGCACGCCGCCCTTGCCCGGCTTGGCGCCCTGGGAAAGCTTGAGCTCGATGGCCTTGATCTGCGGGTTTTCGCAGAGTTTGGCGAACTTGTCCGGGTCAAACTTGCCGTCCGGTGTGCGGCAGCCGAACTTGGCGGGCCCCAGCTGGAACATCAGGTCGCCGCCGCCCTGGAAGTGGTAGGGGCTGCAGCCGCCCTCGCCGGTGTTGAGGTAGCCACCGGCCAGCTTCGCGCCCTGGCTGAGGGCCAGGATCGCGTTCTTGCTGAGGGCGCCATAGCTCATGCCGGAGATGTTGGCGACGTGGCGCACCGGGTAGGGCTGGGCCCGGTTGGGGCCGAGCACGATGGGGGCGATTTCGTCGCTGGCGCCGACGTCATAGGTCGGGAAGGCGGAGGGGTTGAACTTGATGATGCCGGGGGCGTCGAGGTCAAGCTGGGTGCCGAAGGGCATGGCGTTGAGCTCGCCCTTGGCGGCGCGGTAGGCCCAGGTGCGCTGCAGGCGGTTGAAGGGGCGCTCGATCAGGTCGCTGGTGACGATGTACTGGCGCAGGGGCGGGCCCAGCGACTCGAACAGGTAGCGCAGGCGCCCGACAATGGGGAAGTTGCGCACGATGGTGCGCCTGGTCTGCAGGATGTCGAACAGGGTGGTCAACACGATGTACGCGCCGATCACGATCAACACCCAACCCCACCATGGCATAAGCATCTCCTGAGTGGCGCGATTCTAAACAGAACACCCCGCGGCATGATACAGCCACGGGGTGTCGATTTGTGCGGCGGCTTATTCGTCGTTGTTGCGCACGCGCTGGGCCTCTTCGGCAATGGCGGAGCTGACCAGCTTGGTGAATTCTTCGTTCGAGAACGGCTTGGCCAGGAACGCGTAGATGCCCATCATGACCGCGCGCTCCAGCTGGTGGGCCTCGATTTCACCGGTGAGCAGCAGGATCGGCGTGTTGCGGTGGTGCGCGCCCTGGCGCAGCAGGGCGATGAAGTCGAGGCCGGAACCATCCTGCAGGTCATGGTCTACGACGACGACGTCGGGCGCGCTGTGGCGCAGGAGTGCTTCCGCGTCGGCCAGGCTGCTGACGGTGTGGCAGGTGGCGCCGATGCCTTCAATCAGGCCGCGGCATTGGGCGGAAGACTTGGCGTCGCTCTCGATTAGTAGAACGAGGCTCTGCCGGGCGTGAATGTCCATGGGGGTACTCCTGCGGAGGTTCTGGTTGGTTCTTTAGTCAATTTGTCAGGCGGCGTCCAGCTACGCCATGGGTTGTGCTGAGATGAAGCGGCTGGGCTTATGTTGTGCATATAGCGCGTTTTTGCGGCTTCTCTTCAGTTTCAACCTGGAGTAACTGTAGCCCACCAAACTCGAAAAAACCAGTCAAAACGTAATGTATATCGTTGCGAGGAGCGTCCGCCTGGGGGCCACCTGGATAGCAAGCCCCCAGGCCACTTCGATCCCCCACGTTTCACCCGCTTACCGCCACGCTCTGCAACTCATTGGTGATGCCGCGCAGCGTTACAGGTCGTAACGCCTGGCGTTTGTCGCACAAGGCCTCTTCTTTACAGGGGTGCATCTCGACGATCACGCCCTGTGCGCCGACGGCGTGGGCCGCACGGCACAGCGCGGGTATCAGCTCGTCGCGGCCGGCGGCGTGGCTGGGATCCACGATCACCGGCAGGTGGGTGAGCTCGCGCAGGGCGGCTACACTTGACAGGTCAAGGGTGTTGCGGGTTTCGCGCTCGAAGGTGCGGATGCCGCGCTCGCACAGCACCACGTTGGGGTTGCCTTCCAGCAGGATGTACTCCCCGGCGCACAGCCATTCGCGGATGCTTGCGCTGGGCCCGCGCTTGAGCAGTACCGGCCGTCCCGTGCGGGCGCATGCCCGCAGCAGCGGCACATTCTGCATGTTGCGGGCGCCGATCTGCAGCAGCTCGGCGTGCTCGGCCACGGCTTGCGCGTCGGCGGGGTCCAGCACCTCGGTGACCACCGCCATGCCGCGCGAATGCGCCGCGTCCGCCAGCCAGCGCAGCCCCTGCAGCCCGTGGCCCTGGAACTCGTAGGGGCTGGTACGCGGCTTGAAGGCGCCGCCGCGCAGGACGCGCACCCCGGCCGCGCGGGCGTGGTCGGCGGCGAGGTTGATCTGGGCCTCGGATTCCACGGCGCAGGGGCCGGCGATTACTTCGAACAAGCCCGCGCCGATGCGTGCCTCGCCGACCTGCACTACAGTGGGTGCGCGCCCGGGCTCGATGCGCGCCAGCCGGAACCCGTCGGAATCGGGCGGCGTGGCGCGACTGGTGTTCGCCGCGCGCACTTCCAGCTGGGCGGCGAAGCCGTGACGCGCGAGCACCTGGTAGAAGTCGCGCACCACGCGGGGCGGCAGGCCTAGCGCCTCGCCCAGCCGGCATAGCTGACCGGTGTGCTCGGCCTCGCGGATGGCGTCGTGGATCGGCCGATCGGTGACGCGCTTTGCGAGGCCGATGTTGGTCGCGACCTTTGCGCGCTCGGCCAGCAGCTGGAGTAGTCGTTCGTCAATGCGGTTGATCGAGGCGCGCAGGGCGCTGAAGACGAGGGCGTCGTCTCCGGCCTGTTTGGCCTCGGGTGTAATGGTAGTAGTGGTCATGGCTCTGTTCCTTGGCGGACCAGCAGGGCTGCATCCGCGAGTTCGTTGGTTTCAGTGGCACGGGCACTTTTACCCATGGTCACGGAGCAAGCTCCGCGACTGTCAGCTCCGGCCTTGCGTGTCAGCAGCCGGAAGGTGGTGCGGTTGTCCGCAAAGTCCTGGATCGGCCCCTCGAGGGGGTAGAGGCCCGTGGCTTGGCCTATGCCGATCGGCCCCAGCACGCATACGTGGCGGAGCCGGCAGGCCAGAAAATCAGGCGCGCGGCGCGCGCCGTCATCGACGATGCGCAACTCGAGGCCCGAGCGCTCGATCCAGTCGCGGCACTGCAGCGCCACCTGCGGGTGGGCCCAGGCCACGCGCAACTCTGCGCGACGCACGCCGGGCACCGCCAGCAGGTAGTGCTCGACGGGCAGGGTGATTTCGCCCAGGCTGACGAAGTCCTGCGCGGCCTGCAGCGCGTCGGTGATGTCGCCCGTGGTGCTGTTGTGAATCGGGAGCAGCAGCAGATCCGCCTGGGCGTTCGCGAGCGCCGCCGCGGCATCGGCGAAGCTTGCGAAGGGCCAGCCGGTAAATCGCTCCTGCAACAGTTTCAGGCCGGCGCGTTCGGAATGGCTGCCCGGGCCGCCCTGGTAGGCGACGCGGACGACCCTGCGTGACTCTCCGGTTTTCATCTCGATCTCCCGGGTACAAAAGAAAAGGCCCGCTGTTCTCAGCGGGCCTTGTGCAGCTTCCGGTATGGACCGATCAGCCGAACAAACGCCCGCGCGCGCCAAAGTAGGCATAAGCGAGGGCGAAGAAGATGTTCGACATGCGGTTCATGGTTTTCTCAGGGGCGCAACGATAGCGGGTTGCATTGACGAGTCAAGAGGAATTGTTGAGGTCAGAGGTCAGAGGCCGGGGAAAAGCTGTATCCCAAACCCCAAGCCCTAAGCAGTATCCCTGACCTCTAGCCTCTAACCTCTAGCCTCTGAGCATCACTTCTTGATCTCGAACTCGCTGTCCTTCACGTCGCTGTCCAGCTTGGTGTCCTTGAACTTGTACAGCGTGTAGGCCGGGTCGTCCCCTTCGGCCGCGGGCTCGATGATCTTGACCGAGTCGATCTGGTCTTCGCCTTCCGTAAACTTCACCTCGATGCTGGCGATGAACTGTTTCACGGTCTTGTTCTTGGGCGTCATCTTCAGCGTGACCGGCTTGCGCGAGGCGATCTCAACGTCGTAGTCGTCCTTCAGCTTGGTGAACTCGCCCTTGAACCAGGTGAACAGCTGCTTCACCACCGCGTCCAGGCCGCGGTCGTCGCCCAGTTTGAAGTTCTCGGTACGGCCGGTGCTTTCGGACCACTTCTTGCCCGTGTCGCCTGTGACGACCAGGATCGACTTGTGGGGCTTTTCGTACTCCCAGCGCACGTGGTCGGGTTTCTTGAACACGAACTTGCCGCTGGATTCGATCTTGTCGTCGAACTCGGGCAGGTACTTGGTTTGCTCAAATCCGCCCTTGAAGTCCTTGTGCTCCTTGTGGGCCTGCTCGATGCGCTTCAGCAGATCCTCAAGCGTCTCGAGCTTTGCTTCTTCGGTCTTGGGCTTCTCTTCGGCGGCGTCGTCGGCCAGCACAACCGGTGTCACGGCCGCGATCAGCAAGAGTGCAAGTATCCAGCGCATCCCGGTCTCCTTGTCCCGAAACTATAACGCCCGCCCCAAGGGGCGGGCGCTGCAAAATTCCCGGCAGTTCATTGTGCGCCGCGGCGGCGTTTTGATTTGGGCGGACAGAGATCAACGGGTTCGAGGTTTGGACGTCGCTCACCCGGCTTGCGGCTGCGCAATTCCAGCGTTTTCTCCACGACCTGTTCGGTTCCGTCTTCGGCGTAGCTATAGGCTATGATTTGAATCTGGTTCTTCTTTGCCGCCACGTTGCACCTCGATGTCCCGATAGGCCAACAACCCGTCTCTCAAGCTTTCCAACTCCAGTCGCCAGCGACCAGCCTTCAGGTTCATCGTGGCGACAGCGAGGTAGTAGTCTATCACTCTCGGCATTGCCACGGGATTGGGTTCCGCGATTTCACCCGTGATGCGGTTTCGTAACGTCAGCACGTAGACATCAGGTTCTCGCTGTCCTGTGCACTCGAACATCGTCACGAACGGTGACTTCAATCTGACGCCGGGGCGTCGGAACGACCGTGTCAGCTTGTTGAAGCTCTGAAAAGTAACGATCTGAAATCCGCTCATTCCCGTTGTTCCTGGTACGGTTCCAGTTTCAGCAACTCGTCCAACCTTACAATTTCGAGGCCTCTGGCGCGCAGGCCGTCGATAATCACCGGCAGCGCCTCGACCGTGGCGCTGCGGTCATCCGTGCCCTGCAGGCCGGCGCCGTCGTGCAGCAGGATCACGCCGCCGGGGCTGGCGCCGTTCACCACGCGCTGTGCGATCTTGGCGGCGTTGCCGCTGACGGCGTCGAAGCCGCGCACCTGCCAGCCCACCGCCAGCATCTCCTCGGTGGCCAGCACGTCACCCAGCGCCGGGTTCTTGAAGCCGTGGGGCGCGCGGTACAGGCGCGGAACGTGCCCGATCGCCTGGCGGATCGCCGCGTTGGTGTCCTGGATTTCCCGGCGCAGGCGTTTGTGCAGGCTGAAGTTGATCCACATTCCGTGGCTTTCACTGTGGTTGCCGATGATGTGCCCGGCGTCGTGGATCCGTTTCGTCAGGTCCGGGTTCTCAATTACCCGGCTGCCAACGCTGAAGAAGGCCGCTTTCACTTTCTTCTCGGAAAGCACGCGCAGGATCTCCGGCGTGAAGCGCGGGTCGGGGCCGTCGTCGAAGGTAAGGGCCACGGCCTTCACCGGCTCCGGCGCGCGCCAGGCCGTGTCGGCCCACATGCTGGAGTTGACGTTGAACACCCCCCAGGCGATCCAGGCCAGGGTCAGCGCGACGATCACCACGGCCGCGATCCAGCCATCAGCACCGTGGCCGAATCGAAGGGCGGCGGCCACGCCGGCGATTGCAATGATCTTGATGAAGATGGCTTTGACCATTGGCTGGAAGTTAGAAGTCCGAAGTGCGATGTGGAAAGCCCGGGAGAAAGAAAAGTGCCCGCATTTGCGGGCACTTCAGACTTTGCACTTTTGCCTTCGCGCTACCAGAGGTCAGTTGGCCTGAGGTTCCTGCTCTTCGTACAGGAACTTGATCATCTCGATTTCGCTCTGGAAACCCTTGCGGAAGATGTAGGTGAACTCGTCCATCACGCGGCGGATCAGGAAGGTGCCGAGCTCAGTCTTCTTGCTGCGGGTGAACTCTTTCAGCAGCTCTTCGCGGGTGACTTCGCCCACATCATAGTCGTTGGCCGTGTCGGCGATGTGAATCTTCACGCGGGTGGGGTCGATGTCGATCAGCAGGCGGAGGTTGCCGCTGGCACCGTGCTCTTTGGCATTCAGGATGATGCTGCTGCAGGCCTCGTCGATGGCAATCACTACCTGGCGGGTGGCCTTGGGCGCGAGCTTGCCTTCGGACAGCACCTCGCGCACGAATTCGCGCAGTGGCGCCAGTGAGCGGGTGTCGATCGGTACGTCCAGTTCTCGGCGTGTGGTCTGAATCATGCGCTGCAGGATGCTCCAGTGTTTGTGGAAAAGTTTGACTCCACTCACACTCCCAAATTCGAATGGATCAGAGGGTGCTAATCCTGATTCCGTTATCAAGCAGAATCCAAGAATTTACACCACATAAACATTCTGTGCAAAATATGCGTTGAGCGCAAGCCTAAAACATACAATCGCTTAGGTTTAAACAGTCACCTTAAGTGCTTGCAGCAATTCGTGTTCTGCCGTCGTTTCCGTTTGCTTCCACCACTCTGCGGGTAACCAGACCGGTGTCGGCAAATCTGCCTCCGAAACTCCCACGCGCGCCATGGCTGATCTCAGCGACTTCGGCCAACGTCGCGGCGGCCCCTCACTGGCCTCCACCAGAACAAGGAAAGTGGCCCGCTTCAATGCCGGCAGCACGCTGGCTTTAACGCCTCGGGTCCGCTGCGGCCACAGCAGCACCACCGTTCCCGCAAACTCAGCTACCGTGGCGGCGGAGTTGCCCTCCAGCACTAACGGCCTGGCAGGGTCGAAATGTTTCAGCGCTGCTTTCAACGCATACTCAAACACGTGGGGCGCAGCACGCAGCCACAGTACCGGGTCGGCCCCGGCCTGCAGCATACGGTCGGAATCTTTGCCGGGGGTGCGCAGCACGGCCGGGTCATCCACCAGCTCAAAGCCGGCGGGCGCCGGGGCGCAGCCGTCGCAGTTGTCTTCGCCCTGCTCGTTGACGCCGTGGACCGGGCAGTGGGACTCACGGTGAAAGCGGGTGATCTTCAGGGCCTGGGCGCCATCCAGCGCGCGAATCATCCGGCAGGCCAGTTCGGTCTTGCCGCAGTTGGCGCTGGGGGCGGCAATAATGATGGGCGTCAGTCCGCTCATTCCGCCAGTTTACCACGAGACGGGACACTTGTGCCCCGTTGACCACCGGTCGAACGCCCGCCAATCTGCAACCCATGCTGAACCGTCTGCTCCAGTTCCGTTTGGCCTTCGCCGTGGTGGGCTTGATTGCCCTGCTGGGGGGAGCGCTGTTTGAGACGGTCTGGCTGGCGGGCCCGGGTGTGGTGGCGGCCGCCGTTTCGGACCTGATCGGGCTGCTGCAGGCGCGCATGCGTTTCGGACTGCCCGTAGAGCGCGCCTTCCGGGGGGCGGCCGAAGCGCTTCCGGCTTTGGGCGTGGCGGCCTTCGAGCCGTTTGCGATGGGGCTGGTCGTGCTGGTTGTCGTGTATGCCCTGTTTGCCAGCGGTCTGCAGACCCTGGCCACGGCGCGCGGGGTAGTGCCTTCGCGCACCGCCACGGAGACGGTGCGTCGCGCGGCGACCTTCCTGGCCAGCCTGGCAGTGCTTGGCCTTCCCATTGCAGCTGCGACCGGCTTTGACCTGGGGGGCCGACTGGGGGTCTCTTCCCGCCTGGTTGCCCTGCTGGCGGCGGGGCTGGTGTTGCTGGCTGGAACAGTGGCGCTGCTTGATTCGTTGATTTCAGTCAAAGCGCGGCGGGCTTGAATTGCGGGGCTGCGTGCGCCGGAACGTTGACACCTAGGGCCTTGCGGTTACAGTATTTAGCACGTTCATATTGTTGGGACACCCCAGTCCAGCTCGCCCCTTGTCGCGACGCCAGTTTGTCGCGCCGCTTGGCTTGAGGAACACCGAATGCTGACAGAGTCAAAGAAGATGCCTCTCGGGAAGATCCTGGTCGGCCTGAAGTTCTGCACGGTCGAGCAGGTGAAAGAGGGCCTCAAGCACGGCAAGGAAAACATGATGATGCTGGGTGAGTCGCTCATCCAGCTCGAGTACCTGGATGATGAGAAGCTGGCGCGGGCACTCGCCAAGCAGCAGGGCGTCAAGTACGTAAACCTGAACAAGTACGACCTCGCGCCCGAGATCACGCAGCTCGTCACCAAGGACGTGGTCGAAGAGCACGAGATCGTGCCGGTCGTGAAGAAGGGGCGCCAGGTCACCGTCGCCACCCACCGCGTGCTCGAGTTCTATGCGCTGGACAACCTGCGCTTCATCCTGGGCAACGAGGTTGACTGGGTGATCGCGCCCGAGTCGTCCGTCAAGGCCGCCATGAAGAAGTATTACGGCATCGGCGGCATGGACGACATGATCCACGGCGACGGCGAAAACGTCACCTACAAGGATTTCGACGCCACGGAAGCGGTCACCGACGACGAAGAAGGCATGGTGGCGCAGCTGGTGCAGGTGCTGATTTCGGATGCGATCAAGCAGCGCGCCTCCGACATCCACGTTGAGCCCATGGAAGAAAAACTGCGCATCCGTTACCGCATCGACGGCGATTGCCAGGAAATGGAATCTCCGCCCAAACGCCTGCAGGGCCCGCTGATCCAGCGCATCAAGATCCTCAGCAAGATGAAGATCGAGGAAAAGCGCATCCCCCAGGACGGCCGCATCAAGACCCGCGTCGAAGGTCGCGACATCGACCTGCGCGTGAGCGCGCTGCCCTGCAGCTGGGGCGAATCGGTGGTGATGCGTATTCTCGACAAGCAGAAGAACCTGGTGGGCCTCGAGGTGCTGGGCATGCACCCCACCGACTTCGACCGCTTCCAGAAGATCCTCAAGAAGCCCAACGGCATCTTCCTGGTCACCGGGCCCACCGGCTCGGGCAAGACCACCACGCTGTACGCGGCGCTTACGGCACTCAACCAGCCGGACGTCAAGATCATCACGGCCGAGGACCCCGTTGAGTACAACCTCACGGGCATCAACCAGAGCCAGGTGAACCACCAGATCCAGCTGTCGTTCGCGCGCATTCTGCGCGCCATGCTGCGCCAGGCGCCGAACATCATCCTGGTGGGCGAAATCCGCGACCATGAGACGGCCGAAATCGCCATCCAGGCCGCGTTGACGGGCCACCTGGTGTTCAGCACCCTGCACACCAACGACGCGCCGGGCGCCTTGACGCGCCTGATGGACATGGGCGTCAAGCCGTTCCTGGTTGCCAGCGCGGTGCAGGCGATTCTCGCCCAGCGACTGGTGCGCGTGCTGTGCAAGCACTGCAAGCAACCCGTCAAGCCGGACGCCACGGAACTGAAAACCGTGGGCCTGCGCCCCGAACAGGTCGCGGGCAAGACGCTGTACCAGGCCGTGGGCTGCAAGGAGTGCAAGGGCGCCGGCTACCGCGGGCGCATGGGCGTCTACGAGTTGCTGGAGATGAACAGCGTGATCCGCGAGCTGGCGTTCCAGCAGGCCAGCAGCCTGAAGATTCGCAACGAGGCACGCCAGAACGGCATGACCACGCTGCAGGAAGACGGCGTGCGCAAGGTGTTGCTGGGTACCACCACGATCGACGAGGTGCTGACCATTACGCACCGCGACGACCTGTAAACGTTCGCGGCGCGGCCGCGAACGTCAAAGCAAAATTATCAATTCAAAATTCAAAATGCCCCTCGCCTGGAGTAGCTTCACGGCGAGGGCATTTTGAATGTTTCATTTTGAATTCCAACGGAGGTCGCCATGCCCCACAAAGTCGGAGTGATCCTTTCCGGTTGCGGCTTCAAGGACGGCGCCGAGGTGCACGAGAGCGTCTGCACCTTGCTGGCCCTTGACCGCATGGGCGTCGAGACCATCTGCATGGCGCCCAACATCGAGCAGGCCGTGGTGGTGAATCACCTGACCGGCGAGAAAACCCACGAAAAGCGCAACGTGCTGGTGGAGTCGGCCCGCATCGCGCGCGGCAAGATCAAGGACATCAAGGACGTGAAGGCCGCCCAGCTTGACGCGCTGATCCTGCCCGGCGGCTACGGCGCGGCTCTGAACCTGTCCGACTTCGCGGGCAAGGGCGCCAAAGCGCACGTCAACGACGACGTGGCGCGCCTGGTGCGCGAAGTGCACAAGGCCGGCAAACCGATCTGCGCCATCTGCATCGCGCCCGCGGTGATCGCCCGCGTGCTGGGCGAGGAACACCCGCTGCTCACCATCGGCAACGACGAAGGCACGGCCGAAGCGCTGGAAGCCTGCGGCGCAAAGCACGAGACCTGCGGCGTGCGCGACTTCGTGGTGGACAAGCAGCGCAAGATTGTAAGCACGCCGGCCTACATGCTCGGCCCCAGCGTAGCCCACGTCGCGGAAGGCATAGAAAAGGCCGTGCGCGAAACCGTGGCCATGATCGGCTAGATGCCGCCCGGCATTGCTTGCAATTCAAACCATTCACTCTAGCATGAGATATCCATTCTGTGGAGCTCCTCATGCTGCGTCGTACTTCTTTCGCGCTGCTGCTGTCGGCGCTGCTGGTGCTGTCGGTCAACGCCCAGGACAAGGCCGACAAGCCGAAGACTACCCACGAAGACAAGCTGTTCGGCCTGACGGTCAAGGTCGAGGGCTTCGGTAATCTCAACACCCCCAAGCCGATGAAGTTCGTGAAAGCCTGGGTGGTCGAGGAAGGCCGCAATCCGGCCGTGCAGTTCGGCAGGCAGCGTGAGACCAAGTCGGCGGAGTACGCGCAGACCATGGGCACCGCCATGCTGCTGATGGGAATGAAGGAGACGGAGCGCAAGGACGCCAAGCTCGGCTCACTCAAGGCCACGCTGGTGACTTATGGTGGAACGGTGCTCGGCAAGGAGCTGGCCTCGTGGGTGATGATGGCCGAGGACAAAGGTGACCTGTGGTACCTGAGCACGGCGTTCGAAAGCGCCGACAAGGACGCCGCGACCAAGCTGTTCAACGGCATGGCAAAGAGCTTCAAGAACAAGGCGCCCAAGATCGACCCCAAGAAGCCGCCCGCCGCAACACTGGTAATCAGCGAGCGATTCGGCTTCAGCATCGACACCAAGGGCGCTGTAGGCATCCCCGAAGTGTTCGAAGATGTCGAAGTCTTCAACATGGACATCCAGCAGGACGAAGTCCAACTCGGCTACCTGGTAGTCGGTTGGTCAGGCGGGCTTGAGCCGTTCAGCATTGACGAATTGCTGGAGATCATGGGCGTCGCCATGGAAAGTGAAGGCATGGTGGTGAACAAGGCCGAAAAGGCCAAGTTCTGCGGCAAGGACGCCGTTCGCCTGGAGATGACCGGCGAGGAAGAAGGGGAAACTTACGAGATCATGGGTTACGCCATGCCCGCTGGCAGCGAAATGTACACAGTGCTTGCCGCTTGGCACGTGGACGCCGATGAAGCCACCCAAAAGCGGGTCAAAGACGCGCTGGCGTCAGTCAAGCTGGCTGATGCGGGCAAAGGTGCCTGGTGGCCCAAGCCCGAGGAAGAGTAGACCGCGCCCCAGCGCGCATCATCGCCTCTACACGCCGGGAAGGGATTCCGCTAAGGTGTAGCTGCAGACCGCAGCAGCGGGGTTCCGTTTGCCCGACCGCAAGGCTCCAACCTCAACCGACAAGCCGGGCCCCGGCGGGCTTACGCACCTCAACGAGGCCGGCGAGGCGCGCATGGTTGACGTCGGCGGCAAGCAGGTTTCCCGCCGCAGTGCCACGGCCGAAGTTACCGTGCGCATGAGCGCCGGGACCCACGCAGCGCTGCTGGCCGGCGAGCTGCCCAAGGGCGACGTGCTCAGCACCGCGCGCATTGCGGCGATCATGGCCGCCAAGCGCACCCACGAAGCTATCCCCATGTGCCACCCCCTGGCGATCGACGGTGTGGAGGTCGCTTTCGACAGCGGCGTGGCGCCGGACGGGAAGGGGAGGCGCGGAATCAACGTTCAGGTTACAGTAAGCTGCACCGGGCGCACGGGCGTGGAGATGGAAGCCCTGCACGGCGCGGCGGTGGCGGCCCTGACCATCTACGACATGGCCAAGGCCGTCGAGAAAAGCATGGAAATCGAAGGGCTCAGGCTGCTGGCCAAGACGGGCGGCAAGAGCGGGGACTGGAAGGCATGAGCGAGTTCGGGGCTTGAGGTTCGCGGCTCTCTTTAGAGTCGTAAACCTCAAGCCTCCAACCTCGCCGCACAACAGGTTGGAAGGATCGTTTGCCAGAAAAAACCGAGATCATCACCGACGCCGGGCGTTTGTCCCGGGTCATTGACGAGTTGTTGGACGCACCGCGCGTGGCGCTCGATATCGAGTCCGACGGCTTCTACAACTACCAGGACCGTGTCTGCATCGTCACCCTCAGCAGCGAGCAGCTCAACGTGGTGGTTGACACCATCGCGCTCGGCGAAGGCGCTCGCGACATGCAGCGCCTGCTGGACCGCCCGGAAGTGCCGGTGCTGATGCACTCCGGCCAGAACGACGTGCTGGCCCTCAAGCGCGATTACCGCTTCAACTTCGGGCTCGTGCACGACACCGCGGTGGCGGCCATGCTGCTGGGCCTGCAGCAGACAGGCCTCGCCGCGCTGGCCGAGGCCTACCTGGGCCTGAAGCTCGAGAAAGAGTTGCAGCGCTATGACTGGAGCCGCCGGCCCATCGAGAACGAGCACCTGCATTACCTGATCAATGACACGCGCCACCTGTTCGCCCTGCACGACCTGATCATCGACGAGTTGCGCAAGCACGAGCTGATGGACGAATACATCATCGAGTGCGATGCCGTCGCGCAGTCCGAGCCGCGCAAGCGCGAGTTCGACCCGGAACGCTTCCGCAAGATCAAGGGCCACGGCGAGCTCAGCGACGCGCAGCGCGGCGTGCTGAAGGAGCTTTACGCCTGGCGCAACGGAGTGGCCGAAAAGTTGGACCGCGCGGCCTTCCGTGTCACCGGCGACTCCACGCTGCTCGATATCGCGCGCCGCCTGCCCCGCGACCTGGCGGCACTTGAACAAACTCGCGGTCTCGGCGACTGGCTGCTGCGCGACAACGCCGCTGAGCTGCTGCGCATTGTGGAAGAGGCCCAGCGCCGGCCAGTGTCAATCAAGCCGCCGAAACGCAAGCCCACGGGCCCGCTGCCTCTGCGCATGGACCCGGCCCAGCGTGACCGCCTCGGCAGGCTCAAGCGCTGGCGCGAGAAAGAAGCCGCGCGCCGGGGTATCGGTTTGCAGGCCGTGCTGCCCACGGCCGTGATCAACGACCTGATCCTGCAGCCGCCGGCGGACAAGGCGCAACTGGCGGAAGTGCCGCGGGTAGGCAAGTCCCGCGCCGAGCGCTACGGCGACGAGATTTTAAAGATCGTCCGCAAGCCAGAGCAGTAGGAAAACGGCGCTTGCATCGCCCGCAAACCGTACACCCACGCAGCCTCTTCGAAGACGCATAGGTTTCTACACGAGTCTTGCAGTCAGCCGGCGCAGCCGGCGTCTCACTGGATAGCCCCCGGCGGTCGGCGCTGAGCGCAGCGAGGCGCCGATAAGCCGGGGGGGTCTCGGCAGGCTCCTCCGAGCCGCGAAGCGGCGGCTCTCCCCCTCACCCTGCGCGTTCAACCGACTGAACGCAACGGCACAACGCCAGGACGCCGCAGAGCGCCACGGCCCATCCGTGGCTCGTACACCGCACGATTCAGCCGAGAGATTGACGCCGCGTCAGAAGCGACTCGTGGCGCTCTGTGCGCGCTGGCGTTGATTGCCGGGTAGCGTCGGTGAGAGTGCGCTGACTTGCGATTTCGCGATCGGCGACGCTTTGGAATGTCCCACCAGAGTCGCCGCTCCGCGGCTCTGGTGGCTCGACTACCTGCGACCCCCGGCTCCGCTCCCGCCTTCGCCAAGGCTTCGGCGGGCGGGTCGCTGCGCCGGGGGCTGACCAGAGAGACGCCGGCAAGCCGGCTGTCCACTGCACCTTTCGGAGTTGTCTGGAAACCCATGCGAAAACGTGGGGGCCTTACGCTCTACAGCCTCCGCACGCGTTCCGGGATGTCGGGCACGTGTTCGAGCACCTTGGCGATCACTTCGTCGGGCTTGATGCCTTCCGCCTCGCCCTCGAAGTTCAGGATCAGCCGGTGCCGCAGCGCCGGGAAGGCGCATTCGCGGATGTCGTCCGCGCTCACGTTGTAGCGGCCGCGCGCGAGTGCCACCATCTTGGCGCCTTTGATGATCGCCTGGCCGCCACGCGGGCTGCTGCCCACGCGCACGAACTGCTTGACGATGCCGGCGGCCTCGGGGCTTTCCGGGTGGGTGGCCAGCACGATGCGCGCCACGTACTCGTTGAGGTGCTGGGCGATCGGCACCTGCTCGCTGAGCGCACGCATTTCCAGGATGCGCTTGCCGTCCACCACTTTGCCGGCGTGCTTCTTTTCGGAGCCGGTGGTGCCCTCGAAGATGCTGGCCAGCTCCGCCACGCTGGGGCTCTTGACGTCGAGCTTGAACATGAAACGGTCAAGCTGCGCCTCGGGCAGCGGGTAGGTCCCCTCCATCTCGATGGGGTTCTGGGTGGCCAGCACGAAGAATGGCTGCTGGAAGCGGAAGGTCTGGCCCGCGAACGTTACGCTGCCCTCCTGCATGGCCTCCAGCAGCGCGCTCTGGGTCTTGGGCGTGGCACGGTTGATCTCGTCGGCGAGGATGATGTTGCCGAAGATCGGCCCCTTCTGGAACTCGAAGCGCCGGCGGCCGTCCTCTTCGACCACGATGTTGGTGCCGGTGATGTCGGCCGGCATCAGGTCGGGTGTGAACTGGATGCGGCTGAAGGTAACCTCCACGGCGTCGGCGAGCGTGCGCACGAGCATGGTCTTTCCCAGGCCGGGCACGCCCTCCAGCAGGATATGCCCGCCGGTGACGAAACCGATCAGGGTCTTGTCTACGATCTCCCCGTGGCCGACAATCACCTTGCCGATTTCAGCCTTCAGCTTCACCACGGTTTCCGCGAACGCTTTTGCCTGCTGCTCGATGTCCATGCTCTTCTCCGGCCTGTGGGCGAAATGATAGCCCGAGGCGGTGCGAAAGTGGACCGCCGCACGAGTTATTTCTCGCTTTGTAAGCCCTTAACGCCTTCTTTAACTATTAAGGTTACCTATTGCGCCAGAGAAACTGATGCCAACACCTTCACATCACCTCGCCCGCGAACTGGAAGCGTTGAAACGCAACCTGCTGCACGTCGGCAAGCTGGCGCTGGAAGAACTGAGCAAAGCGCTGGAAGCCTGCCGCCTGCGCGCCCCGGAACTGGCCGCCGAGGTCACCGCCGCCGACAAGGTACTCGATGCGCGTGAAGTGCGCGTCGAGGAAGAATGCCTGCGCATCATCGCGCTGCATCAGCCCGTCGCCCAGGACCTTCGCTACGTGGCCAGCGCGCTCAAGATCAACCAGCTGATCGAGAACACCGGCGACACCGCCGTGAACATAGCCAAGCGCGCCAGTTTCCTGGCCTCGCGCCCGCCGCTGCCGGTCGAGGTTGACGTTGCCGGCACGGGCGCCCGCGCCGTGGAAATGTTCGACCGCGCACTGCAGGCCTTCGTGAACCTTGACGCCGCCGAGGCGCGGCGGGTGATCGAAATGGACAATGAAGTGGACATCGCATACCGCACCGTCACCAGCAAGATGATCGAAGTGATGGAAAAACACAGCGACCAGGTGGAGGTCGCGCTCAACACCATGCACCTGGTGCGACACCTGGAGCGCGCGGCGGACCGCGCCACAGACATCGCGGAACAGGTTCTGTACATCCTGTCGGGGGACATCTCGAGACACACGGAACTGGAATGAACCAGCGCATCCTGATCATCGAAGACGAGCCGGACATCATCGAGGTCCTGAAGTACAACCTTGAAAAGAACCATTTCAGCGTGGCTTCGGCCGCCAGCGGCGAAGCGGGCCTGAAGGCGGCCGGCGAGCTGCTGCCCGACCTGGTGCTGCTGGACCTGATGCTGCCGGGCATCGACGGCCTCGAGGTCTGCCGCCGCCTTCGCGACGACCAGCGGACCCGCGACATCCCGGTCGTGATGCTGACGGCCAAGGGCACTGAATCCGACGTGGTGGTGGGCCTGACGCTGGGCGCTGACGACTACATCGTGAAACCATTCAACACCTCGGAGCTGATGGCCCGCATCAAGGCCGTGCTGCGCCGCACGGAGCCTCGCGAAGGCGAGGCGCAGGGCGAAATCCTGACGTCCGGCCCCC
The DNA here is from genome assembly GCA_022071975.1 of Planctomycetota bacterium. Classification (GTDB taxonomy): domain Bacteria; phylum Planctomycetota; class UBA8742; order UBA2392; family UBA2392; genus JACKID01. Next base: position 80,909 of record JAJVIO010000007.1, read on the forward strand.
TGCGCGTGGACCTCAGCAAGCACGTGGCCAGCCTGGACGGCGCGCCCATCGAGCTGACGCTCAGCGAATTCAAGCTGCTGACCTTCCTGATGAAGAAAAAAGGCCGCGTCTTCACCCGCGACCAGCTTCTGGACGCGGTGGTGGGCCCCGATGTATTTGTCACGGCGCGCAACATAGACGTGCACGTAGCCGCCCTGCGCAAGAAGCTGGGTAAATACGGCGGCTGCATCATCACCGTGCGGGGAGTTGGCTATCGCTTTGAAGAGGCATAGCGTCTGGCGCAGCCGACTGTTCTGGCGCCTTGTCGCCATGAACGCCGCGGCCGTGGTTGCGTTTCTCATCATCACCAGCGCGTACCTTGAGCTCGAGCTTAAAGGCCTGCTGCTGCGGGAATCCGTGCGCGACCTCGAAACCCGCGCCTACCTTGTGCGCGACAACCTGAAGGACCTGCAGAGTCCGCAGCAGGCCGTGGCCCTGGCGGCCGAGAGCTCCGGCTCGCGGATCACGCTGATCGAGCGCTCGGGCACGGTGCTCGCCGATTCGGAGGCGCTGGCGGGCGAGATGGAATCGCACCTCGACCGCCCCGAAGTCCGCCAGGCCCTTGAAGCGGGCGTAGGAACGGCGCAGCGGTTCAGTGAAACGCGGCGCACTGACTTCCTGTACGTTGCCGTCACCGAGCGGGGCGATGCGAACGCCCCCATCGTGCGCGTGGCGGTGCCGATGCAGGCGATCTCGACGCGGCTGAACGTGGTGCGCGGCACGCTGTACATCACGGTGGGAGTGTTGGCGCTGGTGGGGTTTGCGCTCAGCTTCGTGATGGCGACCTACATGGTGCGACCCATGGAGGCGATGCGAGACGCCGCCCAGAAAATCGCGCGCGGCGACTACGAAGTGAAGCTGGAGCTGGATCGGCGCGACGAATTCGGACAGCTCGTCGAGGCCTTCAACAGCATGGGCCACGAGCTGCGCAACCGCGTCGGCCAGCTTGAATCCAACCGTCGCGAACTGGCCACCATCATGGACAACATGGCCGAGGGCCTGCTGCTCGTGGAGGCCGGCGGAAACGTCACCATGGCGAACCGCGCCGCCGCGGAGCTGCTGGGGGTGAAAGACCGCGAGCTGGTAGGCCGCGCACTCTGGGAAAGCGTGCGGCTGCCCGAAGTGGACGACCTGCTGGCCTCAATGGAGAAACTTGAAGAGCCGCGCCGCGTGTGGTTCGAGGACCGCACCCACGGCGCGCAGCGCCGTGTGCTGCAGGTGGTCGCCACGCCGCTGTTCGACACCGCCAACGGCAAGCAGCACGCCGTGCTGCTTGTCAGCGACGCGACCGAAGACCAGAAGCTGCTGGAAATGCGCCAGGATTTCGTTGCAAACGTCAGCCATGAGCTCAAGACGCCACTCACCAGCATCAGCGCCTACGTGGAAACCCTGCTGGACGGCGCGGCCGGCGACGAAAGCGTGCGCATCCCGTTCCTGCGCAAGATACAGGTCAACGCCACGCGGCTTTCGAAGCTGGTCTCGGACATCCTGAACCTCTCGCGCCTCGAAAGCGGCGTCGGCGACGAGTCGCGCCAGCAGCTTGACCTGAACGCGATGGCGCAGGCCTGCATCAACAAACACCGCGAGGCGGCCGAGGCCAAGGGCGTGCAGCTCAGCCTGCTGCGCGCGCCGCAGCCGGTGATCGCCCTGGTCAACGAAGAGGACATGACCGAGGCCCTGGACAACCTGGTGGTGAACGCCATCAGCTACACGCCGCAGGGCGGCAAGGTGGAGGTCGCCGCGCGCCGCACGGACGCCGGCCTGCAGCTTGAGGTCAAGGACACCGGTTGCGGCATACCGGCCGAGGCTCTGCCGCGCGTGTTCGAGCGGTTCTACCGGGTGGACAAGGCGCGCTCGCGCGACCTGGGCGGCACGGGCCTCGGGCTCGCGATCGTGAAGCACGTAGCCATCAAGCACGGCGGCCGGGTGGATGCCGAGAGCGAAGTCGGCAAGGGCAGCACGTTCCGCATCAGCCTGCCGGCGCCCCAGCCGTCCGTGGTCCGGGTCTGAGCTGGCGCTACTTCCAGTCGAACTCTTTGGCGCCCTTGCGCTTCCAGCTTGTGCCGTCGGCCAGCTCGTAGGCGTCGATCACCGGCTTGATGTTCTGCCGGATGCAGCGGCTGGAACGCGCACTGCCGTGGGTTTCGCCGGGCTCATCGATGTCAAAGAACACGTAGCGCGCGCTGGTGCCCAGCTCATCCACCGTGGGGTCTACGGGAATCCACTCGCCCAGCCACACTTCCGCCCATGCGTGGTAGCCGAACAATGCCACCGTGCCCCGCGGCGAGCACGCGTACACGAAGCCGCCCACGTTGCGCGCGGGCAGGCCGGCCGCGCGGGCCAGCGCCACGAACAGCGCCGCGTGCTCGGTGCAGTCGCCGGCTTCTTCGTCGTAGGCCTGCTTTGCGCTGGCTGAGCCCGTGCTGCCCGAGCCGTCGTCGAGGCGCTTGTCGGCAAAGCGCATGATCGCGCGCGCCACAGCCAGCGCGTCGGTCTTGCCCTTGGCCAGCTTTGCGGCCTCGCCCGCCAGGGTTTCATCGTCGCTTTGGCACATCGCCGTGGGCTCAAGGTACCTGGCGACATCTTCGGGAACTTCAGCCAGGGGATACTTCGGCGCCTTGAAGTCGGACTTCAGTTTGCGCGACTTCATGCGGATCGCGTAGCCTTTGTCGTACTTGATCACCTGGTGGTATTCGTTGCTTTCCGCGATCGGCGGCACGAACTCGTCGTCGTCATGTTCGTACTCGAAGTGGATGTCCATGCGTGTCAGCTGCTGGTGCTCCAGGATCGCCACGTTGGCGTCCATGGTGTTGCGCATGCTGACGCGCTCGGCCTTGAAGGGCTCAGGAATCTTCTCCGTGCGTTCCAGGCTGAAGCCGCCCACGTCCTCGATCAGCAGCGGCATGTCGTCGTCACCGATCATCAGCGTGCCGGCGCGTCCCGCTTTCACCACCCGGATCTCGACACCTTCCACTACGCTCTTGTCGCTCAGCTTGCGCCTGGTACGGCCGTTGACCGTCCAGTTCTGCTCGACCAGCGCGTGGTCGTCATCGTCTACGCTCCAGAAATCGAGGCGCTCGCCCTTCTCCAGCCGCTTGCCCTCTTTCAGCAGTTTCCAGGCGCGGTTTTCGCACTGGACCTGGCGGTCTCCCTTCTGCAGCGTGGTGACCGTCGGCTTGGCGTCGTCGATGCTCTGGCTGACGGTGACCTGCTTGTCTTCGTACACCGTTTCCAGCTTCACTTTCTGTTTGCCGTTCTGCGTGACGTCCACCACCTTGATGGCGCGCCCGTCCAGCTCGTACCAGTTCTCGGTAACCGAGCTGACTTCAAAGGTCTGACCGTCGAAGCTGCGTTTGATCTGCAGCCAGGCGTCTTCCTTTTCGTGAACGACCTTACGGCCATCGAGTTCGATCTCACTGACGGCGGACTTCGCCCAGCCGATCCGTGAGCCCATGTAGTAGATCAGGAAGTTGTAAACCTTCGGCTCGGCCTTGGCCGGAGCGGCTTCCTGGGCCCGTGGGGCGTGCAGGCTGAATGCCAGCAGCAGCAGGAACGCAGGTACGATGCGCAGAGTTTTCATGCGGCCAGTATAGGGATTTCAGGAGCGTACAGGGAACGCAAGACTGCATTCCGCCGCGTCTTACTGGCCCAGTCGCAGGATGCCGTGGACGTACAGATGGTCAGGCTGGAAGCGCGTGGTCAGCGCCAGGTCCTTGAAGAAGCGCAGGCCGTTCATGTCCGCCTGCAGCTTTGCCTGGTAGCTGCCGCCCTCCAGCTCGCACTTCTGCTGCCAGGCCGCCTTGCGCTTCTGGTATGCGGCTTCGACCTCCGGGCGCGACAGGTTCATGGTATCGGCCGGATTCATGCCCAGCTCGCGTACGATTTCCTCGCGGATTTCGCGGGGATCGCGACCCTCAATCAGCGTTGGGTTGTACTTGTTGTCGCGCAGCACCTTGAACAGTTCGGGACTCGCGGCGTAGTTCACGAACTGCTCGAAGTTCAGGTAGATCGTTGCGCTGCTGCTGGTGGGCAGCGATCGCCAGGCCGAGCCGGGGGCCTGCGCCAGGCCGGGCGCGCGGCCCTCAGAGGCCAGGATCGCGTGCTCCAGCAGTTTGGCCGAGTTGGTGAGCAGCAGCCAGTCACCCACCAGCGCGGCGTGGATGCTCAGGTTCAGTCGGCGGATGAAGTTGTCCTCTTCGCGCGGGTCATCAAAGCCGAACACTGTTCGGCCGGCGATGGTCTTCTGCACCACGCTGACGGCGCCCTTCTTGGGCGGCTCGCCGGGTTTGCTGCCCCGGCCGCGCTGCACCTGCAGGTATTCATCCAGCAGCGCGCGAGCAATCACCGGGTCGGCGCCCGGCGTGCGGAACGCAATCGTGAAACCGGGCAAGGGCATGTCGGTGCCGGAAACGGGAATCGCCGCGCCCGGCGCGTAGCTGCGCGGCACGGCGGCAAAGACCAGTTCCTCGGCCTGGCGCGGCATGAACTGCTTCACGGCGTCGCCGTTGAGCGCTACCACGAAGTCACCCACCAGGCTGCCGCGCGCTGCATCATCCAGCACGTCGTTGTACAGCACGCCCAGGGGCTGGCGGTAGCTGACCTGCAGCATGGTGTCGGGCGGCAGCAGCGCGAGCTGCGACATTTCGGCGGCCGGCTGCTTCCAGGTTTCGCGCAGGTGCGCGAATGCGGGGTCGGCCATGCGCTCCTCATCGACCAGCAGGTACTGGTCGAAGCTGACCACGCCCGGCTCGGTGATGTCCAGGCCGTAGTAGGCGGCCCGGAACGGCCGCGTGTCGAGGTCCTGGCTCACGATGCGGTTGACCGGGCCGAAGATGTCGGGGTAGATGGCCACCACGCTGGCGGGCAGGCTGTTGAACGCGTCCACGGGGCTGACTTCGCGCCCTTCTTCGTCGGTCTCGGCGGGCAGGCGCTGGCGCAGGCGGTCCAGGTTCATCCAGACGCCGCTGAAGTGACGCTCTCGCAGGGAGGGTTCAACCAGAGCAAGGCTCTGCTGGTAGGCCTTGTCGGCGGCGATGCCCTTGCCTTCACCGGCGTGGCGTGCGATGGCGCCGTTCAGCAGCCGGGCGTTGTCGGACACCACCAGCACGTCGTCCAGCAGCGTGACCAGGATGGTTGACGGCGCGGCTTCGCCGGGCTTGGCCGGTGGCGTTACCTTCAGGACACCGCCCGCGAATTCAAGCCGCGGCTGGTTGGGCCCCTCGGGGAAGAAGCCCGAGGCGACGTCCAGGAACTGCCACTTGAAGCGGGCGCCGCGTTCCAGGCGGGTCAGCATAAGCATGCCGCCGTCGCTTTCGCCCGGGTCGGTGCAGATCACCATCTCGCCGCCCATCACGTCGCGGAACAGCTCGATGCCCATCTCGTCGGCGCTGCCGCGGGCCTCCTTCAGGCCCTGCTCATAGGTTTCATTGCGGAAGCGCTCCAGCGAGTCGCCGAACATCTTGCCGGCCGAGTCGCGCCACAAGCTTGAACGTTCGAGCTGCGGCAACCCGGGCTGGCGCAGCAGCTCGTCCAGAAAGCGCTCGAACTCGCCTTTGCGGTTCGGCACGTTGTCGATGGTCATCACCACGGCGACATCCGCGGACGCAAGCTCGATCAGCCCGCCCTCGAACTCACTGCCCGACGCCACGTAGCGCGCCAGTACAAAGCCGCCGAACGCCACGACCAGGCAGCCGGCGCCCAGGCCGGACCACTTGGCAACACGCTTCCAGTTGTCACGCAGCCAGTTCATCCGGTTATTGTACGACTTGAAACCCGCAGCGTCGGCGGGAAACTGGGCCCATGACTGCAACGCTCGAGGTGTCGGTCGTCATCCTGTATGACGGGCCGCTGATGCTTGTGAACCGCCGGCCGGAAGGCAGCTACCACGGCGGCTGGTGGGAATGGCCGGGCGGCAAGCGCCACGAGGGGGAAAGCGCGCTCGACTGCGCGCGGCGCGAGCTGATGGAAGAAATCGGTTTCGACCAGGCGGACCTCAGCGAGTATTGCGTAGAAAGCGCGGATTACCCGGGACGGCGCGTGCGTTTGACATTCTTCGTCGGCCGCAAGCCGGAGGGCGCGCAGGCACGGCCTGACGCACTGGAGCACCGCTGGCTGCCGCCCGAGGAAGTGCGGAAACTGCGGTTCCTGGAACCGAACCTGCCGGTGCTGGAGCGGTTGATCGATCGACCGCCATTTGGCGCGGATTCAGGGCGTTCGGCTTGACATAAATCTCCCTCTGCCTATGCTTTCGCGGCGTTTTTTCAGGGAGCGGCGCCGCGACAGGCGGCGAAGAAAGTGAGCTGTCCCATGGCCAAAAAGGCCGCAGGCAAGAAGAAGTCGACACAGAAGTCAGCAGGCAAGACCGCGTCCAAGTCGTCGAAAAAATCGGCGAAGAAGGCCGCTTCGAAACCCGCCGCGCCGAAGAAAGCCGCGGCCAAACCATCCTCGTCAAAATCATCCGGGAAGAAGAAATCCATGGCAGCAAAGTCGTCATCCGCCTCCAAGGGCGGCAAGAAGCCAACCAGCGGCGGCGCCAAGAAGCCGGTCGTTTCACGCACCGCCACCAAGGTCTCGAACAAGGGGGTGCTGATCCGCCTCAAGCGCAGCGGGCCGGCGCCGGTTGCCGCATCTGCGGCCGAGGAGCGCGCCAAGCCCCGCAACGTCCCGACCACCGAGAAGTCAAAGGGCCAGACCCCGATCACGCTGCACCGCCGCAAGCCGACCAAAAAGGAAGCGGAAGAGTTCCGGCAGCTGCTGGTCACGCGGCGCGCCCAGCTGCAGGGCGATGTCAACGATCTGGAGCGCGAAGCCTTCAGCGACGAAACCCAGCATGTTTCCTCGAACCACCTCGCCGACAGCTCTTTTGAGCAGTACGAGCAGGAGTTCAACCTCTCGATGATCGAGAACGAAACCGAGGAACTGAAAGAGATCGCCCGCGCCCTTGAGAAGATCGACCAGGGCACCTTCGGCGAGTGCGAGTCCTGCGGCATCGACATCAGCATCGAGCGCCTGCAGGCTATGCCCTACACTCGAATCTGCATCCACTGCCGCGGCAAGTTCGAAGAAGAAGGCGGCGGCGAAATCTACGGCGTTCACCCCGAGCGCCGCGTCTAGGCCCAACCATGAATACAGCGGCCGCCGGGCAACCGGCGGCCGTTTCGCGTCCGGGCGCATTTGCTACCATGGTGGCTCGTCCGGGGCCCTGGAACGAACGTTGACTACCGCGCGGGCAATCCTGTTTACGCTGGCCATGCTGCTGTCCGCGCCTCTCGCGGCGCAGGGCTTTGACGCGGCCGGGTTCTTCGGCGGCGACTTCAAGCCCGCCACGGATCGCAAAGACGCCGGCACCCTCAGCGCCAGCCTCGAACTCGAGCCCCCGGATTGGATGGACTTCACCGGCTCAGGTTCCGCGCGGGCGCGCGGCCGTTTCGAGTTCACCCGCGACGGGCTTGTGATCAAACCGGATTCGGACCACGGCACCTGCGAGGCGTTGCTGGATGTCGGCGTGTCTCGCGTGGCGGGGACCGTCAAGCTGCATGAGCTGGACCAGGGCGGCGCGTTCGGCTTCCATATGCGTGACCTGGCGGAGCCCGGAAAGGCATGGCTGATCGAGCTGAAGCACCTGGAGAGCGGCGCTTGGCAGTTGCGCATCCGCGCCCGCGTTAACGGAGGGCGCTACGTGGCCTTCCCGGAGAGCAAGTGCGAAATCCGGGCGCTGGATTTGCCCGCTGACTTCAGTTTCGAGCTGAAGCCGGGCGAGTTAACCGCCGACGTCGCGGGGAACCGCAGTTCGGCCAAGGCAAAGATTGAAAACGGCGTGAGCCTCGGCCTGGCGGTTACCGACGCTCGCGCGCGCCTGCGCGGGCTGAGCCTTGACGTTACGCTGCACCCGACGTGGATGGATGACGCCGCCCAGCGCCTGCTGGCGCGCCGTACCCTTGAGCGACTGCGCGAGTACGCAACCAGCGGGCTGCTCTCGGGCATCGCGGCCTTTGAGCACCCCGGCGCCAAGCAGGCGCTGGAGGTTTACACGGAGGCGGAGCGCCGAGACCTCGAAGGGGCTCGCGACGACCCGTTCCAGCGCGCCGACGTGCTGGCGCGCATCGCCCGCGCCCACCCTGACAATGCCTTCGCCCAGCACGAGGCAGGTGTCGCGGCCATGCTGGCCGGCAGGGTTGCCTCAGGCCACGCGCTTCTTCTCGCGGCTGACCGCCTGCAGCGCACGCCTGTGACCAGCCTGGCACTGGCTGAAGCCTGCCGCCGCGTCGGCGATGTCACGGGCGCCGAGACAGCACTGCAGCAGGCGAAGAAAGACATGCCGGACGCGCTGCGGCCCGATTTTGCGCTGATCGAAGGTCGCCTGCTGGCCGACCGCGGCGACATTGCGGGCGCCGAGGGCGTGCTGAAAAAGGCGGCGGCAAGCTACGCCGAGCACCCGCAATTGCAGGCGTTTGCCGATTCCGCGACGGTGCTGACCCAGCCGCCCACGCTGAACGCGCTTGAGCTGGAAGCCCCCTTCGGTCTCAGCCTGGTGAGCGACGTGCCTGAAGACATGATGCAGCCGGTGCTGGCGCGCCTGAAGCCCTACATCGAGAAGATCCGCCTGTGGCTGCCGGACTTGCCCGCCAAGCTGGAAGGCGTGCTTGCCGTGTTCGCGAGCCCCGTGGAGTATCTGCGCGCGGCATTGCTGGTGGCGGGCGACAACCTCGACAACGTGGCCGGCATGTATCTGCCGCACGGCATCGGCGGCGGGCCGAGCGTCATGGCCTGCCGCGCCTTTGGCGAAGACGAGTTGCTGCGCACCCTGGTGCACGAGCTGTGGCACATGGCGCTGGCCGCTGCCGGCCGCTCCGAAAGCCTCCCCCGCTGGCTCAACGAAGGCATGGCGGTGTTCCTGTCCGCCGGCCGCATCGAGCAGGGGGTGATGGTTTACGACGAGCTGCCGAGCGAGTTCATGGCTTTCGGTGACGCCCCGCTGGAGGGCCTGAACCTGGAGCGGGTGCAGGCGGCCCTGGCCGCCCGCCCCCACGAGTTTTACGTGCCGGGCGAAGTCCGCGGGAATTACCTGGCGGCCTGGGCGGTGGTCTGGTTTCTCGCCTCGCGCGCTGAAAGCCTGCAGACCGTGCGCAATCTGTTGAAGGGCGAGGGCACGCTCAACCCGACCGCCGAGCTGATGCAGGCCATGACCAAGGCCCTGGCTGACCGTCTGCGCTGAGCTTGCGGCCCGGCGCACATTCGCTAGCGTGGCCGTATGCGCATCCTGATCACCAACGATGACGGCATGAACGCCCCCGGCCTGGTCGCGCTGGAAAGCGCGGCCGCGCGCCTGGGCGCCGACGTGTACGTGGTCGCGCCGGAGCGCGAACAGAGCGCCCAGAGCCACGCCATCACCATCCGCCAGCCCGTGTTCACGCACCGGTTACCGCTGACGCACGGCGAGACGCTGCGTATCGCGGTCAGCGGCACACCCTGCGACTGTGTGCGCCTGGCCATGATCAAGCTGTTGGATCCAAAGCCTGACCTGGTGCTGTCCGGCATCAACCACGGCGGCAACCTGGGCTGGAACGTGTTCCATAGCGGTACGGTCTCGGCGGCGGCCGAGGGCCACGCCTTTGGCGTGCCCAGCATCGCCTTCAGCCTCGCGAACTGGACCCGCGACGTGGAGTGGGGCGGCCTGGACCAGCTGGCCGCGAAGATCATCCGACAGCTTTTGGGAGCAAAGCACTCTCGGCCCGACTGGCTCTACAACGTGAACATCCCGCCCGTGGCCTTCGACCAGATCAAGGGCGTGCGCCTCACCCGCCAGAACCCCATGGTGAAAGGCGACAACTTCCTGGAGCGCGAGGCGCCCGATGGACGCAACTACTACTGGCCTGTGTGGGACGACGTCACGGCCGCGCGCGAGCAGCAGACCGACCCGGAGCTTGATACTGTGGCGATCCGCGAGGGCTACATCAGCATCACGCCCATGCGCTACGAGGTAAGCAACCTCGACGAGCCAGGCCTCGAGCAAGCGCTGTCCAACTTCAAGATGTAGGCCCACAAATGCGGCAACGGGGACGGTCGCATGCAGCGACTGTCCCCGTTGGTTCCTTGGGTGAATCAGTTAACGGCCGGCACCTGTGCGCAGGACACCAGCGTGTAGTCCTTGTCGATCAACTCGCGGGCCTTGGCCTCGTCCAGCTTGAATCCCGGCTTCATCTTCACGATGGCGATGCCGGTTTTGTTGTTCGCCTCGGCGCTTTCCACGCCTTCGATACTCTTCAGCAGCCCCGAAACCGTGGCTTCGCAGTTCGCTCACGTCATGCCCTCGATCTTGAGTTCGTAGCTGATCGCTTCGGACGCGGGTGCATTCGGCTGCGGCGCCTCATTCACCTGGGGTTTCGGCTCAACAGCCGGCGCAGGCTGATTCGCCTGTTGTGTGCAGGCGGCCGTGCCGATGACCAGCCCGAAGGCCGTGAGTATCAAGATGCGTTTCATGGTGCCGTCCTATTGCTTGCCCAGTTCTTCCCACTTCAGTTCCGTGGAGCCTTCAAAGGAACGCAGGCCGTAGCCGAATTCTTCCTCTACCAGCGTGCGTACTTCGTCTTCGGTCAGTTGCGTGGCGGGTTCAGCCAGCAGGTAAACCTCAGCCTTGGCGATGTCGGTTTTAGCGTCTTTGATCCCGGACCGGGACAGCAGGGCGTCCATGACGCCCGTGGCTCACTGGCCTCAGTCCATGCCGTCGATACCCAGCACGAAGATCACTTCCTTGGCCGGTTGGGGCTCCGGTTCGGGCTCTGGCTCCGGCTCCGGTTGCTTCACTTCCGGCGGCTTGTCCGGTTGCGGCGCCGGCTGGTCGGCCGCGGGGATCGGCTCGCTTTCGGGCGACTCGGTGATGGTCCAGTACTCGTGCTTGCAACCGGCAAGGCCAAGAACCAGCAGTATGAGGATGGCGAACTTCTTCATGGTCGGCCTCTGTTAGAACAGGTAGTTGAAGCTGATCTTCGCCTCGCCTTCGTGCACGAACGTTTTCGCGAAGTAGTACTGGTAGATCGGCCACTCGTAGCCCAGTTTCACCTCGATGCGGTTGGTGATGTTCATCTGCACGCCGCCGCCCACATGGAACTTGTAGAAGCCGCTTGGCACCACGCGCTTGCGGTTCATCCACATGCGCTCGGCCACTTCGGCGTCGCCTTCAAACAGCAGGATCAGGTCGAATTCACGATAGTCGTTCAGCTCGAACACGCGCACCGCATAGGCCGGGTGAATGCTGGCCGAAGGGCCCATCACGCGGCCGTCGCTCAACGTGCTGACACGCGCCGCGACATCGAGCCAGAAATAGTGGCGCGTGGTGCTGAAGGACCACGTGGCGCCAACCTTCACGTCCACGGTTTCATCGCCGAAAGAGATGCGCTCGCTCAGCAGGCCCGCCGAGCCGCGATCCTGGGCAGTGGGAAGCTTGAAGTCAATGAACAGGCCGCCCTGGAAGCTGCCGCCCGGCCGCGGCTCGTTATAGAGCCGGAACTTGAAGCCGACCCGCATGTCCTTGAGACCCAGGTAGTGGTCGTTGAGATCGTCGTTTTTGCTGCGTCGCACGGCGTAGCCCACAGGAAACATCGCCCTCACGGAGATGTCGCGCGTGATGCCGTAGGTCAGGCCGAAGGTCCAGCTCCAGACCTGCACGCGCGTGTCATTCGGGTTGGAAAGCGTGCTGTCCTGCAGCACTGTGCGCCGATACATCTCCCAGTGGGTCTCGGCCTCGACCTCCAGGCCGCCGCGCCAGATGGTGCGCGGCGCGTCGCCGAACAGGGTGTTGTGGGCCGCAAGGCTCGCCGGCAGCACGGCCGACAGCAGGATCAGGAGTCAACGAAGCAGCAAACGCATCAGGCATCCCCGGCTGCAGTGTGAAAGACTCGGAAGTTACATCGGTAGATTGCTACAGGTTCAAAGCAATTAACAGCATTCGGGTTTTTCTACTTCCGACAATCCCTTGATCACGTGGCAGTGGCCTGCGTCGATTTCGGGGCAGGTTTCCAGGAAGGTCTGCAGGGCGTCGCGCATCTTCTGGAGTTCGGACAGTTTCTCGTTGATCTCGACTACCTTGGCGCGGGCGAGATCCATGGCGTCTTCGCAGCTGTCCGTGGGGTTGGCCTCGCGCACGCGCATGAGGGTGCGGATTTCTTTGAGCGTGAAGCCCACCCACTTGGCGCGCTGGATGAACTTGAGGCGCTCGACATCGTCCTCAGAGTAAAGGCGGTGGCCGCCCGAGGTGCGCTCAGGCTGGGGCAGCAGCTTCTCTTTTTCGTAGAAGCGCACGGTTTCCAGGTTCACACCGGCGCGTTTCGACAGCTCGCCAACGGTCATAGTCATGGAGGTGCTCCTATACCCGTACCTTTATACGACTACGGGCGCTGACAGGTTCAACAATTTTCAGACAGCCTCTCATCCAACTTCCTGCCAACCTTGTGCTAGCGTCAACCACTGCAACCATCTTGAGGAACCCATGCGCCCTGTTTTTGCTTGCTGTCTGTTGTTGCTACTTTGTTCCTGCGCGACGACGCGTAAGAACCCGGAGGCGGCTGTGCGGGAGGAGTTCCGTGGTTCTCTCGACGCCAGGCTGGCCGAGGCTGAGTTGGCGTTGACGCAGTTCAACACCGCTGATGCGCTGCGCCGGCTGGATGAACTCGAGGCCCTCACCCAAGCCTGGGACAAGCCCGCGCCCGCTGAGCGAGTGGCCCTGGCCTGGCAGGCCGAGCGCGCCCTGGAAATCCGCTTCATCGCCACGCTGTTCGCCGAGGTCGAAAGCGACAAGCTGGCCGAGTTGTACCAGTCCGATCCTGAGCGCCTCTTCAAGCGCTTCTGCGCCGACGGCACCACGCTGGACAGCCCCGCCTGCTATCGCCTGTACCTGATCAGCGGCCGCGAAGCGGAAGCCGAGCGCGGTCTGCGTCGCATGTTCAAGCTGGTCGAGGCCGACACGCTGAAGCAGTTCCGCCTGCATGTGCTGAAGGCATCCACGCTGATCGGGCTGGGCGACCTTGCCGGGCGGCCGGACTACCAGGACGCCGCCAAACTGCTTGAGTCGCTTCCCCTGGCCAAAGTTGAAGATCTGCCCGAGTACGGCAGCTTCTGCCTGTTGCCGACACTGATGCTGGCCCGTGAAGGCAACTACGCGGCCGCGCTCGTCGAAGTACAGAAGCAGCTGGACGCCAATCCGCCCGCAAACATCAAGCCGCGGCTGGAGCGCTACGCAGGTGCGGTCAAAGACCTTGCCGAAAGCTGGAGCAAAGAACAGGCAGCCTGGGCCGCGGAGAAAGACCTGCCCCGCGTGGAAATGCTGACCGACAAAGGCCGCATCGTGATAACGCTGTTCGAGGACGACGCGCCCAACACCGTGGCCAGCTTCATCACCCTTACGGAACAGGGCTTCTACAACGGCCTGCTGTTCCACCGCGTGGTGCCGCACTTCGTGGTGCAGGGCGGCGACCCGGACGGCACCGGCGAGGGCGGCCCCGGCTACAGCATCCGGCGCGAGGCCGTCCGCGGCCACTTCCGCGGCCACTTCCGCGGCAGCCTGGGCATGGCGCGCAGCGCGGACCCGGACAGCGCGGGCTCACAGTTCTATTTCTGCCTGGCGGCCGTCACCACGCATCACCTGGACAACGGCTACGCCGTCTTCGGCCGGGTGTCAGAGGGGCTTGAAGTGATGGACAAGCTGCGGCTGGGCTCAAAGATCATCAGCGCCAAGGTGCTCAACAAGCGCGGCCACGAGTACAAGGTCGAGAAGCTGCCCGAGAAAGAGTAGCAGCTTACGCAGGATCGGCCGGTGCCATGGGCGCGGCGCCCTCACGGCGGATCTTGAAACCGGGCGCGAGGCGCACGATCTCGATCCCAGGCTCGACCATCGTCTGGCATGCCAGCACGTTCAGCTTGCGGTCTTCACCTGCGCGGCGGATACGCGTCTTGCAGTTCTTGCAGGTGCCCGCGATGCAGTACAGGCCGAAGTCGATAGTGACTTCGCCGGTCATCAGCCCCCAGAACTGCATTCCCCGCCACAGGCTGTTGTTGTTCGGCAGCCTGACTTCGTGGCCCTCGATGATGATCGGCACCAGCTGGTCAAACGGACGCAGGATGTCCTGCGCGTCGAGGATGGTGGCTTCGTCCACGTTGAAGATTGATTTGAGGTCTACCGGCAAGGGCTGCTTTCCAAACCCGCGTTACCCGCGGGCGTTATCGGTTTCCGTTGGGTGCCGGACACGCCCAGTCGCGTCCTGCCCGGCATGAGTCGCCATGGTACCAATCGCCGCGGCGCCGCCAACAAAGCGCACTCGCGCAGGTTACGCGGCCGGGACGGGCAAATGGCACGCGTCCTGCATTTGTCGCCCGCTTTCAAAACCGGCCCGGAAGCTGTTGAGGAGCGGCAACCGGGCCGGACTTATCGTCCCGCATCGCACACAGGAGGACAAGATGCGCAAGGTTCTGTATTGCCTGGCCGTGTTCGTGATCACGGCGGGAATGGGCTCTCTCAGCGCCCAGGCACAGTCCGAGCTTTCCAGCCCGGATGCACACAAGGCAGACGCCCACGACCGCCCCATCGGCACGGTGCGAATCAAGCTGCCCGCGCCCAACGGCGGCACCAACCCGGGTGAGTCGAAGCCCCCCGAACCGACCCCACCTGTGAGCTGGACTCCGCCCTCAGAGGGTGAAGAGCTGCCACCCACAGAGATCAACCCCGAGCCGCCTCCCCCCGAAGAGCCGGCAACCTTCATCGGCGAGCCCGTACAGGGCAAGGTGGTGTTCCTGCTGGATGCATCCGGCAGCATGTACGGCTCACGCATCGCGACCGTGCGCGCCGAGGCCTCCAGCGCCATCAGCGGCCTGAACGAAGACGACGAGATCGACTGCGTCGCCTACGGCTCACAGTTCCCGGCCGCGCAGGACTACAGCAAGTTCATGTGGGGCACGCTGCTGCCGGCCACGGAAGGCAACAAGTCGGCGGCCATCAGCTGGATCAACGGCCCCAGCACCAACCCCGGCGGCGGCACGCCCACCTATGCCTGCCTGAAGAAGAGCTGCGAGGTGTACCCCTGCGACCTGGACAAGATGTTCCTGCTGACCGACGGCGCGCCAAACGTCAGCGGCAGCGCCAGCCAGATTCTGGCCGACTTCCCGGGCTGGTGGTCGAAGTTCGCGGGCGCCGAGTTCGTGGCAATCTGCATCGGTGGCAGCGGCCCCGCCCAGACATTCATGCTCCAGTTGGCCGCCCTGGCAGGAGGAACCTATATCGCAGCGTAAACCCAACTAACTCCAGTGAAGTATCCAGTGACCGAGAACCCCCGCGCAACGCGGGGGTTCTCCATGCCGGGGACAAGAGCCGCAGGCGCGCGGCCGGCTACGGTTTCAGGTAGCCCTTGCGGATGATTGCCGCCAGCTGGTCGCCGTAGACGTTCACCAGCTTCCACAGCCCGTACAGCGTGGGCACGCACTTGATCGGGTGCAGGAAAATCCACTTGAACAGGCGGCCATAGTACGGACGCCCCGTGGTGTGGTTCAGCGCGCCGAAATCCGGCAGCGGTATCGTCGGCGTGTCCACGCACACGCGCGCGGTCAGCCAGGGAATGCCGGCCTCGCTGGCGGCCTTGGCGATCCCGAAGGTCTCCATGTCCACGCCCACGGCCTCGTTGGCCTTGGCCAGCGCGGCTTTCTCTTCCTCGGTGAACAGCGGTACGTCGCCCACGCAGATCAGCCGGCCCTCAAGCCATTTGACGCCGACGGCCTCGCAGCCTTCGCGCAGGCGCTTGATGTGCGCGGCGTGCTGCTGGTCGTGGTTGATGTCGTCTTTCATGGCGCGCTGCTCGCTCACGTCGCCGAGCATGCGGGTCTGCGCGTTGCACATCCACTGTTGCTGCTCGATGCCGCCAACGATCGCGCCGAAGGTGCCGGCGCTGACGATCAGGCCGGGGTTGGTTTCCGCGATGCGCTTCTTGGTGCACTCGTAGCTGCGCTGGGTGCCGACGCCGGTGCAGCTGATGTAAGTCTCGGGCATCTCGCCGCTGGCGTCCGCCCGCCAATGGTAGATCGAGCCGTCAATGCGGCGCGCGCCGATGCCCTTGGCCACCGGCAGCAACTCGTCTGTGCCTTCAATCAATACCAGTAGTGACTTCGCCATAAGGGGCGGGAATGTAAGCGCTGCCACGCCGTCGCGCAACCGGCTACAATGACAACATGGACGAGCAGACTTTCCGCCGCCTCTCACCCGATGCCGTCGCGGGCCGCCTCGACGAAGCCACCTACCGCAGCTGGAAGGCTGCCGCCGCGCAGGACCCCGAACGGGCCGCCTTCGTGGTGCGGGTGGCCGAGGCAGACGCCCGTATCAGCGGCGCGCAGCCGGCCGTGATGCCGCGCGCGGAAACGCCCACCCGCGTGCCGAAGGTCAGAGCTCTGGGCCTGGCTGTGCTGTTTGCGCTGCTTGGCCTGCTGGCGGGCGGCCTGGTCATGAACTCCTATCTGCGCAACCGGGGCAACCAGCCCACGGCCGCGGCCGGCAATGCGCCGGAAGCTTCGCCGGTTGCAAGACAGGACACGCCGGCGGTGAATCGAGACGCGCCCGCAATCAACGCGGAGGCGCCGCCGATCAAAGAGCCGGAGCCGCAACCCGAACCGGAGCCTGAGACGCAGCCTGAGACGCAGCCAGAGCCGCAGCCGTTGCCGGCCGGGCTGCTGCTGGTTTCGGTGGAAGGAGATGTCTCGGTACGTACGGCGCGCGACCAGTCCTGGCGCAGGCTTGCCGTGAACGAGGCGGTGCCGGAAGGCGCCACGATAAACCAGCGCAAGGGCGCCGCACGATTCGAATCGCCGGCCGTCTCGATCTACCCTCACGGGGCGTTCCAGTTTGAGCTGATCGACGGTGTGATCCGCTTTCAGCAGGGGCGCTTTTCCGTGCGCGTCCGGGATGGGCAGGCCTTCTCGTGCTACAAGGAAAACTGGGAACTCGAACGCGGCAGCTTCGTGGCTGAGCCCAAAACCCTCGGCGGCGACCTGTGGCTGGCTGAAGGCGACGCCCTGTTCCGCAACCAGGCGGGAATCCAGGTCATCAAGCCCGGCGTGCGAGTGACGCTGGACGCCGCCCGTCACGTCACCCGACTGACGCCGCAGCAGATCCTGGCGCACCAGCTCGAGACCCTGCAGCCCTACGAACGCCTGCTCTGGTGGGACGGCGAGTCTCCCGAGTCCACACCCGCATTCTGCGAACTGGCCGAGCCCGGGGCGCTCGGTGACGGCCGTGCGATGGCCCACAAATCGGGCCAGGCGGGCATCGGCGTGTCGCCCTCGACCAGCGTGTTCACGGCGCCGGACCGCGCACGCATGCGCATGCACGTGAACACCAGCGCCCGCAAGCTGCGCCTCGAGCTGCGCGTGCAGCTGGATGAGGGCTACCGCGTCGTGGACGGAATGATTGACGTGCCGGGCAGCGGCTGGCAGGTGGTGGACGTGCCCCTCGATGTCCTGCGCGCCGGCCGTTTCCGCGCCGAGAACGGCTGGCTGCCGGGCCGCGTGTACAGCGCGCTGCAGATCGCGCCGGCCGTGGATCCTGACGATCCGCTGACCCGCCACCCGCTGCAGATCGACAACCTGCTGGTGTACCAGCCTCGCTAGGGACACTTTCTCTGCGGTTTTCTGATGCGTTCCGGCCGCGCCGAACGTATTGGTTGGCAGTGCGGATTACCGAATTAAAGGAGAATTCATGAAGGCACGTGCATGGATGGCCGCATTTGCGCTGATCGGCGCGGCGGCAGCATACGCCCCGGCCTGGGTGGTCAGCGCCCAGGAGGCCGAGGGTAAAGAGACCGAGAACCAGGAAGCCGAATACGCAACCGCCAAGGAGATGCTCGGCAGCCTGCAGGAGGTGGCCAAGAACACCTTCAAGGACCAGCGCAATCCCGGCAAGGACGAGCTGAAAGTCTTCTTCACCGAAGCGTTCAAGCGCGCGGCGAACTACCTCGAGCAGCACCCCGACGCCGCGGATCGCGACACCGTATACAAGTGGGCGGGCCAGCGCGCGGACTACGGCTATGGTCATGCGGACTACATCCGGGTGGCGAAGGCTTACCTGGCTGAAAAGAAAGACGCCGAAGATCGCGCCAAGTGGGAAGATGGCATCCTGTTCGCGCGCCTGGGCATCAGTGAAGAGTCCAAGGCCGCGCAGGAAGAGCTGAAGAAAGCCGAAATCGAGGCCAAGGAAAACCCGGTGCGTCGCCTCGAGCTTGCGGACCTGTGGCTGCGCCATTTCGGCCAGCAGGACGACGACGCCGGCAAGGCCGAGCTGATCGAGAAGCTGAAGAAGGACGAAGGATTCGCCAACTCAGACAACCCGCTGGTGCAGCGGCGCCTGATGCGCACCGTGCTGGCCAATGTGCCGCAAGCCGAAATCAAGGTCGGCGAGGCATTCCCTGACTGGAGTTCGGTGGTCACCGTGCGCGACATCGAAGGCAAGACGATCAGCACGGCCGACTACAAGGGCAAGATCGTGCTGCTCGACTTCTGGGCCGTGTGGTGCGGCCCCTGCATGAAGGAGATGCCCAACGTCATCAAGCTCTACGAAGAAACGCACGAGCAGGGCTTTGAGGTTATCGGCATCAGCCTCGACATGGAGAGCGGCAACTACGACCTCAACGCGCTGAAAGAGACCATCGAGGGCAAGCGCAAGGTCGGCAAGATGCCCTGGCGCCAGATCTATGACGGCGGCTACTGGAGCAGCGGCCTTGCCAAGTACTACAACACCCGCAGCATCCCGCGCACCGTGCTGATCGACCAGGACGGCGTGGTGGTGGCCGAGGGCCTGCGCGGCAAGGAACTGGACGAGAAGGTGAAGGAACTGCTGGCCAAGCTCGAAACCAAGGAAGAAGGAAGCAAGGAAGAAGGCAACTAAACGCAGCAAGTCAAAAGCCCGGCGCCCAGCGCCGGGCTTTTTCATTGCCCGCGAACCATCAGGCGCGTGAAACGTTTGAAGTGCTTCCCGGGGCGTGTCTCTTCAGGAGCGCGCCATGCGTCAACGAAAACCCCTTGCCTTGCGCGCCCTGCCGGCGCTGATGTTGATCCTGCTGTTCGCCGCCTGCTCGCGCACAGCCGAGCCCGAACCGGAGCAGCCCTCCGGCCCCGAAGTGGTGGTAATCGCCACGGAGCCCCCGCCGCCCCTGCAACCGCCGGAGCGCGCGGTGGAGTTCCCCAAGGGCGTGGAGCTCGCGGGGCCTAACCCCTACGAGGATGCGCGGGCATCACAGGGACACGGCGGACTTCGGTACGAAGACCCCAGCGACCAGCCCAACACTGACCTTGCCGAGAACCCCAACGAAGACCCCAGCGATACCGAATCACCCCATCACAACGTCGGCGGCAACCACAGCGCCATCGGGATCGGCGGTGGAACAGGTGGTGGCGGTGGTCGTGGCAGCGCGGGAGGATTCTCTCACCGCCGCGCCCGTGGCGGCGGCGGACGGCCCCATGACGACCGCGTGCGCGCCGGCCTGGAATGGCTGAAAGACCACCAGAACCCCGAGGGTTTCTGGTCGGCTGCTGAGTTTGCTGAAGACACCACGCGCACCGGCGCTGAGCGCAGCGCCAATGACGACGGCGGCTACCAGGAAATGGACGTCTACGTCACCGGCCTGGCGCTGCTGGCTTTCGCCGGTTCCGGCTACGACCACAAGGACGGCGACTACCGCGCCACCGTGCGGTCGGGCCTCCTGTACCTGCGCAAGATCCAGGACGCCGACGGCTTCTTCGGCGACAAGCAGAACAACGAGGCGTTCCTCGCGCACGCCGCAGCCACCGCCGCGCTGGCTGAGCTGTATGGCCTTTCCGGCGACCAGGTGTTGCGGCCGATTGTCGATTACGCCTGCACGCTGATCGCCCTTGCCCAGCACCCCGACTCCGGCTGGAGCAAGGAAATCCTGGGCGACCAGCCCGACCTGCTGAACACCACCTGGGCGCTTTTCGCGCTCAAGGCCGCGGAATCGGCGGGCGTGCAATCCGGCTTCGCGCAGGCCAAGGCCGGCGCAAACAAGTTCCTCACCGCCATGCACCAGGGGCCCGATTCCACGGGCGCACACCAGGTCAGCTTCAGCCGGCTGGTTGAAGACTGCGACCGGCCCGGCAAGGCGAAACACGCGGGCGTGCATCTTGAAGAAGCCCTCTGGTGCTGGAGCGCGCAGGCCACCGGCCTGAAGACGAACGGAGCGTTGACGCACTTCGCAACCGCCATGGTAGAGCAGGCCAACCTGCCCGCCTGGGAAGCCACCGACGCCGGCTCGCGCATCGACCTGCGCTACTGGCACTGGGGCTCCCTGTTCCTTTACCAGTACGGCGGCACACACTGGAAACTGTGGGAGAAGGCGATGTCCGCGGCGCTGCTCGACCACCAGCGCGGCTACACCAGCGTCGACAAGGGCAAGACCAAAGCCAACCTGCAGGAGCACGGCAGCTGGGACGCCGCCGATCCCTGGAGCAGCACCTACGGCCGCGTCTACAGCACAGCGATCAGCAGCCTCAGCCTGCAGGTGAGTGAGCGCTACCCGCGCGACGAGTCGAACGTCGGCGGCAAGGATTCGGACAAGGACGCAGTTGCGGACGCTGCCGACATCGCGAACGCCCAGCATCTGAGAGATGACACCTGCGGCCTGCAGGCGCGCCTGGGCGGCGCGGTTGTGGGCGAGTTCCCCCTGCGCCACACCGACGTGAAGGCCAAGGTCAGCGGCACGCTGGCCGGCACCACCGTTACCCAGACGTTCACCAACCCCTATGACCGCGTGATCGAGGCGATCTACACCTTCCCGTTGCCCGGTGATTCCGCCATCAACCACTTCGTGATGGAGATCGAGGGCCGCCGCATCATCGGCATCGTCAAGCCCAAGGCCGAGGCCGTCGCCGCCTACCGCGAAGCCAGGGCGCGCGGCTACACGGCCTCGCTGATGACCCAGCAGCGCCCCAACGTGTTCACCCAGAACGTGGCGAACATCGCCGTGGGCGGCGAGGTGAAGGTGACCATCACCTACTACCAGTCGCTCATGTACGACCAGGGCCGCTACGAGTACGTGTTCCCGCTGACACTGGGCGAGCGCTACCGCATGAGCTCCGGCGGCCGTCACTTCGAAGTGCCGGTGCTGCCCGAGCCGGATGCGATGGGGCACGAATTTGATCGTGACGACGGCGACGGCCTGGATGATGCCGAAGACTTCGACGTGCCCACACTTCCCCAGGGCATGCGCTCCGGCATGGACGTGGACCTGCTGGTGGAGATCGAGTCCGCCCTGTCCATTGACATGTCAAGCCTGAACAGCGTTGCCCACCAGGCGGGTATCAGCGCCACCAGCGACGGCCGCGTGATGGTGAAACTCGAGAAGGCCGACGCCGTGCCGAACCGCGACTTCGTGCTGCGCTGGAGCATCGCGGGCGAAACCCCGGGCGTGGGCCTGCTGACCCACAGGGACGAGCGCGGCGGCTACCTCGACCTGCAGTTCCAGCCGCAGCTTGACCCGCGCGACATGGACATCACCCCGCGCGAGTTGACGTTCATCCTGGACGTGAGCGGCAGCATGTCCGGCGCGCCCTCGCAGATGAGCCGCGAGCTGATCCGCCGCGTGCTCGAGCACCTGCACCCGGACGACATCTTCAACATCGTGAAGTTCGCCAATGGCAACTCACAGCTGTTCGAGTCGCCCCAGGCCAACACCCCGCAGAACGTGCAGGCGGCCAAGGACTTCCTGGCCAAGGCCGACGCGGGCGGCGGCACCGAGATGCTGGCCGGCCTGCAGCGCGCGCTCAAGGCTGAGCACGACCCGCGCTACCTGCAGATCTACGCCTTCCTGACCGACGGCTACGTGTATCAGGATGCCGATATCCTGCGCACCATCGACGAGCAGGGCCAGCATGCCCGCTTCTTCAGCTTCGGCACCGGCAGCAGCGTCAACCGCAACCTGCTGGACGGCATCGCATCCCACGGCAAGGGCAAGGCCATTTACTGCCTGCCCCGCGACGGCCAGTACGCCGAGGGCGCCGTCAACGAGTTCTTCAGCGCCATCGACATGCCGCTGCTGTGCGACATCAGCATCGACTGGAACGGGCTTGACGTTCAGGACGCCTGCCCCGCCCAGGTCCACGACCTGTTCGCCGCCCAGCCCCTGCACGTGCAGGCCCGCTTCAGCGGCAGCGGCACGCACAAGATATACGTGCGAGGTCGCGTGGGCGCGCGCCACGTGACGTACCCGGTGAAGATCGACCTGGACGCCAGGGCCTACAACCCGGCCATCGCGGCGATCTGGGCGCGGGCGCACATCGCCGAGCTGGACCGGCGTTTGATTGCCGGCTGGACGCCCGAGCTTGAACAGCGCATCACCGACACCGCGCTCGAGTACAACCTGGTCAGCCGCTACACCAGCTTCATCGCCATTGACTCGTCAAGGGTGGTGGGCGAAGGCCGGCCCATGACCGTTCTGCAGCCCGTGGAAATGCCGGAGAACCTGGTGCTGGCCGGCGACGCCAGGCCGGGCAGCAGCCGCAGCTTCGACGTGGAGGGCTGGGGCATGACGGTCGGCGAAACCGGTGACGGCCGCGTGATCGTGCTGCAGGTGAAAGACGGCGGAGCGGCTGCCGAGGCGGGCATGAAGGCCGGGCAGATCCTCGAGCGCATCAACGGCGCGCAGGTGACCAGCCTCGACCGCCTCGAAGAGCTGCTGCTGCAGGCCAAGGCGAAGATCGACCTGGAGACCAGCCTCACGGACGAGGGCCGGCGCGTTGACGCAAAGTTCAAGATGCCGGAGCTGAAGACCGACAAGAAGGAATAGCAGCGCTGGGCAGTACCGAAGCGGGCGGTCGAGAGGCCGCCCGCTTCGCGTTGCCGGGGCTACTTGATGTCGATCTTCTTCGGGCCGCTCTTGCCGTTGCCGGGCACCTTGACGGTCAGCACGCCGTCCTTGAGCTCGGCCGCGACGCCTTCACCGCTGGGGTTGCCGGGCAGGGCGATGCGGCGGCTGAGCGAGCCGTAGCGGCGCTCCTTGCGGAAGAACTTCTCGTCCTTCGTCTCGGTTTCCTCGCGGCTCTCGGCCTTGATGTCGAGCACGCCGTTGTGGACGCTGACCTGCACGTCCTCTTTCTTGAAGCCCGGCAGGCTGGCGCGCACGATGGTCTCGCCTTCCTTGCCTTCGCTGATGTCCACGGCCAGGCTGCCGGTCTGCATCAGCTCACCGAGGCCCATTTCGTCCTCATTGAAGAACCCGCGGAAGAAGTTGCGCAGGTCAAGCCCGCCGAACGGGTCACGCACACGAATCTGTCCCATGGCTGATCTCCTTTGTTCAGTTGCCACAGGGCACAAAGCACGCGCCATGCCAAACCACATGTTCGTGGCGTGGATCGCAAATGCCCTTCCGCTCATGTGATGCGCGTGAAACCCAACGCACTTCAGGCGTGGAGTTGCCGAACTTGCAGTGACGGACGTTCAGTCTGTCAGTTCGGCAGGCATAGATCGCTTCTAACGCAACCTATTCGACCAGGACGGTCCGGTCTTCCCAGTCGAACAGCAAGTACTCATCAATGACGATCAAGCGGCACGTGTGTGTGCCCGGCATCGTTCCGCGGACGGTACTGGGGCTGGATGCCTCGCCATATTGCAGATCCCCGGTTCCATCCAAATTGACTTGCAGGGTGCCCGGACGAGGCTGGGCGACGATCCATTCGAGACTTGTGCGACTAGTGCTCTCCGACGACAAGTTAAGCGGCGTTCCTCCGAGTTCCATTCGAACAATGCGAGGGCGAAGGGTGGCGAGCTCCGTCGCACTTACCAGATCTATCGCGTTGATGCGCCGATCTATCTCGGTTGCAAGAGCGAGCAAATCAAGCCCCGGAACCGGTTGATTCAGCCTGGATTCCGCTTCCACCTGTAGGAATACATTTCTCCTCGCGAAGGCAACGCGCTTCAGGTCTCCAGAAAAGAACTCGCTGTAGTCATTGACTTCCCCCACGGAAAGGCGATTTATTCTTGCAGCGTTGGCTTCGACAACGGGCTCTTGGGTCACGCGAAGGACCGGCACGAGCTGTTCCCGCGCGCCCAGCGCGGACATGGCCACGACCAGTCTGATCGATATCGCCGAGTTGTCCGAAGCTCGCCGTAATTCAATTTCGCGGGTAACGCCGTGTCCGGTGATGTCACCTTCGAAGCTGGCCGTGCAGCGATCCATCAGGACTTCAAACGAGCGGAACTCCGGATAGCCTTCGAGCGACAGCTTGAATCCTGGAATCAACTCCTCACTGGGCTTCGGCCAATCTTCAAATCCGTACGCATTCTTGACTGTCGACCGCCGCAAGTAAGCGTCTGGGTCCGCCTGAGACATGTCAGGAATCAAACCCAATCCGGTCAGCCTGTGTGAGTAGGACGACTGATCGGCCCCGATAGGCCATGATGGATTTTGTGCCCATTGCGGCGGTTGCTTGGCAATCGAATCGGTTGCCCAGCGAGGTGTATTGGAAGGTGCGTGCTCGCTCTCGTCTACGGCTGACGCCGCGACGAAAGGCGGAGTGTTCATCGCGCATCCGTCGGAAGTATGTTCCGGTTCATCCTCCACGAGGTGTGGTGTATTACCTACATGACCGGTATTCCAGTCCAGCAGGTAGCACAAAGCCGCGGCGCTAAGCAGCACCAACATACCTGCCGCAAGCCAGTATCTTCGGCCGGGCATCAGCTTGGTCACTCCAATTTCAGTATCGAAACGAAGTATCGTTTGTCGATTCCGGCCGCCTGAGCCGCTTCCTGCCTAGTGGACGTATCCCTTGCCATATCGAGGTAGTCGGCCTCATTCGTACTGCCGTGAAACTCCCCGATTGTGGCGTCAAGGACCGTCCCAGCCCGCAGGACATACGTATGAGAGAGGAACAAGGTCCGGTCTTTCAGCCTGTCCATGGGATTGACGTCTTCGTAGAGGTAGTCCAACCCAGTTAGCTTGACGGAACTTATTCCGGGCCGGTCGAAGAACGGATTATTGATCTGTGGCCCGATCCAGTTCACTTGAGATATGAACAAGGTTGGGTTGATGTAGCCAAAACCCGGGTACGCCGCGAATCGGCCTTTGAGTCCCAGAAGGTTCCCGCAAGTCTGCACGGCGGCGGCGAGGTCATAACAGTCTCCGAGCCTGTGTGCTCCAGCGATGAAGTCCGTCAATAAGAACTTCAATTCTTTGGTCGACTTGGGCTCACCAGGTATGACTTCAAGGTGCTGGCGCAATGACTTGGGGTATGGTTCTGGTACGTATCTCGATTGATTTACGCTCTGGTCGTGATCGTAACTTGGGATCCCGCGGAGCCAGATTGCGATTGTAGTCTGCTGAGCTGCATCGGGCTTCGTTGAAAGCCCTGCTGTAGCAAGTGTCGAGATTGAGAAGTCAAGTGCCGTTACCCAAGGATGTGTTTCAGGACCGGCGGTATACCACGGTTCGAAAGGTGTATCCAAGACGGTGTAGAAGCGATGCGGGCCGGTGTTCTCAACGTCGTATTGTTGGGGATTGGGAGCCGGTGGATCGGGTGGCGACGTGCTGTCGATGTCCTTTACCTTCCAAGCCCAGGTGCAAAGCGAGATGTCGATTGTCGATTTGGTCGGATATTCGAGATCAAACTCAACATACTCGGGGTCCGCCGCCCCCGGAGTGTTATCCCAGCTGACCCACAATCCACTTCCCGGGGCCGTCTCCTTGAAATCCACTTTCCTTTCCTTGACGTCAATCCAGGGTTTCAAGTGTTGCGGAAGTGTTGGATCCACTCCCGCCTGTTCCGCCCACAACACTGCGCTTCGCAAGTGGTCGTCGCACTCGATTCGGACCTTAATCGAGATGGCCTTGTCGGTCAGGTAACATGCTTCTTCGTTCCGTCCGCCACGAATCCACTCTCCGTCTCCTACGCCGTTTCCCAGATGATCTAGGTCCCTGCGCCGGTCCCTGCGGATGTTCAGGCCGTCTGTAGGCGAACTGCCATCGTTTGCATCCGGGCCTTTGTGATCAAACTTGATGCGGGTAATGCGAAAGGTGTGGTCTCCCTGCGCCGGCGCACCTTGCGCGTTGAGTGTGACTGGCGGCATTGACGGTGCGATCGTCAGCAAACCCAAACCAACAACTGCCAATACGAAGCTGGCCCTGAAGTTAGACATAGTCGTAATCTCCATCGGGATTGCAGGATGCTACAAATCGCGCGGTGCGTTGGTAACCACACATCTTGCCAACCCTCCACGGTAAGGGGTGTGTATTTGCGCGTACCTGCTAGATCGCGCCCCACAGGTGCATGGTGTTGACGTCCTTGCCCTGCAGCTTCAGGTAGTAGAACAGCTGGCCCTTGTGCTGGCCCAGGTGGCCGATCATTTCGTGCAGGTGCTGATACAGGCTGCGCGGCGGGCCGCCCCATGGCGGTGAGCTCTGCTCGTTTTCAAGGCGCTCTTCGCCGGCCTGCTCGAACATCTTGTACGCGAGCTTCTTGTCTTCGGCCAGCAGTTTCAGCGCTTCGGCCACGCTCTTGACGCTCGGCATCTTCTCGGCGGGCGGCATCATGGCGTCGGCCGGCATGTCTTCCGGCTTGGTGTCGGCGGGCAAGCCCCAGTCGCCGGTGACGAAGCCCTTGCAGGTGCTGCCGCAGGCCTCGGAGGCGTGCTTCAGCAGTTGCCCGACGGTCATCCAGTTCTTGCCCGTTGCAGGTTTCCAGTTGAGTTCGTTGTCGTTCACCAGCTTGAACAGCCCCTGCGCCGCGTGGTACACGCCCTCGGCGTCCTGCTTCAGCAAATCAACAAGTTTCATTGCACTCTCCGTTTCACTTTGCCGCGGGTTGCCAGACGCCCATGCGGTTGCCGGCCGGATCGGCGAAGTAGCCGTACCAGCCGTGACCGCCGCCGATTTCGGTTTTGGGCTTGAGGGTCTTGCCGCCGGCGCGCTCTACTTCTTTCAGCTTGGCGGCCACGTCTTCGCAGGCCAGCACCAGCACGGTGCCGTCGTGGCTGGGCCTGCCGTCGGCGTCGATAGCGCCCTGCAGGTTGCCCGCGTCGAAGAACTCATAGGTGTCGCTCATGGGGCTGAACGTCCAGCCGAACACCTTGCCGTAGAAGGCCTTGGTGGCGGCCAGGTTGCCGCCCGCGATCTCAATGTGGCACACGTTGCCGAGCTTGTATTCCATGACCCGTCCTTTCGATGCGGAGCAAACAACCGGCGCGGGGATATCATTCTTTCTCGAGCTTCACGCTGTGTTCAACGTAGCCGCGATCCTCCGGCCCGGGTGGCTCAAGCAGGATCGGCTTGTACCCGTCCACGATGATGCGGACCCTGGCTGCGCCGGTGTGATACACCATGACTTCGTAAGCGGGATCGTCCTCGTATCCCCTGTCAGAGATCAATCGCGCGCGCGGTTGATCAAAAAGCGATCCGGCCTTCACCTCGTCGAGCACGTTGCCATCGGCGTCGAGGTATTCGACGCGCATGTTGCGCAGAGCACTCTCATCGGCCCAGGAGCAATTCACACCGATGACGGGGGTCAGCGAACTGTCGACGCACGCGAACACGGTTTTCGCGGCCTCGATCTCGACAGCCTTGATGACTTCCGCTCTGCCGACGAGCGAGTAAATGGCAAGGTCCCAGGTACCGACCGGGATGTCCCGGATCAGCAGCCCGTCATCCAGCATGGCCCTCTGCTGCATGTCGGGCACGTTGGGGTACCAGCGTTCGTTGCTGCCCGGCTTGCGGAACTCGAACCAGACGGGCCATTGTTGTGTGTCGCGATAGTCGCTCAGCTTGTAGCCGACGGCGAGCCGACCGGTTTCCGCCGGCGCTGCGATCGTCATCTCGAAGTCGCCCTTGCCGCCGTCGTGGTACACGCTGCCGCTGTACCGCATGCTGCCTCGGGCCGGGTCCTGGAATACCGCGTAGACAAACCCCGGCTTGCTGTCTGACAGCGTCAGCTTGAACGCGCCGCTGTCGTCAACTTCCGCAGGCTCCGAGATCCAGCTGATCCGGGCGTCGGCGGTTTTCGTCGCCGGCTCGAAGCTGACGCGGTGGACGCTCACCTGCTCACCGGGCTTGCGGCTATCGAGAGACACCTTGCCCGTGACCACCCGTGGATCGCCCGAAACCTCCCGGCGCACTTCACCCGGCTCGTCCACAACCACTTCCACCTGGAACTCCAGCTTGCTCGTCCCCTCTTCGTCCTGGCTGTAAACATCGATGCCCAGCTTCCCGAGCGGAACCATGTTGAGCCGGAACACGCCCTCAGACAGGAACACCGAATTGCGAAGGCCCCAAGGTGCTTCTCGGCCGTCGATCGTCCGGATGTTCACGAAGGCGGGCTGCACGCTCTTTGACTTGACCGTGAGGTACAACGTCGCGTGCATCTTCAGTCCGATGTCGACCTGCAGTTCGCCGTTGTTGCCGCCCTTCAGAACCAGGCGGCGATGGTCGCCGTCTTCGGCCGCGGGCAGCGGTGACGCGCCACTCTCCGTCGCCCGCGAAACCGTCCACTTGCCCGGGTCATAGCCTTCAATCCTGAACTTGCCGTCCTTGTCAGTGGTGACGTACTTCGCGTAGCCGCCGACGCGGCTCAGCACCAGTTCGGTGGACGCCACCGGCTTGCCATAGGCCGTTACAAGCACGGTTGCGCTGGCCGGCTCCGTGCGGAACTCGAGCGTCACGGTCTTGCCCTTTTCGACGCTCATTTCCTTCTGCTCGATCATCTGGCCCGAGCCCTCACGCATTGCCAGCACGATGTACTCGCCCGGCCGCACGCACATCGTGTCGTAAATGTACGTGCGGGCGTTCATGCCTTGCGGCAGGGGTTTCCGTTCCACGAACATCCGGTACAGGGCATCCGCGCTTTTTTCGTTGAGGATGCTTTCCGCTTCGGAACCCTTGGCGATGATGGCAATGAAGGCGGGGTACACTTCGTAATCCTTGATGTCGTACATCTTGACTCGGACGAAGCCGCCCTCGACCAGGGTGACGATGTGCTCGGAGTCTTTGCCTTCCACCGAGAAGGTACTCGTGTAATCGATGTAGCCGTTTAATGTGACCCGCAGCGAGTAATCCTTGCCGGACGGCATACGCACCGAGAAGTCGCCCGATTCCAGCTCGACGGGTTTGAACGCCGTTCCTCCGTTCGCAGCCAGGATGGTGATCCATGAGCCGAAGATGCGGCTCCCGGTTTCGCTCTGTACCCGTATGATGACTTCGAAGACCGGGTCGAGATTGAACGTGCGCTCCAGAGTCTGGGCTTTCTCAAGCTGGATCGGGGCTCCGCTCAAGGCTGTGAAGTTCAGTCGAGTGAGCGTGAGTTTGTAGGCGCCGGGCGGAACGTCCAGCTCGAAGCGGCCCGTCGTTGTGAAGGCGGTGAAGAACCGCATCTCCGCCTTGACGGGAGTCAGCGTGCAGATCACTTCGTCCGTCACCGGCTTGCCTTCGGCGCCATCCGTCACCGAGATAATCAGCTTCGCCGGTTCACTGAAGATGACGGTCTTCAACTTGAACGGCTTTTCTCTGTTGGTAAATGCGATGCGCTCCGCCGGGTAACCGTAGGCGCTGGTCTCTTCCAGGTAGCTCGAAGTGCGGATCATTCCCGCCACTTCGATCTGCCAGTAGTTGGCCACGCCGGGAACCTTGATTTCCAGCGTACCGTCCTTGCCGGTCTTGCCGGTGACCGGTTCCAGCCACGCCGACGCGAAGTCGGAATCGGGCTTCAGGGTGAACTCGCGTTCCGCAAGGGGATTTCCCTCCCCGTCCGCGAGCTTGCCCGTCAGCGTGTACGGCTTGAGCAGGATGATGCCGCCGGCTTCGTACTTCCGGGCGCCTTCATGCACCATCAGCGTGGAGTAGCAGCTGTATTCGCTGCCCACCGTGACGATGCGCAGGTAGGCGGCAACCAGTTTGCGGTAACGGCCGGCAAAGTAGATTTCTTCCTTGGGCAGGTTGTCGCCTTCGATGGTGGCGGTCCCGGCCAGTTCGAATCTGCCGTCTTTGTCGGTCGTGGCCTCGCCGGTGACGGTGACCTTGGGCAGTTCGGGGTGGTCGCGCTTGAACCTATCGAGGTCCGCCTGGTAGCCGCGCCCCCAGGCCATGTCCTGCACGAGCTTGACGCTGACTCCTTCCTGTGGAACGTACTCGGCGTAGTACTCGTCACCGTTAGAGGCTTCACAGGTCCCGGAGACTGTGAATTCGAGTTTTACGGTTTCAGCGCCAACGGTCGACATTGCGAGCAGCGCCGACACCGCGAAGACGCACTGCATCAGCAGCTTCGTCATGTGTGTTCCCCTTTTTGTCGTGCCTAAGGTCGCCGGGTATTGTGGTTTTACTCACTCATGCGCTCAATGGTGATGTGGCGATAATACCGTCCGACAAAGCGGCGCCGGAGCCACTGGGTCGCCCCTTGGATGCATGCGACATCCCGGGTTACTGGCGATGGGCGCCTTCCAGCAGGCGGCGCACGCCGAGCAGCATGCTTACCCAGCCGCTGAAGTTGGCGTCGAAGGCCTTGTTCCACTTCTGATCGAGGCCATAGCCGCTGTTGCGGAAGTGCAGGCGCGTGCCGCCCTCAACTTCCTCCAGCCGGTACTCAACCTCCGTGGGCTCGGGCTCCGACGATTGCCAGCGGAAGCGCAGCAGCTTGCCCGGCTCGCTCTGCAGGATCTCGCAGGTGTCCGGCTTGCCGCTTTCGTAGTGAAGGGTGTAGATGCCCCCTGGCACCGGGTCGGTCAGCTTCACGGCGTGCAGGCCTTCCCACCAGGTGGGGATCTTCTCGGCGTCGGTCAGCACCGACCACAGGTCGCGGGCCGGCGCCGCGATGTCCAGCTCGAATCGGATGGCGCGTTCCATGGCTTCACCTCCCTATTCAGTCTAAACAGCGGCGCGACACTACCTGCATCCCCGTTTCTTCAGCTTCGCGGGTCCAGCCCGTTGCTGTACTTCTGTGTACGGCCGGCCTGCATCTTCGCGCCCTGGCCGCCGAGGATGGCGTCGTACAGCCAGCGCGGCGTGTGCATGCCCAGCTTGATCAGCCACCAGAGCTGCCAGGGGTAGTTGTAGACGCGGCGACGCTTGCCAATCGCCCGCACCAGCTTGCGGGTGGCGGCCTCCACTTCGAGCAGGAAGGGCATGTCGAACTCGTTGCGGTCGGTCAGCGGCGTGCGGATGAAGCCGGGGCATATCGTTGACACGTCAATACCTGTGCCGCGCAGCTCGATGCGCATGCCCTCGCAGTGGATGCGCATGGCCGCCTTGCTGGCCGCGTAGCCGGCGTCCTGCGGCAGGCCCTGGTAGCCGGCCAGGCTGGCGACCGCGACCAGGTGGCCGCGCTTGCGCGCCAGCATGACGGGCAGCGCCGCGAAGAACGCGTTGGTCATGCCCAGGAAGTTGGTGCGCACCAGCTGCTCCGTGGCGGCGGCGTCAAACTCGAGCCGCTTGCGCGCCCAGCCCATGCCCGCGTTGGCAACCACGCAGTCGATCGGGCCCAGCGCGGCTTCCACCCTGCGGGTGGCTTCGGCCACCTGCGCGGCGTCGCCGACGTCACAGACCGCGATGCAGGCTTTGCCGCCGGCGGCTTCCACCCGCTCGGCCACCTGTTTCAACAGTTCTTCACGGCGGGCCAGCAGCCCCAGCCTGCAGCCCATGCGCGCAAGCTGCACGGCCAATTCCGCGCCGATGCCGCTCGACGCCCCGGTGATCAACACAACCTGGTGAGGAAACTTCATGATGTTCTCCGCGCCGGATTCACCGCGGCGCGTGACTGGCGCCCTGCCGCCGCTTCAGGGCAGCTTCCAGAACCTCAACTGTCCGTCAATGCCGCCCGTCACCAGGCGGCCGTCGTTGTCGAAGTCAAGCGCCGTAATGTCCGCGCCGCTGCTGACCGTCGCCACCAGCTTGCCGTCACTGGTCCTGAAGACGGCCGCGGACCGGCCTGAGGCCAGCGCCAGCCTGTCGCCCCGCAGCACGAACTGCGTCTGAGGGCTGCTGCTCCAGGCCAGGGTGTGGCTTGCCTTGAGCGGCTCATCGCCCCAGCCCCGCAACTCGAGCTGCTTGCCGACCAGCACCGCCACGGCGTCGCTGGTGAAGCCCAGCAGCAGCGGGGCCTCAAAGCTGTTGTCGGGCAGCTCCAGCATTTCACCCACATCGTAAGCGCGCACCAGCTTGCCCGCGCAGGCGGCGATGTGATTGCCGTCGGCGCTCCAGGCCACCTGTTTCACGCTCTCCTCGAAGCCCTGCAGCTTACGCGACACCTGGCGCAGCGCGACATCCCACACCTGCACCTCGCCCTTGTCGGTGCCCGCCACCAGGTATTCCAGGCCCGGCGAAGCAGACAGCCCGGTAACCTTGCCCTGCAACTCCAGCTCGGTTGCCAGTTGCGCGTTCGCCGCCTGCCAGACGCACACGCGCCTCGCGCCGTCCCAGGTCAGCAACTTGCGCCCGTCAGCCGACCACTGCAGCAGGCTGTGCGGCTTGCCCGCGCCGGCGAGCACGGCCTTGACCTCTCCCTGCCCGTCCCACAACTTCACGGAACCGTCGTCGAAACCCGCCGCGACCAGCTTGCCGTTCGGCGCCGCCCGCACGGTGCGGATCGCCTCGCGCTTGCGCGGCAGCATGTCGTCGAGCCTCGCCACCAGCTCGGCGGGGATGTCCGGCCGGGGCGTGTCGGTAGTCCACACCTCGATCTTGCCGGTCTTGTCAGCCAGCAGCAGCGCGCTGCCATCGAAGCTGCATTCGACCGTGAGAATGTCTTCCAGCCCTGTGTCGAGAGCCCTGTACTTCTGCAGATTTGTACGGCGGCCCCGCATGCGGTCATCTTCCTTTGCTTCGGCGAACTGCAAGGGGTACACATGCAGCTGCGATGGCGACGCAACCCACGCCACCATGGAGTGCGAGGGGATCGCCATGCCCACGAGCCTGCTCCCGAGGCTGAAAGAATGATTACCGGTGTTGCTGGCGCCCGTGAACTCCACCGAGCCTCCGCTGCGCCCCAGGTAGTCGTGCCCACCACCAGTCAGCGACCCGATCGCCACCACGGTCT
>JAJVIO010000007.1:113996-155148 GCA_022071975.1 Planctomycetota bacterium
TTTGTTCGAAGTCGTGCTGATCGAGTGAGGGTCCACCGAGTCGCGCTGCCAGCGATAGCGGCTGTTGCTGTCCGTGCCGCCCAGCACTTCGTTGCCGGACCAGCCCACGGCCGTGAATGACTCGGTGCTTTCCGCGTCGCGGTTGCGTCTCCAGCGCCCGACGTCATGCGAAACGGAGCGATCGGTGCCGAGCTGCCAGGTGCGCACGGTGGAGTCCGCGCTGCCGCTGGCCAGCCACTCGCCGTTGGCCGAGAACGCCAGGCAGTTCACCTGCTTGGTGTGACCGGCCAGCGTCTGCTTCAGCTTGGCGGCCGCGACGTCCCAGAGGCGGATCTGCGAATCAGCCGAGCCGGAGGCCAGCAGCGCGCTGTCCGGCGAGAATGCCAGGCAGGTGACGGCATCGGCGTGGCCCTCAAGCCTGGTGACCTTATCGCCCTTGCGCGCGTCCCACAGTGTCAGCGCGTTCTCGGGCCCGCTGGTGGCGATCCACTTGCCGTCGGGCGAGAACGCGGCGGCCTTAAGCTCGGCGCCTGCAAACAGCTCGACGGTGGCCTTGAACGAGACAGCGTAGGCGCCCCAGGCCTCGAACTCGGGCTTGAACGCGGGCTGCTGGGCGCGGCTTGCGCCCAGGGCCAGGCACAGCAGCAGCGTGACGGCCAGGCTTCGCTTCAGCATGACGGCCTCCGTTAGCGGTGGTCTTCAAGCCACTGGACGATGTCCCTGATGAAGGCCGGGTCAACGCGCCGATCTTCGAAATACATCTTCATCTCCGAGGGCTTGCCGTTGCAGGGCTTGAACAGGTGGTCGAGGTCGGCGTAGATCTTCAGCTTCACGTCTGCGCATTCGCCGGCCATCAGGTCTTTCACGATCTGCTTCGCGTCGCGCTCGGGCGAGACCTGGAAGTCCGCTGCCCCCTGCGCCACGAACACAGGACACTTCACCTTGGCCTGCAGGGCCGGCACGTCGAGGTTGAAGTGGTCGTGCCACCAGGCCTTGATCGGCTCCACTTGCAGCTTCCAGGCGTTCTTGAGCGCCGGCGCCGCTGCCGCACCCAGTATATTGAAGTCAGGCTCGCGCCCTTCTTTCACAGCGTCCTGGAACTCGCGCTGCGCTTTCAGGTTCGCGTCGCGGGTGGCCTTGGGCAGCTTGGCCATGCTCGCTTCCACTTGCTCCAGCGTGATGTCGTACATGTTGCGCCCGGCGGCAGCCATGTACACCACACCGGCGATTTCGCTTTCGCCGGCCAGGATCGGCGCGGTCAGGCCGCCTTCACTGTGGCCGATGACGAACACGCGCTGCTTGTTGACGCCTTCGCGCGCCTTCAGCCAATCCAGGCAGGCGCGCGCGTCGCCGAGCAGGTGGTTGTAGCCGATCTCGGTGGGCTTGACGCCCTCCGCGCCCATCGGCGTGGCGCCGATGCCGCGGTCGTCCGTGGCCAGCACCACAAAGCCCGCGTTGGCGACGGCGTCCAGCACTTCCCACGTGCCGATGTCCAGCTTGCCCTGGAAGCCGTGGCGCGTCTGCGAGCCCGAGCCGGACACGAACAGCACCGCGGGCCAGCCCGCCCCGGGCTTGTCGCCCGTCGGCACGCGCAGGGTGCCGGCGATCTGGAACGCGCCCTCGCCCTCCTTGCGCTCGATGCTGACGTCCTCGGCCGTGAACTTGGCGCCCTCGGGCGGCTGCCAGGCGGGTGCGTCCTGGCACAGGGTTGCGCCGGCGAGCAGCGCAAGGATCAGCAGGGCGGCGGAAATGCGGGTCATGGTCCCCTCCTTTGCGCAGGAGACTACCATGGCGGGCGACGCAGGTGATCAACCTTTGGTAGTGCGCGTGACGGGCAGGGGCGAATCGGCGGTCCAGCCGCGCTCGGTTTTGACGCGCAGCAGCTCGGCCTCGAGGCGCACCAGCGCGGCCAGCGCCTCGGCCAGCCGGGCGCGCGTGTGCTCGACGCTGGAGGCGAGTTCCCCGGGCAGGCGCTGACGGGCGACTTCGAACAACGTGTCGTCGCCGGTTTCAAGCGCCTTCTGGATGGTGCGGAAGTCGTCTTCCATGGTGGGGTTCTAACGCGACCGAGGCCGAAGTTTATCCGCACTGCGTGCGGTTTCGAACTCTTAACACAGTGATCCCGGTCGTCGCGCCGCCCCAAGTGCCGCGACCGTGAAGGCTTTGGACGAAACAGAAAACCTTCTCCACAACCAGAATGTCAGTTTTGTGTGCGCAAGTTTTGTGCGTTGTTTGCTCCTTTTGATGGTGGACGAAAAATGATCATAGGTTGGAGGTCAGAGGTCAGAGGTCAGGGAGCAGCACAACGGCCGGATCATCCCGCCGGGACGCCGGCCAAAGCCCTGTCTCCAGCCGCGCGCCTGCGCTTGCGGCTCTTGTTCACCCTGTCGCCTGACAACTGCCGCCTAGCCGATCTGCATCCCTGTGTCTTTGATTGCCTGCTCCATCAGCTCTCCGGGCGTTTCTCCTTCCAGGAACTTCTCGGACGCCCGCATCGCGCGCTTGATGTGCCGGTATTGCAGGCTCTCGCGCCCGAACAGGTGCGGCTTCGTCGCCTGCAGCAGCCTCTCCAGCAGCCGCGCGGCCGCCAGGGTGTAGCGGATCAGCCCCATCAGCGGGTGGCTGCGCGGCAGCTTCTTGTGCGCGGCCTTGATGTTTTCGCGGATGCGCTCGCCCTCGGGGTCTTGCTCACCGTTCATGGTTTCATCGGGCGGCGTGTCGGCCGGGGCCATGTCGGGCGCGACCATCTCGCGCACGTCGGCGACGTGGACGCTGGCCAGGATGCGGTTGCCGGTGCGCACGATGCCGGCCAGGAAGCGGGTCATCTCGTTGAGGAACCCCATGGCCTCGTCGTCCGTGACGTTGAGGTCGTACTGGGGCACGCGCAGTCCGCCCGAAGCCGAAGTGTGCGTGGGCGCCGTTCCGGGCTCCGCCTCCGAAGCCGGGGCCGTACCCCCGCCCGCCAAAGCCGCCGAAACAAATCCCGGGTTAGCCGGGCGTCGAAACTTCTTGTTGCTCATAAAGCCTCCTTCAGCAAAGAACCAAAGGAAGCCTAACAAGGCACGCGACACGGAACGGTTGTTTGCAGTGGCATTCGCGAAGTGGCATTCGCCTCCGGCGAATGAGTGCCACGCGCCTCCGGCGCGTGCCAGCGGCCTGAGGCCGCTGCTACTCATTCGCCGGACGCGAATGCCACGGCTGTGTTGCTCTTTTGCTGGAAGCGAATGCCACTTGTGACTACTCTTTTTGAGTGCCCAAGCGAGGTCAAATTCAGATTCGAAAGGGTGCCAATCTGCCGCATTGGACAAGCGAAGGCGCCGCTTACGCAGTGACCTTTCGCCTGGCTGATTCGTTGCCCGAATCCGCTGTAACGCGGCTCGTAGCGATCAAGGACGAGATTGAACGAAAGTCCGCAGCCGGCGCCGCAGCGCTGTCACTGGAAGAGCTGGCTCACCGATCATAGGCGAAATCAGAGGCGTTTCAGCGTTTGCTGGATGAGGGCCACGGCGATTGCATCCTGCGGGATGATCGCGTCGCAGAGGTGGTTGCCGGCGCGCTGCTGCACTTCAACGATCAGCGCTACCGACTTCATGCCTGGTGCGTCATGCCCAACCACGTTCACGTGGTTGTTGAGCCAATGGAAGGCCATTCACTTTCGAGCATCCTTCATAGTTGGAAATCGTTTACCGCCCACCAGGTCAACAAGTTGCTCGGACGCGCAGGAACACTCTGGCAGCGCGAGTCCTATGACCACCTGATCCGCGATGCGGCGGACTTCCATCATCATGTAGCCTACGTGCGCGAGAACCCGATTGCAGCGGGGCTCAAGAACTGGAAGTGGGTTGGGTAGCGGCGTGGCGCGGCGTGGCATTCGCGTCCCGCGAATGAGTGCCAGCGGCCTCCGGCCGCTGGCACGCGCCAGAGGCGCGTGATACTCATTCGCCGGAGGCGAATGCCACATTGAATGCCACTACTTACTCCACTGCCGCCGCCAGTTCTTCCCACTTGGTGTAGGCTTCGGTGATCTGGGTTTTTACGGCCTGGAAGGCCTGGTTCAGCTTCTGGGCTTCTTCGGCGTTGGCTGTGCCTTCGGGGCTGAAGGCTTTGGCGAGCTCCGCCTCTAACTCCTTCTGCTTGGCCTCGAGCTTTTCGATGCGGGCTTCGAGTGCCTTCAGCTCGGTCTTCAGCTTGTGCTGCTCGCGCTGTTTGGCCTTCTGCTCTTCCCTCTGCTGCTTGGCCTCGCTGCGGCGCTCGGCCGCTGTCTTCTGCGAGTGCAACTGCAGCGTGCGCTTGGGGCCCGTGGCGGCCTGGGCGTGCTTCTGTTCCCACCATGCGGCGAAGGTGCCTGCGAAGGGTTTGAGTTTGCGGTCCTCCAGCTCGACCACGCGGTTCACCAGGCGATCGAGGAAATAGCGGTCGTGGCTGATGATCAGCAGCGTGCCCTCGAACTCCTCCAGCATTTCCTCAAGCTGCTCGCAGGCCTGGATGTCCAAATGGTTCGTGGGCTCATCCAGCATCAGGAAATTCACCTTCTCGTGCACCAGGCGCGCCAGCTGCAGGCGCGACTTCTCGCCGCCGCTGAGGGTGCCGATGGCGCGGATCAGGTCGTCGCGTGAAAACAGAAAGCGGTGCAGCACCTCCGTGGCCGGCTGGTACTCCAGGCCGCTGACGTTCATGAACCACTGGATCAAACTCAGCGATTCATCCAGCGCGTGCTGGTGGATCTGCGAGTAGTCGCCGATCTTCGCGCTCTTGCCCGTGCGCAGCGTGCCGCGCACGTGAAACGGCCCGTCCTGCACGTCGATCGCCGGGTGCTCCCAGTCGGCATGGTTCAAAATCGCGCGAAACAGCGTGGTTTTGCCTGACCCGTTGGGCCCCACCAGAGCCACGCGCTCGCCGAAGGTGATGGAGAGCGCGGCGCCGTCTAACAGAAGTCGTTCCGAGTCCCGGGTCCCGTGTGCCGTGTCAACGGCAGTCGCATTTGACACGGGACTCGGGACACGGGACTCAGCACTGACACCGATGCTCAGCCCCTCGATCTCGAGCGCGATGTGGCCGTGGCGCTTGCCGCCGGTGAGCTGCGCGTGGAAGCGGTTCTCCGATTTGTCCGGCGCCTCGACCTTGTCCATCTGCTCCAGGCGCATGAGCATCGATTTCGCGCGCTTGGCCTGGCCCGGGTCGTCGTAGGCGCGCGCCATGTCCAGCAGCCGGCGGGCCTGGAACTCGATGCGCTTGATCAGCCGCTGCTGGCTCTTGTACTGGCGTTCCTGCAGGGCCAGCGCTTCCGCCTTCTGGCGCGTGAAGTCGCTGTAGTTGCCCGCCCAGCGCGTCACCTTGCGCCCGTGCAGCTCCCAGATCTCGGTCACGGTCGCGTCCAGCATGTGGCGGTTGTGGCTGACCATCAGCACGGCCGCGCGCGTATTGCGAACGAACTGGATGAACCACTCGATGCCGTCCATGTCGAGGTGGTTGGAGGGCTCATCGAGCAGCATCAGGTCGGGGTCCTGCAGCAGGATGCGCGCGAGCCCGATGATGTTGCGCTCGCCGCCGCTGAAGCTCTCGATGGGCTGGGTCCAGGCGGCGCGCGGCAACCCGAGGCCCGTCAGCACCTGCTCGATGCGCTGCTCGACGCTGTAGCCGTCGGCGGTTTCGTGCTCGAGTTGCAGGCGCTCGTACTCGCTGAGCACGTTTTCGCCGGCGGCCATGCGCTCTTCCAGGGCGTGCAGCTTGGCTTGACGCGTCAAGTCTACCGCGAACAGCTTGCGCATTTCGTCCAGCACGGTGCTGCCGGGTTGGTACACCAGTTCCTGGGCCTGGTAGGCGATGTTGAGATTGCGCTGGCGGTGGACTTCGCCGCTGGTGGGCTCGAGCTGGCCGATCAGCAGCTTCAGCAGTGTGGACTTGCCGGTGCCGTTCTGGCCTATCAGGCCGATCTTGGCGCCGGGCTCGATGTCGAGTGAAACGCCGCGCAGCAGGTCAGGCCCGCCGTAGTGCATGTTGAGGTTGGAGACCGTGATCAGCGGCATAAGTACGGCAGATTACAGGTTTTAGGTTGCAGCTTTCAGGGGGAGCCGCCTGCTTCATATTTAATACGTGTAAGGATGTCAGCGATTCGTCTACTACTAAGGTGCAACGCGGCAATCGTGTTGCAATAAGTGCATTATTCGGGAGATGCAGATGATTCGGACCAAACGAGGCCTGCTGCTCGCGCTGCTGGCTGTGTCGTTGGCTCCGGCCGTTTTTGCCCAAGAGAACCAGGTCGGGCAGGAAGCGCCGGAGTTCAAGGCCACAGTATGCGTGAACCAGCCAGATGCCATCACACTGGAGCAATGTGCCGGCGAGGTAGTACTCATCAAGTATTGGGGCACCCGCTGAGGACCCTGCGTGAAGGCGTTGCCTTCAGTAGAGGCTCTTTGGCAAAAGAATAAGGATCGGGGTCTTCATATCTTCCTGGTGGAAAGCCAGGGGGGAACCTTGGAGGACATCTCCAAGTACGTGAAAGACCGCAAGCTGACCTTCCCGGTCGCCATCCGCAACGAGTGCGACTTCAACGGCTACAAGGGCGGCAACGGCCTGCCCTACGCCTTCGTGGTCGGCCCGGACGGCAAGGTGGCCTGGCAGGGTCGCGACGGCTACGCGGCGGTCATCCAGAAGGAACTTGAGCGCATCAAGTACCCGGGGCTGGGCAAGCTGGACGTGGCGCCCGAGCTGGTCAAGGCCGCCACGCAGTTCGGCACCGGCAACTATGCCGCCGCCCGCGAAGAGGCCATGAAGGTCAAAGAGAAAGAAGCCGACAACGAGACGGCCGTGGCGGACGCGGACTTCATCATCAAGCGCGTGGAAGCTCGGGTATCCAACCTTCGCGCGAAGATTGACGACGCGAAGTCCAAGCGCCGCTACCACGAAGCGGTGGCGATGCTCGAGGAGTTGTCGGGCAAGGCCTACAAAGGAATGGAAGAGTCGGACAAGGCCGCAGAAGAGTTGAAAGAGCTGAAGAAGGACAAGGACGTGAAGGCCGAGTTGAAGGCCTGGGCGGACCTGGCCAAGGTGCTTGAGGCCAACGAGAAGGCCAAGAGCGACGTGGACAAGAAGAAGAACCTGATCAAGTTTGTGGAGAAGAACGAGGGCATGGCCGCCGCCGATGAAGCCAAGGCGCTGGCCGATGCCATCTCGGGCTGATTCAGGCAGTCAGGACAATCGTGAAACGACCCGGCTGCCCGCCGGGTCGTTTGCGTTGACGGCTCCGGCTAACTCATTCAACAACAGAACGGAGCCAATGATGAAGACGATGATTGCAATGCTGCTGGCCTGCGCGCTGGCGCCGGCGCTGCTGGCCGGCAACACACTGACGGGCAAGGAGTGCCCGAACTTTTCGGCCACGCGGTTCATCAACCCGCCGGCTGACGGCAGGACCAGCTTTGAAGACTGCAAGGGCGAGGTGATCCTGGTGAAGCTGTGGGGCACGCACTGCGGGCCCTGCCTGCGCAGCATGCCGGAGGTGCAGGCGCTCTGGGAAAAGTTTGAGGGCAAGGGCCTGCACATCTTCATGGTGGAGCGCCAGAACAGCAGCGAGGCCGACATCCAGAAGGTGTACGACAGCAAGGGGTTGACCTTTCCGCAGGTGCTGGAAGGCGACATGGGCGGTTTCCCCGGCGTGGGAACCATCCCGTACGCCTACGTGATCGGCGTGGACGGCAAGGTGATCTTCGAGAACAACACCGGCTACGGCGCGGTGATTGAGCGGGAAATCGAGAAGATCAAGTACCTGGGCCTGGGCAAGAACGACGTGGCGCCGGGCCTGGAGAAAGCCGCCACCAGCTTCGCGAAGAAGGACTACGCCGCCGCCCGCGAAGAGGCCCAGCGGGCTAAAGACAAGGAAGGCGCGGGCGAGGACGTGGTCGCTGACGCGGACTACATCATCGGCCGCGTGGACGCCGTGATCGCCAACCTGCGCAAGCGCATCGACGCCGCCAAGGCCGAACGCCGTTACCACGAGGCGATCGCGCTGCTTGGGGAGCTGTCCGGCAAGGAATTCAAGGGCATGGAGGCGGCAGCCACGGCCGCTGATGAGCTGAAAGAGCTGAAGAAGGACAGAGCGGTCAAGGAAGAACTGAAGGCCTGGGACGCGCTGGCCAAGACACTGGAAGCCAACGAAAAGGCCAAGAGCGCGGCGGACAAGAAGAAGAACCTGGAGGCTTTCATCAAGAAGTACGAAGGCGCGGCGGCAGCCGGCGACGCACAGAAACAACTGGAATCCCTGGGCGCGGAAGAGTAATCCGCACAGCGCCCGACGGCCCGGCCAATGTGGCCGGGCCGTTTGCGTTGCGGCGGTTTGTCCGTGAATCCTGACGGCAGGGGACTTAACCTGCGTACAGGAGGATGGACCATGCTTACCCGTGCTGCGCTTGCGCTGCTGGTGCTGCTGGCTTGCCCGCTGTGCGCCGACGCACTGAAGGTCGGCCAGGAAGCGCCGAAATTCAAGGCCGGCGGCAACATCGTCAACCCGCCCGAGTTCGCCCGCGAACTCAAGGACAGCATCGGCGACGTCATCCTGATCTATGAGTGGCACAACCGCGACGGCACACGCGCCGGCCTGGCAGACATCCAGAAATACCACGACAAATGGAACGGCCGCGGACTGCAGGTGTGGACCATCCACCGGCTGGACTTCGAGAAGTACCCCGAAGTTGACATCCTCGCGCGCAACGAGGGCTGGACCTTCCCCATCTGCATGGGCGGCTTCTATGACGAGAGCAACGACTTCTTCGGCTACAAGGACGGCAAGTCGTTCCGCACCACGGTGGTAGGTATCGACGGCAAGGTCGCCTACTACGGCAAAGACTCCGGCTGGAAAGCCGCCATGGACGCCGAGCTGGCCAAGGTGGTCTACCCCAACCTGGGCAAGCACGCGGTGTCCGACGGCGCCAAGGGACCGGCCGGTGACTTCGCCGAGCGCAAGTTCGGCAAAGCGCTGGTTGCCTGCGAAAAGCTGCTGGCCGGCGAGTTGCCTGACGACGTGAAGGCGGACGTGAGCCTGGTACAGCAGCGCGCGAACGAGCTGGCGGAAAAACGGCTCGAGCGCATCAAGGCCTGGAAGGAAGACAAACGCTACGACCTGGTGATGAAGACGCTCGAGGCGCTTGCCGGCGAGTACAAGACCCACCAGATCGGCACCGACGCCGAGGCCGAGATCAAGGCGCTCAAGAAGGACAAAGAGATCAAGAAAGAGCTGGGGGCCTTCGAGGCGCTCGACAAGCTGATCGCCAAGGACGGCAAGACCGATCCCCAGGGCTTCGTCAACGCCCTGCGCGAGTTCGCCAAGCAGCAGAACCGCTTCCGTGCCGGCACCGTCGCCACGGAGCTGGCCGACCGCATCAAGGCCTACATGGAATGAGCCGGCAGCGCGCTTCGTTGCAACTGGCATGACGGACTTCAACTCCGAGCGCGAGAAGATGGTGGCGCGGCAGATCGCGGCCCGCGGGGTGAAGGACCCGCGGGTGCTGCAGGCCATGCGCGAGGTGCGGCGCGAGGAGTTCGTGGACGCGCTGCGCGCGCACTATGCCTACGACGACGGCCCGCTTCCCATCGGCAAGGGCCAGACCATAAGCCAGCCCTACATTGTCGCCTGGATGACCGAGCTGCTGCAGATCGGGACCGATGACATTGTGCTGGAAATCGGCACCGGCTGCGGCTACCAGACGGCCGTGCTGGCAAGGCTGGCGAAACACGTCTACAGCATGGAAAGAATCGCCGAGCTTTCACAGCAGGCCGCGCTGAACCTGGCGCGGGCCGGGGTCACGAATGTCACGCTGGCGGTTGGCGACGGCTACGAGGGCTGGCCTGAGCACGCGCCCTACCCCTGCATCATCTCGGCGGCGGCGCCGACGGATGTGCCGGAAGCCTTGACGCGTCAACTTGCGCCGGGCGGTCGGCTGGTGCTGCCGGTGGGCGGGCGCAGCTTCCAGGAGATGGTGCGCGTGACGAAGCAGCCCGACGACAGCCTGAAGCGCGAATACCTGGGCAACGTAGCCTTCGTGCCGCTCGTGCACGGGATAGAACGCCGGTAGTGCCTGCGGCTCATCGCTCCAGTTCGCGCTGCAGCCTGTCTACTTCATCAAGCAACTTCAGGAAGCTGCGGCCGAACGCGGTGAGTTCGTACTCCACGCGCGGAGGAACCTCGGGGAAGCTGTGCTTGCGCAGGATCCCGTAACGCAGCATCTTGTTCAGTCGCTCGGTCAGCACTTTCTGCGTCAAGCCTTCAGCGCTGCGGGCCAGCGCACCGGGCCGGCTCACGCCACCGCGGATCTGGGCCAGGACATGCAGCGACCACTTGCAGCCGACAATGCTCTCGACCATCCGATGCACGGAAGTTTCTTTTCGGCCAGCCATCTCAATTCACACCGTTTTGTGGGTACCCCACCGCAAAGTGCCTGCTTTGCGGCTTTGGCGGACATCTTACTTTTTCGCCACGGGGGCAGTGATAGACCAACAGGAGAAAGCCATGAAAAGCAAAGCCGTATTTTACCACGCAGGATGCCCGGTTTGCGTCGCCGCGGAAGAGCAGGTCGCCGCAGCCATTGACAAGTCAAGGTTTGTAGTCGAGGTGGTGCACCTGGGTGAGCAGAGGGACCGCCTGCCCGAAGCCGAACGCAGCGGCGTAAAGTCCGTGCCGGCCCTGGTATTGAACGGTGCGACCTTCCATATCAACCATGGAGCGGACCTCTCGGCGCTGAAGTAGTCACCGTATGCGGAGGCCGGGCCTGCATCGCTTGCGGTGCGGGTCCGGCCGACGAGTTCTCAAAGCGCTTCGTACAGTAGGCCCTGCTTGTCGATTTCGGGCGTCAGCGCCTGGGCTTCCATGCCGTGGCGCTCGTAGGCCTGCTTCATGGCCTCGGCCACAGGCTTCATGTCGCCTTTGCCGATGGCGATCATGGCCCCGCCCGCACCGCTGATCGTGACGCCATACGCGCCCGCCGCCGTGGCGCTTTCCACGATGTCGTCGAAGCCGGCGATCATGGCCTTGCGGTGCGGCACGTGCAGGCGGTCGTCGAAGCCCGCTGAGATGGCCTCGGGCTTGCCGGTTTTCAGGCCGTAGAGCAGGGTCAGCAGCGCGCGCTGGTTGCTGACGGCTTCGCTGCGCTTCAGCTGCTCCGGCAGCCAGCTGCGGGTTGCGCCGGTGCTCTCCTTCAGCGTCTGGGAAGGAACTGCCAGCGCCACACGCAGCTCTTCATGCATCTTCAACGGCGTGGCCCGGGCTTCG
Source organism: Planctomycetota bacterium (assembly GCA_022071975.1). GTDB lineage: Bacteria > Planctomycetota > UBA8742 > UBA2392 > UBA2392 > JACKID01. Next base: position 125,257 of record JAJVIO010000007.1, read on the forward strand.
CCGCCCATCTGCAGCACGGCCTGCAGGCCGCCGTAGGTGGCGGCCGCGGCGTTGTCCGGGTGGCCTTCGATCTCGTTGGCGTCGTTGAAAACGTCGTCCTGGTCGGCCTTGCCCCTGCGCCACAACTCCGCGATCGCGGCGCCGGCCACGGTGGCGGCAGCGCTGGAGCCAAGCCCCTGGGCGATGGGAATGGTGCTGGTGATGCGGGCCTTGAGCTGTTTGGGCAGGTAGTACTCGGGCCCGCCGCGCAGGATGGCCTTCACGAAGGAAGTGGCCAGCAGGTTGGGCTCGCCGGAATGCTCGATGCTGAAGCTCAGCAAAGTGCCGCCGTAGTTGCAGTTGGGCTCAACGGCCTGGCGCCACCAGTCAAGCGGATCGTCGAAGTCATGCAGCTTGACCTTCTCGGGCGACCACTCGACGGTCGCTTCCAGCCGCAGCTCAAGCGCCAGGGCCAGCACGTCAAAGCCGGGACCCAGGTTAGCGCTCGATGCTGGAACCGAAATACGTACTTTGTTCACGCTCGACGATGTCACGGTAGTTGTCCTTGTCCAGGCGGATCAGCTGCACACCGCCCGTTCCATCCTGCCGACCGATTTTTGGAAGCGCCGCCATCATACGGCTTTCTTCGATTACGTCCGTAATCACCCCGAGGAAATTCACCCCTTCGTGCTCAAGCTGTGCGTGCGAAAGCACCACCAGCCCCTGCGCCTCCAGTGCGCTGAGGGTGTCGTTGACCTGTGGCGCATCCACCCGCATGCGCAGGAAATAGCACAGCCGCAGGTTCGCCGTGTCCGCCAGCGACAGCTCCGCACCCGCGCGTTTGAAGCCGGGTAACGTGCCGACCTGCGGGCGCTGCACCAGCTTCACGATGTCGTTCAGCACGGCGCTGGCCGTTGGCAGCTCGCCGGCGCCCTTGCCCAGGAACGTGAGTTCCTTGAAGCCGGGCCCCTCCAGGATGATGGCGTTGAACTCGGAGTCCACGTCCGCCAGCAACTCGCCGCGGTGCACCAGCGCCGGGTGCACCCGCAGGCTCAACCCCTCGTCGCCGCGGCGCGCCGCCGCCACCAGCTTGATGCGGTGGTCCAGCTCGAGCGCGAGGCGGATGTCCACCTGGCTGACCCTGGTGATGCCCTCGGTGTGCACCTTTTCGGGCGGGACGTACGCCCCGAAGGCCTTGTACGCCAGCAGGGTCAGCTTTTCGGCGGCGTCGATGCCCTCGACGTCGAGCGTGGGGTCCGCCTCGGTGAAGCCTTTTGCAGCGGCGTCCTTCAACGCGTCGGCGTATTCGCAACCGGCGCGCTCCATGAAGGTGAGAATGTAATTGGTGCTGCCGTTGATCACGCCCTTCACCAGGCTGAGCTCTTCGCAGGCCAGGCTGCGGTCCAGCACCTCGATGATCGGGATGTGCGCCGCCGCCGCGGCTTCAAAGCCGATGCCCGCGCCGCCCTGCGCGGCAGCCTCAACGTAGCGGCCCATGCTGCGTGCCAGGCCCGACTTGTTGGCGCTGACCAGCGGCACGCCGCGGGCAAGGGCCGCGCAGCCGGCCTCGACGGCGGTGGTGTTGCCGCCCATGACTTCGACCAGCAGGTCGATGCCGGGGTCGTTCGCGACGGCCATCGGATCGGTTGTGAGGGTGACTCCCGCAAGGTTGACCCCGCGGGGCTTGCCCGGGTCCCGCACGGCCAGGTGGGTCAAACGCAGGTCGAAGCCGTTGGCCCGAAAGTCGGCGTGGTGCTTGTCCAGCAGCTTCACCACGCCGCCGCCGACCACGCCGCAGCCCAGCATGCCGAGGTTGATGGTTCGCAGGTTTTCGGTTGGTCTGCTCATGGATTTCGGATTGAAGAATTTGAGCAGAGAAGGGGTCAGGCACCTTTTCCGCCTCGACTCCTGATCCTGGCTACGCCCGGTTCACTCGCGGAAAAGGAGCCAGACCCCCCGCGATGGCCGGCACGATCGAGAGGTGGTCGCCGTCCTTGAGCGGCGTGGCGAGGTTGTCCATGAAGCGGATGTCCTCGTCGTTGAGGAACACGTTCACGAAACGGCGCACGTTCCCCTGCTCGTCGCAGATGCGGGCCTTGATGCCCTTGTGCGCGGCTTCCAGCGCGTCCAGGGCCTCGCCCACGGTGCGGGCTTCGACGTTGACCTCGGCCGCATTGCCGGTGAGGTTGCGCAACGGTGTCGGGATACGAATCAGGTTCGTCATGGCAAAGTCCCTGCAGGTTGTGGCCCGTGAGGGCGGGAGAATAACAAGGAGCAACCACCCTTCCAGTAGGGGTGCGGCGCCCGGAAACTACGTGAGGCAGGCGCAACCGGCGCCTGCCTCACGTAGTTCTTCTGAACGGTACTGCTAGTTGAGCCCGGCCCGTGCGTACATGCGGTACAGCGTGGCGCGGCTGACGCCAAGCTTTTCCGCCATTTCTTCCTTCGAGAACCCCTGCTCCTCGAAGAAAATCAGCACGTCCTTGTTGAACAGCGTTTCCATCGTGGCGTGCAGGCCGCGCTCAGCGCCCTGGTCAAGGGCACGGCGGCGGTACTCTTCCACCACTGCCTTGCGCGCCGGTGCGGCCCCGGATGCCTCAGGGGCCTCGACGTCACGGTCGGTCAGCAGGAACTGCACGATGGCGTCTTCGCGCGAATCAGTGTCGCCGACGGCCTCGTAGGTCAGCAGGTCGCTGCCGTCCTTTCGCATCACCATCACGCCGCGCACTTCGTCAGGCTCGCCGCAGGTGCTGGCACGGCGGACGTTGCCCTGCTGGTCTTCGTGGTAGACGTTCATCGAGTCGATGACATCACCCTCTTCACCAAAGGTCTCCGCGCTGGCTCCGCGCTGGCGCACCCAGCTCAGCACGTTGAAGCGGGTCTGCAGCATCTCGAACAACTTGGAGGCCTGGGCCGAGCGCGGCGTGGGGATGTCCACGGCGGCCGGAAGGCGGGGGCGCTGTCCGCGTCCGCGCGCCGGCGGTATCAGGCGGGGCAGCTGGCGCGGGCGATCCTTCTGGAGCTTCTCGATGAACTCGACGGCCTGCTGGACCGTGGGCAGCTGCGCCGAACGCATGCCGTAAGTAAGCGCGCTCATCGCGTAGCGCATGGCGGCTTCCTGGTCTTTGAACTGGGCGCGACAGCGGGCCATCAGCAGCATGGCGCGTCCAAGGCGTTCGTCAGTGGTGGCAAGCGCGCCCAGGCGGCGCAGGCGCTTGAAAGCGCCCTTGTAGTCGCCCTTCACGTACAGCCGCGTGGCGATTTCATCCAGGTAGGCAGCCAGCGTCTTCTCGCTGACCTTGTCGAGGATTTTCTGGCTGACGTGGCTGAGCAGCCAGTCCGCGCGCTCCTCGAGGTTGAAGGCCGGGCTGCGCAGCAACTCGACGCGCAGCAGGCGCAGGCGCACCCACTGGTCGGTGTTCTTGCCCACCAGGCGGATGGCACGACGCATCAGGCTGTCGGCGCCGCGCGGCTCAATACCCTTGGCCATGGCCAGCGTGCGTGACGCCAGAGCCAGCCACTCGATGAACGTGGGGATGGCATACAGCTCGCGGTGGCGCGACAGCTCGTCCACCAGCTTCTGGGCCTCCTGGTTCAGGCCCACGGCCGCGCACATGGCGGCAAGCTTGGCCTGGTCCACCTGCTCGGCGTACTTGCCGCTCTCCAGCGTAAGGCCGAGGCTGATGGCGGCGCGCAGGATGCGCAGCGCTTCTTCATAGTGCTCGGCTTCGAAATGCTCTTCGAAGTGCTTGCGGGCCGGCTTCACGGCGCGGCGCGGATCGCCGGCGTGCAGCAGCAGCTCGACGCGAGCGTCTGGAATGTCCTCAAGGTCCTTTTCAACTACCGCCAGCAGCGCGTTGGCGCCGGCCTGCAGCTGCTCGGGCGTGAAAGCGGCGCGCAGGGCGCGAACTACCTCGGCATTCAGCGGCATGATGTTGCCGGCAACCTGGCGGAACAGTGTGCCGCCGGTGAGAGCGGCAACCGCGCCGCTTCCGCTCCGGGTGTCCTGGGCCAGGCGTTCGACGCTGTGCACCTCGAGCGGGCAGGGCATCAGCGCCAGCGCCGCCAGCAGGCTGCCGTACTTTTCTCGCAATCCGCCGATTTCGGCCTCGATGGCGGCCGTCGTGGGGTCGCCGGGCCGGCCGGCAACACGCTCTTCACGGCTTCCGAGCGTGTTAAGGCGGGTGAGCAATTCCGCGACTTTGGGCTCGTCTGCCGTGTTGCCGGGCACCAGCAGGATGACCTGTGGCATGGGGGGCGTGGCTGCGACGTCACGGGCCACGTCGGCACAGGCGAGCATGTCCCCCAGCCAGTGAAGGCTTGCAGGGTCAGCCGAGGCCGGATCGGCAATGATCAACGTGTCGGCGCCGGCGCTCAACAACGTCGGGTCGTCGGTAGGCGCGGATGCACCCAGAGTGTGTCGGGCGTTGGAAAGGATCCAGCTGCGCAGGCTGACCGCGCCGCGCAGGGCGTGACACGGGGCGTAGACCACCTTGCGCCCCGAGATCGCCTCGGACTGGGCCACTTCGGCCGACCAGCCGAGTAAAGTGTCCAGGCTACGGTTGGTGGCGATTCGATGCATGGTTCTTGTCGCGATGGAATCAGACACGGCGGTGTTCATCTCTTGTTTGCTCCCGGGCGGATCGACGGCCGACGCCGTAAGAGGCGTAGCGGTCGCAGTTTGGCCAAAGGCTGCTGTTGTGACTTGGTTTCGTATCCCATAGCATCACAGCCGCCTTTGTGCAATCCAATTGGAATGCAGAGGCACAGTCTTGAAAATGAGTATCCGTAAAAGTTCGAACCAACAAGTTAGTTTATTTCATGTCGCATTGGAACTGCAAATCATCCCTTCTGTTTGGAAGATTCGATGTGGGTCAGTTCGGATACCTGACGTTTGGGTTGTTTTAACGCAGTGCAATCTGGAACCATGCCATCCGTTCAGCTTTTTTTAGAGAATCTCGCACGACCCTATGCTGCGGTTCAAAAACGACCAGCAAACACGCTGATCCATGAAAATGAAACCAGTAAAGAGATAGAAGTATCACTCTAGGTTCGATCCTGACGCTTCGAAACAAAGATTTTCCTCCACCCGAGCAACTTATTTGTCCGCCCCCGCAACCGTGCCAATCACCGCGCTCGCCAAGCCTCGGTCGGGTTGAACCCCCAGCCACCCCTGACTAAAGGCGCTTGCAGGCCTGACACGAGACTCCCCCTCAGTCACCACTGACAGCCGCTGCCACCCTTCTTCTTCCTTGCTAGATTGCGGGCGTGACCGAGGAGCCCAAAACCGGACGTCGGCAGCGCGTGCTGATGGCGCTGGCGCGTTTCGTGTGCCGCCGTGCCCTGCTGATCGTGGTGCTGGGCCTGCTGGCTGCCCTGGCGTCGGTGATCTACACCGGGCTGAAGCTCGAGTTCATCACCGAACGCAACGCCCTGGTCGCCCCGGACGCCGAGTACAACAAGCGCTTCCTTGAGTTCGTCAACAACTTCGGCGACCAGGAACTGATGCTGCTGATGGTGGCCCCCGCCCCGGGGCCGGTGGGCAACCCGGACTACAACCCGCCCATCCCCGACCAGCTCACGCGCGACGAAATGAAGCAGGCCGCCTCCGCGATCGTCAAAAGACTGCGCGCGAAGCCCGAGTACTTTCCGGTGGTGATCGACCGCGTGGACCCGGCCAGCTTCGGCTCCACGCGCATGCTCTATCTGCCCCAGGCCGACCTGGAATCGATCGCCACGCAGGTCGAGGCCGGGCGTCCCCTGATCCACCAGTTGGCGGAAACACCCAGCTACCCCGGCATGCTGCTCGGCATGCGGCGGGGTATTGAAGAAGGCAGCATGGACAACGTCCCCGACGACGCGGCACTGACCCGCGCCGGCGATGAGATGGCCAAGCTGCTGGCCGCCATGCACCGCAACCTGGCGGCGCCGTCAGGCGAGCCGCCAATGAAGGACCTGTTCGCCTTCGACAGCAGCGACCCGGGCCTCGACAAGGACGGCTGGTTCCTGATGTGGGAAGGGCGCCTGCTGTTCGTGGCGATCCGCCCCACCAAAGACCAGGGCGCGCTGAACCAGATCGAGCAGCCCCTCGCCTACGCGCGCGAAGTGGTCGCCGAAGTGCAGGCGCAGCACCCCAAGCTGGCGATCGGCCTGACCGGACGGCCTGTGATCTACAGCGACGAAATGGCCGCCAGCGGACGCGACATGACGATTGCCACGCTGTTCGCGATCTTCGCCGTGGGGCTGATGTTCGTGCTGGCGTTCCGGAGCATCTCGCGACCGCTGCTGGCGGTGGTGTCGCTGGTGCTTGCCCTGTGCTGGACGATCGGCGCGACCACCCTGCTGATCGGCCACCTGAACATCTTCGCCATGGTGTTCGGCGTGGTGCTGGTGGGCCTGGGCATCGACTTCGGCATCCACCTGCTCGCGCACTATCGCCACGGCCTCGAACGCGGTCTGGGCGTGCGCGAAGCGCTGATCGAAGTGTACCGTGAAATCGGCATGGGCACCGTGCTGGGGGCCGTCACCACGGCGGCGGCGCTCAGCACGGCGGCGCTGACCGATTTCCTGGGCCTGGCAGAGCTGGGCTTGATCTGCGGTATCGGAATCATGCTCTGCCTGGTGGCGATGCTGCTGGTGTTTCCGGCCATGCTGGTGGTGCTGGACGCGCGCCGCGTGGGCGACGGCGACCCGGCATTGCGCGCCACCATGGCCGAACGCGAAGCCGCCGAGCTGGCAGCGCCGCACCCCGGCACGGGCCGCTGGCGCAGGTTCGGCGCGCTGGCGGTGGCGCTGCTGATGGTCGCCAGCCTGGCGATCACAGGCATCGAGGTCGCTCGCGGCTGGATACCGTTCGATTACAACCTGCTGGAACTCAACGATCCCGGCAGCGAGGGCGTGCACTGGGAAAAACTGCTGATCGACCACGACCAGCGCGCCAGCTACGCCGTCAGCACCAGCCGCAGTCTCGAAGAGCTGCGCGCCCTGCGCCGGCAGTACGACAAGCTGGCCGAGCAGGGCATCGTGCGAGGCACCGAGAGCATCCTGCCCGAGAACGAGCCGGCCAAGCGCGAAACCCTGGCGCGCATCGACGCGGCACTGCCGCCTCACTTCGCAGACGTCGGCCTTGCCAGCGATTCCAAAGAGCTGCGCGGCGCTGTGCGCAAGCTGCAGGCCGCGCTGCGCGAGCTGCAGACCCGCGGCCCCCGCTACGAGCAGGCCTTTGAGCCCGCGCTGGTACAGCTGCAGAACATCTCCAACCTCTGCCAGCAGCGCGGCCCGGCCGTGGATACGCGCCTGGCCGAAGTCGAGCCGGAGTTCTTCGCCAGCCTGGTCGGCCTGATGCGCAGCCTGAAACGCGACGCAAACCCGCCGGCCATCACGGCCGACGGCCTGCCGCCGATCCTGCGTTCACGCTACGTGGGCAAGAACCTCGAGGGCGAAACGTTGTACGCCCTGTACGTCTACCCGGCAAAAAACGTCTGGGAGCGCGAGTTGGCCGCCGAGTTCAACGAAGCGCTGCTGGCCGTGGACCCGCAGGCCACCGGCGTGACCATCCAGATCCAGGAAAGCGGCTCACTGATTGTCGAAGGCTTCGGCCACAGCGTGCTGTACGCCTTCATCGCCATCGTGGTGCTGCTGGCACTGGACCTCCGCCGGCCGCTGGCGCTGCTGGTGGCGTTGCTGCCGCTGATTTGCTCGCTGGCGATCCTGCTGGGCGTGATGACCCTGACCGACCTGAGCTTCAACTTCGCCAACTTCTTCGCCGTGCCGATCCTGATCGGCACCACGGTGGACGCGGGCGTTTACCTGGTACACAGCCAGCGGCACGGCGACGCGCGCCGCACTGTGGCGCAGTCGCGCCATGCCTGCCTGCTATGCGGCCTGACCACGCTGCTGGGCTTCGGCTCGCTGGTGATCGCCAGCCACCTGGGCATCGTCTCGCTGGGGCTGGTACTTTCGGTCGGCTGCCTGGCCGGAATCCTGGGCAGCTACTTCCTCGTGCCGGCGGTGCTGGGTTGGTTTAATGAAAGAGGACGCAGGCTGTAGCTGTTTGTCTTCCGGGGCCGGAAGCGAGAGAGCACCATGACCCACCTGTTCCGCGTCATCAGCCCGGCAATCTGCCTGGCGCTGCTGCTGGGCGCCGCCAGCGCCCAGGACAAGCCGAAAGAGTTCGGCCTGGTCGTCTACAAGCTCGGCGAGCGCTACGCCACGGACGACAAGGCCGGCGCCACCCTCGATGGCTTTACGGACTACCTCGACAAGCGCATGCCCGGTTGCGACTTCACACGCATCGGCGTGCGCAACAAGCCTGAAGACGCCCTGAGCCTGCTGAAAGACGACAAGAAACCCGTCGCGGTCGCCATCGTCAGCCCCGGCTTCTACTTCAAGCACAAGACCGAGCTGAAGCTCACTGCCCTGGCCGAGGCCACCCGCGGCGGCAAAGACGGCGAGCAGTACACGCTGGTCGGCGCGGCTGAGATGAAGGAGTACCCGGCCGGCAAGAAAGTCGCTACCAGCATGAGCGCCGACCCTGACTGGCTGAACAAGGCCGTGCTGCGCGCCCCTGCAGGCGTCAAGCCGGTCGAGTGGGTGCAGTACGACAACCTCAGCGACGCGGCCTACGAGATCATCGACGAAGAGGATGGCGCGCCCGACTTCGTGCTGGTCGATTCCGTGACCCTTGACGTGTTCGCAAAAGACGACGACCTGAAATCACTGAAGAAAGGTCTGCAGTCAGAGCGCTTGCCACAGGACCTGGTGGTGGAGATTGACGGCCGCCTCGGTGACAAGCGCGAAGAGTTCCAGAAGCTGATCGGCGCCCTGGACGACAACGAACAGGGCAAGAAGGTGGGTGAAAACCTGCAGTCCCCGAAGTTCCCCACGCCGGACACGAAGCGCCTCGAGAAAGTGCAGCAGTGGTACGACGCCGGCTAGCCGTCAGCGCAATCACGGCCGTCGCCGCCCTGGCGGCGCTGCTGGTGTTTCCGGCCGCGTGCAAGCAGGTGCCGGAAGAGGTGCTGCACAACAACGCCAACAAGGAAAACAACAACGTGGACCCGGTGCCGCTCGCGCAGGATGCGGAGGCCGCGTTTGAGCAGACTCCGCGCACACTGGAGCGAGTACGCATCAGTTCCAGCATGTTCGCGCGCGCGCTTGAGTATGAAAAGGCCCGCAGTTACGACGCGCTCTGGAAGGCCGCGCGCACGGACGCCTGGCTGGCGGGCTACAGCAGCGACAACGTGGAGCGTGAGCGTCACGCGCGCAGCGGTCTGGTCTACGCCAACACCGCGCTGAAGCTGAAGCCTGAGGGCGCCGAGGCGCTGTTCTACCACGCCGTGCTGGCCGGTTTTCTGGGCGACCTGGACAACGACTACGGCCTGGATGCCGTCAGTAAAATCGAGACGAACACAAAGTTGCTGATCGAGCGCGACCAGGACGTAGCCCACGGCGGCCCCTGGCGCGTGCTGGGCGTGCTGCAACTGCGAGCGCCGGGGCCGCCGGTCAGCATCGGCAGCCTGCGCAACGGCAAGAAGAACCTCGAAAAGGCGCTGGAGAAAGCACCGGATTGGCCCGAAAACCACCTGTACATGGCGGAAGCGGAGTTCCTGTGGGCCAAAGACAAAGACAAGCCCGAGTTCGCCCAGCAGGCCCGCGAGCGGCTGGAGAAGTGGCTGCTGGGTCAGCAGGCAGCAGCGCCGGAAGGCCACGAGTTCGAGTTCGCCGACTGGCAGAAGAAAGCGCGCGCACTAGTGGAGACGAACAGCAAATGAACAATAACCAATTACCAATGTTCAATTCACGGCAGTCGGCCGAGTCTGCGCATCGGTAATTGGAAATTGGTTATTGGTAATTCGCTGTTCAAGACCCATACAAGCTCATGCTGATCGACACCCACTGCCACATCAACTTCCACGACTACGACACCGACCGCGAGGCCATGCTGCAGCGCGCCCTGGAGCACGGCGTCGAAAAGGTGGTCTGCATCGGCATGCTGCCCGAGGGCGGCCGCGAGGCGCTGGCGCTCGCCCGCAAGTTTCCCGGCCGCGTGTACGCCAGCGTGGGCGCCCACCCCTATGACGCCGGCAAGTTGGATGCCGCAACCCTGGATGAATTCCGTGCGCTGCTCTCCGAACCGGAGATGGTGCTGATGGGCGAGATGGGCATCGACACGGTCAAGGCGCCGGACCCGATTGATGTGCAGGAGAAAGCCTTCGCCCGCCAGTTGGAGCTGGCCGGCGAGCTTGACCTGCCGGTCTGCATTCACAGCCGCGACGCATTCAAGCTCTGCGAGCGCGTGATCCGCAGTGTGCACCCCAGGGGCTGGAAGGGCTTCGCCCATTGCTTCAGTGACGGCCCCGAGGAAGCGCTGGGCTGGAAGGAACTCGGCTTCAAGATCAGCTTCGCCGGCCAGGTCACGTTCAAGAACCAATCCTGCGACACCATCCGCGCGGCCGCGGCGGTACTAACCCCGGAAGACGTGGTGGTGGAAACAGACGCACCTTTCCTCGCCCCCGCCCCCCACCGCGGCAAGCGCAACGAGCCCGCCTTCGTAAAACACACGGCCGAGAAGCTGGCCGAAATCTGGGGAATCACGGCCGAAGAAGTCTTCACCCGCACCACAGCCACGGCGCGGTCCGTGCTGCGGATTTAAGGGCCACAAAAACACGAAAACACAAAAGGAAAGACCACGAAAACTGCTGGGGCCGGCGACCACCGACTCGCTTTTCGTGCGCTTTTCTTTCGTGATTTCGTGCTTTAGTGGCCCTCTTGTTTTTCGGCGGACCGCCGAGTAACGGACGGCTGCGATTGCCACGCGGGGGCGCAAAGGCGCGAGGCGATTGCACTGGACTGGCCTGTTTTCGCCGAGGCCGCTGCCTTGAAGACGAATTGACGCGAAGGTCGCGAAGGCACGCGAAGCAAAGCCTTCCCGGGGCAGTTCTTCGCGAACTTCGCGTCAGCATTTTCCCTGTGGCGCGGGTTCAGGGAGTCGCTCTCGGCAGCACCTTCAGTCCTTTGCGCCTCCGCGTGGCCTTGTCTCGGTGCTATCGAGGCTGACGCAACCAAAGCCCGGGGTGCAAACCCCGGGCGAGTTACGATTGAGTCGCGAGCACAGGCTTACCCGCCCGGGATTGGCATCCCGGGCTCTGGCTTAGCGCCGGTGGAAGATCTTTTCCAGGTCCACGAAGCTTAGCTTGTATGTGGTTGGACGGCCGTGGGGGCATGAAAACGTGTGGGGCACCGTCTCGCCCAGTTGCAGCAGGTTCTTGATCTGCTGCGGCTCCAGCACGTCGCCGGCCTTGATGGCGGCGTGGCAGGCTACGCTCTCCACCATGCACTTGCGCAGCTCCGTGGGCGTCTGGGGTTTGCGCCCCTGGGCCAGCTCCTCGAGGATTTCCTGCACAACCTCCAGGTGCTTGCCCCCCACCGAGAACTTGGGCACCGCGCGCAGGGCCCAGGCCCCATGGCCGAAGGGCTCAAGCTCGAAGCCGAACTCACGCAACGCTTCGCTGTGCGCCTCGGCCAGCGCCGCGGCGGCCAGCGACAGCTCCAGCGGCTGCGGCACCAGCAGGCGCTGGCGTTCCACGGCCTGGCTGCTGATGCGGTTCTCCAGCAGCCAGTACAGGATGCGCTCGTGGTAGGCGTGCTGGTCGATCACCACCATGCCGTCGGCCACCTCCACCACGATGTAGGTCGCGCCGACCTGGAACAGGGCCTTGGCTTGCGCGAGCAAAGGCGGCAGCGAACTGCCTTCCTGCACGGCCCTTTCTGCCGCCTGATGCCTGGCGTCTGCCGCCTCAGGCACCCCGTTGTTTGCGGTTCCGACGTCCCGCACCTCATAGCGCGACACCACCGGCCCCAGGGCTTCGTCCAGCACTCTGCGCGCCTCATCCCAGCGGTGTTCGGCGTCGCGGGCGCGCTGCTCGGACTGCGCGTCGAACAACCTGGGTCTTGACACGTCAAAGGTCGGCTCATAGTGCGAATCCGGCCTTGCCTGCGGCAGAGCCGGCCCGTGCAGCCGGATGCCCGGCAGCACACCGCTGTTGATCAGCTTCTCGGCCAGCGCGGACTTGATCAGCGAAAAGATGCGGTTGTGCTCAAGAAACCGCACCTCGGTCTTGGCCGGGTGCACGTTGACGTCGATGCTCTCCGGGTCCACGGTCAGGAACAGCACCGCCACCGGGTAGCGCCCCGGCGGCAGGAACTCGCGGTAGGCCAGGATCACCGCCTGGATCAGCGAACGGTCCTTGATCGGGCGCCGGTTCACGAACAGCAGCAGCCCCTTGCTGTTCGGGCGGTGCATGGCGGGCGGCGCGATGTAGCCGTCCAGGCGGCCGTAACTTTCGTACTCGTGCACCTCCAGCAAACCCTCGTGAAAGCGGTCGCCGTACAGGGCGCGCACACGCTCATCCTGGCTCTGGCCGGCCGGCACGTCGAAGGCCTTGCGCTCTCCGTGGATCAGCGAGAAGCCGACTTCCGGGTTGGCGGCCGCGATGGATTGCAGCAGCTCGACCACGTGGCTGAACTCGGTGGAGTCGCCCTTCAGCCAGCGGCGCCGGGCGGGCACGTTGAAGAACAGGTCGCGGATCTCGATCACCGTGCCGGGGGCCCCGGCCGCCTCGCGGATTTCGCCGGCCTGGCCACCGGCGCACTCCAGCTGCAGGGCCACGGGCGCGTTGCGGGTGCGGGTGGTGATGCGCGCGCGGCTGACGCTCTGGATGCTGGCCAGCGCCTCGCCGCGGAAGCCGTGGGTCAGCACGCGGAAAAGTTCTTCGACGCTGCTGAGCTTGCTGGTGGCATGGGGCTCGAAGGCCAGTTGCAGGTCCTCGGCGTCCATGCCGATGCCGTCGTCGGCCACGCGGATCAGGGTCTTGCCGGCGTCCACCAACTGCACATCGACGCGGGTGGCGCCGGCGTCCAGGGAGTTTTCGACCAGTTCCTTGACCACGCTGGCCGGGCGTTCCACCACCTCGCCGGCGGCGATCTTGTTGGCGAGCTCGGGCGGCAGCAATTGGATGCGGGCCATGGGGCAATAGTAGGGGTCAGCGCGACATCGGCAACGCGTGTCGAGGGTATGTTGGCGGGGGTGGAAAAGATCCGTGGCAGGACATTTTTCTTGACAGATGTCCTAAAATTCTTATTGGGCTGTATCTAAGCCTTTCCTGACACTATCACCGGAGCAGTCGCATGGCGGCAAAGACCAAATCCGGAGTACGCAAGTCCAAGCCGGCCGGCAAGGCCAAGGCCGTTAAGAAGACGGCCAGGAAATCCGCGAAGAAGGCGGTGTCTAAGGCTGCGAAACGACCGGCGAAAAAGCTGTCGAAGAAGCTGGCAAAGAAATCAGCAGCCAGGTCAGGAAAGAAGGCGGCTACAAAGCCGGCAAAGAAAGCGCCGAGCAAGTCCGCCAAGAAGTCGGCGACCAGGACGGCAAAAAAACCGGCAACCAAGTCGGGCAAGGCCGCCAGACAGGAGCTTCCCAAAAGCACCGGGAACTCGCGCAAGCCCGCAAGCGTTAAGCAGCACAGCAAGTCTGGCAACAACACACCCGGGAAGAAGCAGCCCATGAGCAAGACCAGCAGTGAACCCAAGCCCGCGGCCGGCAAAAAGGCCGACAGCAGGAAACAACCCGTCGCGGCCACCGCCGAAAGCGCCCGCAAGCCAAAGGCCGGCGCAGTCGCCCCTGAACCCGCTGACGTGGATGAGTATGAGACCATGCGTCAAGCGGCCGTGGAGCCGTTCCGGCGCAGCAAGATGCCCAAGCCGGGTGCCGCCGGCAGGCTGTTCGACGACGAGGACGACCTGGAGGATTATGATCCCCTGTTCGACGACGTCGGCGAAGAGTCGGACGAGTAGATCCAGGTTTCAGGTGTCAGGTTTCAGGGATCAGGGTGTGAACCCCCTGGGCGTTGAATCGTTGTCCGGCCGTCACAACCAAGGTCTGTTCCGTGCCCTGTAACCTGAAACCTGAAACCTGTAACCTGCCGCGCCATGAGCCCATTCGCACCTGTTGATCAGCAGCTGGCCGACCTGCTGCGCGGCGCCCAGGACGTGATTTCCGAGCCCGAGCTGCGCAAGCGCCTTGAGAAAGCCGCGCAGACCGGCAAGCCCCTGCGCGTCAAGCTGGGTATTGACCCGTCAAGCCCCGATATCCATCTCGGCCACACCGTGGTGCTGCGCCGCCTGCGCGCCTTCCAGGACCACGGCCACCAGGCCGTGCTGATCATCGGCGACTACACCGCCATGGTCGGCGACCCCAGCGGGCGCAACAAGACCCGCCCCCAGCTCAGCATCGAGCAGGTCGAGCATAACGCGCTGACCTACATCGCCCAGGCCGCCAAGGTGCTGGACATGGAGCGCACGGAGGTCGTGCGCAACGGCGAGTGGTTCCACACCATGGAATTCCTCGACGTGCTGAAGCTGTCCGCCCGCAGCACGGTCTCCCAGATGCTCGAGCGCGATGATTTCAATAAACGCTTCGACGCCGAACAGCCCATCAGCCTGCACGAGTTCCTGTACCCGCTCATGCAGGGCTGGGACAGCGTGATGCTCAAGGCCGACGTCGAGCTGGGCGGCACTGACCAGCTGTTTAACCTGTTAATGGGCCGCCGCCTCCAGGAGCAGGAGGGCATGCAGCCCCAGGTCTGCATTACCAGCCCCATCATCCCGGGCCTCGACGGCGAGCAGAAGATGTCCAAGAGCCTGGGCAACGCCATCGGCGTCAAGGACGAACCGGCCGACATGTTCGGCAAGGTGATGTCGATCCCCGACCGGCTGATGCGCCCCTGGTACACCCTGCTCACGCGCGAGCCGCTGGCGCGGATCGACAGTCTGCTGGACGAAAAGCAGACCCACCCGCGCGACGCCAAGCTGCGGCTCGCCGGCCTGATCGTCGCGGACATGCACGGCGCCGAGGCGTCTGAAGCTGCCCGGCAGGCTTTCCTGTCCGTGTTCAGCAAGGGCGGCCTGCCTGACGACATGCCGGAGTTCGAACTGGCGTTGGACGGCAGCGTCGCCGCCTTTGCACTGGTCAAGGACGCCCACAAGGTCTCCGGCGCCGAGGCGCGGCGGCTGCTGAAGCAAGGCGGCGTCAAACTCGTGCAGCCCGACACCCACGACGAGTTCAGCGTGGATGACGAAAAGGCGGTGTTCACGGCCGCGGACCTGCAAGGCCGCGTGCTGAAAGTCGGCAAGCGCCACTTCTACCGGCTGAAGCTGAAGTAGCAGCCGGTGCAAAACCGCAACGGGGCGTCCCGCCGTTCCCGAACCGCATCGGTGGATCGCTGTTGACGCGGCGCCCGCCGCGTCACCCGTTAGAATTCCCGTGATGGTTTGGAACAGGAGAGTCCCTGATTCCGTACTACTGTTACCACGACACGGCGTGGCGGCGTATCATTGCCGCCTGAATCGGGAGACGTTATGCGCAACAACAAGCTGGTGGTGGCGGTGCTGGTGTTGATCCTGTTGATCGGCGGCGCTGCCGGGGCCTACCTCATTCTGCAACCGGGTGACCACCCGGCCAACACGCCCCGGGTCGGCGAGCTCGATAGCGGAGAAACGGCCGGGCCCGGCGACACCGGCGACCCCCTCAGCGCGCTGCCCGGCCCCGGCGTCAACCAGGCCGACAACACCGGACCCGGCGAGAAATCACCCCCCGACGTGAACCGCGAGCCGGGCGCCAGTACGCCCGACAACAACACCGACGTGAACAAGCAACCCGTGACACCCGACACCGAACCGATCCCCGCCGAGCCACAGTGGGAGGAAGTCAACCTCGAGATGACTGTGCACGGGCGCGTCACCTTCAAATCGGATGGGCGCGCCGCCGTGGGCGCCGCGGTCAGCGCGGAGCTGAGCACAGAAACCAACATCTGGTGGGGCGGCGGAAGCGGCCCGCAGCCCGAAGCAGACAGCCGGCCCAAGGGCAGCGTCAGCGGCAGCACCACCACGGACGGCGCCGGCGAATACACGCTGAAACTGGATGTGAAGACGTTTCACCGCAAGTTCCCACCACCCGGCGAGAATGACCGCGGCGCCCCCCTGCCTCGCGGCGGACTGGATTGGGGCGGCGAGCAGCTGGTGGTGGTCGCCAGCATGTCCGGCTACGCGCCCGCCAGGTCCGCGGGCATCTTCCCGCAGGCCGGACAGGACCAGGAAGTCAACCTGAAGCTGGCGATCCCGGCCGCGGTCAGCGGGCGCATCATCGACGCCGTAAGCCGCAAGGGCATCGCAGGCGCGCGCGGTCAGCTGCAGGACGCCGACGCCTGGAACGATGGCGGCACTGTGCCGCGCATCTTTACCACGGACGAGCAGGGCTATTTCTCGGTCAACTCACTGCCCGCCAGCACCTATGTGCTGACCGCGCAGGCGACCGGCTATGCCAGCTATAACGGCTGGCAGGGCCAGGGGCGCATCAACCTGGCCGCCGGCGGAGAGAAAGATCTTGGCGATATCGGCATGATGCCGGCGGCCTCCGTGGTCGGGCGTGTGCTCAGCGGAGATAACGGCCAGCCGCTGGAGGGGGCCAGCGTCTCACTGCGCCAGAACAACCAGTGGGGCGGCTGGGCCACATCGAGCGCCGTAACCGACGCACAGGGCCGCTTCGAAGTGCGCGACGTTGAGCCTGGCGTCTATACCGTGCGCGCGCAAACCAACGGCTTCGCGCAACTTGAGCTCGCCAACCAGGCCGTTGAAGCCGGCGCGCGCCTTGACCTGGGCGACCTGAAACTGAACCGCGGCCTGAGCCTCTCGGGCGTCGTAACCGGGCCCGACGACAAGCCGGTGGTGGGAGCGGCCGTAAGCCTGGGCCGCCCGACAGAGGGTTTCGGCTGGGGCCGCGACGAGGCGGACATCGCCGGCGCGACCACGGCCCGGGACGGCGCCTTCACACTGACGGGCGTCAGCGAGGGCAGCCTGCGGCTCTCGGTGCGCGCGGACGCGTTCGCCCCCTACGCCGAGACCATCCAGGTCAGCGGCACGCAATCCGGCCTGCGCATCAAGCTCAGCCGCGGCGGCAGTGTGAAGGGCCGCGTGCTCACGGCCGCCGGCGAGCCCGTGGCGGGCGCGAGCATCAGTGCCATCGACCACAAGTCCCAGGCGTACTCGCTGTTCAAGACCCAGCGCTCAACCATGTGGGGCTTCGCCTTCATGGGCGACGGCAGCCGCGCCACCAGCGCCGATGACGGCAGCTTCGTGCTCAGCAACGTCCCGGAGGGCACCTACCTCGTGGTTGCCGGCGGGCAGGACAACCAGCCCGCGTTCAAGGACGACGTGCGCATCGAGAACGACCGCGAAATCGACATCGGCGACCTGCGCCTGCCCGGCAAGGGCAGCGTGCGCATCACCGTTACCGAGGACGGCGTACCAGTCCCCGAGCTGAGCGTTTCGCTTTCGCAAGGCATGAACTTCGGCAACGCCAGCGAGCACGAGGGCGTAACTGACGCCATGGGCGTGGCAGCCATCAAGGACGTGCCGGCCGGCGAATGGTTCATCCGCACCGGCCGCGACGAAGGCACCTTCGACACCGATAACGCCAGGCGCCGTGTACAGGTGAAGGAAGGCGCGGTGACCGAGTTCGCCCTCGAGCTGCGCCCCAAGGACGGCGTGTACCTGCACGGCAAGCTGACGCTGAACGGAAAGGCCGTGTTCAGTGACATCATCCTGGTCGGAACGGGCAACCGCGCCGACGTTGTCAAGACCGGCAAACCCGTGGAGGGCGGCTTCTACGAGTTCGTGGGCCTCAAACCCGGCAGCTACGTGCTGCACGCCCGCGAGTCAGACCAGCGGATCACCTGCAAGGTCCCCCTTGAGCTGAAGCAGGAGGGCGAGTTCCCCTTCGACCACGACTTCAAGTCTTTCAGCATCTCCGGCACCGTCAACACGCCGGAAAACACGCCCGCACAGCGCACCAGCGTCAGCGTCACCATCACTCACGCCGAGAACGAAAAACCGGAGTTCGCCCAGTGGCTCCGCGGCCGTACAAACCCCGACACCGACGGGCGCATTCGCTTCGACGGCGTGATGCCCGGCCGCTACGTGATCAGCGCCGCGCTGGACGGCGTGGGCACAGCCACCACGCAGGTCACGGTAGGAGGCGCTGACGAGAGCGGGCTGGTGCTGAACATCGCGCAGAACAGCGGCTCGATCCAGCTCACGGTCTCGAAGCTTGTCGGCTCGGCTGTCTCGGGCAACGGCTTCGGGCTGGTGTCGCTGGAAACACCGGACGGCGCGGTGGTCAACCTGGGCGAGTCATTCCAGGGCTTCTTCCTGCTGACTGAGGGCTCGCGCCAGACCATCCCGACCGTTGAGCCGGGCACTTACACGGTGGTGGTGAAGGGCTCCGGCTTCCTGACCAGCCGCAGCGCCAACGTACAGGTTGCCAACGGCAAGGCCACCGAGGTTTCGATCGAGCTCACGGCCGCCGCTGAGCTGCAGCTGACGACGAGCAACAGCGAAGTCACGCAGCAGATGCTGGATGCGGCAACCGTTCGCTATTTCGATGCCGAGGGCGTCGAGCTCGCGCGGGAAAGCAACGTGCTGGACAGCTTCGGCGGCCCGGCGCCCAGCTTCGAAAAGCCCACGCTGGTAGCGCGCTACATCGGCCCGAAAGTGGCCGAAGTGCGCGTCAAGGTTGCCGGATACGCCGAAGTCAGCATCCCTGTGCAATTCGCGGCCGGCAAGAAGATTGAAAAGGAAGAGACGCTGGCGGCGGAATAAGCGACCAAGGCCCTTCGTTTGCCCCCGGGGTGTACGCGGCCCCGGGGGCGTTGCTTTTGTGACAACTGCGGCGCTTTTTGGGCCTGCACAGGGCCGGTTTGCGTAATACAGTGATCCTTTACGTCTTGATGGTCCGGGCAGGGCTGCAGGAGAGGTACATGAAGGAGCATCTCACGGAGCTGGCCAAGCGCGCCGGCGCCGACTACTGCGAAATCCGCGTGGAAGACAGCCGCCAGACCGCCATCGCCTTCCAGGGCAAAGACCTCGAGAACGTGCAGGAATCCCACATGTTCGGCGGCAACGTGCGCGCCTGCGTGAACGGCTGCTGGGGCTTCGTCACATTCAACGATATCGACACGCTCGAAAGCCGCGTGCAGGAAGCCGTGCGCAACGCCCGCGCGGCGGCGGCTGCCAACATGGAAAAGACCGTGCTGGCGCCCGTTGAGCCGGTGCAGGACGTGGTGAAGCTCGACCTGAAGGCCGATCCCCGCAAGGTCAGCCTGGAAGAAAAGATCAACCTGTTCGGCGGCTACAACGAGCGCATGCTCGGCCACGACGGCGTCACCAGCACCAACCTGCGCTACTTCGACACCTTCACCCACCTGTACTTCGCAAACAGCGAGGGCACCTGGCTTGACCGCGAGGCCATGGACATGGGCATGGGGGGCAGCGCCGTCGCCCGCGTGAACGGCACTACCGCGCGCGGCAGCGCCAGCGAGGGCGGTCGCGCCGACTTCGACGCCTTCCGCGGCATGGAAAAGCGCTTCGACAAGGCTGCCCAGGACGCGGTGGAATCCGCCCGCGCCGAGGTGGTGGAGGGCGGCAGCTACACGGTGATCTGCGACCCGCACCTGGCCGGCGTGTTCGTGCACGAGGCGTTCGGCCACCTGTCCGAGGGCGACAACGTCGCCGAGGACAAGCGCATGCAGGAGGTGCTCAAGCTCGGGCGCCGCTTCGGCGAACGCTACCTGAACATCTGGGACACCGGCCTCGATTACGGCCTGCGCGGCTACCTGCCCTACGACGACGAAGGCGTGCGAACCCAGAAGACCTGGCTGATCCGTGAGGGCGAGCTGGTCGGGCGCTTGCACAGCCGCGAAACCGCCGGGCGCATGGGGGAGAAGCCCACCGGCAACGCGCGCGCCCTGAACTACCGCTTCCCGCCCATCCCGCGCATGCGCAACACCTGCATCGGCAACGGGCCCCACGGCAGCTTCGAGGACCTGATCAAGGACGTGAAGCTGGGCATCTACGCCATCGACAGCGCCGGCGGCCAGACCAACGGCGAGCTGTTCACGTTCACCGCCGGGCAGGCGTTCATGATCCGCGACGGCAAGGTCGCCGAGCGCATCCGCGACGTGACGATCGGCGGCAACGTGTTCGACACGCTTAAAAACATCACGGGCATCGCGGGCGACTTCCACGTGCAGGACGGCGCCGGCGGCTGCGGCAAGGGCGGCCAGATGCCCCTGCCGGTAAGCCACGGCAGCCCGCACATCCGGATCAGGGACGTCGTGATCGGGGGACGCTAGCATGCACAAGGACACCAGCAGAACTGTGGAGCAGGGTTCGGTCGGGCGCTTCACCTCGAAGCTGGCCCAGATGGCTGAGGCCTTCGAGATGTACCAGGCCGAGGGGCGTTCGCTGAACGTGAGCTTCGAGAATGACCGGCTCAGCGAAATCCGCCAGGGCCAGAACTCGGGCGTCAGCATCCGCGCCGTCAAGAACGGCAAGATCGGCTTCAGCTACAGCAGCAAGCCCGACGAGCTGGACTACGTCGCCAGTGCCGCAATCCGAATGGCGCCCTACGGCAAGGTTTACGATTATGAGTTCGCCGGCGAGGCCGTCAGCCCGCACACCCGCCCCTACGACCCATCCTGCGCCGAGTTGAACCCGGACAAGCTGGTGGCCATCTGCAACCACGTGAAGGACACCGTCAAATCGGTCGATTCCGAGGCGCTGGTTGACTGCTCGGTGGGCGGCGGCGTGGGCAAGTCGCGCATCGTCACCAGCAACGGCCAGGACTGCACTGAGCAGGAGAGCAGCTTCTCGTTCTTCGTTTCACTGCGACTGGCCGAGGAAGGCAACTTCGTCCAGAACTACCGCTTCGGTATGGCCAACGAGGTGATCCCGGAAGACAAGATCCTTCAAGAGGCCAAAGACGCCGCCGAGGAATTCCAGATCGCCCGCAAGAACGCGCCGTTTGCCAAGGGCAAGTACCCCGTGCTGTTCGCGCCCTCCGCGCTGGGCGACATCCTGATGCCGATCGGCGTGTCCGTGAACGGCACGACCATCGAGAAGAAGACCAGCCGCTTCGTCGACTCTCTCGGGGAGAAACTGTTCGATGAACGCGTCACGCTGGTGGACGACCCGTTCCACCAGGACGGCCCGGGCGGCGGCCTCTACGACGGCGAAGGCGTGCCGACGCAGAAACGCGCGTTCATCGAGAAGGGCGTGCTGACCGGCTTCATGCACACTCTGTCCACGGCCAAGCGCTGCGGCCACCAGCCCACGGGCAACGCGCAGCGCAGCGTCTCCAGCCAGCCCTCACCGGGCATGCACAACCTGGTGATGGCCGACGGCAACGACCCGCTGGCTCAGCTGATGGGGAGGGCCCAGGGCGGCCTGTACATCAGCCAGCTGCTCGGCACTTTCACCAGCAACTTCCTGGCCGGCCAGGTCAGCGGCAACATCTCGCTGGGCTTCCTGGTGGACAGCGGCAAGCGCGTGGGACGCGTCAAGAACTGCGCGCTGAACGTCAACACTTTCGACCTGCTTAAGTCGGCCATCGTCGGCATCAGCAAGGAGCGCGAGTGGGTCGGCGGTCGTTACCTGCCCTGGCTGCTGGTGGACGGCGTACAGATCAGCGCGCGCTGATTGGAACTCAAAATGCAAAATCAAAATCACACGGTTCCCTGCGGTGTGATTCCATGGCAGCTTGTTTAGCGCCTATCCGGAACCGCGAAGGAAGTCCGCTTGCGCCACTTTGCATTTTTCATTTTGAATTTTGCATTGGCCATGCTGGCCGCCTGCGGAAATCCGCGTGCCGGCGGCAGCGCTGACACCGACGCCGCGCCTCCAGACAATTCGCCTCGTGCTCGGCCGTCGGTCACGCTGCGCCCGCAGAACAAGGCTGGCGACCAGTTCCGCACCACCCGCAAGCTGCGCGTCGAGGAACTCACCGAGACCGAGCGCTACCTGACTGAATCCGAAGAAACCACGCTCACCGAGGTGCTGCGCGTTGACGACGCCGGCCGATTGCTCAGCGTGCGGCGCAGCTGGTAGTCCAGCTTCACCCGCCTCATCCACGGCTACGGTAAGGGCGAAGAGGCCCGCGGCGCGCTTGACGGCAGCGTACTGGAGCTGACCCAGAAGGCCGGCGGCGTTGACGTGAAACGCATCGCCGGCGAGGCAGACGTCCGCGGAGCGAACTTTCTGATCGAGGGCTTCGATACCGGCCTGCTGCCGCTGGACCCGGTGCGCGAGGGGGACTACTGGCAGCTGGAAGGCAACCGGCTCGGCGGCTTGAACGCGTTCATTGAGGCCATGCAATTCAAGATCGAGAAGAACAAGCTGACCTGTCAACTCAGCCGCGTTACGCCGGCCGAAGCCGAAATCTCGCTGGAATGGCGCATCAGCGGTGAATTGCAGGACGCCGCGGCGGTGCTGGTGTTTTCCGGTGAGCTGCGCTTCGACCGCTCGGTCGGCATGATCAGCAGCTTCAGCCTGAAGGGCGGCCGGGAAGGCCGCGGCGGCACGCAGATCGAGATCAGTATCGACCGCCGCCCGGTGGAAGGCTGGCTGGACCTGGAAAAGTAGCGCCATGGCCCGGCACGGTGGGGCCGTAGCGCTACTTCTTCGTCACTTTCTTTGAAGGTTTCTTCTTGGCCGCTTCCTGGCCATTGTCCTCCGGCTCGTGCGGATTGAAGCCTATTGCCCGCTCTTCCGTGGGGCGCACCAGCACGTTGATGCGATAGATGGTCATGTAGCGGATGTAGGCCTGGTAGGTGTTGGTGCAGTCGCGTGTGTCCACGAACGCCGACACCAGCATGTAGTCCTGCTTCAGCTCAATGATGTGCGACAGGTCCAGCACCTGGCCGGAGGTCAGCATGATCTCAAGCACCGGCGTGCTGTCGTCAATCGCGCACACCTGGCGCATGCGGTCAAAAAAGTGGGTCCTGAAGAATCGCGGGCCGAAGGCATCTTCCTCAACACTGCTGCCAGCCGGGTTGATAGGGTAATATCCGATCACGATGACGACTCCTTGTCTGTCGAACCAGGACCCACGTTAGCATCATGAAGCTTGGCCTGCTGCAACTGAACCCCACCATTGCCGACTTTGACGGCAACCTTGCCGCCATCGAGCGCGCGGTGCGCGATTGCGTAAGCCGCGGCGCCGAGCTGTGCATCGCGCCGGAGCTTGCGGTTTCGGGCTATCCCCCCCATGACCTGGTGCTTTACCCGGATTTCCTCGCCGCCAATGAGGCCGCGCAACAGCGCCTTCTGAAGCTGTCCGCCGAGCTCAAGTGCGGCCTGCTGTTCGGCCTGGTCACCACCAACCCCAATGACTGGGGCAAGCCGCTGCACAACTCGGCGGTGCTGTGCGACAAAGGCGAGCTGATCGCCACCAAGCACAAGGCACTGCTGCCCACCTACGACGTGTTTGATGAGCGCCGTTACTTCGAGCCTGACCCCACCCCGTGTGTCGCCGTGTTTCGCGGCCGTCGCATCGGGGTGCTGATCTGTGAGGATATCTGGACGGACTCCGCCCTGCTGGGGCGCATCCCCTACGACGCCGACCCGGCGCTGGCCTGCCTGCGCCACCAGGCGGAGCTGCTGGTGAATATCAGCGCCTCGCCCTGGGGCACCGGCAAACACCGCTTGCGTGAACAGCTGGTCAAGTCCGTAGCGAAACGCACCGGCCTCACCACCGTGCTGGTCAACCAGGCTGGCGCCAACGACGACCTGGTGTTTGACGGCGCCAGCCTTGCGGTCTCCGGCGGAGGCGCTGTGCTGGCGCGCCTGCCCCTGTTTCAAGAACAGGCAACCGTACTGGACCTGACAGAGCCGCCCCGGGCGACCGCCTGGCGCCAAGACGACGTAGCAGACGAAATCGACGCACTGCTGCTCGGCATCCGCGACTACTTCCGGAAGACCGGCTTCAAGAAGGCCCTGATCGGGCTGTCAGGCGGCATCGACAGCGCCCTGGTGACATGCCTCGCCGCCCGCGCGCTGGGCCCCGCCAACGTGCACGCCATCAGCATGCCCACCCGTTACTCCAGCAGCGGCAGCGTTGAGCACAGCCGCGAGCTGGCAGGCAAGCTCGGTTGCGGCTTTGAAGTGGTCAACATCGATGAAGCCTTCGAAATCCAGCGCAAGCTGGCGGGCTTCCCCGGCGGCTTGCCCGAAGAAAACGCCCAGGCCCGCCTGCGCGGCGTGGTGCTGATGACACGCAGCAACGCCGACGGCAGCCTGGTGCTGGCCACGGGCAACCGCAGCGAACTGGCCGTGGGCTACAGCACCCTGTACGGCGACATGTGCGGCGCCCTCGAAGTCATCGGCGACGTACCCAAGACCCGGGTCTATGAGCTGTCGCGGCGCTTCACCGAGATACCGGAAGCGATCCATACAAAGGCGCCCAGCGCGGAGCTGCGCCCCAACCAGACCGACCAGGACTCGCTGCCCCCCTACCCGGTGCTGGACGCGATCCTGCAGGCCTACCTCGATGATCACGCCGACCTGGCCGAGATGGAACGCCGCGGGCTGGACCCGGCCTTGTGCCGCAAGATCGTGCGCATGGTCGAAATCGCCGAATACAAGCGGCGCCAGGCCCCCATCGTGCTGCGCATCAGCAAGGACGCCTTCGGCGCCGGGCGCCGCATCCCGGTGGCCAAGCGGCTCTGACCGACCGGGCATACCGCCTCCAAATTCCAATTTCCCGTGTCATTGCCCCCCGGCCGGTCGCTGCTATCCTGCCGCGTTCGGTTTCCGAGGCTGTAGAGGGACGAATCAGTGGCTCTTGAGAACTACACACGCGGCCAGAAGATCTTCATGGTCACCCTGGTCGTCATCCTGGCGGCCATGTTCACCGTGACCGGCGCCATGATCACCATTTTCGGGCAGGGCGGCAAAGCCCCACCCGCGGACCAGGGCACCCTCGACGGCGAGGCCATCCGCCTGGTCGAATTCAACCGCAAGAAGCGTGCGCTCGGCATCATCATGGGCCTCGACCGCGCCTCCATGCCCACTTCGCCGGACGCCCCGGAGTACATCTACGCCCGCGTACCCACGCTGTCGGTTCAGGAACAGTTCGGCCACGACTGGCCCTACAACGCCCAGCGTCCCGTGGACGCCAGCCTGCTCGAAATCTGGCCCAGCTACCAGGACCAGCACGTGTGGTGCCACATGGTGCTCGCCCGCCGCGCCCGCGAAGCCGGCATTGCCGAGCGCGGCGCCCCTTACATCGGGCGTGTGATCACCACCCTGATGAACGAAGCCCGCCAGGACATCGACAAGTTCGACGGCCGCGACCTGACCAAAAAATTCGAAGAAGCATTCGGCAACTCGCTGTCCGAGCTGCTGCCGACGTTCAAAGAAGCCTTCATGGTGCGCGACTACGTGGATTCCCTGGTGGCCGACGAACGCGTCCGCCTGGCCCAGGTCGCGCGCATCGCCGAGGGCAACAACGAGGAAGTGAAAGCGGAGTACGCGCGCCTGAAGATCGACTACTTCCTTGAGCAGGCCCGCAAGGACGTGCAGCACGAGAACTTCCGCACGCGCTCTGCCCGCCTGGTGGGCGGCTTCGGCGTGGCGTCACCGGCGTTCGGCTACGATCGCTTTGAAGAGGCCTACGACAAGAACCGCAGCCGTCACCTCAACGCCGACGCCGCTTTCGGCTTCGACGTCATCCGCGCCTACCCCGACGAAATGGTTTCCGCGGGCGCCGTGCCCTTCGAGAAAGAGCTGCTTGAGCTGATCTACCGCGCCGTGCGCGAAGAAATGTTCAAGGCCGGCGACGCTGACAAGCAGGCGATTGAAGACCGTCTCGAACGCGAGCTGAACCGCTACACCCTCGAGAATTCGGAAGCCACCAAGAACTGGGGCGAGGCCGAGCTCAAGAAGTTCAAGGATGACCACCGCGCCGAGATGCTGAACTATCGCAGCTTCTACGAAGCAGAGGTGGACCTGAAGGAAGCCCTGATGCGCAAGGGCTCGTTGCAGGCGGCGCAGGCCGCGATCGCCGGCTTCCAGCGCTTCGTCAACGAGGAGAAGGCCAAGAAACAGCGCCAGATCAGCGCCGAGATCGAGGTGACCCGCAAAGAAGAAGCGGTGTGGGAAGCCATGCGCACCTACAGCGAAGACCTGCGCAACCGCTTCGGCACCATGGAAACCCAGCTGCACAGCAAGCTGCGCAGCATCGGCAACCAGCTCGACGCCCAGGCGGAAGGCGCCGACGCAACCGCCAACTCCAAGGCCATTGAGCGCCTGGTGGACGAATTCGCCCGTGAACTGGGCAACCTGGACCGCGAGCAGATCGAGAGCCTGCTGTCGGTGGCGCGCGTCAGCGTGCGTCCCCTGGAGCGCGAGCTGAATGACAAGCGCGCCCAGCTTGAGGAGTTCCAGCTTGAGAAAGACCACCGCACTCCGGACGGCAAGCTGATGACCGAGCAGGAAGTGAACGCGAAGCTCGAGCAGTTCCGCCTCGAGATCAAGGCGATCGAGGAAAAGATCCGCCTGCGTGACGACAAAACCCCGCGCATCGAGAAGTTTACCGAATCCCTGCGCGCCATGCTGGCCGGCTACGAGCTGGTGATCCGCAACGCCCGCGAAGGCAACCTGGACCTGCGCCGCGCCGTGCTGCGCGAGTTGCTGGTCGAAATGCCCATTGAGCTGGGCACATTCATCCGCGACAATCGCGACGTGATCGTGCCCCAGGACGAAATCGACGAGTACCGCAACCAGGCGGAACTGATCCGCGCCGATTACCAGGCCCGCCAGCGCAACCAGGCCAAGGACGCCGCTGACACCCGCGACTGGGACATCTCCCGCATCGTGACCGGGCTGAAGCTCAAGGTCGTGGCCGGCGGCAGCAACCTGACCTGGGAAAAAGTGATCGCCGACGAAAACCTCGGCTACCTCGAAAATGTGGACGGCGCCAGGGAGTTCCTGGAAGAGCCCGCCAACGCCGCCGGCGCCACCAGCAAGATCATGGCCGTGCCCGGCCAGGGCTACGTCATACTGCGCCTGCGTGACAAGACGCCGAAGTACACACAGGGCCGCAGTGACGCCGCCGACACCGTCACCACCATCGCCGCCATGCGCCGCGCCCGCGAACTCACGGTCGAGGCCATCCAGCAGCTGCGCCGCGAAATCCTGAAAGACGGCTGGAACGCGGCCATCGAGCGCGCGCGCGGCAAGTACGGCGCCCACTTCGAGGTGCAGACCACGCCGTTCATCAACGACAAGATGGACATCCCCGGGGTCTACAGCGACAGCGACAACGACGTTCTGAAGTTCAGCTCAAGCGCCAGCGCCACGGCGCCCGACCAGCCGTTCGTCACGCGGCTCAAGGACATCAAGCCGGCCGAGGGCGTCAGTGAGCCCATCCCCGAGAAGTTCAATCCCGACTCGCTGCGCCGTCCGCAGCACGAGCAGTGGGCCTACCTGCTGGCCCGCGTGGTTGAACGCCAGGTAGTGCCCCGTCGCCTCAGCAACGACAACCTGAAAGAGCGCCAGTGGGGCAGCACACCGGCCGAGATCTGGCGCAGCCGCCACCTTGCCACCAGTGAGGTGGTGCGCAAGCTGATCGTGCCGGCCGAGGTCCTGGCCGGGCATGAGATCATCCAGTACAAGCCGGAAGAGCCGGAAGACAACAAGTCCGGTGAAGGGAACGCCGAGTAGGTGGGCGTCTGCGCCGTCATTCTGGCGGGCGGCCAGGCCAGCCGCATGCAGGGCGAAAAACCCCTTCGCCTGCTGCGCGGAAAAACACTTCTGGAGCACACCCGGGACCTCGTCGCGCCTCTGGCCGACGAGGTCCTGGTCGCTTCCGGCGCGCGCAACCTGCCGTTGCCCGCGGGTATGCAGGCCGTACCCGACGCGCCGGCATTCGTCGGCCGCGGTCCCCTGGCGGGCATCCTCGCGGGGCTGCAGGCCACGCGCCATGAGCGCGCCCTGGTGCTGGCCTGCGACCTGCCCAACCTGCCGACCGCTCTACTGAAGCGGTTGCTGGACATGCTCAGCGATGACTGCCACTGCACCTGGTGCCGCCACGGCGGCCACGATGAACCCCTGGCAGCGGCGCTCAACGTCATGCACGCGCGCGCCGCCGTAGCTAATGCCTTGGCAAATGGGGTGCTGAAGGTGGTACCATGCTGGGAGTCGCTGCCTCACCGTGTGCTGGGCGAGGCAGAGCTGGCCGAGTTCGCGCCCCTCGAGCGAGCATTTGCCAACCTGAACACGCTTGAGGACCTCGAGCGCGAGCAGGGATGACACCCCGCCCCTGATTGTGGCCCTTTCCCCCCGGTGTTATCGTCCCGGCCCCGATGTGAGGCGGCACTGATGAGTCCCGAGCAGAACCCCACAGCCCCCGATGCGGCGGCACAGGCAGCCAAGGTGATCCTGTCGCGCCTGTACGCGCCGATCCTGCCCGAACTCAAGCAGGTCGAAGAGCTGTACCGGGCCGAGCTCAGCAGCGACGACGCGTACATCGCCAACCTGCTCGAGTACATCGAAGACTACAGCGGCAAGAAGTTGCGCCCCGCCCTGCTGTTGCTGGCAGGCAAAGCCTGCGGCCAGCTCAGCCACGACCACATCATTCTGGGCGTGGTGGCCGAGATGCTGCACACGGCCACGCTGGTGCATGACGACATTCTTGACGACGCCCTGCTGCGGCGCAAGCGCGCCAGCATCAACGCGCTGGCGGGCAACGAGGTCAGCGTGCTGCTGGGCGACCATATCTTTTCGCATGCCTTCGAGATCAGCCTGGAATGCAGCACGCCGGTCGGCGCACGCGAGTTCAGCCGCGCCATGGCCCGCACCTGCTTCGGCGAAATCATGCAGGTGCACAACCGCAACAACTTCGAGCTGTCCGAGGCCAAGTACTTCGAGATCATCGAGGGCAAAACCGCCGAGCTGTACGCCACCAGCGCTTCCCTGGGCGCTCACTATTCGGGCGCCGACGAGAAAACGTGCCGCGCGTTCTACGACTACGGCATGAACCTCGGCCGCGCGTTCCAGATCATGGACGACCTGCTCGACATGCTGGGCGAGGAGTCGCTGGTCGGCAAAACGCTCGGCAGCGACGTAGAGAAGGGCAAGCCCACCCTGCCGCTGATCCACCACCTCGCGCACGTGAACGAGGCCGGCCGCAAGCTGGCGCTGAAGGCCGCCAGTGAGGGCAAACGAGCCGAGCTGCTGGAGCTGCTGCACCAGACCGGCAGCTTCAAGTACGCCGCCGCCCGCGCCAACGCGTTCGTGGCTGCGGCCAAGAAGGGCCTCGACGTGCTGCCGAAGGGCGAAATGCGCGACCTGCTGTACGAGATCGCCGACTTTGTTCTGTCCCGCGAGCTTTGAGTGGCACGTGTGTTCCGCACATCGTGGGGCAGACAGAATGCCTGCCCCTTCCGCTACCTTTGTCACCCGCACCGCACCCTTGCCGCTGGCCCCCGGGGGCTTAAAAGCTAGACTTCGCGCCGAAGGAGCGAGCAAGGACTGCCATGGCTCAGATCGTCGAAAGGCCGGACATTGACGCCGGCGAAGACATCACAACGCGGACGCTGAACATCAACTTCGGCCCGCAGCACCCCGCCACGCACGGCACCCTGCGCGTGAAGATGGAGCTGCTGGGCGAGAACGTGGTGAAGGCAGACCCTGAAATCGGCTTCCTGCACACCGGCTTTGAAAAGCTGGGCGAGTACCACACCTTCAACCAGTTCGTCTGCACCACGGACCGCATGAACTACATGAGCCCGTTGTGCAACAACTTCGGGTTCGTGCACGCCGTCGAGGAACTGCTGGACATCGAGCTCACGCCGCGCGCCCAGCACCTGCGCGTGATCCTGGCCGAGCTCACCCGCATCGCCGACCACGTGATCTGCTGCGGTCTGCAGGCCATGGACCTGGGCGCCTTCACCATCCTGCTCTGGAGTTTCGTCGAGCGCGAAAAGCTGTACGACCTGTTCGAGATGGTCACCGGCGCGC
>JAJVIO010000019.1:0-44923 GCA_022071975.1 Planctomycetota bacterium
ACGACGTCGGCCTCGGCTATGTGACACTGGGCCAGCCCGCCACCACGCTCTCCGGCGGCGAGGCCCAGCGCGTGAAGCTCGCCACCGAGCTGGCACGGCCGGACACCGGCCACACGCTCTACATACTGGACGAGCCCACCACGGGCCTGCACTTCCACGACGTGGCCCGCCTGATCGAGGTGCTGCAAAGGCTGGTGGGCAAGGGCAACACGGCCGTGGTGATCGAGCACAACCTGGACGTAATCAAGTGCGCCGACTGGCTGATAGATCTAGGCCCCGAAGGCGGCGACGAAGGCGGCACAATCGTGGCCGAAGGCCCCCCGGCCCAAGTGGCGCAGGTAGAGGGCAGCTACACCGGCCACTTCCTCAAGCGCTACTTCGCGGAAAACAAGAGCCGCAAGCGCCAGCGCGCGGCCGCCGCACCAGCCAAGGCACCCAAAACCACCAAGCGCGCCAAACAACCCAAAGCAGCAGGACGATCACGCAAACAGGTCGCTACAAAGTAGGAACCACGGGTAAACACGGGTGAACACACAGCGCAAACCGTGTTGACCCGTGTGCACCCGTGGTTCCAAATGAGTCCATGGCCCTCACGGTTTACATCCTCGGATCCGGGCAGGATGGGGGTCTTCCCCAGTTTGGTTCCCGCATGGCTGCGGACATGGCTGCGCGTGTGGACCCGCTGGCTGTGCGCCTGGGGCCCAGCATCTGTGTGCTGGATGACGACGGGCGCTGCTTCCTGGTTGACGTCTCGCCCGACATCAAGGAGCAGGAGAACCGCCTGCTCACCATCCCGGCCTATGCGCGGGGCAAGACGGCGGGCGGGGCGCCCGCCACACCTGCGGGCGTGGGCGCCCACACCACAGGCAACCCCTTCGACGGCGTGCTGCTGACCCATGCCCACATGGGCCACTACGCCGGCCTGGTGCACTTCGGGCGCGAGGCCGCGAACTGCCGCGGCCAGCCGGTCTACTGCA
Source organism: Planctomycetota bacterium (assembly GCA_022071975.1). Classification (GTDB taxonomy): domain Bacteria; phylum Planctomycetota; class UBA8742; order UBA2392; family UBA2392; genus JACKID01. Next base: position 978 of record JAJVIO010000019.1, read on the forward strand.
CCGAGCAGATGGCGAGCTTCCTGGCCGCCAACGCACCCTGGGAGCAGCTGGTGAAGTTGGGGAACATTGAATTGCGCCCCGTAGGGACACGCGGCAGCGTGTCCCTACAAGCATGGCCCGGGTTGAACATTCGCGCCATCCCCGTGCCGCACCGGGGCGAGTACACCGACACCGTGGGCGTCAGCATCAACGAGAAGCTGCTGTACGTGCCCGACATCGACAACTGGGACGCCTGGCCCGCCGCGCGCGAGGAAGTGGCGAAGCACCAAGTCTGCCTGCTCGACGCCACATTCTACTCGCGCGACGAGCTTCCCGGCCGTGACCTGCGCGAGATCTCGCACCCGTTCATCACGGACACGCTGGCAAAATTCGCTGACCTGGCGCAAGGCCGCCGCATCATCCTGACCCACTTCAACCACTCCAACCCGGTCTGCGACCCCGCCAGCAAGGAAGCCCGCAGCGTACAGGCCGCGGGCTTCGAGCTGGCGCAGGAGATGCTGGCGATTGAGCTGTAGGGGCCGCCCCGTGTGGCGGCCCGAACTGCCGGTCGGGCACATGGGCCCGACCCTACGTGCGCCTGCGGCGCGACACGCGGGCGAGGCTGCCCGCGCCACACAAAACCAACAGCCACCAGGCCGAGCCGCCGCCCGCGCTGCAGCCTCCGCCGCCGCCTGAACCTCCGCCTGCTGACGGTGTGCTCACCTGCAGCGTGTAGTTCTGCACGGCCGTGTCGCTGTTGTTGTCCATCACTGTGACCGTGAAGCTGTACGGCCCCACCGCCGTCGGCACGCCGCTCAGCACGCCTGATCCGGTGTCCAGCGCCAGGCCGGGCGGCAGGTCCACGGCCGGGATGCTCCAGCTGTACGGCGCCGCGCCGCCCGCGGCCGTGAAGGTCACGCTGTAGCTCACGCCTTCAGTCGCGCCTGCCAGATTTCCCCCGGCGGGGCTTGCCACGCTTAGCGCCGGGGGCGTCGTAGGGCCCGCGCCGGGCCCTCCTGTCTTCAGCGTGTTGCCCAGCGCCCAGCCCGGGTTGGTGCCGCTGCCCGCGTAAGCGCCGCGGTAGGTGAACGCGCCCTTGGAATCGCCGTTGAAATCCAGGTCGTAGTGCGAGTCGCCGGTGTACGCGCTCATGTTCAAGGCCGCGCCGGTGCACTGGCCAGCCTTGGGGTAGAAGTCCATGGCGCCGCTGGTGGCCGGGCTGTTCACGTAGTTGCCCGCATTGGCGACTGTGTCGGTCAGGTTGTTGCTCTCGCTCAACCCGCTGAAGCCGGCGCTGATCGGGTTGGCTGAAAACACCAGGTTGCCCTGCACGCTGTGCGCCACGCTGGGCTGCTCCACGATGCGTATGCCCCGCGCGGCCGCGTTCACTGTGTTGTTGTAGATGTGCACCACCTTCAGTGTTTTGCCCTGGTGGTTCTTGATGTAGATGCCCGCGAAGCTGGCGTCGGGCGCGTCCACCAGGATGTTGTCGTGGATGCTGAGACGGCCGCAGGCCTGGATCAGGCTTTCGCGCGGGTTGTTGGCGATGAAATTGCCGTAGATCTCGTACAGGTCGTTGCTGCCGTCGCCGCTGTCGGGGAAGCCGCTCACCAGCAGGTTCGGGCGGTCGCCGCTGCCGCTGGCCCGGCTGGTCTTGGTGAACACGTTGTTGCGCAGGATGGTGCGGCCGTCGCCGGTGGGAAGGCCGAGGCCGGTGGGCCAGTTGTTCTGGTGCTTGATCTCGATGCAGTAGCCCTCGGGGTCATACACGCGGTTGCCCTCGATCACGCCGCGGATGAAGGGCTGATTGCCATCGCTGTTGCCGAGGTACATGCCGGTGCCGGCGCCGATGATCTCGCAGCCGCGGATGGTCCAGTTCCAGCAGGGGCACTTGGTGTTGATGCCGACGATCTGCTGGTTGGCGCCGGCGTTCAGGATGCGCACGTTCTCGATCAGCATGTCGTGCACGGTGTGGGGCGTGGTGCTGTAGCCCTCGGCCTTGATGCCGTCCACGGCCAGGCCCAGGCAGTCCACGGTGATGTCCTTGATCGCGATGAAGCTGCAGTCGCGCAGGCTGACGGTGTTGTTGCCGGCCACGCCGTTGAAGGTGGCCGTGCCCGTGGCCGGGCCCTGGATGGTGATCCAGCCCCCCGCGTTGCCGTGCAGGCCGTTGATCACCAGGCGGTTGGTGTAGGTGCCGGCCGCGAGCTGCAGCACATCGCCGGGGTTCAGCGCCGCGACCTTGGCCGAGTAGTCGGCCGGGTTGGCGTTGATGGTGGCGGCGCCCAGCGGCGTGGCGAGCAAGGCCAGCAGGGCAACCGCGAAGGACCGCAAAGGGCCGCGAAGGAGTATCCGCACACCGGGGCTTCGTGGCACTTCGCGGTGCTTAGCGGTTCGTGAAGTCGTTGCTTGGGCAATCATGCGCATGGGTTCCTCCGGGACGTGCGGGACCTCTCCGGCGTGGGCCGGTGTTTCGAGAACACTTCGTTGGTTGAACTGCATGCGGCCGGGACGGCCGCGCTCCGTTACTTCACCGCGCGGATCAGCTCGACCCAGTCGAGCTCGACCTGCGCGTTTTCACCTTGTGTCGTGATGCTGACGTTCTGGAACCAGTCCACTTCGTTAGGGTGCTCTTTGTGCGTGGTGCGCTCGATGAGCTGGTCCACGGGCACTTCCAGCACCTGCCACTCGCCGGGTTTCAGGCGTTCGGTGCCAAGCTCGAAGCTGAAGTTGTCGTTTCGAGGAATCGCGAACTGGGTCAGTGTGGCGCCCTCGGCGTTGGTGAAGCGCACACGCATGCGGATCACCAGGCCGGTTTCGTGCTCGATGTTGTCGGGATAGCCCCAGAACACCTTGCCGCCGCTGATCACGCCGTCCTTCAGAGTGCCCTCGCGCAGGCGGCCCTTGGGGTCAGCGTCAAAGTTCTCGCGGTAAACAACGCGCTGTTTCAACCCCAGCAGGAAGGGCTCTTGTTCCATGGTTCCCTTGAGCGCGCCGAACCTCGGTCTCTGGCGCTTGTCAAGCTTCCCTGACTTGGGGCCACTGATCAGTTCGTCGCCGATTTTCACTTCGCCTTCGTAGACCGAAACGGCGACACCACTCGATTTCTGCTCGAGGTAAATGGCACAGGAGATCAGCGACAGTGAATGCTCACTGGCGGTGAGCGAAACGCCGCGGTCGGCACCCCGCGAGTCGACGAAGAGTTCGTCATCCAGCAGCTCAATGCCGAGTTCCTCCTCATTGAGTGTGACCCGCATGGTGCCGTTCAGCCGCAACAAAACCCCGCCCGCCTCGAAGTCAATGCCAGTGCGGGTTCGCAGCCATACGTTTCCGGCGAAGTGCGTCAGCTTCTCTGCGTGGGCCCATATCTTTCCGTCGCTGGAGTAGTCGAACATCTTCAGGCCCGGTTTCTGCCAGTCGATCTCGGTCAGCAGGTTGATGCGCAACTTGGAATCCGGCTCGGGCGTGGTTTCTTCGGGCTGCTTGGGTTGCTCGACCGTGTCTTCGGGCTTGGGCTCGGGCTTTGGTTGCTCGACCGTGTCTTCCGGCTTCGGCTCGGGTTTCGGCTGTTCGACAGTATCTTCGGGCTTCGGCTCGGGTTCTGGTTGCTCGACAGTGTCTTCGGGCTTGGGCTCGGGTTTCGGTTGCTCGACAGTGTCCTCGGGCTTGGGCGCGAGTTGTTCGGGGGTCTCTTCCGGCTTGGGCTCGGGGGCTTCTTCAGGTTGTTCGCCTTCCTTGGGCGGTTGGTCAGATGCCGGAGGACTGCTTTCTCCCCCGTCCTGGCGGACGGGGCTTTGATTGCCCTCGGCCGACTGGGGCTGCTCGCGGTTGGCTTCACTCAGCATGGGCAGCAGCGCCACGCCCAGGTACAGGATCGTCAGCACCAGCACCACCGCCAGCATGCCGGCCGTGATGCGCACCCAGCGGCCGCGCGTGTAGCGCATGGAGCGGCCGCGATCCACGCCGATGGGCCCCAGGGGCTGCAGCAGGCGGCGGGTGCGGTCGCCCATTTCGTGCATGGGCGCGGGCGCGCCTGACTCGCGCAGGGCGTCCTCGATCAGCACATCCCAGATCCGCTCTTCGTTGTTGGTCATCAGTAGAAGAGTCCCGCGGCCGGTCGGATGTCCTTGGAAAAACCGGAAATTTCACACGAAGCAACGAAGAACTGCAAAAGCATTTGGTCAGGATAGGCAGGAGTTCAATGGACGCCGGTCTGTAGCGATGCAGGCCAACAGGCCCCGCAGCCTCTCCGCCAAGTGGCGCAACGTGGTCCCGAAAGGGCCTCGAATCCCTGACAGATACACGCACCCAAAGCAAAAACAGGCGAACCACGAAGGACCACCAAGAGCCACGAAGAACTGCCGAACTGGATTGATCTCTTCGTGGTCCTTCGTGGTTAGAAGTCCTTTGCAGTTCAGCGGTCCACCATCAGCCCATGTCCACTTCACTCCTGTCCATCCTGACCAAATGCAGTTGCTGTTCTTGGCGCCTTTGCGCCTTGGCGTGAGATTCAGTCCTTCGCGCGTTCGACGCATTCCTTCAGCTTGGCCTTAACGCGCTCAAGCAGGTTCTTCACCCCGCCTTCGCTGAGGCCGAGCTCTTCCGCCATCACCTCGCGGCTGGCGTTCAGCGTGTAACGCAGGTGCAGGGCCTTGCGCTCGCGATCATCCAGCAACGAGATGCAGCGCTTCAACGCGTCCACCTTTGCCTGCGCGCCGTCGTCGCCCGCCACGGCGGCCCAGTCGCGCTCAATGGTCTGCATGTCCACGGCTGCCACTTTGCGCGTCTTGCGCAGCGACTTCAGGAAAACGTTCTTCGCCACCGTGCGCAGCCACGCGGCCGTCTGCGGACCGCCGCGCTGTTCGGGCGGCGTGCGCAGGGCCTGCAGGAAGGCTTCCTGCACGGCGTCCTCGGCCTCGGTGCGTGTCGCCCCAAGCACGCGCAGGAAGCGCTGCAAGTCGGCGCCGTGCTCGCGCCACAGGGTTTCGAGGTCGAGTGTCACGGCCGAAGTCTAACACCTGTCGCGCGGTCACCGTCAAGGCACTCCGTGGCCATTGGCGTAATCCGTGGCTAAATGGCGCGCCATGGATGCGGTGGTGAAAGCCGAGGGCCTGCGCAAGAACTACGGCGAGTTCGTGGCCGTGGACGGCATTGATTTCGAAATCCCGCGCGGGCAGTGCTTCGGCTTTCTGGGCCCCAACGGCGCGGGCAAGACCACCACCATGCGCATGATCTACCGTGCCTCGCCCGTGGGCGGCGGCAGCCTGAAGATCCTCGGCCACGAGGCCGCCGGCGGCCGCAACGACCGCGCCATCAAGCAGCGCATTGGCGTTGTGCCGCAGGAAGACAACCTCGACGAAGAACTGAAGCTGCGCGAGAACCTGGAGGTGTTCGCGCGCTTTTACGGCCTCGGGCGCAAGGAGGCCAAGGCGCGCGCGGCCGAGATGATCGCGTTCGCCAACCTGGGCGACAAAAGCGAGTCGCGCATCCGCGAGCTCTCAGGCGGCATGCGGCGCCGCGCGCTGATCGCGCGCGGCCTGCTGGGCAATCCGGAGCTGCTGGTGCTGGACGAGCCCACCACCGGCCTTGACCCCCAGGCGCGCCTCAACCTGTGGGACCGCCTGCGCGACCTGAAACGCCGCGAGGCCACGCTGGTGCTGACTACCCACTACATGGACGAGGCCGAGCAGCTCTGCGACCGGCTGGTGATCATGGACAAGGGCAAGATCGTGGCCGAAGGCCGCCCGCGCGACTTGATCAGGCAGCATGTAAGCAGCCACGTGGTGGAGATAGCCTTCGCGAATGCAGCGCGAAGCGTAAGCGAGCGGCCGGAAATGGCGGAGTTGACCACCCTCGCCAAGCGCCACGAGCAGCACCAGGACCGCCTGCTTCTATATGTAGACAACGGGGAAGAGGCAGTAGCCAAGGCCGCGCACCTGCTGCCCGACGCCGAAACCCTGATCCGCCGCAGCACGTTAGAAGATGTGTTCCTGAAGATCACAGGCCGAGGTCTGGCGGAATGAATCACAACAGCAAATTACCAATTACCAATAACCAATTCCCAAATGAGGCGGCGGCTGCGCGTGTATTGGCAATTGGTAGTTGGTTATTGGTCATTCGCTGTTCAACCGGGGACCTTCTGGCATGAAGCTGCCCGGCGACATCAGCCTTACTGCGGCCGTATCCGTCTGGCGGCGGAACATGACGGAGTACGGCCACACCTGGATGACCAACATCCTGCCGAACTTCTTTGACCCGGTGCTTTACCTGCTGGGCATGGGGCTGGGGCTGGGCATGTTTGTGGGGCGCGGGGTCAACGGCCTTTCGTACATCGAGTTCATTGCACCCGGCTTGATGGCCGCTTCCGCCATGCAGGGCGCCAGCTTTGAATCCACCTATAACGTGTTCGTCAAAATGAACTTCGCCAAGTTGTACGACGCCTACCTGGCCACGCCGGCGCAGATCCAGGACGTTGCGTTCGGCGAACAACTGTGGGCGATCTCGCGTGGGCTGATCTACGGCTGCGCGTTCTTCGCCGTGCTGCTGGCCTTCACGGCGGCCGGCTATCGCATCATCACCAGCCCCTGGGCCGTGCTGCTGCCGTTCGCCATGCTGCTGACCGCCAACATGTTCGCGCTGATCGGCCTTACGTTCACGGCCAGTATCCGCAACATCAACTACTACGGCTTCTACTACACGCTGTGGCTGACGCCGCTGTTCCTGTTTTCCGGCATCTTCTTCCCGCTGGATAACCCGCAGATGGCCGGCGGCCACGCCGAGACCATCGCCTGGTTCACGCCCCTGTATCACTGCGTGCGGCTGATGCGCGGCCTGGCGCAGGGGCCCCTGGACTGGACCCACGGCGTCAGCGCGCTGTGGATCATCGCCGTCAGCGCCCTGCTGGCAATGGTGGTCCCGCGCCGCATGCGCAAACGCATGGTGTACTAAGAGACTCTCGGCATAATGCCGCCATGAGCCTGCCCGCCGAGCTTGCCTACCTGTTCCGGCACGCGGTGATCCGTGACGCGGCCTATGACCTGCAGCCGCCCACGGCGCGGGCCGCGTTGCACGCCATGGCGCTGGAGATCATCGAGGCACTGGCAACGCCGGACACAATCGACGGCTGGGCCGAAGAGCTGGCAGACCATGCCCGCCAGGCCATGGAAGCCGATGGCGCCGACCGCCAAGCCCTGCATCGCCGTGAACTGGCGTACCTGCAGCGCGCGGCCGAAAACGAGGCGAAGCACTGGCACAATGAACGCTCGGTCGCGCTGCGCGAGCGCATTATCGATCACCCCAACGCCGACAGCACCCAGCGCATCAAGGCGCTGCTCGACAACGTGGAGACGTTGATGCGATCCGGCGGGATCGCGCGCACGCCCGCGCTGCTGGACCGCGCCGAGGAGCTGGCTCGCGACCATGGCGACCGCGCGCAGCTCGCCAACGTGCTGGCGGCGCAAGCGCAGTCCGCGGCGCTGACTTCGCGTCACGCTGACGCCGACCGGCTGATTGACCGGGGCATCACCCTGGCCCGTGAAATCGAAGACCGCGAACTTCACGCCCGCCTGCTGATCACCCGCGCCGGAAACGCCCAGGGCACCGGCTCGTGGGCCGTCGGCGAGCAGGCTGCACGCGAAGCCTGGGAACTGTTGAAAGATCGCGGCAATCCGGTGTCGCGGGCGCGCTCGCTGCTCTATATCGGCGACGCCTGCTGGGAGCAGGGGAAGCAGGAAGAGGCCGCCGGCCATTACGAAGAGGCGCTACAGATCTACCTGCAGGCCGGCAACCTGGGCGGTGAGGCCTCGGCGCGCGACCACCTGGGCTCGCTGCTGCGCGAGCTGCGCCGCGGCGACGAAGCCAAACGGCAACACGAGCGCGCGGCCGAGATCTACGGCCACATCGGCGACACCGTGGGGTACGGCTCGGCCATCACCAACCTGGCCACACTGCTACAGGAAGAGGGCAATCATGAGTTGGCGCGGCGTTACCGGCTGGCCGCGCTGAGGAACTTCCGGGCCGCCGGCGCGACCTACCTTGAGGGAGTGGGGCTCGGCAACCTGGGCAGCCTGGCGCGGCTGAGCGGGCGGCTGGAGGAGGCCTCGGAGCTGCTGCAGGCCGCGCGAAACGCCCTGCGGAGAATCGGGCGGGTGGTGGAGCACGCGGTGTTCGAGGCCATGTTCGGGCAGCTGCTGCTGTTGCTGGGATTTACGGATGCCGCGCAAGTCAACGCGCGCCAGGCGTCCGATGATCTGACTCGCGTCGGCGTGATTACGTGGCGCGAGCAGTACGCCACGTTGCTGGAAGTGCGGATCGCCGTGGAACGGGTGCAGCGGGGCAGCCATGAGGCGGCGCGCAGGGCCGACGACCTGCTGCGGCGCATGCGCGCCAACCTGGGAGCAGGGGGCGAGACCATGTTGGGGGAGGCGCTGCGCAAGGTGGAGGCATTGATCGCCGAGACGTCCCGCCCGCAGCCGCTGCTGTTCCGGGGCCACCTGCCGGAAGAGCTGCCGCCGGCGCTGCGGCTGGCGTTGCTGGATCGCATGCAGAAGACCGAACCGGACGAGTGGCAGCGCCTGCAAGCCAGTCCCCGGGTGCTTGACGCGATGCTCGCGGGCACGGAAGGAATGACCATCCCCGACTGGCAGACCGCGGGCGAGATCTAGGAGGCAACCATGGAAGACACGATTGCGAAGGAACTCGAAGCCCTGCACCTGCAGATGAGCGAGCTGCGCAAGAAAGAGGTCGAGCTGAAGCAGAAATGGGGCGCCTGCGAGGTGGCCGATTATGAACTGCAAGGCCCCGAGGGCGCGGTGAAGCTGTCGGAAGCCTTCGGCGTGCACGAGCTGATGGTGCTGGTGCACAACATGGGCAGGCAATGCCCGTACTGCACCCTGTGGGCCGACGGCTTCAAGTCGCTCTACGAGTACATCGAAAAGGGCGTGCCCGGCGGCAAGACCAGGGCGGCCTTTCTGGTGGTCAGCCCCGACGCGCCCGGGGTGCAGGAGGAGTACGCGGGCTCGCGCGGCTGGGGTTTCCGCATGCTGAGCGCCAGGGACACCAGCCTGTTCAAGGACCTGGGCTACGCCGACGACCAGGGCAACCCCTGGCCCGGCGTCAGCATCCTGAAGAAGGAAGGCGGCAAGCTGAAGCGCGTGGCGCGCGACTTCTTCGGCCCCGGCGACGACTACAACAGCGTGTTCAGCTTCTTCCGCCTGATGCCCGGCTCGCCGATGAGCTGACCAGAGGCCGGAGGTCAGAGGTCAGGGAAAATGCGCTGGCCGCACGTCGATCAAGGCAACTGCAAAACGCCGGCAACCACGAAGGACCACAAAGGGCCACGAAGGAAAATCCTTCGCGGTCACACTCGCCTTGACCTCCCGCCTGTCGATTGCCGGCCAGGCAGCATCTACCGGATTGCAGCCGACTCGCGCTTGCACTTGGCCGTGAATTGCCTTTGATGGCGGCCTTGCTGGAGCCGCCGTGATTGAGCCCGTGGAAGAACCCTCGCGTTTTGCCGATGAATCTCTTGAGACGCTGTTGGCCTTCTGCGCCGAGCCCAGGTCGGTGGAGGAAATCGCCGGCCACCTCGGCGTCGAAGACAGCGCTGAACTGACGGACTGGCTGGAGAGCCTGGCCTTTACCGGCAAGCTGCAGAGGCACAAGGGCAAGCGCTACCAGGCGGTACGCATCCGCGCCACGGTGGGCATCTATCGACGTGCCCACGGATACGGCAAGTCCGGTGGCTTCGTAGTGCCTCGCGACGGCAGCATTGCCACCATCGACATCTCCAGCGGCCTCGAGGAAGGCGCCCAGGACGGCGACCTGGTGCTGGCGAGCTATAAGGAAGGCGGTTCAGGCCGCCGCCGTGACGACCGCGCCAGGCGCCTGGCCGGGCGGGTGCTGAGCGTAATCGACTCTCGGCCTAACGAGGCAGTCGGCGTGCTGGAGTACTCGTACAGTGGCCGCGCGCGCGTGCGCCTGGAAGGCTACAACCTGCCGCGCTACGCCTACCTGCAGCCCCACGAGGTACACCATACCCGGGCCGGCACCGTGGTGCGGGTGAAGCTGCACCGCAAGCCGGACGCGCAAGGACGTACACGCGGCGAGCTGCTGGGCAGCGTGGGCAGCATCGACAACCCGCTGCACGACCTGGACAACCTGGTCGCCCTGTTCGGCTTTCCCGGCTACTTCGACCCGGACGCGATCAAAGAAGCCGAGGCTTTGCCGTCCAACCCCGACCCGTCCGAGTTCGAGGGGCGCGTTGATCTGCGCGAGCTGCCGGTCATCACCATCGACCCCAAGGATGCCGAGGATCACGACGACGCCATCAGCATCGAGCAGCTGGAGGGCGGGCTGGTGCGTCTGGGCGTGCACATCGCCGACGTCAGCCACTACATCAGCCCGGGCAGCGCACTCGATGAGGACGCGCGCTTCAGGGCCACCAGCGTCTACCTGCCCGGCCGGCTGATCCCCATGCTGCCCAAGCAGCTCTCGGCCGGGCTGTGCAGCCTGCACGACAGCGTGGACCGCCTGACGCTGAGCTGCTTCATGGTGTTCGACGCGCAGGGCGAGATGCTGCGCCGCGAGCTGGTGAAGTCGGTGATCCGCGTGCGCCGCTACCTCACGTACGAGGAAGTGTTGCCGGTGCTGGAGGGCAAGAAAACCTGCGGCGACGAGGTGGTGGACCAGCTGATGCTGGAAGGGCGCAAGCTGGCTGACCTGCTGTTGCAGCGGCGCCTCAAGCGCGGCTCGCTGGTGCTGGAGATTCCACGTCCGCACGTGATCGTGGACAAGGCGGGCCTGGCCGTCAGCGTCGAGCCCGAGAAGCACGACATCGCCCATAACCTGATCGAAGAGCTGATGCTGATCACCAACGAGGCCGTGGCGCGGTTCCTGCTGGAGCGCGGACTGCCCTACATCGGGCGCATCCACCCGCCGCCCGACGAAGACGCGATGGACGAATTCGACGAGTTCTGCGACGAGCTCAAGGTCAACCCGCCCGACTGGGAGCACCCGGGCGGCGTGCAGAAGTTCCTGGATGACGTGAAAGACCGCCCCGGCTTTGAGGCCATCCACTACGCTCTGCTGCGAAGCATGGCGCGGGCCGTCTACCACGCCGGCCCCGAGCTGCACTTTGCGCTGGCGATCGACAAATACGTTCACTTTACGTCACCGATCCGGCGCTACCCGGACACACTGACCCACCAGGTGCTGACGGAGTACATCGGCGTCGGCGGCGTGCTGCGCTGGGAAGCCTCGTCAACCGGGTTGCCCTGGGCCGACGGCAGCACCGGGCCCGCCCCCAAGCCCAAGCGCGACGGCAAGCGCATCCCGGACTTCGAGCGCTGGGAGTTCGGCCTGCCGCACATCGCCGCCCACTGCACCGAGCGCAGCATTCGGGCCGACAAGGGCGAGCTGGCGGCCGACCAGATCAAGGTTCTGCGCCTGTTGCTGCCGAAGATCGGCGAGGCGATGGCTGGAACGGTGATCAGCATCGCGGGGAACAGCGTGATCGTGCGGCTGGACGAAAACATGGCCGAGGGCTACGTCGAGTTCAGCGAGCTGAGTGACGGCTGGGTCGAGGTGCACAAGTTCTGGGCGCACTTCGAAACCGGCGCCGGCGTGCGCAAGGTGATGCTGGGCGACCGCATGGAAGTGGAGATCGCAGGCATCGACCTGGGCAGCCGGAGCATGCGGCTGACGCCGTTGGGCGCGTTCGCGCAGCAGCGCGGCTGGTCGCGTACCCGTGAACGCCAGGACCGCAGGCGACGTCGAAGCGGCAACGGCGACCGTCGCAAAGGTAAACGCCGACGTTAATCCTGGTTCGACGAGTTGTTTGTCGCGTTGTGGTTGCTCGCCGCGGAGGTGAAGAAGTGGTGCAGTGCCTCGCGGATCACCCAACTGCGGTTGGTGCGTGTGCGCTCCGCGTGCTTGTCGAGCAGTTGAGCCAGGTCACCGGGAATCCGTAAAGTTATCTGAATGTCTTTTGGAGATGGGCTCATAACGTTGTCGCTGGCCTCGGAACATGAATGCGACAAAAGAGTATAATGCGCAAGAATGGAGCGCAGCAATCTTTGGTAGATTTGGGCGTATTACTTGGTGATACGGCCGCAAGTAAAAGCCGACAGGCCTGTCTGAAATTCCTTCCCCCCGCGCCTCGAGCCCTTGTTGTGGGCGCTGTAAGCCACTGCTATGTTGCCGCTTCGGACAAGGGCGGCAGTAGTGCCGAAAGGCACAGTATAGAGAGATTCGGCCATGGCGAAATACGTGAGTCCCGACTTCTACAACCTCGACGACATGTTCAACGAGGACGAAAAAAACGTGCGCGACACAGTGCGCGAGTTCGTCGACGACAACGTCATGCCCGTCATCGAAGACCATTACGAGAAGGGCACCTTCCCCACAGAGATCATCCCCAAGCTCGGCGAACTCGGCGTGCTCGGCGCAAGCCTGCCCGAGCAATACGGTTGCGCAGGCATGAACAACATCGCCTACGGCCTGATCAACCAGGAGCTCGAGCGCGGCGACTCCGGCGTGCGCAGCTTCGCTTCCGTGCAATCCGCCCTGGTGATGTACCCGATCTACGCCTACGGCAGCGAAGAGCAGAAGACCAAGTGGCTGCCGGAGCTGGCGGCCGCGCGCATGATCGGCTGTTTCGGCCTGACTGAGCCCGACTTTGGCAGCAACCCGGCGGGCATGATTACGCGCGCCCACAAGGACGGCAAAGAGTGGGTAATCAACGGCGCCAAGATGTGGATCACCAACGGCAACATGGCGGACATCGCCGTGGTGTGGGCCAAAACCGGGGACAGCGACGACCCCAAGAGCATCCGCGGCTTCGTGCTCGAGAAGGGCATGGAAGGCTATGAGGTGCGCGAGCAGCACCACAAGGCCAGCCTGCGTGCCAGCAACACCAGCGAGCTGTTCTTCACCGACGTGCGTGTGCCCGAGGAAAACATGCTGCCCAAGGCCGAGGGTTTGAAAGGCCCGCTGGGCTGCCTGACCCAGGCGAGGTACGGGATTGCCTGGGGCGCTTTGGGCGCCGCGATGGCCTGCTATGACATCGTGCGGCAGTACGCGGCCGAGCGCGTGGTGTTCGGCAAGCCGCTGGCGGCGCACCAGACCACGCAGCACAAGCTGACCAAGATGCTGACCGAGATCACCAAGGGCCAGCTGCTGGCGTGGCGCCTCGGCAAGCTGAAGGATGAGGGGAAGATGACCCACTTCCAGGTCAGCATGGCCAAGATGAACAACGTCGGCATCGCGCTTGATGTGGCGCGCGTGGCGCGCGAGATGCTGGGCGCCAACGGCATCAGTCTCGAGTACCACGTGATCAGGCACATGTGCAACCTCGAGAGCGTAAAGACCTACGAAGGCACCAACGATGTGCACTCCCTCGCCATAGGCCAGCACATCACCGGCATCAGCGCTTTCGGGTAGGAGGAAGCGTGGCGAAGGAACAGTCCGTCATTCCGATCACGCGCGTTGAGCAGAAGATCCTGACCCTGCGGGGAGAACAGGTGATTGTCGACGCCGACCTGGCGGAGTTGTACGGCGTCACGACCAAGGCGCTGAATCAGGCAGTCAAGCGCAACGCTGACCGGTTCCCCCGAGGACTTTGTGTTTCAGCTCAATGCAGCCGAGAAAGAAGAGGTGGTCACAAATTGTGACCACCTTGCGCGGCTCAAGTACTCAAAGGCTTTGCCCTATGCCTTCACCGAGCACGGCGCAATCATGGCTGCGGGGGTATTGAACAGTCGACAGGCGATCGAGACCAGCATCTGGGTGGTGCGTTCGTTTGTAAAGATGCGTCGCCTCCTTGCAGGTCACGCAGAACTCGCGGCCAAGCTGAAGGAGCTGGAAAAGAAGTACGACTCCCAGTTCAAGGTGGTGTTCGACGCGCTGCGCAAGCTGATGCAGCCTCCTGAGGGCGAGAAGAAGGAGCGCATCGGCTTCGTCGTGCGCGGCAAGTCACGGACGGATAACAAGCAGCGTCGAAGCGGCAAGCGCCGATAGCAGGGTGGGAGGACGCTCTGTCGATGCTGGTGATCGATCTCGCAAGAATCCTGGTTGCGATCAACCTAGCGGTTGCACTTCCCAGTCTGCTCACGCTAGCGGCAATCGTGCTTTGTACATGGCCGCCCCGGCGGGCTCGAAAATACTCGTTTGAATCCTAGGCAATCCAGCCGCCGCCGAGCACTTCGTCTGAATCCGGCGCGTAGAACACGGCGCACTGGCCGGGTGTGGCTGCTCGGATTGGCTGGTCGAACGTCACTTCCACGCTGTCCTTGCCGCCGGTGATGGTGGCGGGGTCGCCTTCGTGGCGGTAGCGCACCTTCACGATGGCGCGCAGCTGCTGCCCCTCAGCCAGGTCCTCGAACGCGATCCAGTTCAGTTTCGCCACGCGGATGCGCTCGATCTCCAGGTCTTCCAGGTCGCCGACCACCACCGTGTTGGTCTCCGGCTCCAGCTTCACCACGTACAGCGCCTTGGGTGCTGCGATGCCGATCCCGCGCCGCTGCCCGATGGTGAAACCCGCGATGCCGTCGTGCTCGCCCAGCTTCTCGCCGCTGACGCTCACGATCTCGCCGCGCACCAGCGCGTCCGGCGAGTGCTTCGCCACCACGGCCCGGTAGTCCCCCTCCGGCACGAAGCAGATCTCCATGCTCTCGGCCTTGTCGCGCGTCTTCAGTTCGAACCTGCCCGCCAGTTCGCGCACCTGCGGCTTGGTCAGCCCACCCAGCGGGAACAGCGCGCGACTCAGTTGCTCCTGTGTCAGGCCGAACAGGTAGTAGCTCTGGTCCTTGCTTCGGTCCGCGCCGCGGTACAGGCGCCAGCGGCCGTCCTTGTGCTCCACGCGCGCGTAATGGCCGGTGGCGACCTTTTCAGCGCCGACTGCCTTGGCGTACTCCAGCAGCTTGCCGAACTTCAGGTCCGTGTTGCACACCGCACAGGGGTTGGGCGTGCGGCCGCGCTTGTACTCGCTCACGAAGTAATCGATCACGCGCTGGAAATCCTCGGCGAAGTTCAGCACGTAAAAGCGCGCGCCCAGCTGCGAGGCGACAAAACGCGCGTCCTGGGAATCGGCCAGGCTGCAGCAGCCCTGCTTGTTTGATTGCGCCGCCGAGCCCGCCGTGACGCCGTTGCGCATGAACAGGCCCACGATCTCATGCCCCTGCTCTTTCAGCAGGGCTGCGGTGACGGAGGAATCGACTCCTCCCGACATGGCGACCAGGACGTTCATGAGTTCCGGGTTCCGCGTGCCGAGTTCCGAGTCAGGGTCACGCAACCCGGAACGCGGAACTCGAAACCCGGAACTAGTTCTTCTCCGGCGTCCACACCAGTGTGCCGGCCTTGCGTGCGTAAACGATCAGCAGCTTCGCGCTCATCCGGTAACTCTGCACGCCGCCCTTCACGCCGTTGGTTTTCAGGTATGCGTCGTTGACGGCCTCGCTGGCCTTGCCGACTTCGCCTGCCACGCCCTGCTCGAACTGCTGCCAGTAGGCGCGCAGGTCGTCCACGTCGCGCTGCACACCGGGCAGGCGCTTTGCCAGCAGCTCCTTGGCGGCCTCGGGGTCAAGCTCGAACAGCTCGTTCAGCAACTGGCGCTGGGCGAACAGGTAGCCCGAGTAGCGCACGTAAGGGTCGTCGCTGCGCACGCAGGCCAGAAAGCCGAAGAAGTTGGCCTCGTCCTCGCTGGTGATGCAGCGCTGGTGCGCCTTTTCGTGGGCGATCACGAAGGGGATGCTGCAGCCGGGCTGCAGCCGGTTGTAGTTGGCCTCGCCGGTCCACGGGAAATAGAAGCCGCTGATCTGCAACAGGTTCATGGCGCTCGACAGCGCCACAGGCTTGGCGCGGGCGCGCACGGCGCCGAAGCTTTCATCCAGGCCCAGGTCAGCCTGCACGCGCTGGTAGCCGACCTCGATTTCGCCGTCCATTACCGCCGGGTCGGCCTTCGGGGTGCTGGGCGAGCCGTAGTCTTCACTGCCCGTGGCCGCCTGATAGCTGACGTTGGTGGCCAGAACCATCTCGAGGCACAGACGCTTCAGCTCCTCGTGTTCGTCGTCCTGCGATGTGGTGTACGGTTGCCACTGGGCGCGCTCGATCAGGGGCGCGCGGAAGTAGTTGAGCCCCCAGAACACGTAAAACAGCGCCAGTGCAATCGAAGCGAACGCACCGAAGTGCAGGCCGCCGCAGGCGATCGCGTTCAGGGCCCGGCGCTTGCGCCAGCCCACGTGCCACGCGGCTCGCGCGGTGACTACCAGAAACCAGGCGCCCACCACGAACAGCAACAACTCCGCCACGCTGGTGGGCAACACGCCGGTAACGGCGCCAAGGCCGCGGCCGATGCTTTGGCCGAAGCCGGCGGCGTACACGTTTTCGACGAACTCGGCCGACTGGCCGCAACCCCAGGTGATGGCCAGGGCGACCAGTCCCAGCAGGATGATCAGCCCGCGGCGTTTGATGTAGAGGCCGCGGTCGCGCGGCATGGCGTCGGAGGGTGTGAAAAGGGCGAACCAGCCAATGGGCAGCGGCTGGTTTTTCTCGCCGCCGCCCTTCATGTTCACGGTTTCTTCGCCGTCCTGGAACATGGCCTGATTCTAGCTTTTGCCGCCGGACTTGCGCGGCGGGGGTCAGGTTAAACGAAAACGGGCCGTGCGCTCGGCCCGGACCCGTCTTCTTTTCAGCGAACCGTCAGTGCCGCTGCGCTGAACAGTTTGTGCACCCTTTATGAGCAAGGTGGGTGGTTTCCGACCTGTCCAACCCGTCCCTCATCGAAGTGGGAGGGCTTGAATTTTGACAGGGCGAGATTGTCCTCCCCGTGCACGTTCATCGGCGCCGCAAACTTTAGCGTCAGGCTGGCGAACACCGCAGTAAGCGCGACCATTGTAAACGCGGCCTGTCGGCGTGCAAGTGCGGCAATGCCGCCGCGGGCGCAACCGGGCCAGCCCGACGGCCTTGCCTTTGCCTGTTCGCGCAAGCCGGGGCCCGGCGTGCGGAACAACAAATCCGGGTTCCGGCCCAACTTGAATCAAGGGCTACTTTTGCGACACTGGCCCGCGCGCTTCTTTCCGTATTAACGCGCACCACCTTCGCCCCCCGGCCGGTGTTGTATGAACGTGCCGACAGCCAACGTCCGCCATTCCCGCGCAGGCTTCACGATGCTGGAGCTGCTGGTCGTGATATCGATCCTGATCGTGGCGGTGCTGGTGTTCGCGACGTTCCTGGGCCCGGGCGCGACCGGCCCGGCCCTTGAGCGCGGCGCCCGCGGCATCCGCGCCATGGTCGCCAACGTGCGCCAGAACAGCAGCATCCGCAAGGTGCACAGTGAGCTGGTGCTGGACTACCGCAATGACCAGGTTGTGGCGCTGGCGCGCCGCAGGCTGGTCAGTTTCGCATTTGACGGACAACAGAACACCGTGGGCAGCGGCAACGTGATCGGCGTGCCGTCGGCCGGCGCGCTGATCCAGGCCAGCCGCACCTACCTGCTGCGCGACGGCGCGGCGCTGGAGCTGCCGGACAGCCAGGCAAGCTTCACCGTGCCATGGATGGACCACTACGACGTGGCCGGCGACTACGAAGGCATCGCGGTGTCGTTCGACTTCTTCCCGCTGGCGGGTACACCCGGCAACGTGGTGACCATGGGCAGCGTGTTCAACATCAGCGTGGCCGCGGCCCGCGACAACGCGGTCAAGCTGGCCGTGAGCAGCGGCGGTGTCACGGCCACCTCGGACAGCTGGGTGGCGCTGTACCGCTGGTGCACGGTGGAGATCGCCACCAGCCGCTACGGCGTCAGCATCTACGTCGACGGCCGCGTGAACGAGGGGCAGCTTCCCTCCAGCGGCTTCAGCGTGCCGAGTGCCATGGGCACGGACACGCGAATTGGCGGAGTGCCATGCCGCATCGACAACTTTGAAATGAACAGCCTGATCAGCAGCCAGACGCTGGACCTCGGGTCCGTGCAGCTGGTGGTGCCCGGGGTTTCGCCGCAACTGGAGGCCGAAGGCGCGGCCGAGGGTATCTATGACGCCAAGCCCCAGGGCGGGCCCACCACGGGCGGCGGGACCGCTCCCGCGCCGCCGCCGGGACTGCCGGACGGCCCGGTACCGGCCATCGTACACGTTCACTTCGACACCTCGGGTAAGCTTGACCCGGCGCGCCACGACGGCGCGGCCTTCATCTACCTGATCGCGGTTGAGGACGGCGAGATCGTGCGCATGGTGGTCACCATCCACACCCTGGGCGCGGTGACCTGGGATTACGTCGACCGATTCCCGTGGGAACCTCCGCCCGCCCCCCCGCCGAAAGCTTCGCCCAAAGCCCCCGGGAACACGCCATGAGCCGCACACGCCATTCACGCAAGGGCGCCGCGCTGATGATGGTGATGACCATCCTGGCGCTGCTGCTGGTGCTGGCTGTCAGCTTCACGTTCCTGATGTCGCAGCAGGAGGGCACCAGCGTCGCCAGCCTGGGCGGCGAGCAGACCCGCATCATCACCCGCACAGGCGCCGACCACGCCTACGCCAGGCTGAACCAGCGCAACCGGCTTAACGAGTTCGCGCGCTGGCTGGCGCTGCAGCCCTCGGACGTGACCGACGAGGACAACCCCTTTCTCGACAACTACGACGAGTCGGTGATCGACCTGCTGGTGGACCTGGAGCAGCAGGGCGTCTTCCCCGGCCTGCTGGACGGCGACGGCAACCCGCTGTTCCGGGTGGAGGATCCGCGCAGCCGCGTACTGGGCATGAACGTGCAGGACGAGACGGGCAAGATCAACCTGAACTTCGCTACCGTGGCGACCATCGGCAACCTGATCGGCGCAAGCACCGTGCAGGCAAACGTGCCGGCCACCGGCGGCGCCTACGAAAGCGTAGTGCTGGAAGACGCAAGCTTCCTGACGCCCTACGACGACATCCAGGACGACACCTTCGCCGGCGGCTATGTGGTGATCGACAACCAGTTGTTCTCGTACAGCTACCGGCGCGGCAACGTGCTGTACAACTGTACGCCCAACCCGAACTACAACGGCGCGGACCCGGTCAACGCGCTGTTCACCTGGCGCAGCGAGGGGCGCGAAATCCAGGCCGGCGAGTACGTCACCACGCCCACCGCCTACAAGATTGCCTACTGGGCCTGGATGCGTTCCCTTGACGGGTCAACACCCGCGCTGTTCAACAGCGTGGCCGACGTGCGCCGCATCGCGGAAATGGACCGCTGGTTCAACCCGGACGTCAGCAAGGGCCCCATCAATTTCGGCGCCCGCATGGACGGCTGGCCCGAGGGGCTGGACCCGGTCACCAGCCAGTGGCTTGAAGAGAACGCAACCGTGATCGCACCCACCGAGCACTTCGACGGCGGCTGGTGCTACCCGCACGTGGTCATCAGCGGCGACATGGTGCCCATGGGTGAAAGCGGCAAGGACATCCTGCTGGTCCGCTACGACGACCAGATCGGCGTGCAGCAGGATTACTACGTGCCCGGCGACCCCCGGCGCATCACCAACATCCAGAACAACATCGCCATGTTCAGCGGCATCGGCCGCGGCTGCAAGGTGCGCCTGCGCCGCCTCAACGCCCCGCAGCTGAGCGTGCTGGGCATCGTGCTAGATTCGACGCGCGGGCGCCCGGGGCAGCAAAACGTGCCGGCCCAGCTGGGCACACTGCAGATCTGCGTGAATGGTGACATCCAGATCGGGCAGAACGAGGCATGGGTGATCGAGGTGGCCGAGCGCGCGAGCATCAACATCAACACCGCCAACATGGATACCCTGGCGGCCGTGTTCCACGGCGTGGGCCCGCGCGGCCAGAGCACCGGCAACATGCCCATTTCGCGCGCGCAGGCCTACCAGGTCGCCGGAGAAATCCTGGCCCGCACGCGCAACGCCCAGCCCTTCACCGACCTCGACGATCTGCTGACTTTCCTGACCGGGCTCTCCCAGGAAACCGACGCGCCTATCAACGCCCAGCAGATCGGCATCTTTGCCAACCAGCAGCGCTACCCCTACGCGGCCGTGAACCCCGGCGTGGTGACGGCGCAGTTCCGCTTCGACAGCCTGGATGTCTACACCGTGGACGCGTTCGCCACCCGCTATCAGCCCAGCGGCGGCGCGATGGCCCGTGACGCCTTCCGCGAATGGGTGCAGATCGGCAGCGACCGCGAGCAGACCTTCAGCTGGCGGACACTCGAGCAGCTGCAGTCCGAAATGCGCATCGGGCAGGGCAACATCCTGCAGCTTCACCCGGCCGGCACCAACGCCGACCTGGGCGGGCGAGGCATCGGCCTGCTGGAGCTGCCGTACCTGCGCTACCTGGCGGACGAACGCCTGAGCCGCGCGTGGCGCGCCCCGCCCTGGACCGCGCCGCAGCCCCGCAACGTGTGGAACCTGGCCAACGACCAGGTCCGTCCCGAGAAGTTCTACAGTAACGTGATCACCGCCCAGCCCACCCCGAGCTCAAGCTACGAGGCCGGAAACCTTGAGGCCGGCATGTTCAGCTTCTGGTATCGGCCGCAATGGGACGACCACACCCAGAACCACTACCTGTTCGACGTGGCCGAGCAGGAGTTCAGCAACCGCATGAGCATGCTGTGGTGGGGCGACCGGCGCGGGGCATACCGGCTGAGCGGGCAGAACAGCGGGCTGGTACTGCGCGTGAAGGACCGCACTTTGCAGGAAGCCTACACCGAGCTGCGCTTCGAGCTTGATGCCGCGCATTTCCGACCGCGCGACTGGTACCACATGAACCTGAACTGGAAGGGCACTGAACTATCGCACCTCAGCCTGCTGCTTGACGGCGACTCGGCCAGCACCGCGGGCGGCGTGCAGATCCGCCCGGTGGTGAACCATACGTTCCGCCAGCCAAACGGCGCATGGCTGACCCTGACCACCAACCTGCAACAGGACTTGGAAGACCCGCTGCTGGGCGGCCAGCTCACCTTCGATCTGCCGATCGACAACCGGGACATCGGCGGTTTCCCCGACCGCGGCGTGATCGTGATCGGCAGCGAGGCCATCGAGTACAACGGCAACAACGGCTATGCCCTGCAGAGCCTGCGGCGCGGGGCGCGCGGCACAGTCGCGAGCTTTCACCCGCGCGGCAGCAAACTGACAGTGTTCGGCTACCGCGACGGCCTGCGGGCCTACAACGCCAACAACAATAACGTGGACGTGCCGCGCTTCCCGCAGCTTCCGCGAACCCAGGGCCTGCTGAACAGCAACCTCGGGGCGCGCGCGTTCTACCGCGTGAACAAGCAGGGCACCAACCAGGCAGGCTATTACCGGCCGACCGAACTGGGCCCCGACGCCGGCTTCCCCGGCGCGGGCGACGACACCCGCGGCGGCAACCCCAACCGTCTGCCGCTGGACAGCTACCAGGGTATCCCCGAGCGCGGCATCGTGGCGGTGATCGGCCTGGCATGGATCGACTACATGCCGCCCGGCCAGACACCCGGCGTGCCCGCAAGCGACGCCTACCCCAACTGGGCTGACGACGGCGACGCCAACCCGCCGCCCGTAGGCAACGGCATCTATCCCGTGCCGCACGGCGTGGCGGACCCCATGACTTCGCCGATACCGCAGCCGACGGCCAATCCGCCGCAACTGCGCCTCGGCAGCCTGAAAATGGAGTACGTGGCCTACGACGGCGTGGACGCGGCCGGCCTGCGCGTGGTGGCGCGTTACGACCACAACTTCAACCGCAAGCCCTCCAACACCTGGTGGCATTTCCTGGGCGCCTACAGCGGGCTGATCACGCCGATGCCGGGCAACCCGGTGGACGCCAACATCGTGAACTTCCTGTCGCTGGGCAGCGTGGTGATGCCGCTGAGCATCGACGTGGACGCGGTGGCGGGCTATCACAACCGCTCGATCGTGCAGATCGACGGCGAGTGGTTCTTCTACAACGGCGTCTGGAACCCGGACAACGGCATCGACGCCACCGGCAATACGCCCGCGGGCGCTGACGACAACCTGTTTCCCAGCCTGTTTTACACGGACTTCTCGCGTCTCACGATTTTCGCGCGCCGCTGCATCCTGAACGACACCCAGACGCCCACCCCCTTCGCGCCCTGGCGAGGCGCAATGGGCACCGGCGTGGCGGGGCACATGGCGGCCGCACGGGTGTTACCGACCTTCGGCACCACCGTCATGACCGGCGAAACAGACATCATCACGCTGGTGCAGGGCCAGAACGCGAGCAAGGAGCAGCACCAGATCCGGCGGCATCGGCCGCTGACGGACCTGCAGGTGGACTGGTTCGCTTTCAGCGCCGCCAACGCCGCGGGCCAGCTTCCCGCACCCAACACCGGCAACGCGGGGCAGTACATCTGCGGGCTGGACGACCATGTGCGGGTAGACTTCCCGGCCAACAACGGCAACGCCTGGAACGTGAACACAAACCTGTGCAAGTTCCCGACCGGCGAGTTGCCCGTCGAGCTGCCAACCACCTGGACCTTCGCTGGCGCCGACCCGCGCACCCAGGACGGCAGCTCCCAGGGGGCCGGTTTGAACAACAGCGGCGACTTCGACTCGTTCGAGTTCCGCATGTACACCAAGGGGAATTTCCGCCTGGTGGGGGACATGACCGACACCCTGCCCGCCAACAGCCAGGACCTTGAGGTCAACACCCTGCTGCCGCCCAACATGGGCGTGGTGCGGATCGACAACGAGCTGGTGGCCTATCGAGGCACCGAAGTGCGCCAGGTGCAGGTCACCAACCCGACCACCGGCCAGATCACGACCATCAATACTTTCTGGCTGCTGGACATCAGCCGCGGCATCCTGGGCTCGACGGTGGAGGCCCACTCCGGCGGCACGCCCATCATGAACATGGCCAGCCTGCGCATCGGCCGTCCCAGCGCTTCCGGCAGCGTCAACACCAGCGCGATCCAGACCATCCTGGGCGAGGAGACGTTCCGGCCGTACGGCTTCATCCGTATAGAGGAAGAAAACGGGCAGACGGAAATCCTCGGCTATCAGCGGTACCAGGAACTGCAGCAGCCCGACCCCAACAACGCGGGCGCGGTGATCCGCACGGGCAACATCAACTGCGGCATGTACAACAACCCGGATGACCCGCAGGCGCTGTTCCGCGGCGCCTACGGCACACGCGCCATGAACTACAGCACGCGCGCGCTGTTCATCGACCAGCCGGTGCGCTTCCCGGACTGGTTCCCGGGCTACCACAGTTCACGCGGCCGCGACAGCAGCACTGTTAATTACGGGCCGTTCCACACCGCGGCCAGTGAAGGAATCCCGGGTGCGGAAAGCCCGGAGATTACGTATTTCCAGGGTTCCGCGGCATTCCGCAACTCTGTGTTCACCGAGTTCAAGTGGCGCATCCAGTATGCGCCGCTGGCCGACATGGCGCGCCACAGCGACGCCATCGGGGCGCGGCTGGTGATGCGGTTCAAGCAACGCGGGAAGCCGATGCCCGAGTGGGGCAGTGTGCCGACCAACCGCAGCGGTGGACTCTACGCCTTTGAGTTCGACCCGGGTCTGCGCAACACCGAGGACCTGGGCAGCACGTTGTACCAGCAGACCGAGGACCTGACCCAGTTCCCGGATTCGCCGGGCGGCATCCGGGCTGAGCGCATCGAGTGGCGCGTGTACTTCTACTTCAAGCAGAACGCCTTCAACAACGAGGACTACAAGACCACCCTGCAGTTCCAAGGTGCGGAAGTGACGTTGAACCAGTTGACGCGGGTGATTCGGCACGAAGAAAAACGCTGACGAAGCCCTCTTAGGCCACCGCAGCATCAAGGACAGCAAATGAACAATAACCAATTACCAATTACCAATGGGCCCTCGACCGGGGCGGAATTGGTAATTGGTAATTGGTTATTGGTAATTCACTGTCCAAAGCAGCTTCGCAAGCCGCCAAGCATCCGGGCCAGGCAAGGCGCCGCCCGCGGTTTTACGCTGATCGAGCTGATGGTCTCAGTCGGCATCCTGCTGATCCTGGGCGTGATGATCATCGGCTTCCTGCGAGGCGCGCTTTCCATGACGCGCATTGGCGCCGCTCGCGGCCAGCAGTTTGAAACCGCCCAGACCGTCCTGCGCATCGCCGAGGAGGACTTCAGCCAGATCATCGGGCTGCCCGCGCACCCCGACGGTCCCGAGGACGACCCCGCCTTCCTCATCATGGAAGACCCCTTCGGCCGCCAGATGATCGCCTTCACCCGCGCCTGGGGTGAAGAGCAAACAACCCTGGCAGGCTACGACTCCGGGCGCGGCGCGTCCGCGCAGGGTTACGGCGGCGATTTCACTGGCCGTAACGTGCGTGACCCCATGCGCCCCAGCCACGGCAACCTGGAGGTCGTGTATTTGCTTGAGCCCGTGCGGGGCGGCACAAGGCTCTACCGGGCCGAGCGTTCGCCACCCGATGTGCAGAACGGGCTGATCACGAAGGTGGCCGCCTGGTGCCAGCAGTACCAGGGCAGCGACGCCGACGACCTGTCGCCCATCGCCGATATCCAGGATGCGAACGGCATGTTCGCCATCGGCGGCGAGGCGTTGTGGGACCAGTTTGAACTGGTGGCCGACAACGTGCTGGCCTTCAGTGTCGAGTGCTGGGACGACTGGGACCGCACCACCAGCTGGTATGCGGGCCCGACGGGCCCGGTCACCAGCTGGTCGATCGGCCAGCGCCTGAACGAAGGCAAGTACGCCCTGCCGCGCGCCCTGCGCCTGACACTGGTGGTCGCGGCCGAAGGCCAGTTACGCGCCGAAACCACGCTGACGGGCGAGATGTCCACGGGCGATACATCGGTGTTCGTGGAGAACGCCGACGCGTTTCCAGACGTGCGCTCGCAGAGCGCGTACCTTCGCGTAAATGGCGAGCTGGTCGCCTACGGCTCGCGGGCCGGTCGCACCTTCGGCTCATGCGCCCGCGCGGTGCTGGGTACCAGGGCGCAGCGCCACGCGGCGGGCTCAATCGTGCTGGGCGGGGAAGCGTTTCAAAGGGTGATCCAGTTGCCGGTCACGAAATGAGCGAACAGCGAATGAACAATTACCAGTTACCAGTTACCGGTTCAGCCCCAAAGGCGGGCCCATTGGTAATTGGTAATTGGTTATTGGTAATTCGCTGTTTCCGATCCACAGGCACGCGTGCCCGGCGAGTCCGCCGCGGCTTCACACTGATCGAAATCCTGATGGCGCTGTCGATCCTGCTGTTGGGCGTGGTCGGCGTGTACGCGGTGTTCGCCGTCGGACTGGTCAATCACAAGCGCGCCGTGGACAACACGACGGCCGGTGTGATGGCCGGCAGCATCTTCGACGACATCGCCGCCAACTACGATACCTACTACTATGACCGCAACGGCAACGGCCGACCCGACCTGTCTGAAGACGCCAACGCCAACGGCGTGGACGACTGGTTTGAGCCCGACAGCACCGGGCGTTTCCGCCACCCGATTCCGCGCCGCCGGGGCTATCGCTACGAGATCCGCTACGAGCGTGGCATCGACGTGCCCCAGGAGTTGTTCGTGACGGTAAAGATCTTCTGGGAAGCCCAAGGCAGCGAACGCGCCGAATCGTTCCACCGCACCGTGTTCATCAAGAACCTCGAAGCCATCGACGGGTAGGGGAATGCGAAAAGGGGACTGTCCCCGCCTTTGGGGACTGTCCCCGTCGTCGCAACGACCTGTGATATCAACCAACGCCACGGGGCGGCCACCGAAGCGGCCGCCCCTGATTGTATCGAAAGCAGGGACAGTCCCCAGAATCGGGGACAGTCCCTTTACTTCAGCCGCTCCACCACGATCACCACCAGCTGGCCGTCTGCACCGGCACCGGGGCTTACGCAGGACATGCGTTCGCCGGGTGCGAGTTCGTCGGCCAGGCGCGCCTGGGTTAGTGCGCTTCTTGAGCGCTCGACAGTCAGGCCCTCATTGCCGACCGCCACCTTCTCGAACTCGCCGCCGCCGACGGTAATGCCCGAACGCAGCTCAATGCGCAGGCGGCCGTCTTCGGCGCTGCGGGCCTGCCAGCGGATCTGCTCGCCGAGCACCAGCGTGCCGACTTGGGGGTCGAGTGCGGTCACGCCCGTGGCCGACTGTGCTTCGTAGTCGCGCAGGTGGGTGGCCAGCTTCACCTCGAACTGGTCCACCTGCTGGCGCAGCAGGTTCATTGAAAGCCGGTCAAACAGAGCATTGCCGCCCGCCAGGGTCTTCAGCTCGGCGACGTCGGCGGCGCTGGGACGGCCGTTCAGCACACCGGCGGGCAGTGCCGCGTCATCCTTGACCTCGAAGGCGGTGATGCGCACTCCGACGGTTTCCGGCGCGACAGGGATAGCGTCAATCTGGGCGGCAGTCTCGGCGAGATGCGCGCGATCTTCATCCGGCAGGTCTTCGCCGGAGGGGATCAGCGCTGCCAGGTACGGGCCGATCACGCGCAGCGGGAACGATGCGTGATCCAGCTGGTCGGCAATGCGCACGGCGGCGTCCAGGTAAGGGCCGTCTTCAATATCCTCAAGAATCACCTGCGGGAACATCGAGTCTTCCATCAGTGCGCTGCTGGTGGGATTCATGAGCCAGAAGCCGCCCAGGCCGTGGCCGCGCATGCTGCCTGCGCAGTTCACCAGGCGCAGCGTCTGGCCGCCCGGCAGCTTCAGCTCATGGTTACGCACTACGCGGTCGCACTCGGCGCGCACCAGGAACTTACCGGAGGCGCCGGCGTCAATGACAGCCGCGCCACCGTTTTCGATCACGGCGGAGACCGGCGCGAACGAATAGCTGACTTCGGGCAGCTCGATGCTGCCCGCGCTGGTTTCCGCGGTGCGCATGGCGGTGTGCTTCATGGACGCGTGCCAGCCCTGCACCCACAGGCGCCCGTCGGAAAGGCTGATCACGCCCAGCACGAACTCTTCGCCGGTGTGCAGGTCATTCACCTGTGGCGAGGCGACGACGGCCTCGGTGGCCAGGTTGACGTCGTAGTCGGCCACGTAGCTGCGGTGCTGGGTCTGCTGCAACACGAAGGGCTCAGCCAGGCCGCCGGCAAAAGTGCCGACGAAGCGGGCGCCCTTCGTCCAGCCCTGGACGTCGCCCTTGGCCAGCACCGGGGCAGGCAGCTGCGCGTCGTCTTTCATGCGATAGACCACCATGCCGACGCGCGCCATGGCGACGTCGTTGATGGCGTCCACCAACCATTTGACGCGCTGATGGGTGGCTTCGTCGGCCTTGACCGACAGCGCGCCCGCCGTGCGGTGGTAGGAGTAGTCGGTGGCGCCCTCAACTTCTTGAAGCAGGTTGTAGATGTCGTCACCAAACTCGGCTGCGGTATCCCAGCAGCGGGCCTCATCGCCGGAATCACGCAAGGACCACTCGTCCTCCGCGTGGCCTTCGTCGGCGAAGAACAGCCGGTCGGGCGCCAGCACGTCGCCGATTGCGCCTGTGCGCGGCGCGTTCCACATCTCGCTTTGCACCAGCCCGCGCACGTCATAGTCGCGAGAAAGAAGCTGCGGCTCGGCCTCTTCGGCGGCCTCCTGGGCCAACGGATGATAGGACGCGAACAACAGGGTTGCGCCGACCGTCCACGCCACGGCCGCCGCACGGAAGGAAGATTTCATGGGATGACCCCCAAGGGGAAGGCAGGGGAAGTGAATAGATTCTACCCCGCCAACCGGCTTTGCCGGCCGGCGAAATCAGCAGCCTTTGCCAACTGGGGCGGGCGAAAGATGCCATTCCCGATCCGCACGCTCCTTGACGGGGGGCGTTTGCGCGTGACAATCCGGCCCATGTCCAGATACGCCTTGGTACTCGTGCTTCTGACGCTTGCCATCGCGGGCTGCCGCAACGCCCCCGAGGAAGCGCGCAACGACCTGCGCCGCGACGTCCGGAACGCTGAGGAAGGCGACCGCGAGGTCATGCGTATGCGCCTGCGCGTGGTGCTGGTCGGCGACGCGGAAAACGCGCCCGATGGTGATCCGCACCTGCGCGCGGCGGCCGTGCAGGGTCTTGGCGACCTGGGTGATCCCGCGGACTCAGGCGTGATTCTGGACAGGCTGCTGGGGCCACTGGCCGACGAAAACGTGCTGGTGCGCATCGAATGCGCGATCGCGCTGGGCAAGCTGAGGTATGCCGGCCGCTGGGATCAGCGCCGCCAGGACGTGATTCTGAGCCTGCGCAACCGCATCGCCTTCGAGCGCGACGAGATCGGCCGGCCCTTCGAAACAGAGTACCTGGTGCGCTCCGCCATGGTTAACACCCTGATCGCGATCGGTGGCCGCGACGCCGCCGCGGCGCTGCACGACGTGGCCACGCGCGTGTACTCGGACCTGGAGAGCGTGCAGGGCTCGCTGTACACCAGCGCCACGGACCAGGGCTTGCTCGACCGTTGCTTCCAGGGCCTCGCCGAATTGACCGGCACACCCGAAGAAGAAGCGGCCCGCAACCGTTTCGAGTCCGACGACCTGGTTCACCACATCGACTGGTGGAACGACCGCATTGCCGACATGCCCGAGTAAGGGCCTTGTGCGCGTGCCTTGCGCATCGCGGCCCGCGTCCCGACAATTCGGCCGATGAAACTTGAGGACAGAGGCGACGTTTTCGTCACGGCCGTGCTTGGCGGTCTGGCGGTGCTGTTCGTCGTGTTTGCCCTGTGGCTGCAGTGGTTCTGGGCCGGCACCTCGATGGATATAGATGTGTACTGGGAGGCCGGGCAGCGCATGCTGCACGGCGGGCGCAACCTGTACGCGGAATCTGAAGACGGCACCAACCAGGTGGGCCTGTTCATCTACCCGCCCTTGTTCGCCACGCTGTTCGCGCCCATCACACTGCTGCCACGCTGGGCGGGCTACGCGCTGTGGGGCCTCATTGAGCTGCTGCTGATGGCTGCCGGGCTGCGCGCCGCCCGCGGCCTGTGCGAGGTGCCGGCCGGCCGGCAGGCGCGGCTGTTCTACCTGTTGATGATCGCCGGCCTGTTCGGCGCCCTGTGGACCAACCTGCAGGAGGGGCAGGTCAACATGCTGGTGGTCAGCGCGCTGCTGGCAGGGGCATGGCTGATCGAGCGCGACAAACCCCTGCGCGGCGGGCTGCTGCTGGCGGCCGCCACCCACCTGAAGGTGATTCCTGTTGTGCTGCTGCCGATCCTGCTGGCGCAGAAGCGTTTTAAAGCCGCGGCCGGGATGACGGCCGGGCTGCTGCTGCTCTGGGCGGCTCCGCTGCTTTACAGCGTGCCGAACCACGGCGTGGTGGACGGGGTGAAAGCCAACGTCAGCCTCCACGGCGACTACCTGGACAGCATCGTGAAGCCGCGGCTTGAGGCCGGCAACGCGTCGGGCCTGGGCGGTTCGCGCGCGCCGAACAACTCATTGACGGCCGTCGCGCGCCGCTGGTTCAGCGACGACCACCGGCTGTCGCTGCAGAGTGAAGGGCGCTCGCCGCTGCTGACCGAGCTGCCGGACGGCGTGGTGCGCTATGGCGCGCTGGGGCTGGCGGCCTTGCTGGGCGGGCTATCGATGCTGCTGGCCTGGCGCTGCCGCAATTCAAGGCTGGCACGCAGCGCGGTGCTGGGGCTGGCCTTGCTCTCTGCAGCGCTGGCCAACCTGCTGTTCTGGCCGCACCACTTGTGCCTGCTTTTGCTGGTGCTGGCGCCCCTGGCGGCCTGGTGCCTGCGGGCAAACGACCTGCGCCCGATGTATGCGGCGCTGGGGGCGGCGCTGCTGCTGTGCTATCTGCCGCTGATTGACACCGTGCCGCTTTTCGACCACATGGCCATCTGGGGTACGCCCACGCTGGGCGTGCTGCTGATCTGGGCCGGCGTGTTCTTCCACTTCTGGCGCCGCAAGGGGACTGTCCCCGCGGTAGGGGACTGTCTCCGTCGTCAGGCTGCTGCCGACGCGTTCCACAACGGGGGACTGTCCCTCGGCGCAAGCGCCGGGGACAGTCCCCTGACCATCCGTTGCACCCTGAGCCGAAGCCCCTATACTTCCCGGCCATGAAGAAACGGTCACCCGGAATCCTGCTGCTTGAAGACGGCCGCGCCTTCCGCGGCCGACTTTTTGGGGCCCAGCACAAGGGCTTCGGCGAAGTGGTGTTCAACACGGCGCTGAGCGGCTACCAGGAAATCATCACCGATCCCAGCTACGCCGGCCAGATCGTGACCATGACGGCCACGCAGATCGGCAACTACGGCATCAACCTCGAGGACGACGAGGCCGACAAGCCCTGGCTCAGCGGCTTCGTGTGCCGCGAGCTGAGCGGCATCGTCAGCAACCACCGCAGCCAGCGCACCCTGGACGACTACCTGCGCGCCTGCGGTGTACCCGCGATCGACGGGCTCGACACCCGGGCGCTGACGCTGCATCTGCGCAAGCACGGCGCTATGCGCGGCGTGATCGCCGCCGAGCAAGATGCGGAAGCGCTGTTAAAAGAAGTAAAAGCCAGTCCCACCATGGAAGGGCAGGACCTGGTCAAGGTCGTCAGCAACCACGAACCCTACGACTTGAACAGCGGCTACGATTCCGCTTTCGCAGAGGACAGCGTGCTGACGGGCGGCGGGCGCGGCCTCAAATGCGCGGCCATCGACTACGGCGCCAAGAAGAACATCCTGCGCTGCCTGGTGCAGGTCGGCTTCAAGGTGCGCGTGTTCTGCGCCACGGCCACGGCCGAGGAAATCCTGGCCTGGGGGCCCGACGCGGTGTTCCTGAGCAACGGCCCCGGCGACCCTGCGGCGCTGGATTACGCGATTCGCGAGATCAAAGTGCTTGTAGACAAGCGGCTGCCGATCTTCGGCATCTGCCTCGGCCACCAGCTGCTGACCTGGGCGTTCGGCGGGAAGACCTACAAGCTGAAGTTCGGCCACCACGCGGCGAACCACCCGGTGAAAGAGCTGGCGACGGGCAAGGTGGAGATCACCAGCCAGAACCACGGCTTCGCCACGGACCCGGAGAGTCTGCCCGCGGACGTTGAAGTCAGCCACATCAACCAGAACGACGGCACGGTCAGCGGCATCCGGCACAAGACGCTGCCGGTGTTCAGCGTGCAGTATCACCCGGAGGCCAGCCCCGGGCCCCACGACAGCCTGCACCTGTTCCGGCGTTTCCACAGAATGGCGGTAGAGCAAGCACCCGCCAAAGCGTAGGTCAGGTGTCAGGGAACAGGAGCCGCAAGCGTACCTGTCCACCGAAGCCTTGGCGAAGGTGGAAGCACGCGGCAGGTGGCGGATGAAACCGAATCCCTGACACCGAGCTCCTTTCCTCTTTCGTCTCTTCGCTTCGCCTCTACATTGGTTGCATGGATGTTTCTGATCGCGCCCGGCACACCCTGCGCGCGGCCGGCCTGCGGGTTACCATCGCCCGTGCCGCGCTGGTGGCAGCTTTGCTGCGCGCCCATGAACCGGTCAGCATGGACGACGCGGTGCGCCTTTGCGGTGAAGACGGCGGCGACCCGGCTACGGTGTATCGGAACCTGCAGGCGTTGCGGGACGCCGGCGTGCTGCAGGCTGTGCGCGGCGTCGGGCGGCGCGAGATGTTTGAGCTGGTCGGGCACGGCCACGCGCGCCAGGACGGCCACGATCATCACCACGCGCACCTGAGCTGCACGAAGTGCGGCAGGGTCGAGTGCATCGAGATCAGCGACCTGCCCCACAAGCCCGCGGCCCCCAAGGGCTGGGCGATCGACGACGTCTCCGTCACGGTCTGGGGCCTGTGCCCGGATTGCCGCTAGCATGCCGACGCTTCGACAACGCGTCTCGTATCTGGTCAGGGCCGACCGCACGTACCTCTGGTACCTGTTGCTGCGCAAGCTGGGGAAGCGGCGCCTAAAGCAGGAACATGCCGGCAGCCGCCTGCTGGTTCCGCTGGGCGTCCCCGGGGGTGTGCAACTTGCTTACATGGCGGGGCGCCTGGATTACGCGTTCTTGCGGGCACTGCTTGCCATCGCGCCGGGCAGCTTCGTTGACGTAGGCGCCAACGTGGGCCTGACCCTGTGCTGGCTGAAACTGCTTGAGCCCGGGCGGCCCTGGATCGGCTTCGAGCCTTCGCACACGGCCTGCGCCTGCATCCGCGAGGTGATTCTCCTGAACGGTTTCAGCGACACACGGTTGATCGAGGCCGGCCTGTCCGACCGCGCCGGGCGCTTCACCCTGCACGCCGCCAGCGGCACCGACAGTTCGGCCACCATGCTGGAAGTCGCCCGCACGGCCGAGCAGGACCACGCCCGCGAAGTGGAGGTGCTGGACGGCGCCGCGTTGAGCGACAGTGAGCTGCGCGACAAGGTCGGCATCGTGAAGATCGACGTCGAGGGCATGGAACTGGAGGTAGTGCGCGGCCTGCGCGCGGTGCTTAAGCGCGACCGGCCGCTGCTGCTGCTGGAAATCCTGCCCGTGCCAGACGACGGCACGGAGCGCGCGAAGAAGCTGCGCGCGCGACAGGGCGAGCTGCTGGCCGAGCTGCGGGATCTCGACTACCGGCTCGCCCAGAGCGTGGGTGGAGTGCCGCGGGACGTGCAATCACCCAGCAACGAGGCAGGCGCCGCGTATGACTACCTGGCGATTCCGGCCGAGCGCTACACCGAAATCCACGCCGCACTGCAGGGATAGAGGGGCATAGAAAGTGATTACGATGCTTCTGGAGCCGCCATGGCAACTCTGACTGAACGAATCGACTTCCTGCGCCGACGCGGCATCCGCTACGCCTGGCTGCTTCTGCTGCGCAAGCTGGGCAAGAAGCACGCCAGCCACCGCTTCAACGGACGGCGTTTCGTCGTGCCGATGGAAGATATGGCGCTCGAGCTGATCCGCGACGACGAACCGTGGATGATCCCGCTGCTCAAGAAGCTGCTGCCGAAAACGCCCGGGTTGTTCGTGGACGTCGGGGTGAACATCGGGCAGACCCTCGCACGCGTAAAAGCGGTGGAGCCGGATCGCCACGTGGTCGGTTTCGAACCCAACCCGGAATGCTGCCGCGTTTTGAAGCGCCTGATGGAACTGAATGATTACGGCCGGGTAACGTTGATCGAAGCCGCCCTGGCCGACCACGCGGGAACAACGCAGTTGCATGTGGATGAGCCCGCCGACGTGCGCGGCTCGATCATCACGGGCTTCCGCGACAACATGAAACCCGGCAAACGGACCGTCGAGGTGCCGGTTCTGGACGGCCGTGAACTGGCCACGCGTGAACTTGGTGAGAGAGTCGGCTTCATAAAGATCGACGTGGAGGGCGCGGAGCTGGAGGTGCTGCGAGGCCTGCGGCCCGTGATTGAACGCGACCGGCCGTTGATCCTGTTCGAACTGCTGGGCACGGGCAGCGCGAACCCTGAGATTGAAAGGCTGCGCGGGCAGAGGCAGGCCGAGTTGCTTGCGATCTTTCCAGGCGTGCACTACAGCCTGCGCCGAGTGCGGGAAGACACCAGCCTGGAGAATGTGGGAGAGTTCGAGAAATACCCGCCCCAGTCCATGTGCAACTATCTGGCATTCCCGGACGAACGCGTGAAGGAAGTTGCGGGATGATTCGCTACCACACGTCGAACAGCAGCACGGCCAGCAGCAGCGGCAGGTAGAGCAGGCTGGCGAAGAACACACCGCGCGTGCTCTCGCGCGTGCGCTTGACGTGGTTGATCACTCCCGCCGCCAGGAAGCCGAAACCCAGCGCGATCGCGCCCAGCCCGTAAGTACGGCCGGCCATGCCCACCAATACCGGCAGGAAACTGGTGACCATCAGGGCCACGCACCAAAGCACGATCTGGCGGGCCAGCATGCCGCCGTCGGAATCCTCGCAGCTCAGCATTTTCATGCCGCCGCGCTTGTAGTCTTCGCGGTACAGCCAGGCGATCGACCAGAAGTGGGGGAGCTGCCAGACGTACAGAATCGCGAACAGCACAAACGCGTGCAGGTTGATGCCGCCCGTGGCCGCCGCCCAGCCGATCATGGGCGGCAAGGCGCCCGGCACCGCGCCCACCAGCGTGTTCAACGTGGTGCGCACCTTCAGCGGCGTGTAGATCAGCACGTAGATCGCGCTGGTGGCGGCCGTCAGAGCCGCCGCCAGCAGGTTCACGCCAAGCATCACGATCAGCAGGCCGCCGAAAATCGTCAGCAGGCCGAAGGTCATGGCTTCGCGCGGAGTCATGCGCCCGGAGGGCAGCGGGCGGTTGCGGGTGCGGTCCATGCGCGCGTCGCGCTCGCGCTCGATGTACTGGTTCAGGGCCGAGGTGCCGGCCGCCACCATGGACACGCCGATCATGGTCGCCGCCAGCACTACCAGGTTCGGCATGCCGGGCGCTCCGATGAAGTAGCCGGCGGCCACGGTCACCATCACCAGGCCGGACAGGCGCACTTTGCTGAGCACGGCGTAGTCATTGAGACGGGTGCGCAGCCCGTGCTCGAATTCGCCGGCGGTGCTGGTGGCCGAGCGCTCGGCGTCGCCGGGCAGTGCCAGCCGGTGCAGCCACAAGGCCTGCACGGAAAGCACGGTGAGCAGCAGCGCGCCCACGGTGACGTGTGCCGTGCGCAACAGGGCGACCAGGCTGCCGGGGTCGTAGCTGACAAGGCGGCCCTCGGTAAGCATCCAGGGCACCAGGCCCAGGAACACCTGCACCACCAGCAGCAGCGCAGCCGTGGAGGCCACATGGCGCAGGGGCGCGAAGCCGGCGTGGTAGCGGTAGACGCGCATCAGCATCAGGATCACAAACAAGGTGACCGTGAAGGCGCCGCCCACATGCCACATGACGTGCTGGCCGGTCTGTCGCACCAACGTGCCCAGCGCGAGCTGGCCGACAGCCAGCGCTACCAGCGCGAGGCTGAGTGTGCGGCTGCCGCGGGCCTGCGGCGACTTCTGGCCCTGCCAGGGCGCGGCCCAGCGCGCGGAGGTAACGACCATGACGCAGGCCAGGAAGGCAAGGATCACCTGCCCGGTGATGCCGTGGATCATGGCCTTGACCGCGCGGCGCAGCTCGACGTCATAGCCGCCGCCGGTATAGGCCAGCACGGTGTCACGCACCTCGGCGTCGCTGACCACCAGCACGCGCAGTCCGCCCAGGATGCCCTGCAGACTGATCAGGGCCAGGGCCGCCACGCCCAACCAGCGGCGGGCCTTGCCCTTGTCGCCCTTCCATAATGTGTAGGCGAGGCCGATGCCGGCGAAGCCGATCACCGTGCCGATTACCCGGTGGCCGTCTTCCCAGGCGCGTCCGCCGTCGGCCTGCCACCATGAGATGAACCACTCCCAGAAGCGCCACGACCAGCCGGGGTTGGTGTCGCCGGCGCGCGTGGTGGTGACCATGGCGCCGACGGCGATCATGAACAGCAGCAGCCCGGTGCATGCAACCGCGAAGCGGTGGGCCCAGCGCTGCATGGAGTTCTGATGTGCTTCGATCGCGTCCACGGCGTCACCTGCGGGGCTGTCTTCTACAATAGCTTACGCCTAAAGCATACCCCGGGGCGGGCCGGAATGGCAGCACTTATTTCGGACAACAGTGTCTAGTTATCTATATAGTTGCGGCCCGGAACGCCGCCGCTATATTGTGCGCGGACAGCGCAGAATTACGCCCTGAGACCACGGTCTCTCGCCATCTCCACAGCCTGAAAATCCCCCTGTCGCAACACTGTCCGGAATGCTAAAGCACCCCTTTTCACGCTGGCGTGAAAGCGCCCGCGCTTTGTTGGCGCTAGTGTTCGGGTTATGTACTTCAAGCCTATACTTTTGACGCTTGTTGCAACGGCCCTGGCGGCCGTCGCGCCCGCGCAGGACCCGCAGCTCGAGTACGAGCTGCAGGGCGTGGACGTCATTGAGCGCATCGGCGAGAAGATCCCGCTGGACCTTGCTTTCACCGACGACAACGGGCGCAGCGTCAAGCTGGCGCAGTATCTCAAGCCCGGGCGCCCGCTGCTGATCACGCTCAACTACGCCGACTGCCCGCGCCTGTGCAGCTACCAGCTCAATGACCTGGCCAAGGCCATGCGCGACATGGAATGGGTCGCCGGCAGCGAATTCGTTGCCATCACCGTCAGCGTCAATCCCGCCGAGACCTACAAGACGTCCAAGCAGGCCAAGCTGCGCTATCTGGGCATTGTGGGCAAAGCCGAGGCCGACGCGGGCTGGCACTTCCTGACCAGCGAGAGCGACGCCGACATCCACGCGCTGACTGACGCGCTGGGCTTCCAGTACCGCTTCGACCCGGAAACCGGCGAATACCGCCACAAGGCGGCGCTGTTCATCGTCAACGGCGACGGCGTGATTTCGCACTACCTGCGCAACCTGGCTTACAATCCTGTCGACCTGCAGGCGCAACTGAAGGCGTCTTCTGAGGGCAAGATGGGGCAGCCCAGCCAGGACGACAGCGGCTTCGGGCTGAACTGTTTCGCGCTCGAGTACACCGACAACATCAGCCGCGCCTTCAACATGATGAGGGTGGGCGGCGTGGGGATACTGTTGTTCCTGTTTTCGTTCGTGGGCTACTGGTGGTACCGCGAATTGCGGAAACCCCGCGAAGAGCAAGTTCAAGCGGAAGCGACCTGATGATGGCTGATTTAGGTTTGGGCAAGCTTGCTGGCTTGCCGCTGGCGCA
This sequence comes from Planctomycetota bacterium, assembly GCA_022071975.1. Taxonomy (GTDB): domain Bacteria; phylum Planctomycetota; class UBA8742; order UBA2392; family UBA2392; genus JACKID01. Next base: position 37,455 of record JAJVIO010000019.1, read on the forward strand.
GTCCGGCGGATCGTTCTGGTTTCCGCCGCAGTCCTCCACGGTGGCGGCGGGGTCGGACTTCACGTACTTCGTCGTCCTGTGGCTGTGCATCATCTTCTTCGTGGGCATCTGCGGCGCGACCCTGTATTTCATGGTCAAGTACCGCAAGCGCCCCGGACACAAGGAAGAGATCACCAGCACCCACAACACCAAGCTCGAGCTGGCCTGGTCGATCATCCCGCTGATCCTGCTGCTGGTGGTATTCGGCATCAGCACTTACTGGTACCTCGAAATGGTCAACCCGCCCAACAGCGGCGTGCGCGAGATCAAGGTAGAAGCCTCGCAGTGGAAGTGGCGCTTCAAGTACGAGGGCGCGCCCTTCACCAAGAGCTGGACCACCAAGAAGCTCTACCTGATCAAGGACAAGCCTTACCAGATGATCATGACCACGCCCGACCGGGACGTGATCCACTCCATGTTCATCCCCGCCTTCCGCGTCAAGCAGGACTGCGTGCCCGGCCGCTACAACAAGCTGTGGTTTCAGCCCACCGAAACAGGTGAGTTCGACCTGTTCTGCACGGAATACTGCGGTCGTGACCACTCCGAGATGATTACCAAGGTCGTGGTGGTGGACACCGAGGCCGAATGGCGGCGTCTGGTCGAGAGCGAGTACGACCCCGAGAAGATCGATCTCGAGGAGCTGGGCCCGATGATCTACGCCGACAACTGCACCAGCTGCCATACGCTGGATGGCCAGCAGATCCCCGGCGGCGGCCCGAGCTTCCAGGGTTTCGGCGAGCGCTGGGGCAAAGATCGCAAGTTCGCGGACGGCACCAGCCGTGTGGTGGATGAGGCGTACGTGAAGGATTCGCTTGAGACGCCGGGCAAGAACGTGGTGGAGGGTTTCCCCAACGCCATGACCAGCTTCAACTTCAACGAGAAAGAACGGGAGGCGATCATTGCCTTCCTGCGGAAGCAGTAAGCGAGAGGACCTGAGCAATGGCCGGTGGCATTGTCGAGAAACCTGCTTCGGGCGAAGTGATCCACCCGAAGGTGCATTACCTGAACGCCAGCAAGGGGCTGAAGTCCTGGCTGGTGACGCTTGACCACAAGCGCATCGCCATCATGTACCTGGTGGCCGTCAGCGTGGCGCTTCTGCTGGGCGGCTTCTGGGCCGTGCTGCTGCGCACCGAGCTGCTTGGCCCCCGCGACATGATCCTGTCCAACGACTGGTACAACCGGGCGTTCACCCTGCACGGCGCGGTGATGGTGTTCCTGTTCATCATCCCCGGCATTCCCGCCAGCCTGGGCAACTTCATCCTGCCCATGCAGCTTGGCGCCAAGGACCTGGCCCTGCCCCGCGTCAACCTGATGTCGTGGTACCTGTATGTCATCGGCCTGGTGTTCTTCCTGGCCGTGCTGTTCCTGGGCGGCCTGGACACCGGCTGGACCCTCTATCCGCCTTACTCTTCCGGCCGTGACATCCAGTGGAACCTGATCCTGTCCTACTCGGCGGTGTTCATCCTGGGCTTCAGCAGCATCCTGACCGGCCTGAACTTCATCGCCACCATGCACAAGCTGCGCCCCAAGGGCATGAGCATGTACCACATGCCGCTGTTCCTGTGGGCGCTGTATGCCACCTCGCTGATCCAGGTGCTGGCCACGCCGGTGGTGGGACTGACGCTGGGGCTGAGCCTGGTCGAGCACATGTTCAAGATCGGCATCTTCCTGCCGCAGTACGGCGGCGACCCGGTGATGTACCAGCACTTCTTCTGGTTCTACAGCCACCCGGCCGTGTACATCATGGTGCTGCCCGCGATGGGCGTGCAGTCTGAGGTGATCGCGACCTTCAGCCGTAAGCACGTGTTCGGCTACAAGGCCATCGGCTGGAGCTCGATCGCGATCGCGGCGATCGGCTTCATCGTGTGGGGCCACCACATGTTCGTGTCGGGCCAGTCGCCGACGGCGGGCATCATCTTCAGCCTGCTGACTTTCTTCGTGGCGATTCCCAGCGCGATCAAGGTCTTCAACTGGGTGGCGACGCTGTACAAGGGCTCGATCGACTTCAAGTCGCCGATGATCTACGCCCTGTCGTTCATCTACCTGTTCGGCATCGGCGGCCTGACCGGCCTGTTCCTGGCCAGCATCGCCACCAACGTGCACCTGCACGACACCTACTTCATCATCGCGCACTTCCACATGGTGATGGTGGGCTCGGTGCTGACCGCCTTCCTGGGCGGCGTGCACTACTGGTGGCCGAAGATGACCGGCCGCATGTACAACGAGACGCTGGGCCGCATTGCGGCGGTGATGGTGTTCATCGGCTTCAACGTGACGTTCATGCCGCAGTTCGTGGCGGGTACGCGCGGTATGCCGCGCCGTTACGCGAACTACCTGGACGAGTTCACCATCTTCCACCAGATCAGCACGATCGGCGCGTACATCCTGGGCGCCGCGGTGGTGCTGCAGGCCGGCTACCTGATCCACTCGCTGTTCAAGGGCAAAAAGGCCCCGCCCAACCCCTGGGGTGCGGCCAGCCTCGAGTGGCAGTCCACCAGCCCGCCCGACTTCCACAACTTCACCGAGAAGCCCATCGTGATGGGCGCTTACGACTTCGAGAACTGGGAACTGGTTTCCGAGGACGCCGGTTACCGGCTGAAGCGGGAAGTGGTTGAAACGGGCAAGTCTCTCTCCAAGGTTCACTAACAGGTCGCCATGAGCACAAGCGTCGCTGAACACGAAACCAGGCATGAAGCTCTGCCGGCACGGCCGAAAGAGCTGGCCATGCACTTCGATACCCTGCACCAGCAGTACAGCACGGGCAAGCTCGCCATGTGGCTGTTCCTGGGGCAGGAGCTGCTGTTCTTCTGTGGTCTGTTCACCGCCTACGCGGTGTACCGAGGCAACCACCAGGAGATGTTTCATTACGCACACTACTTCCTTGACTGGAAGCTGGGCGGCCTGAACACCGTGGTGCTGCTGACCAGCTCATTGACCGCGGCGTGGTCGGTGCGCTGCGCGCAGCTTGAGCAGCGCAAAGGCCTGCTGATCACCCTGGCGCTGACCTTCCTGTGCGCCGGCGCGTTCATGGTGGTCAAGTATTTCGAGTACAGCCACAAGCTGCACATCGGCGCGGTCTGGGGCAGCAACTTCGGCGTGGCGACGGCCGACCTGCCGCCCGCGCTGCTGGAGAAGTACCCGAACATGACCGGCGAGCAGCTGCAGTCGATGGGCATGGGGACTTTCTTCGCCATCTACTTCTGCATGACCGGTCTGCACGGCATCCACGTGCTGGTGGGCATGGGCCTGTACGCGTGGCTGTTCGTGCGTGCGCTGAGGGGCAGCTTCAATCGCAGGTACTACGGTGCCGTCGATAACGTCGCCCTGTACTGGCACATCGTGGACATGATCTGGATCTTCCTGTTCCCGCTGCTGTACCTGATCGGCTAGCAGGGTCTGGCACACTGGAGCAACTTGTCCGACGAAGCCTTGGCGAAGTCGGAAGCGGAATGAAAAGGTGCCTGACCCTTTAGGCGGGCGAAGAGGGCAAGAGTCATGACTGACGTACCCTACGAAACCGGGCACGACCACAACGTCCAGGGCCACGACGTGCACGAGCCCCATGAGGGCCTGCCGGGAACCATCGGCCACGTCAGCAGCTGGAAGTCGCTGGTGAAGGTGCTGGGCGCGCTGCTGGTGCTGACGGTGATCACCGTGGCCGTGGCGCAGGTTGACCTCGGGCGCATGAACATCGTGGGCGCGCTGGGCATTGCCTGCGTGAAGGCCAGCATCGTGGCGCTGTGGTTCATGCACCTGCGCTACGACAAACGCTTCAACTTCTGGATTCTGGTTTGCTCACTGGCCTTCGTGGCCTGGATGGTCGGCTACATACTGATGGACTCCGCAATCTACCAGCACAACATTACCGAGTACCGCAAGGACCACCCGCTCACGGTCAAACCCATCGAGTCCGACGGCCACGGCCACGAGTAGCTTCCTCAACCAAGCACAAGGGCGCCCCACGGGCGCCCTTTGTTTTTGGCGGCGGCAACTGCAAGCCTCACGCCATGGCGCTCGGTCGCAAAGACTTTGGCGCGCACGGGCCTCCAACAGCCGATGCGGTTGGGGCCACGAAAACACGAAAACACAAAAGGCAAGGCCACAAAGAGCTCTGACCGGGCGGGCAGCTGTCTCGTGAGCAGTACCTTTGGTGTTTTTGTGTTTTCGTGGCCTGATACCCATGGGCTGGAACGGCTCCAGCCGCGTCAAGGTCTTGGCGTCTTTGCGCCTCCGCGTGGCATTGCAGTTATTGGAATTCAACGACGCGGATACACAATTCCATACCCTCGCGGCTGTTCACCGCCCAACGGGCTTTTGGTAAACACGCGCCATGGCTGACTTCTTCATTGGGTTTGACCGCACCGCGCCTGAGTCTGCGCCACTGTACCTCAAGCCCGACTCGCTGCTGCGTCACGTGATGGCGCTGGGCAGCAGCGGCTCCGGCAAGACCGTGTTCTGCAAGGTCATCACCGAAGAGATGATCCGTCACGGCCTGCCGGCCATCTGCGTGGACCCCCAGGGCGACTTGTGCAGCCTGGCGCTGAACGCCGACAACCCCGAGTTCCTGCGCGAAAAGGGCGTGGACCCGGCGCTCGCCGCCGAATTCGCCGCAAAGATCGACCCTGTCATCTTCACCCCGGCCAGCCGCAAGGGCATCGCGCTTTCGGCCGACCCCATGGCCATCGACGTTGGCAGCCTGCCGACGCGCGACCGCGTGTACGCCATCACCAGCATCGCCACCATGGTGGTCAGCCTGCTCGGCTATGACCTCGATAGCGACGACGGCGCCGGCCTGGTGGCCGTGCTCGACAACGCGCTGAGCCGCCTGCTCAAGGCCGGCAAGTTCCCGCGCAACCTGGACGACTTCACCAGCTACCTGCTGCACCTGGACGACGCGAGCAAAGAGGAGTTCGGCCGTTACCTCGACGTCAAGAAGATCGACCACGCCTGCCAGAAGCTGGCGCGGCTCGATGTGGGGGCGCGCCGCCTGCTCTTCCATGAGGGGCTGGCGCTGGACATCGAGCTGCTGCTGGGGCTGGGCGACAACGCGGCCGCCGAGCCGGGCAAGACGCGCTTGAGCGTGATCTACCTGAACACCCTGCACAGCCAGGAAGATAAAGAGTTCTTCGTCGCGGCGCTGGTCGAGCGGCTCTACACGTGGATGTTGCGCAATCCAAGCCAGGATCCGCAGGCGATGTTCTACATCGACGAGGTGGCGCCGTTCATCCCGCCGGTGCGCAAACCCGCCTGCAAACCGGCCCTGAGCCTGCTGTTCAAGCAGGCGCGCAAGTACGGGGTGTGCTGCCTGATGGCGACGCAGAACCCGGCCGACGTGGACTACAAGGCGATGGCGCAGTTCGGCACCTGGGCGATCGGGCGCCTGACCACGCGCCAGGACATGAAGAAGGTGCAGCCCACGGTGAAGTCGCTGGACCCGGTGCACGTGGACGCGATCATGGAAGAGCTGCCGAGCCAGAAGCCCGGCCAGTTCGTGCTGATCAGCCCCGACAACTTCAAGCAGACCCACCGGCTGCAGTGCCGCTGGCTGTACACGAAGCACGAAACGCTGGACGACGAGCGCATCGAAGAGCTGATGGACCGGCCCTGGCAGAGCAGCGACCCGGAGAGCGAATCCGAGGCGGAGACCGTGCGGGAGCGCTTCATCGAGCTGGAGCACACGCTGGGCGAAGAACAGACGCTGCAGCAACTGGAGGACCTGCCGGAGCCGGCGGTGGAGGAAGAAGAAGAGGATGAGCTGCCGCCTGACGAGCCGGTCGTCGGCCCCAGTTCCACCGCAACGCTGCAGGTGGACCCGGAGATCGAAGAGACCGACAAGGTGCTGAGAAAAGCGGCATCCATGTCCACTAAAGAATTCGCCGCCAAGGCCGGCATCGGCGAAGCCGCGGCGCGCGGCCGACTGATGCGGCTGCTGGCCGCCAAGCGCGCGAAGAAGTTCAAGGTTGGGCGCGAAAACCGTTACTACTCGGTGGCATCCGGCCTTCGCCCGGACCTGGGGCTGGAACGTTTGGTGCCGGTGATCGTGTCGCGCGTCAGCAGCAACGACGCCGAACGCGCCGCGCGCGAGGTGCGCCGCAGCGCCAGCCTGTTCGGCATGATCGGCGACGACGAGGAACTCGACCACGTCGAGATCGACCACCGGCTGGTGATCCAGCTCAGCTTCACCGAGAAGGTTACCCGCATGTTCCTGAAGCGGCTGTTCGGCCCGCGCCACGACGAGATGCTGGACAACATCTACCTGCACCCGGAGAACTTGAAGATCGTGATCTTCGACCCGGGCACAGGCATCCGCCTCGAGGAACGCCCCGAGGAGTACGCCAGCCGCATTGTGGACTTCGACGGCGCTGTCACCTTCGAGGAGAAGCGCCCCGCCGAGGTGAAGCTGCACGAGGCAGAGTTGCGCAACCGCAAGAGCGACGACGTGATCAAGGAAAGCTTCAAGCGCCGCTTCAAGGCGACGCCCAAGAAGGTGCAGCTGGTGTTCTTGCCGGTATGGAACCTGCACCTGAAGTCGCGCAGCCGCGCCAGCACGCGTGTGGTGGTGGTCGACGCCCTGGTCGGCAAACCCTTGGAGTGGTAGCCGCTAACGCGCGAAGCGCGGCGGCACGAAACCTTGTCCGAGGTTGATGCCCAGGAAGCCGCGCTTGACCTTCACCTCGAACTCCTCGGATTGCCAGGTCACGAAACCCTGCTGGTCCAGCACCGGCTTGCCATCGTTGCCGACCAAGGGCTGCGGGTTGCCGTCCTTCAGCACGAAGCGCCGGGCCTTGATCACCACTTCCTCCCCCTCGGGGATTGGCCCCCAGGCGCCCATGAAATCCTGGGTGCTGTTCACGGCCGTTCCGTTCACGCTGAGGATATTGTCGTAGCGGCGCAATCCAGCCTGCCAGGCGGGGCTGCCGTCCGTCACGCCCACCAGCAGGATCAACTGGTCGTAGAGGGATTCTGCGCTGCCGCCCGGGGGCGCCTTGAGCGCGGACTCGATCTCGGCCCAGTTGGGCAGGTCCAGCACTACCGGCCATGGCGCGCGGCGGAGGTCCAGTGCGCCGTTACGCAGGCCCACGGCGGTGCCGTCCAGCAGGGCCTGGCCCGCGCGCTTGCGGTATTCGTCTTCGCGCTCGGCCAGCAGGCCCAGATTCATGGCGTCGAACTCTGCCGCGCGCTCCGGTTTGTCGATCAGCTGCACCAGCTTCAGGTCGTTGTACATGGCGGTCACGCCTGCCAGGGCCTGCGCATGGCGGGTGTGGAAGTCCGCGTCGAGGAAGCGTCCGAGGCTGATGCGCAGCTCGCAGAGCTCCAGCGCCTCGAAATAGTATTCGCGTCCGCCGCCACTCATCAGCGCGTCCAGCAAACGGTCGCTTGCGTAGCACCAGAACACTACGTCGCTGCCTAGCTGGGGATCTGCCCCCGCC